>JBCCTI010000018.1:0-95471 GCA_039198955.1 Bacteroidota bacterium | reverse complement strand
TTCGGATGGACAAACTTCTTTAGAAGATTAACTAAAGATTACGAAAGAATGATCGAGTCGTCGGTTGCTTTTCTACAATTGATGTTCATCACTATCATTTTAGCAAGAATAGAATAATTTCATTCCAAACATGCTCTAAGATTTTTCTAATTTTTGATTTCTTTCAATAGATATTCTATATTTTTCACTTTAGTAGAGTATTGGCCAAACCTTTTCTTGTCTTCAGCTATCCATCGCGCTCTTTCTAAGTTACCTGCCCCAAGGTATGACAAAAATAAATACCAAGTCGCATCCTCTACATAGACATCATAATTATTCAAGTACTTTTCGAAAACTTCAATTGCAGACTCATAATCTTCGGTAGCTAAATAAGTGTTACCAAGAAAGAATGTGGATGTCATGTCTTTACTATTGCTCTCATATTGTTCAAAATATTCAATAGCCTGCTTATAATTTTTATTGTCATATGCGCTGAAGGCTTTCTGTTTTATACTGCTTGTTTCACTTCGGGACTCAAAAACAAATTCATTCATAAAAGGAGTGAAATTCTGAGATGCTAACTCTTGAGGAGTTAAAGCGCGTTGATCCCAAAAAAACAATCCGACTATCACCAATAAAGCAACCGAAGCGGCAATAGCCAACGGTAGCCAATTTGTCTTATTGGTGTTTCTATCAATTGAGATAGTATTATCAGCACTCTGCGCTTCTAGCTGCTGAACCTTATTCCACACTGCTCGACGTTTCTGAAAGAGAATAGCTTGCTGTAACTGCTCGTACTCTTTCACCTCTTGCTGGAGTTCAGCATCGGTTGCTAGCTGGCTTTCAAATTCACGGCGTTCTTCTGACGACATATCTCCGTCCAGGTAGCGTTGTATGGTTCTATCGTCAGTGGTATTGTTCATTTAGTAGTTTTATGCAGTGTATTAGCACCTAACAGTTTTTTGAGTCGTTGCATACATTTATATTTTTGATTCTTAGCCGATGCAATATTTTTATAGCCTAGCTTATCAGCAATATACTCTACCGATCGCTTTTCGTAGTACTTCATCTCTATAATTTCCCGGCAGGGTGACCCTAACTGTTCTAAACCTTTTTCTAATTGCTGAAATTTTTCTTCTTGTTCTAGGTAGGGGTTTTCGGGCTGATCGTATCCTAATAATTCTTCTTTTATTTCCTGGCAATAGCGCACCTCTTTTCGGTTCTGCTCAAACAGCTTATGCTTACCAATGCCAAAGAGGTAGGTTTTTATAGAACTGGTCAAATGGGTTACTTTACCGGTCGAAATATTATCGTAAAAGATAAAAAAAGCTACTTGGTAACTATCCTTAGCTACTTCTTCCGAGCAGCGAAAATTCTTTTGCGCCCACACTAAAAATTCCTCCCGATGCGCCTGGTAAACCTGAGTAAGGACAGACTCATCGCCTTCGGCTATCTTGCTGAGTGTCTCGTGGTCGATAGTTGGAAGCGACATAGTTATACTTGATGCGGCTAGGGGCATAAAAGTAACCCAGGGTCAAAATAGATATTTATTTTAAAGCAAAAAATCTTTTGCGCTAATAAAAATTATTCTTCCGTGGGGTGACCTTTTCCTGCCGCCCCCATGAAGGGTGAATTTTATCCACCTAATTTATCTGTTTTTATCATGAAACTATTCAATCAACTCACCTTTGCCTTAGCTGTCGCACTTATTCTCGGCGCTGCTCAATGCGAAGATCCTTGTGAAGAAGACCCTTCTAACTGCCGACCCGACGACGAAATTGTCGGACAGAAAGGCGACCCCCAGTTCAACCTACAATTTACCGGCGATGTTGACTTGGATTTGTACGTGGAAGACCCCGCTGGTAATATTATTTACTACGGAAACAGTTACGTACAGTCGGGGGGGCAATTAGACGTTGACTGCTTGTGTGGCATTTGCCCCAATGGCCCTAACGAAAATATTTTCTGGCCTACCGATGGCTCTGCTCCGCGCGGTACCTACCGATTTTGGGTTGAGTACTTTGAGTCCTGTGAAATCAGCAATGTGCCTTCTAGTTATACCGTGCGAGTACTGGAAAACGGACGAGTAGTCGATACCCGTACTGGCAACCTATCATCCGGCTCAACCACTGTCTGGACGTACACTCACTAATTCATTTCTTCGCCCTTTAAAACTATCTATAACATGAGAACTTTTGTTTTGCTGCTAATTTTAGCAGCCCAACCCCTCTTTGCCCAAACTGCGCTAGATCGTATCCAGAAAACTGATCAGTCTTTCATTGAAGGCAGGGTAACCCGAGTTACCGATGAGCATATTGAGTACAAACACGCCAATAACTTGGAAGGCCCGGTGTATATCATCGCCAAGAATCAGGTGAGTTCCATCACCTACAGCAATGGCTTTCGGGAGGAAATAAAAGCCACCTCGGTTGCCCCGGCCACCGCGCTACCATCATCGCCTCCTAATAATTCTGCGAATCCAGCTCCGTCGTACTATCCGAACCAGCCTACCTATCAGCCAATGATGAATCCTCAGGCGGTCAAGTATGCGAATACCAGTCCGCGAGAACCCCTGCTAGCGGGAGTATTATCTCTAATTATACCCGGTGCCGGTCAGGTGTATAATAAGCAGACTGGTAAAGGGCTAGCGATGTTCGGGGCGAACGTAATCAGTTGGGTGCTGGCCGCCAACAGTGCCGCTAACTCCATAGACTATGATGCCGTCTACAATGGGTACTACGAAGAACCCAATTATACTGGATTCTACGTCTTCACCGGGTTAGCCATTGCCACCAACCTATATTCAGTCATTGACGCGGCGGTATCGGCTAATAAAATTAATCAACGCTACGGGCTGATTTCCCGACTGAAAGTAGAACCTCAAACTCAGTTTACTAGGCAGGGTAGCCAGCTACGACCTGCTTTTGGTGCCAAGCTCACTTACTCACTTCGTTAATTGTAAACCTATAATATTCTTAATCATGAAAAATCTTATTATCAGCAGTCTATTATTTGCAGTTGTCACCATGTTTTCTTCCTGTGAAGAAGTTATTGATAAACCTGATGATCTGGGAGAGGAAAATACTTCAGTAGCTATCACTGCAATCTCGCCGGAATCTACTTACGTCAGATCAGCGTTAGATATTCAGGCCGATGCTTCGTTTGACACCCTTACTAATTATTCAATCTCAGTAGGGGGTGAACCAGCCGACGTGGTAGCGACCAATGGAACCACCGTTACGGTGCAAGTACCTCTTGAGCTTTCGCCCGGTGATCATACTGTCGAAATCACTTACCAAGGAGAAAGTAAGGCTAGTCCTAATCCGCTTAATGTGCTAGACCACAACGAAACCACGGTAGACGGCCTGGCAATGGCACTTAGTGGTAACCCCGAGTATCCGATTGTTGCGCTTACTGAGGAGGGCGAAGTACTAACCCCCGTCGTTAATCCTGAAAGTGGCTACACCACCAGAGCCATTTACATGAGTGGCGAGATTAAGACCTACGTTTCTTTTGATGAATACCTGCTTCCCAGTATTGTGAACACCGCTGGTTATACTATGCTATTTACTAACTATACTGATATAGGGTTCGATGTAGCCATAATTAGCCCTGAAAATGAGCTTAGTATTTACCGCAACTTGGAGGTAACTGTAGAAAACCAACGAAATGCTCGTCTGGAATCTGATGAACAGATGTACCCGCTTATGGATGCAGCTTGGGGAATGAGTACGCTTGGCTGCTACTTGAGCGAACCTATGCTGACCGCGGGTGTACCCACTGCTGCGGTTAACGGCATAGCCCACTGCCAGTCGCCTTTGGTACTGACTGCTACGGGAGCACTCTACGATGCTCCACTTAGCAGTATTGAAACCAGTGCCCCAGCCTTTGGGGTCTACGCTAGCGATTTTGGTTGCAACCAAACTATGAGCGCCCCTTATCATGAGTCCATTAGCGATTGCTCAGAAATACTGTTCGCCGAAAGTATTGACCTGGATTTGGTAGCTAATCTGCTTCGCGATGAGCACGCCGAGAATATTGAGCTAGCCCGTCAATCTTTACAGTACGGTGGTGGCGATGTGCAGATTACCCTTACCTGGGATAACACCGCTGACCTGGACCTACACGTGATTGACCCTAATGGCGAGCGCATTGCCTACTTTAGCTCGGTTAGTAGCAGTGGCGGTATGCTGGACGTAGACGATGTGGACGGCTTTGGTCCCGAAAACATCTTCTGGCAACAGCAGCAAGCTCCTCAGGGAGACTACCAAGTAGAAGTGAATCATTATGACGGAGAATCACCATCCAACTTTACAGTATTGGTACAGACGCTAGGCCAAACCCGGCAGTACACCGGTACCATAGCTGCCCTGGAAACTATCAGCATTGTAACCTTCACCCTAGGTGAAACTCTACCCGAAGGAAGCTTCGAACCGGCTAATTTGAATGCCCGCTTACTCTTTCCCGAAAAGTAAAATTAAGCATAACAGGGGGCTGCTAAACCTGCAGCCCCTATTTTATACCCATTATTGGCTATTGCAGCTTAACAATAAATAGGTTTACTTTAGCAATAACTAAACTACCAACCTAAATTATGATCCCTAACTCTAATCTCAGTAGCTCCACCCCCATTCGCTATCTGCTAACTTCTCCTTCAACCACTAGCAGATTATCTATTAACCAACCTTCCACCAAAATCACCTATTTCTATGAGAAGTATACTTGTTCTCGTTCTTTCATTTCTATTCGGTATCGCTAATAACGCAATCGCTCAGAGCGAAAAGGATTTCCATAGTAAGAAACTAGATTTAAAATTTGGCTCTGATGGTAGATTAAAGTCCAACCTCCCAGCAAAGTTTCACCTAGATGAAATTAGCGTCTGCATTGATCCTAACGAAGATGAATTAGAAAGCTATGCAAAAAAATACATTGCGTTAGCAGACATTCTTATGGATACTAATGAAGAATCTTTTTATCTGAGTAATGGTGTTACCAAATATGAGATAAATAGGATTTCGGTTTATTACGTTCTTCTGTACCAAATTGGAGATAGGTTAAATAAATTACTTGATCCGAATATCTGTCATTTACTTACCAAACCTACTAGAGATAAAATCAAGCGAAAAGTGCCTAAATTATTAGGCTACTTTAAAAACACAGTTCAACTAAATGAATTAATCAATTTACTAAATGGAGGACTCCAAGAATCCGTTCAGGCAAGTATTCAGCAGGCATCCCAAAAAATAGATAGTGGCAATTTTACAGTAGGGTATATATCTAATTATGTTGATGCTAAAAAATCAGTTGACAATATCATTAAAGATGTATCGGGTAATTTAAGAAATGACAAAAGCTACCTTCTAGTAAATAATTTGATGCCATACTTGGATGATGCTGCTCGAAACTCTCTTAATGAAGCTAAAGGTATAGTAGAGAATGAGGAAAGTAGACAATCTCTTCAACTAGCTAGTATAGCAGATTCTTTAGACGATGAAACTAAAGAGTCTATAGAAAGTATAGTAAATGATTTTATAACTGAGTTAACATCCGAAAGTGTGGCTGATATTCAAATCCAAAAGTTAAAGGCTTTTGCTGATGATGACAACAAACAAAAAATTTATGGGATTATAGAAAAGATAAAGGCAGATTTGAACAATGGCGAAACAAAAATAAGAAACCTCGAAGACTTTCTGGAAACAGATATTGCGTCAGCTCTAGATACAGCAATAATGAATAAAATGGATGAGGTATCAAAATCAGCCACTCTTATTCCAGAACTAACTCCTACCAAGATATTTACTGTTAGTGGTTACAATAGCGATAAAGAAGAACTGCATTCAGCATGTATTAAATTACCTTCTAACGAATCAACTTCTTGCCAAAAGAATAACTGTGGTACAGCATCTGATCCGAGCAAGATACTTAATGCTGACTCAATTAATTTCCAGTTAGAACAAAAAAATAGATTTAAGCAAATCCTCGAGAAAAACCCACCTCCTAAAGAGCTAATACCGATTGTAAATTCGGATGAGTTCAAAGCTTTTGCCCAAGCCATGGCAACCGATGAGATGAAGATCCTCTATAAGAAAGCAAAATCTTTGCTACCTGAAGACAGATATGATATCAATGATATTAGTTTCATTGTCCTCGAATTAAAGCCTGTGGTTAGTGAATATAAGAGATTAACAAAGAGTATATCAGCCGTATTAAGAGACAATTATTTCTATTCATTTTTATGGTTTACTGAAGGGAAAATACTAGCTAGCCCTCTAGATGTAAAGTTTGATGTTGAAGGTACACAAAAAGCTATAAGCGAAAGCCAGGAGAAACTTACTCTTATCAAGGAGGAGATAGCGTTTTACGAGAAAATGGCTTCTGGGGGAGTATCTACATCGTTATATTCATACAACAGGTTAAAAAACAAAAGAACAGAAGTAACTAAAACTATTAATGAGTTACAATTAAATTTAGCTTCTAACCAAAAGAAGTCTGAGGTATTAAAAAGTGCTCTACTAGATACAAAAGTCATGTATCGGGGTGGAATTTATAATAATAAGAAAAACTACTTGAATAAAAATAAAACACAGCATGCTATGCGGCAGCATAATGCTTTAGACCGTCACACCGTCATGTCCAATAGCCTGTTCAAAGAGATTCCTGAAAATCATCAGGTTGAGGTCTTAATCCACAATGCTGATCCAGATACGGATTATTTCTTAAAAGTTACTTACGATAAAGATAATGACAGCAGAAGTTTTCTGGAGACAAAAATCTTAGACGAAGGCGTTGGAGAGAGCATTGTTGGAGGTAATAGAGATCCTGTTACCATAGTAGAAGAATTTGTACGCATTAATAATTTAGCTGAGGTGTTTAGCAATGGAGTATTAACTACTGAGATCATTAATAAATACTCTGAGAAGGAAAAAGTAAAGTATGTCTCTAAACTAGCAGAGCCCAAGTACCAAGAAGACCCGTTCGATAAGAATGTGCTGAACTATGAAATTACGACTACGATCAAAAACAAAGAAGGTGAGGAGGAAGATAAAACGCTGTATAAAGGGGCCTATCGGGTTAATAAACTACGGCGCTTCCAGCTAAAGGCGGGAGCTATTTATAGCTGGTTAGAGAAAACGGATTATGACTTAAGCGAAGAAACAATTACAGTGGAAACTGACAATCACGGCTTAGACGCTACCTTCGGCATCCAGTATTTTATTATCAGGCAGGATATTCGTTCACCTAGGTTTAGATTAATAGGACGCCCTTTTCTTTATACTGGTTTCTCTTTTTCTGACTCTCCTATAAAAAATTGGTACATAGGCGGTGGCTTTGAACCGGTTAATGGCCTTGCCATATTCGGTGGAGCACATCTGGGAGAAAGTGAAATATTGAGAATTAACGAAAATCAAACTCAAATAGAAACAAGCACCAGCTTAGTTGTTGGTCCGTTTGTATCCATTGCCTTCGATCTCAATATATTCAAACGTATTTTCATCAACGACACTACTAATCCTCTAAAACCATGATTAGCTATTCCTCTTACATAAAAGTACTTGCACTACTATCAATAGTATTGATGTCCAGCCAATGTGAAAACGAAGATGATGTGTTTAACAAACTGTATGGTAGTCATACGATTCAAGGAGTAGTATTATACCGTGATGCAACCACTAATGTGTTGGATACCGCTAGAGGAGCTTACCTGGAGTTAAGAAGCAATGACGAAAATCTATCCGATTTAGCGTTGAGAAAAGACCTATCAGTAGATGCTGAAAAGGGGGAGTTCAAGTTTACTAGTTTGCCTTCAGGGATTTATAAGCTTACTACCACATATTTAGTTGGAAATATCACTTATGAGGATGATAAAACAATTGATACAGGAGGCTCAGAATATATTGACGCACCTGGTACAATTGAGTTGGGGCTTAATAATGAGATAGACTATAAGATTGCATCCGTAAGTGGAAGAGTATTGTTTAAGGATATTTTCACTGATTTAGAGCAACCCGCTGCCGGAGCGAAAGTCGTTTTGAGGAAAGATAGCGGTGGATTTGTAGAAGAGTATACCGCCATGACTAATGATCAAGGAGATTTCACAATTAATGGATTACCTGAAGGACCCACTTATAAAGTAACAGCCTCTTATCAGCAACAGTCTACTTTACCTATTACTATTGATTACAAAATTGCAGAAAAAGAAGTAACTGTCGTTAAAAACAAACCTCAGACTCCTAATGGTTTAAAAAAGCTACAACTCATTATCGCCGAAGGTAGGCTCATAAATCCCCTTCTTCAGATAACTACAAAAGATATTCACGGTACTCGCTTAAGAAATGCCCAGGTATTTCTGTATGAGTCAGAGAAAACCAGAGGTAATGATAATTTTCAGGGTCTTACCAATATAGCTTCTGGTACTACTAACGAGAGAGGTATTGCACTGATCCCTAATCTTGAAATGAAGACATACTACATTAGCTCCCTGGTAATAATTGGTGAAGATACACTTACTACTAAAGGATCTACTAATATGCAAATGATTTATGAGACTGACAGCTTAATGTTTGATAATGACTAACCAAGCGATCTGTAGTTACCCAAGAGCTGCTGTTTTCAACGATAGTATCCAAATTTATGCGAAGTTGAGGGGCAAACTTCTAGCATGCCAGGTGATTTTTTGGATATGTTATTATTGATCACGAAACGTGTAGACCTTTAGCCCTCCTATATGTCGCCCCCCACTTCCTGCGATTTGGGTTTGGTATATAGTCAATTTCAGGCGTTTCCGATTGATATGCTTTGATGTAAACTAGAGAAGCGAAGAAATCGTTATGTTAGTAGAAGAACTGACAAATAGGGTATGGTACGTACATTTCATATTCCAGGCCGACCAACAAAACCAAAACCTGATGATCTACAGGATGTTTCTTCTTCTATCCGTCATCCTGATATTATCAGAACTGGTATAACGGCTACTCGTGAAGGCGAGTGGGCTATATTAACGGTAGTTAAAGATAACGTTTCTATACCTTTAATAGAAGTGGGAATGGAGTATGAAAGATTTCCGGTTATCTATCAAAAAGAATTTGATAAGTTGCCTATTGCGCGTCCAGCGTATCCATCTTTAGGGGAGTAGTATTTCTACTACTTCATTGTTCATACCGTCGGCACTTTGGCTATGAGGGGAATCCCTAATTTCGTAGAGCGTTCATCAATAGTTGTTGACCGAAATTTCGGTAAATAGCTTATACATCTTTTCAGATGATATTTATCATGATGGTTGACTTTATCTAGTTACCATATCTAATTGAAGCTTTACCGATAACAGCCAATTTTCTATTTTCCGCGGCTCGAGACTCAGTAAAGGGTCACTCTCATTTTGGAAATTATTTTCCACCTAAAAAATTGCCCACCTCCTTTTGACCCACTAATATTGTCTTATCAATCATTCATCAGTAAGTAGCTATTAAGTTACTACTTCAGACTAGCTACCAAGAAAGGTAGCCTAATAAACGTACGACCAATATAACACAAAATCTTTTACACTGGGTAAGCCCCCCTCTGGGTTTACTCGCCCTAATACTATGGATTAGCTTGGCTCTGTTAGCCCTACAGCAGTGTAGGCGGTGGGCAAGGGAAAGAAACCAGAAAGAGATAATCTATCAAAACCAGCCAGCTATTCCTACTAAAGTGTATGACCGCGGTGACACCGAGCCTTTAGATCGCACCATCGCTCGTAAAGGAAAGATATCAACAACTTCGCCACTCAAAAAAGATACTATTAGCCCCGTCCCTAATGCCTGGGATGTATAAATTGCTTTCAACATATTTATCCGTACTTACTAACCCTTTTTAACATTATGCAACACGTTCTATTTTCCTTATTCACTTGTAAGCCCCGTTGGGTAACTTCATGGGCCACTTCTAAACCGGGGGCACTACTACTCTTAATGATGCTGATGGCGGTTGCCCCTTCCTTTGGACAAGCCCAGGTGGAAGCCGCCCTCTCTAGTATCCGGGTCTGGATTATTGTTATTCTTAATGTGGCCTTTCTAATTGGGATTGGCATCGGTATCTTCAAAGCTGCCATGAAGTTCTTCACTGGAACTCCCGACAAGATTGAGTTTATGATTAGGGTGGTCATCGCCAGTGCCCTGTTCGGGGTAGTGTACTTTAGATGAGGATGAAAGAATTAAGAATTTGGCAACGAAGCAGTAAATCGTATTATTGATTGACCGCGCAGCGGCCGCCAAAATCTAAATAATATGACTACCGTGCGACGGTCGCCTGCCCTCATTGCCAAAGCTCAAAGATCGTAAAAAACGGCTTTACCTCCTATGGAAATCGGATCGCCGAGCGACAGAACTATCACTACCGCATATGCCAACACCAAGCGGTGGAAAGAGATCCCACTACTACATTTAAAAGAGAAGAAATATTAACGCGTCTATTGTTAGAGCGAGTTTCCCTTCTCCGGGACGCCAGTCAGGCTATAACTCGCACCTTGAAGGTAAGTTTACATTGGGTAGTTCAGCACGCGAAACGGTGCTAGCAATCAGTAAGAGCCGAACTTCCGATAGGCGAGCTGGATAACCCTGAACTGCAATTATACTGTCTGGAAGCGGATGAGGGGGCGCCCTCCCGCATGTGGGTTCATAGAGGCAAAAGATTGCCCAGCGTGGCTCTGGTTGGCCGTGGAACGCTGTACAGGTCTAGTAGTAGGGTTTCATTTAGGTAGCAGAGGCGAAGAAGGTGCTTTGGGGTTATGGACCAGTATACCTCAAAAACTACGGCACAAAGTCTTGGTATTTACCGATGATTGGGCGGTCTATGCAAGCGTTTTTGCCAAAGGGCAACATGGGATGCCCCGCATCAAGTAGAAGGTAAAAAGCAAACTGTGAAGATAGAGCAGTTTAACAATACTCTACGGCAGCGATGTGCCCGTCTGGTACGTAAAGCATTATCTTTTCCCAAAACTTGGCAGAACCACCGGGCGTCAGTCGCTACTTAGCGATCAACTATTTTCTAGCTGCCGGGGCCCGGTTCACTATAACCTTGAGAGATTGGCAAAAAAGCCATCCTTATGTTGAGTACACTACCTGTTTATTGTTTAGACTGGTATCCAAGGGAAATTTTACAATTACTGACGAGGTACACTATTACTAGACAATCTCCTTATCCAGATTTAGGGTGAGGGTGATTAGCCAAGATAATTTTCATTTCTTCTAGTACCTCTTTTTCTTTTTCTGCCAGATTTATGGTCTCTTGCGGGTCTTTTTCGTAGTCGTATAATTCATACACTTTTTCTGAGTCTGGATTGGAAGGGTCTACCCAGGCTACCATACGGTACTTTTCTGTTCGGATGGCACAACCAATTCTGTATTCACCCGCCAGTCGTTTAGGGTAGCTATGGTAGACATGATCTTTGACCTGGGACTCAGGATTTTTCAGGACGGGCATTAAATTGATACCATCAATGGGCTGAGGGCCAGTGGGTTCTGGTAAATCAGCTAATGCAACCAAGGTAGTGTAAACATCCACGGTCTCGGCTAATTGTTGGGTGCTAGTACCCGGAGTTGTAACGTTAGGGGCGACAATAATGAGTGGAATGCGAGTTGCCTGCTCAAAGTTCGTGTGCTTTGTCCAGGAACCGTGATCGCCTAAATGCCAACCATGATCACCCCATAAAATAACAATCGTATTTTTGTCTAGTTGAAGACGTTTTAGCTCATCCATAACTCGTCCTACCTGAGCATCCATATAACTCATACTTGCGTAGTAACCGTAGATTAGCTTTCGTTTCAAATCATCCTCGTAAATTCCATCGGTGTTTTCGGGCACAGGTGTAAATTGAGTGATTTCTCCATTACGTTTCACCACTGATAAAGGAGTTCCTTCTGGTGCTTGCTCAAATTCGGGCATGGGGAGATCATTTGGATCGTATAGATCCCAGTACTTTTTGGGAGCACAGAACGGTAGGTGGGGGCGAGCAAACCCCACTGCCATAAAAAAAGGCTGTTTCGTCGTTGAAAGTTTTCTGAGTCGATCTATGGCGTGCCGGGCTACCCGACCATCAGCGTAAGCTTCGTCTAGTACATCAGGCATCTCCCAAGCAGCCCCCCGGGGTAGTTCCTTATTATTGGGTATATCTTCTAAGTACATCCTGGTATTCTCAAAAAAAGCTTCTTCGCGAGTCAGTTGCCGATTAGTGCTTTCGGGTAAGAGGTACTCAATTACTTTTTCTTTGTGGTGAGGAATACTCCAGGATGCTTCGTCATTGGTGTTACCATGACCGATATGAAATACCTTACCCATAGACTCGGTATGGTAACCATTATTCATAAAATGTTGAGGAAGGGTAACTGCCTCCGGATAAACATCTCTGAATTCCTTACCAAAGTTATACAATCCTGTGCTAGTAGATCGAGATCCCAACATCAGATTATAGCGTGAAGAAGCGCAGACAGCTTGGTTGCAATAAGCTAGATTAAATCGTATTCCCTCATTCGCTAATTGATCAATATTCGGGCTAACGGCAACGGAATCGCCGTATATGCCCAGATTGGGTTTTAGATCATCTACCAAAATAAGCAGGATATTAGGTTTCTCCGACTGGGCAATGACTAAAGTCTGAAAAGATACTATTGCAAGTACCAGCAAACTGGTTGAAAGACACATTAACATACTCGATTAATTTATTTACTACTGCTAAACTGCTGATTTTCATCCGGGCCAGGATTAGCATAGGCAGGATCTTTTGCCCGTATGTATATTTCGCCGTCATCTAAAATCTTCACTTCCAATGGCACAATAGTCGTACCCCGTTGGTTGATAGTTTGGGCAGTTTCAGAAAGATTACGGGTTTCAATTCCTTTTTCTTCAACTGGAGGGACATCGCCATTGAAAAAAGCAGTACACCACCAACTACCATCCCGGGTTTGAAAAGGGGTGCCATGACCTAAAAAGCGTCCTACAAACTTTCGGGGTCCGTATTCTCCCATAATCTCATCAGCTATACAATAATACAAGTTGTATGACCCTTTACGCATTTCGTCGGTTGACCAGGCAGTGCCGAATGATACATATTTGCCACCAATCTTTCGCATTGTAGCTCCCTCATGACCAATTACACTTATCATCTCGCCCTTCTTTCCTGGATTAGGTCGCTCACTGCCTGGGACGATATAATATGGCTCTGAAGCTAACCCACTAAAGTCATCTTTTATTTGGGCAACGTAAGTATTTCCCCACAAGGCATACCATCTTCCATCATCATCCTGAAAAAGTGACGGGTCATGCTTTCCTACAAAAGCTTCTCCCATAGGATGTGTCCAGGGGCCTTCAACCTCCTGTTCTCCCGAAAAAGCCAGACTACTTACTCCCTTTGGACAGTGTACTAAAGCCCACTTATTTTCTTTTTCCAGCCAATGAATCTCCGGAGCCCATAGTACATTTTGACTGCCATCATCAGCTTTTTTCACTTTTCCTTTCTTTATCGGGTAGGCATCTTTTAAGGAGTAAGGTGTCTCCAGATATTCCCAGTCAATTAAGTCTTTACTTCTCCATACCTGAACGCCGGAACCTACAATACTACCTCGGAATAGCCCTTTATTGTAAGGATCCGTTTTTTCCTTTGGATCACCAGGGTTGGGCGTAGTCCCGGTTAAGTAGTAGTAGTCATCAGGTCCCAGGATAATATATGGATCTCTTATCCAATGATCTTTAAGAAATAAAGCACGATCGTGAGACTTTAATCCTGCTTCAATTTCTGCTCGTGAGTTTACGGGCATAATAGGAGCCGAAGCTACCTTGGCCGTTTTCATCTGAGACCATCCCAATTGACAATATAGCGTGAGAGGTAGTAATAATGTAAGTACTTTCATAAGTTTTTTAGGCCTTTCAGTTAAGATTAGATAAATGTAAAAATTACACCAATATCGAAAGTAGTCTGGTAAAATCGTTAGTTCATGTATTCATGTTCATTTATCTGGCACTTTTGTTCAAAACCTTAATTTCTACCATTTTAACCAACGAATACCGGCGATAGGGTTCTTACAATGAGCGAAAATTTAGTTATCCTTACTTCATGAAAAAGCTCTTTCTCTCTGCCATCGTTTTGCTATTATTTCTTTTAGGTTGTGCTCATCATTTAGAAACCAGTAAGGTCAAGAGACCCAATATTATTCTTATTATGGCTGATGATATGGGGTTCTCAGATATTGCCCCCTACGGCGGGGAAATTAACACTCCTAACCTGAGTAAACTGGCTGCTAATGGTATCCGATTTACTCAATTTTACAATACGGCTCGGTGCTGTCCTACACGGGCGTCATTGCTAACAGGCTGCTATCCGCATCAGACTGGTATTGGGCATATGTCCAATTCGCCTAATCGCCCCGGTGGGCATGATTACGGGGTACCGGAATATCGAGGCTTTCTAAACCGAAATACTGTGACCATTGCTGAGGTACTGAAAGAAGCAGGTTATCGCACTTTGATGACAGGTAAATGGCATCTGGGCTACGAAAAACAGGAACAGTGGCCCCGGCAGCGGGGGTTTGATAATTTTTACGGACTCATTCCTGGGGCGTGTAATTTCTTCAAACCCGAACCCCCACGGGGTATTACTTCCGGTAATGAGCCAGTCACGATTACCGATGAAGATTACTATACCACTGATGCCTTTACTGACTATGCTATTCAGTTTATTACCGATTCTCAGCAGGAAGAAACCCAGCCTTTCTTTCTGTACTTGGCCTATAATGCTCCCCACTGGCCCATTCAAGCTCCTCAAGAAGAGATTGATAAGTACAAGGGAAAGTACCAAGAGGGCTGGCAGCAATTAAGGCTGGATCGTTACGAGCGTATGAAAAAAATAGGGCTGATAGCGGCTGACTGGGAACTAACCCCTCCTGATAGTCGCGACTGGGACTCACTAAATGAGGAAAAGCAAGCAGAAATGGATTTGCGAATGGCAATCTACGCGGCGATGATCGACCGAATGGATCAAAATATCGGGCGACTGATGGATAGCCTACAAGCCCGAGATCTGCTGAGTAATACCCTGGTCATGTTCCTGAGTGATAATGGGGCCTGCGCCGAATTTGATGAGTTAGGAAGCGGATCCGCCGAGCAACTGGAAACCAAGAAGGGATACGTGCTCTCTTACGGCAGAGCCTGGGCCAACGCTTCTAATACCCCATTTCGTAAGTACAAGCATTGGCTGCACGAAGGCGGTATGGCTACCCCTTTCATCGTGCATTGGCCAGACGGCATAGATGCTCAAAAAAATGGCACCTGGATAAAAGAATACGGGTTTTTGCCAGATGTAATGGCCACTTGCTTGGAAGTATCCGGAGCAAGCTATCCGGAAGAATATCAGGGAAACTTGATTACTTCTTTAGCTGGAAAAAGCCTAACCTCATTATTTCGGGGCGAAGCAAGATCTATCCACTCCGAACCCATTTTCTGGGAGCACGAAGGGAATAAAGCCGTTCGGCTGGGAAAGTATAAACTGGTGCAAGCTTGGAAACTGGAAAACGAAGATAACTGGGAGCTCTATGACCTGGAAAAAGATCGTACCGAAATGCATAATCTAGCCTCTGTTATGCCCGCCCGGGTGGAAGAGATGAAAGCCTTATACGAAACCTGGGCTACCGAAAACAACATACTTCCTTGGACTGAAATCCGGCAAATATTGCAACAGAAAAGACAAGAAGGTAAATGATGGAAACCAGTTTTTTATAGGTCTGGAAGAATGATTTTTTCGTTTCGGTCGCATACCAACTTGCCGTTTTCAATTTTTAGTTCGGCTATCTGTAGTACGCTTCGGCGGTTTTTCAGGGGTTGTTTAAAAATCGGGATTCGGTTTCTGCCCTTTTTATCTTCCAGGTCGTAACGTCGCCAGGGTTCTACGTGGTACACAATAAACGCCTGGTCATCAATCACGGCTACGCTACAGTGACGAGCCATTGTGCTGTCCATGGCTCGGTTTCCGCCTTCTTTTAGTATCGTGCTCTGAAACTGCCAATCTTCACCATCTTCGCTCTGGTAGACAAATAAGCCGAGGTGAGGGTCGGTAATCAGCCAGTACTTTTCTCGCCACCAAAAGATGTAGGGTGCTTCTTCAAAACCCGAACCCGTGACTGCTTCGTTAAACACATCACTTTCAGTAAAGCCTCTTGAATCCCAATTGTACAAATCAGTACTAGCCAGATGGTACAGTTCATTCTTTTTAGCCCCTTTTTCTTTTCCCTTAAACCACACATGGAAGGTGTCATCTTTTGGGTAAACCGTGGCATCAATCGTGTTTAGGCTCGTATCGTGCATATCGGCTACTTTTTTCCATCCGGTCACCGGATTGTTTAAAGGAGTCTCGTAATGTACAATCTTGCCAGATCCACCCCAGGCTCCCTTGTCAGGAAGCGTGTCGGGTTTGTAGGTAACAAACATATGTAGTTTGCCCTGATGCGAAATAATGGCGGGAGCCCAATAAGTAGCCTCAGCATCTTTTTTCCCTCCTTTACCGTCAAATTGGCAGTAGCCCTCAAAATTCCAATCGACCAAATCCTTAGAGTTAATTACCCCAATAGGCGTTTTTAGCCAGGTGTTTTCCACGGTAGGCCTCCGGGAAGTATAGTAGATATACCAAGTACTATCCTGCTGATTCCAGATAATTTCTGGATCGCATGAACCGTGATAATTAGGATCGACAAACAGTGGGCTGGGAGGGGTTAACAGATGCTGGGCTAGTACCTGAATATAAAGTGAAAGTAATAGCGATACACCGATAGCAATGATACCTATTTTCATGTCAGTTTTTATTTCTTCTTTCAAGCACCAAAACCGAGTCAGGCTTCGGGTCGGAAATCAGGTAGGGTTTCTGGAACACGGTCTGATGGTCTCCTTGCTGCTGCATCCACTCTTCCAGTTGGCTTCGCATGGTTTTAATCTGAGTTTGATAATTTGCTTCTTCTATCAAATTATGCTGCTCGGTAGGGTCTTGCTGTAAGTCATAAAACTCTTCGGCAGGACGAACATAATACTTCTGAATAATGGCTGCTGCCTCAGAGTCAGTTTCAGCCTTCTTATCCCAGGAATCCCAGTAAGCACCCGCACCATCTTTTCGCAGAATATCCGAATGATTAGTATGATAACATTCTGGACAGAGATTTATAATATACTTATACCGTTGGGTTCTCACACTACGGATAGGATACACATTCATTACCCCATCGCCACTATGCGTAGTAAAAATCATATCCCGATGTTGGTCGGTCTCTCCAAGTAATACTGGAGCAAAAGATTTTCCATCAATATCTTTCGGTACTTCACCTCCCAGCATATCTAGCAACGTAGGAAAAATATCGATCCAACTTACCATTGCATCGGTACGGGAGCCAGACTCAACCTGACCCGGCCAGGCGACCAACAGTGGTACTTTGATTCCAGCGTCGTAGAGGTTCCACTTGCCAAAGGGCCACTGTCCACCGTGATCGCTGGAATAGATAAAGATAAAATCGTCGTTCCACTTTTCCTGGGCTAGATCCAGCACTTCACCCATTTCTCGGTCAGCTCCCGTAATATCAGTGTAATACCTGGCCCAATGCTCACGGGTTTCGAGGGTATTAATCAGGTAGTCGGGTAAGCTAACCTCTTGAGGATTGTAGCCCAAGCTATCGATCCACGCTACATGGGGGCGATGATCACCCAATAGCAGGCAAATCGGTCGGTTATTATTTCTGCTTTCTAATATCAGTCGGGCAGCTCCTGATAAATCTCCCCATTTAGGGACGGGCTGATAAGCATCAAAGCCACTTTCTTGGTTCATTTTTCCGTGGGCAACCTTACCCAGCGCCAATACCTCATATCCTATATCCTGTAATTTTTGGGTGAGTAGCAATGTGCCCGGCCTGGGGTAGGTATGATTCGCTTCTGCTCCATTTCGGGCGGGCATCAGTCCGGTGAGTAGGGCTGCCCGGCTGGGAGCACAGGCTGGTGAGGCAATGAAGGCATTCTCGAACGTCATTCCTATATCTGATAATCGCTCCAATTGAGGAGTAAGCAGGTTGCTAGCCCCGTATACCGAAGCATCAGCCTGACTTTGGTCATCAGTTAAATAGATGATAATATTTGGTTTCGATTGCCCTCTGACGGTAGAAAAACTCAGGAGAAAACCAGTTAGAATACCAAAAAATAACGGGATATAGTTTTTTACCATTATTGAAATATTTGCAGAGTAGGTTGAAAGAAAATAATGCATAAAAATGCCAAAAAATTTGCTTTTCACTAATTTTTAGGATGATATTCGGTATGTTTCTGCGACTTTTCTTTATTTCTTCCCTTATTATTCCCCATTTAAGCTTTGGTCAGGCAGATTATGTTTTCCATAAACTGACTACTCAACAAGGCCTGTCCCATAGTACTGTTTATACCATCACCCAGGACAGCAAAGGGTTTATCTGGCTGGGAACCCGAGAGGGGCTGAACCGATACGATGGGTACGAACTTGAAACTTTCTACGCGCCAGATGACGATTTATCTGGTCTATTTAATAATCAAATTCTTGCCCTACTACCCGCAGATAGCCTACTTTATATTGGCACCCAGAAAGGGCTTAATGTCTATAACTACCGTAATAATGCTATTCAGCGGATCACGTTTTCTGGAAAGTCCTTAGGGACTATTTTTCAAATATACCAGGCATCCGACGGCGCAGTATACTTCTGCACACGCCGAGGTTTATTCTCCATTGATACTAACGGTCAACTGGTACAGTTGACTCAAAATACGCCAGTCCTGGCAATTGCAGAGCACAAAAAAAACGTGTTCTGGATGGTGACCCGCCAGCAGATTATCCTTATAAACCAATTGAGTGAAACAATTAAGTCATATCCTCATCTAAAAGAAACCAGCGAGCAGTTTTTAGATGCCCGGGGTAATATCTCTGCTATCTACCGGGATCGGCAGGGAGGTATTTGGATTGGCACTGTACATAATGGGCTGTACCACTACGTACCGGAAAAAGATGTATTTGAGCCGATCATTCCAATACATCAGAGTAATCCTATTGAGGCCAATATGGTGCGGGCAATTCAGGAAGACTATCAGGGGAATTTATGGGTTGGTACGGAATCGGGCTTGTTTGTGTACGATCAGCAGAAGCAAAAATTCGACCATTACCCCCAAACCTACGATGGTTCTCTTAACGCCCCCAACGATAAGGCGATCTACTGTATTTTTCGTAGTGCCGAAGATATTATGTGGATGGGAACGTACTTTGGCGGAGTGAACTATGTAAAGCAGCGCGAAAAGGGATTCCGTACTTTGAAAGCCGATGGTGGTAAAGAGGCATTAGGCGGAAAAGCCGTTAGCCAGATAGACGCTATCAATGGCAAGTTATGGATCGGTACTGAAGATGGTGGTATCACCCTATGGGATCAATCCCAGCAACAGTTTAACTATCTTCGTCATTCCAGTCAGGGCAACAGTCTGGTCTGCAACAATGTTCACTCCATTCACGAAGATGGATCTGAAGGAATATGGATCGGTACTTTTTTAGGCGGGTTAAACCGATACAATCCGACTACCAATGAGTTTACTGTGTATCAGCATCACCCCGACGATTCTAACTCCCTATCTAATAACTACGTATATTCTATTCTACGTGACTCCCGGGATACGCTGTGGGTGGGCACGCAACGGGGGCTGAATATTTTCCACGCTCAAAGCAACACTTTTTCCCGCTATCGCCCCGATCTTTTCGCTAATGCTTTTATTTACGACATGTTGGAAGATCAGCAGGGTGATTTATGGTTTTGCACCCGCTCTTCGGGAATTTTCCGATGGAATGCTCGCGAAAAGAAATTTACGCACTATCAGGTAGATGCCCAGAAATCTCACGGGCTAAACACCAATCAGGTGGTTAGTGCTTATCAAGATTCCCGACACCGATTATGGTTTGGTACGCTAACGGGAGGGCTGATTCGCTGGGATAGCACCAATCAGCACTTTTTGGCTATCACCCAGGCCGACGGCCTGCCAAATAACAATGTATACGGAATGTTGGAAGACAGTAGAGGAAACCTGTGGGTAAGTACCAATAAAGGACTGTCTCAGGTCAATCCCGAGTCCGGGAAGATTGTCAATTATACTGTCGCTCACGGATTGACTGATAACCAGTTCAACTTCAAGTCTTTTTTTAAAGATGACCGTGGATACATGTATTTTGGCACTGTAAACGGTCTTTGCTATTTCCATCCTGACAGTTTACAATTTAACCGGACAGCCCCCAACGTTTATTTGACCGACCTAAAGCTATTCAACCAGAGCATCCCAATTGGCGAAGAGTCGCTTTTATCCACCCACATTGACGAAACTAAAGCTATTGAACTTCACTATCATCAGAATGTCATCACTTTCGATTTTGTCGCGCTTAATTATTTCGCTCCCGGTAATAATACCTACGCTTACTTTATGGAAGGATTTGAAGATAGGTGGAACGAAGTGCAAAACCAGCGATCGGCCACTTATACTAACCTTTCGCCTGGTAATTATACCTTCCGGATCAAAGCTAGCAACGGTGACGAGTCATGGTCAGAAGAAAAGCAGATTCAGCTTACGGTACTACCTCCCTTCTGGTTGAGTAATTGGGCTTTGGCTCTGTACGGATTATTACTGCTCGGAGCAGTGTACTTATATCGCCGTTACCTTATCCATCGTCACCAGGAAAAAATGGTGTTGCAATTAGAGCGAGTCGAGCGTGAAAAAATGGAGGAGTTAAACCAGCATAAGCTGAATTTCTTCACCTATATATCCCATGAGTTTAAGACCCCTTTAACTCTGATTATTGCTTCTATTGACAAACTCCTGAGCCGATCTGGCTCGCCTGAAAGTAGCACTGGGTTTCAATTGATCAAGAAGAATGCTACCCGGTTACATTTTCTTATCGACCAACTCATGGAATTCCGTAAAACGGAAACCGACCACGCCACTTTGAATCTAGGGAGGGGAGATGTGGTTTTATTTTTAAAGGATACTTTTGATGCCTTTATTCCTCTTTTCACCAGAAAGAGCATTGCCTATCAGACTTACTCCAACGTAGAAGAATATACTACTTACTTTGACGCTGATAAGCTAGAAAAAATTATCACCAATCTTCTTTCCAATGCAGTAAAGCATACGCGGGAGCACGGGGAAATCACGATGGATTTATACCTTCAGCCTGCCACCACTGTTACAGCAGGACAGTTGTCAGTTACAATCATAGATAGTGGTATTGGTTTGTTTGAAGGGGAATCGGAGAAAATTTTTAAACCATTCTACCGAGGCCAAAATAACCTCGAGGTAGTTCCAGGAACTGGTATTGGTCTAGCTTTAGTTAACAGCCTTGTGAACTTCCTGAACGGTACAATAGCAGTAGAAAGTGCTCTGGACAAGGGAACTACTATCGTTATCGACTTGCCCCTCTCTTCTCCAGCCGACGGTGATAGCGCCCTGAAAGTTCACGGTAACAAAACCCTACAAATTGACCAAAACCTGCTTCATGAAGATGAAATAGCGGAAATTGAAGTAACCGAACCAGAAAACGGAGCTGACTTTGAGTTGCTTATTGTAGAGGATGATAAGGATTTATTAAAGTTTTTGACTGATCATTTTTCCCAATTCTACCAGGTAGTCCGTGCCACTGATGGAAGCAAGGCAAAGGAGAAGATTCAAAGAAGCATGCCCGACCTAGTTATAAGCGATGTTATGATGCCAGGCGGGGACGGGGTTAGCCTGTGCGAGAAAATTAAAACTAATCTTAACACCAGTCACATCCCAGTCATTCTTTTAACTGCCAAATCGGCTACTCAGCACAAGCTGGAAGGGTTGAATGCTGGAGCCGATGCCTACCTTGCTAAACCCTTCAATTTGAAAGAACTGGAGTTGTTGGTAAAGAATACCCTCGACTCCCGTATTCATCTGAAGAAACACTTCTTGAAGCACGGAAACCTGGACAATCTGGATCAACCGATCAATAATCAGGATCAGGACTTTATCAATAAGCTCACTACCGTGGTTGAGCAGCATTTGGACAATCCGGACTTTAACGTGTCAATTTTTACAAAAGAAGCTGGTATTAGTCGAACCCTGCTTCATCTCAAACTGAAGAAACTGGTCAATCTAAGTGCATCGGAATTCATCAAAACCCTACGAATCCAACGAGCTGCCCAATTGTTAAAAAGAGGATCAACTGTATCGGAGGCTGCCTTTCGGGTAGGGTTCAAAGATCCGAGCTACTTCAGTCGGGTATTTCGAGAACAGTTCTCCGTTTCTCCTTCCGAATACAAAGACAGTCCGTTGGCAACTCAGTAAATCTTCATCAAGTAATATCCGCCGCCGCCCTTTTCCTTCCCTCTTTTTCCAGAGGTTATCAGGTGCTTTTCCAGCAATCTTGTTCCCAATAAGTAGAAAATCCAACAGGTGAACATAAATACCAGACAAATGAACATAAGTGCTGAGACTATCATATTGATAAAATTACATTTGAAATCTCTACCTGTATTAAGCTTTTTATAAAACGAAACGCCTTTTTTCAGGCTGAAGCTAAATTCTTATAAGGACAAAATACCAAAATGATTAAAAACGCACTTATCGTAACGTACCTGGCATCGATGCTAATTGTATTTAATAGCCCCGCACAAGTTCCATCAGCCGACAGTGTTCTACAGTATTCTATGAATACCCGTTGGAGCAGTGAAGTTGACCCTGATAATGTCTGGTCGGAGTATCCCCGCCCGCAAATGATGCGAGATAACTGGACAAACCTAAACGGCTACTGGCAGTATGCCATTGAGGATAAATCATTAGGGCAGCCTTCATCTTTTGAAGGACAAATTCTAGTTCCTTTCGCTGCAGAATCTGCTTTAAGCGGAGTTAAACGAATGGTAGGAAAGGATCAGTATCTCTGGTATAAACGAAAATTCAAAGTTTCTTCACTAAAGAAAAACGAAAAGCTACTTCTCCATTTTGGTGCGGTTGATTGGGAAAGCACAGTGTACATAAATGGTGAAGAAGTGGGGATGCACCGGGGTGGCTACGACCCTTTTACCTTTGACATTACTGAGTACCTTGAAAGAGGGGAACAGGAACTGGTAGTACGGGTATGGGATCCTACTGACTCAGAAACCCAGCCCCGGGGCAAACAGCTTTCCAATCCACAGGGTATCTGGTACACTCCGGTAACTGGAATCTGGCAAACGGTGTGGCTAGAGACCGTCTCAGACAATTATATTCAGCGATTAAAAACTACGCCCGATATAGATCGGCGCCAGATTGAGGTAGCAGTACAGTCTACCCCACTACCGTCTGATACCAAACTGGTGATGAAAGCATTAGCTGAAGGTGAAGAAGTTGCTACGGTAGAAGTACCAGTAGCCGAGAATAGTCAGCAAACTGTAGCGACTCTCAACATTCCGACCCCAACCCTCTGGTCGCCCGATAATCCTTTCCTCTACGATCTGGAAGTTACGCTGACGAACGCTCGGGGTAAGGTACTTGACGTAGTTGGGAGTTACTTCGGGATGCGTAAAATTTCTTTAGGAAAAGATGCGAATGGCTATACCCGAATCATGCTCAATGAGCAGCCTTTGTTTCAGTTTGGCTTGCTCGATCAAGGGTGGTGGCCCGATGGTCTGTACACCGCGCCTACCGAAAAAGCTATGCTGTACGATGTGCAAGTGACCCAGGAAATGGGATTCAACATGATTCGCAAGCACGTGAAGGTAGAACCGGCCCGCTACTATTACCATTGCGATAAAATGGGAATGCTGGTATGGCAGGATATGCCCAATGGTAATTACTTTAGGAATCTAAGAGTGAGCCCTGGTGATGAGAAAGATGCTGACCGTCCGGAAGCCTCCGCCCGGCAGTTTGAACTCGAGCTACAAGAAATGATGGATGATTTCCATTCTTTCCCTTCCATCGTAGTATGGGTTCCATTTAACGAAGGCTGGGGACAGTATGATACGGAACGGGTTGCTAAATGGGCAAAAGAACACGATTCATCTCGCCTTTATGACATACCGAGTGGGTGGATGGACCGAGGAGTTGGGGATATGATTGATGCCCATCTGTACCCGGGACCAGGTATGGAGCCGGTAGAAGAGAGCCGGGCTTCCGTGCTGGGAGAGTTTGGTGGATTGGGATGGCCCGTGGCAGATCATTTGTGGTGGGATAAGCGAAACTGGGGTTACCTGACTTATCAGGATCAGGCTACACTAGAACAGGAGTTCTCCAACCTAATGCTTGAACTTCAGGGATTGATCGGTTGGGGGCTATCGGCCGCCGTGTACACGCAAACGACGGATGTAGAAGGAGAAGTAAACGGGCTAATGACCTATGACCGGGAAATTACCAAGATAGAACCTGAAGCATTGAAAGAGATGATTCTTCCCTTGTATCAACCTTGGTGGAATAAACGGATGATCGTTAATGATTCGGAGCAGAATCCCCACGAATGGCGGGTTTCATTTGAACAACCCGATGGAGAGTGGAAAAACTCCGACTACGACGATTTTTCGTGGGATTGCCATTCAGGTCCTTTCAGTGCCGATAAGAATCCGTTTTTACCACAAACAACCCTTTGGGACGGAGATAAATTATTTGCCCGTCAGTCTTTTCATCTAGATCAGGTACCCGATCAACTATTTATAAAATACTACATCTCCAAGGCTGAAATGAAAGTCTTCGTCAACGGTCAGTTAGTAACTGAGCTAGAAAGCAGAGGCGGGAGAAAAAGACATTATACTCATAACCTTCTCTCCGATAGTCAACAGTATTTGAAACAGGGTAAGAATATGATAGCCGTAGAAGTAACTCGAGAAACAACATCTGGGGCATTTGATATGGGGTTATACACCACTGAGTCATTAATAACATCCGATAAAACATCAAAATAATAGCTTATGAAAGTTACACTATTACTCAATGCATGTATTGAAAAATCTCCACAAGGGAGAATCAGGGTTTTTCTCTCTAGCCTGGTCACGGTAATCGCCTTATTAGTTTCTGGACAGTTATCTGCTCAAACACTGAACATCAGCGGACAAGTGATTTCACTAGAAAACGATGAACCCCTACCGGGGGTAAATATCGTGGTGAAGGGCACGACTACCGGAACGGTCACCGACGTAGATGGTAATTATCGACTGGCAGTACCCGCCAACGCCGAAACGCTGGTTTTTTCCTCCGTAGGATACACTCAGGAAGAGATAGCGATTAATAATCAATCGACCATCAACTTAAGCATGGCCCCAGATATTCAGAGCCTAAGCGAGATTGTGGTTGTAGGATACGGCTCTATCCAAAAATCGGATCTTACTGGTTCTGTTGCTTCACTTAAAAGTGAGGAAATGAACCAAGGACCTGTAGTCAATGTAGATCAGATGTTACAATCAAGGGCAGCCGGTGTTCAGGTATTTCAAAACAGTTCTGAACCAGGGGGAAACGTCAATATCCAAATAAGAGGTGTTCAGTCATTTTCTGGTAATAATCCACTTTATGTGATAGATGGCATCCCTATCGATAATGGGAGTACCATCACTGGCACAGGAGAGGGTTTTACTGCTTCCCGAACACCCAGGAATCCATTAAATAGTATCAACCCAAATGACATTGCATCTATTGAAATACTAAAGGATGCTTCTGCAGCGGCTATCTATGGTGCCCGAGGAGCGAACGGCGTAATCATTGTAACCACTAAAAAAGGGAAAGCGGGAAAAATGCAGATTGATTATGATGGCTACTATGGTGTGCAGGAAGTTACCAAAACTTTGGACGTTATGACACCTGAACAATACCAGACTGTCCTAAATGAACTACTGGACGCGGGTGCTTTAAATGCCATAGAAGCAGAACGGGTTACTGAAATACAAAATGGTGGCACTATTTGGCAAGATGAAGTATTCAGATCAGCACCCATCCAAAGTCACAATATCTCTTTATCCGGTGGCAATGAAGCTACAAAATACTTCGCCTCAGTCGGATATTTCAATCAAGATGGTGTAGTAATCAGTTCGGGCTTAGAAAGATATTCAATGCGTTTCAACTTAGAGCAAAATCTTAATGATAAACTTAGAATAGGCCTGAACAGTACTTTAAGTTATGTCGAAGACGACTTTGTTCCAAATGGAGTAGTGCCAAATGAAACAGCAGGCGTTATTGGTACTGCGATTGATTTTGATCCTACGCTTGCTATTTTTAACGATGATGGTACTTATCAACAATCTCCCTTTATTACTAAAGAAAATCCACTGGCAGTAGCCTATGGAAAAGAAGCGATAGCCAAGAATTTTAGGGGGCTAGTCAATCTCAATGCAGAATATTCTTTTTTTCCTTCGCTTTCTTTGAAAGTGAATTTGGGAACAGATTACCAAAATTCTCGCCGAGATGTATTCGTAGACTCGAGAACCGAGCAAGGTAGGGACGCTGGTGGCATTGCAACCGTAATCAATGGTACTCAATACAATTGGTTGGCAGAAGCATGGTTGAATTACGATAAAACGTTTGGGGCTCATAAGCTACAGGCACTAGCAGGAGCTACTGCACAAAAATTCTTTTTAGATAGGTTCACTGCCCAGACCCAAGGATTTGTATCTGAAGGAACAACGACAAATAATTTGCAATCTGGTTCACCAGAGAACAATCTTGTTTTTTCCTCTCAGAATATCAATCAACTACAATCTTACTTGGGGCGGGTTATATATGGCTATGATGATCGGTATTTGCTCACGGCATCAGTCAGGGCGGACGGCTCATCAAGGTTTGTCCCGGATAATAAGTGGTCACTTTTCCCATCAGTGGCGCTAGGGTGGAGAGTTATCAATGAAGAATTCTTCCCTGAAACAACTTTGCTTAGCGATTTAAAGGCTCGGGTTAGTTACGGGCAAATAGGGAACCAAGGGCTTGGCAATGGTCAGTCCCAAGCGAATTTTTCACCCCTTAACAATGCAGTCGTTTTTCGTGAAAATCAATACGTAGCTTACCAACCTGATAATTTCCCTAATCCTGAACTTAGATGGGAGACCACAACCGAATTAAACTTAGGTCTGGATTTTGGCCTATTTGGAAACCGTATTACCGGATCATTTGAATACTACAATAGGAAGACTGATGACCTACTGCTCGAGATTCCTGTACCTGCTCAGACCGGGTTTATCGAAAGATGGGAAAATGCAGCATCCATCCGAAACTCAGGCATTGAATTGACCTTGAATACAATTAACCTAGATGGCGAATTTGGATGGAATACTGATATTGTTATATCAACCAATAGAAATGAAGTGCTGGAACTTGGCGGACAGGTAGAGCAATTCTTTTCAGGTGGAGTACAATTTACCCAGAATTTAACAATAGTGACACCAGGGAGTCCAGCGTTTAGTTATTACGGATGGATAGTAGATGGGGTGTGGCAAACGGACGATAACTTTGATTTAAACACCCAGGGAGCGCAAGCCGGTGATTTGAAATACCGTGATATCAATGGTGACTCTACTATTAATGCTGATGATCGAACTATAATAGGAAAGCCCTACCCATCATTTACCTGGGGACTCAATAATACATTTACCTATAAAGGGTTTACACTAGATGTTGCCCTACAAGGAGTGCATGATGTTGAATTAATGAATAACCAACTCAAGGATACCTATTACCCTATAAACTTCCGAAGAAACAAGTTGGCTGAACCCTATTTGAACAGATGGACACCTGAGAATCCATCAAATGTATATCCTTCATTCATTAATCCAGGGTCGCAAGGTTCGAATGTAATCAATACGTATACCGTTGAGGATGCGTCCTTTGTTCGGATACAGTTCATCACCTTAGGATACCAATTCCCACTAAGTATGAGTAAGCTATTTAAGTCATTGTACCTGTATTCTACAGTAACCAACGTGGCTACTTTTACCGACTACAGTGGTTTTAACCCAGGAGCTAATATTGATGGAGGGGCAGCAAGGATAGATTACAACGCTTATCCATTGGCTAGACAATATCAGTTTGGGGTAAGATTAAGTTTTTAATGATGAGAAAGGTTTTAAATAATATAAAAATGAAACGATTACTAATAATATCACTTACTACTGTGATGTGTTTAAACATCACCTCTTGTAATGACTTTTTAGACGAAGAGTTGCCAGGCGATCTTGCCCCAGAAACCCTTCTGATCGATCAGGGAGGGGTTGAGTCCGTATTATACAGTGCCTACTTGAAATATCGATTCCAATATGGTTTTCATAACTCGGTAATGGAGAACTATGAATATCCCGGTGATATTCTTTTTCAAACAGGAGGTGGCATGAACATAGCTTTCCAGTTAATGTCAAACTTCAATTGGAGTTCCACCCAAAGTACTGCCAATGGTGCAATTTGGAACACTAGGTATAGCTCAATACGAGATGTAAATATTGTGATTGACAATATTGATGTACTTACTGATGAAGCAGTAAAGGCAACTTTATTGGCTGAAGCGCGATTCATTCGTGCAGTAAATTATTACTATCTGTATGATGCTTTTGGCCCTGTTCCTATAAGGACAAGTTCATCAGATGATCCAAATTTAACCCGCCCAACTGATACAGATTTTCTATCTTTCCTTGAGCAAGAGTTCGTTGAATCTGCCGCAGATTTGCCCAACCCTGGTGAAGAAATTGAATATGGTCGTGCTACTAATGGTGCTGCTTTGGGCTATTTAACCAGGCTATACATGCTTAATAAGCAATGGCAAAATGCAGCAGACGCAGCACAACAAGTGATGAATTTAAGTTATTACGAACTGTTCCCATCCTATAAAGATTTATTTAAAGTTGAGAACGAGCCGGATAAAAATGGTGCCAACAGAGAAATGATGCTCGTGGCGACCAATACAACTATACATCCCTTTGGTAATAAGATTTCAGCACCTGCTCTGCCACCAGGTTTTGTAAGTACGCCTGAGATACCTGAATTTACAGCCTCAGGTATTGCTAACTGGGCGGCTCAGTTCAGGTTTTATGATTCCTTCGTCGACTCATTTGAACCAGATGACACAAGAAAAAGTCTGATTTTTAGCTCATATATGAATGGAGCTGGAGATATGGTAGATTTAACTGCTACACCAAATAACCGTAGAACATTGAAGTTTTTCGATAATGGCGCCGTTGTAGCAAGCCACGGAAATGACTTCCCAATGCTAAGGTATGCAGATATTCTTTTAATGAGAGCCGAAGCACTTAACGAGCTTAACGGACCAACAGCTGAAGCCGTTGATCTTGTTAATCAGGTAAGAACGAGAGCTGGGCTGACCAATCTTGATGCTGCTTCATTTACTCAGGAGTCTCTACGAGACCATATTCTCGATGAGAGAGGCTGGGAGTTTTATTATGAAGGACTACGTCGTACTGATCTGATAAGACATGGTAAGTTTATTGAAAAGGCTCAAGCCAGAGGAGTAACCAATGCTGCTGATTTTCATGTGTTATTTCCAATTCCTCAAGCTGAAATCGATGCCAATATCAATATGACTCAGGAGGATCAAAATCCTGGTTATTAGTAAGGTAACTAAGATAGTACTTTTTCATATTCATATGCAGTAATTCACTAAAGCTATTGGCAATGTCAATGGCTTTAGTTTTAAAGCTTTGCTGAAAATATGACAACATATTTAACTATCAGGATCCTATGGAGAAATTAGTTGCTATGGGTAAATATCATGCCAAATATCTAAGGTCAGTTTTAATGATTCTAGTTGTTTGTGCCTGTCAAGAAGAGTATCAGAAGGTTGTTGAGTCTTCTCAAGTACAAGAGAGAACGTTAAGTGTTGAAGAATTTTCAGATAAGAATGAAGTAGCGACGCTTGCAGGAGGTTGTTTTTGGTGCATGGAAGCTCCATTTGAAGGGATAGATGGCATTCGGACAGTGACATCTGGGTTCAGTGGAGGAGACGAACAAAATCCAACTTATGAACAAGTAAGTGCTGGGAGTACCGGGCATAGGGAAGTAGTCCAGATAACTTTTAACCCCGAGGTAATTAGTTACATGGAAATACTTGATGTTTATTGGAAACAGTTTGATCCTACCGATGGTGAAGGGTCGTTTACGGATAGAGGGTTTCAGTACAGCCCGGCAGTATTTGCTCATACACCTACTCAGAAAGAGGTGGCGGAAGCCTCTAAAGAGGCACTCATGGCATCAGGAATTTTTGGTGCCCCCATTTTAACCCCTATTCTTCCCTACAGAGGTTTTTATCGAGCAAAGGAGTATCATCAGGATTTTTACCGAAAAGAGCCATTTACCTATCGTAACTATCGGATAGAATCAGGAAGAGATGAGTTTATAGCGAAATTTTGGGAGGTGCCAAAAGCAGAAAACTACCTGAGGCCTGATTCTTTGAAACTGCTAGAAACCTTATCATTTGTACAATACGGTGTGACCATGAATAATGAAACGGAGAGTCCGTTCGATAATGCGTATTGGGATAATACTGAAGATGGAATATATGTATGTATTATCTCGGGAGCTCCTTTGTTTAGCTCGGTCGATCAATATGATTCAGGTACTGGTTGGCCAAGCTTCAGTAGACCTATTGATACTAGATTTCTGAAAAAGCAGATTTGCGAGTTTACAGGATACGCTGAAATTAGGATCAGGAGTTTGTACGGAGACTCTCATTTAGGCTCCTCCTATTTTCAAGGGCCAGAGCCTAATAACATTCGTTACTGTATAAATTCTGCGGCCTTGAAATTTATTCCATTAGCAGAGATGTACGGTACCAATTATGAAAGATATGTTTGGAGAGTAGAATGAAACTTTAAAAGTGATTAGACGACTGATCGTTTTTTTGATGAATAGCAACCAAGCAATTTAAAATTTACAGCGATGAAATATCTTTTCTTGTTACTAACCCTTTCAACGATTTTTTTAAATACAGCCATTGCACAAGAACTTGGGGTAAACTTCAATGAGACTATCTCATATGCCAAAGACCCACAGACCATTAGTAGAACGGAAACAACTTGGGTCAGAGGTTTTCTTGACTTTTTTGAATATATGGAAAACCCTAAGAAACTGACCGATCCGAAAGGTGATTTAGCCGCTTTTCTCAATCTTCAAAAACACGGATTTAAGACGATATTGAGCTTAAAGTTCAGGTTTAGAAAGGCAACTATTCCATATCCTACCAGTGAAGAAGCACAAGTCTATCTCGATTTCCTTTCTGAAATTCTGGACCACGTTTGGGGCAAGATAGACATCATCGTTATTGGCAATGAACCTTATATTGAAAGCAAACGAGAAGAATGGGATACAAAATTGCCAGCATTTTATAAGTCACTTTGCATCCACACCCATAATTATGGAAAAGGGAAGACTGCTTTACCTATTTATTTTGGAGCTTTTAACAAGCTGTATGAACAAGATTGGCAAACGCAGGGCGTAGATGAGATGCTGGATTTCGTCAGGCAAGAATCTTGGCTATCTGGTGTGAATATCCATATACATCATAGTAGTAACGATCAAATTTCTTCTATATACAACTATGTGGATGAAAGGATAAGAAGAGATCAAAAAGTATTGATTACCGAGTTTTCTCTGGTACACTGGTGGAAAACTAATAACCTTGATTCTATTCCCGGTGAATTTGCGAAAAGTTACGGTTATCCTAAGCATCAAAAAGTCCACGAGTACATTTTATTCGCTTTAAATAATCCGCGTCCAAAGCAAGAGTGGGATGACTTTCTAAAAAATAGCCCATGGTTTGAAGAACGAAAAAATTATTTGACGGAAGCTTACGAAATTTTCAAATCATACGAATCATTTCATGTGGCTACCTACCCATACCGGATCAAGTGGGGAAAGAATTACAGTTCAACTTCTATGCCTTGGTTGATAAATAATTTAATAGCTGGAGTAACCGTTAAGGCTAATCCAAAAACTGGTGAAGATCAATTCAACTATCATTTTATTGAGGATTTTAAGGAAATTCAATCAAAAGTGGAAAAGTGAAACAGTTGTATTTCGTAAACTTAAAAACGCATCATGATTGCCCATTAGCCAAAAATATACTTTATTTCATAAACTATTTCAATCTTATTGAATTTGCCTATGAGAGATACAACACGCCCTATCAGCACCCATGTCTGCTGAAGAAAAAGGGTAGCGGATCAAATTCTAAGATATCAAGATAAGCAAAATCTATCTGGAGAAACCATTCCTGACTGGACACCAAAATAGTCGGCCTTTCCCGAAGTACAATGAAAATACTAAAGTACATTTTACTCGTGTCGATCGCCATGTTGGTACACATTGCCGACGGACAAACTGTTAATGACCAACCGCTCCAGCGACCTAATATCATCTTGATCTTCATTGATGACATGGGCTACGCTGATCTGAGTTGCTACGGTAATCTGGAGATGAAGACTCCGAATATAGACCGGCTGGCGAACGAAGGGATTAAGTTTACTAATTTTTACGTGGCTTCTCCCATTTGTTCACCCTCCCGGGTGGCTATTACCACCGGGCAATATCCCGCTCGTCACCGAATTCATTCATTCCTAGCTAGCCGAGAAAATAATAACCGACGGGGCATGGCTCATTTTCTTAATACTGAAGTACCCGCTATCGCCCGAGTGATGCGGGATGCTGGATACGCCACCGCGCATTTTGGTAAATGGCATATGGGTGGGGGTAGGGATGTAGGCGATGCCCCACTACCTCAGGAGTACGGCTTTGATGAGTCTTTGGTATCATTTGAGGGGTTGGGAGACCGATTATTGATTCGGGGAAATGGTCTTTCGGAGCGAAGTGCCGAGTTGGGTAAGGGTGAAATTCGCTGGGTTGAAAAACATGAGATGACACCTATTTACGTTGATCGGGCTATAGACTTTATCCAAGATCATCAAGATGAGCCTATCTATATGCATTTGTGGCCAAATGACGTACACGACCGACATGTACCTAATCCTGAACACCTGGCTCTGTTCTCTCAATTCTCCAATCAGCCTTTTAAGCAGAAGTTTTATGCGGTGCTTTATCAACTGGACCAGCAGATAGGTAGGCTATTGGATAGTCTGGAGGCATTGGGGCTGATTGAGAAGACCCTCATTGTTCTTACGAGTGATAACGGACCTACTGATTGGCCCCGTTACTATGAGCAATACTACTGGCCACCCGGCAGTGCCGATCCTTTTCGGGGGCGAAAGTGGAGTTTATACGAAGGCGGTATTAGAATGCCATTTGTTGCGCGTTGGCCAGAACAGATTCCGTCAGGAATAGTAAACGATAGCACTATAATTCACGCTACTGATTTATTTCCCAGTTTTTGTCAGATCGCTCAGGTTGAGCTACCGCCAGAATCACTCAATGGAGAAGATATGAGCCCAGCACTCCTGGGTAATCCGCAGCAAAGAACACAATCTCTATTTTGGGAGTACGGGCGGGATGATACCTACCTGAAACCGGGAAACCCTCGATTCAAAAGCCCTAACTTGGCCATGCGGGAAGGTGAGTGGAAGCTGCTCATTAACGCCGATAGCACTCAACTTGAACTCTACCATTTAAAGAGCGACCCAGCTGAAACCACCAACGTTGCTGAACAGTATCCTCAGATAAGTCAAAAAATGAAACAAGAGGTATTACGGTGGAGAAGCTCACTCTAATTCTAAGTTCAGGCATCATTCTTCGCTTTCAAGATTTAGTCAATCAGGAAGTAAATCATTAGATTCTAAAAAAACTTAATCATTACAGGTAGTACCTCCGCAAGGCTGCCATTCGTTGGCTCGATGCTGTCGTTCCAGAGCTTTCATTTCGGTAGCCGTCCCTTGGTCGCCCTGGATTTCCATCCAGTCAATCAGCTCTTGTCGTAAAGTTTCTTTTTCTTCCTGAAAATTAGGGTGCTCTGCTAGGTTATTCAGTTCATAAGGGTCATTTTCCAGGTCGTATAATTCCTCAGTGGGTCGCTGCTGATATTTCATCACCCAGGCATGGCGTTCGGGATTCTGCCTGGTAGCTTGTTGCCAGTTTTCAAAAATATCATTTTTGCGAGTAGTGACTACATTGTAGAATGGTGAGTCGCTGTTAAGATTCCAAATGTATTTAAAGCGGTTGGATCTAACAGAGCGAATTGGGTAACAGGCCGAACCCTGATGAATACCTCGGGTCGTCTGAACCCCGTACACATAATCGCGATGCTGTTGGTTATTTGATTGTAGAATTGATAAAAAACTTTTTCCGTCAAATCCATCATCTCCCTGGGTATTTGTTATTCCTACTTGAACGGTATCCGGGTTGGCACCTACTGCCTCTAATAAAGTTGGAACTACATCTACATATTGCGTCAATGCAGCATTATGTGATCCGGGTTGAATCTTTCCCAGCCATCGGGCAATAAAGGCTGTTTTTAGACCCAGATCGTAGCAAGTCCATTTACCAAAGGGAAATTGGGCTCCCTGTTCGCTAGTAAAAATCACGATAGTATTATCAGCCTGCCCAGTCTCTTCCAGGTACTTCAAGCAAACCCCTAGCAGGCTATCGGCGTAGGTGATTTCGGCATAATAGCGAGTTAGTTGTTCCCGTGTGAAAGGCGTGTCTATCATGTCGGGTGGGATCGTGAGCGAAGCCGGATCGTAAGCTGCTGGGTTTCCTTTATTCCAGGGGGTATGCGGTTGATTTTCCGCAACAATGAGAAAGTAAGGTTGAGACTCAGGCTCCATAAACGTTCTTATTTTCCTTAAGTCTATGTCTCTACCTTTCCCATCATCATGCTGGCGCCCCTTGAAGTATTGAAATGGAAAAGATTCAACAGGACCATAATGTTGCTTACCAATCAGGCCTACCCGATAACCTAAATCTAGAAAGTGATGTCCTAAGCTTTTTACCCCCGGGTATACCTGACTATGGTTAGGAAAGGCACCATTCCTAACGGGATACAGCCCCGTAAATAATTGCTGTCGGGTGGGAGAACACATGGCGGTAGCCGTGTACATATTATCGAAGCGCATACCTTCCCGAGCTAGACGGGCAATATTCGGAGTGATTACTTCAGTGTTTCCGTAAGGCGTACAATCACGCCAATTCATGTCATCTGCGATGAATAGCAAAATATTAGGTTGCTGAGTCTGAGCGGTTAAGTCATTAATCAGAAAACAGCTCAATACTATTAGAAAATAGTGGTGATAAACAAGTAGATATCTATTCATGGAAGAATGGGTTGGAGTGGCTAAACATATACAAATCTACGTAAAAAGCTTCATGAAGTAGTTTGTGTTGAATTGCCAGGGATGAGAGTATCCAGGTTTCTGCTTTCACATAGTTTCTAAAGGTAGTTAGATTATTGATCTTCAACTTCATAGGCGGGTAGTATTTTTGTTAAGTGTAGAGCATCAATCATGATGGTCTAATCATATAATTCTTGACAAAAGCCCTTAGCTTAAATGTACATTTGTTTTGCTGTACTTAATTGTAACTACAGTTGCCTTTCATTTTAGGCAGAGGAATGATTATAATAGTAAAACAGAGATAATGGCCAGTAACCAATACCAACCTACAATATGATATTAGCCCCGAAACATTACTCAGAAGGTGCATTTAGAAGTTATTTTGATGCTATCTGTAGTTTGGTAGTTGCTTTATTAGGCGGTTTAATCTGTAGTTTAACAAGTTGCGTCAGTACTGAGATTAGCGAAGATACTCGCCCCAATATTGTCCTGATTATGGTAGACGATATGGGTTTTTCGGATATTGGTAGCTACGGTGGGGAAATTCCTACCCCGAATATTGATCGGCTGGCCACCGAAGGTATTCGCTTCAGTCAATTTTACAACACCGCCCGATGTTGCCCTACCCGGGCTAGTCTGTTAACCGGACTGTTCCCTCATCAAACAGGGATTGGGCACATGACTAATCCACCAAAAAATGCTCATCGCTACGATGACTGGGGAACAGAAGGTTACCAGGGCTATCTTAATCGAAATTGTGTTACTATTGCTGAGGTGCTGGCTGAAAATGGCTATCATACGTATATGGCTGGGAAATGGCATTTAGGCTACCACGATACCACCCGATGGCCACTTCAACGGGGTTTTGAAAAATTTTACGGAAGCATTGCCGGGGCAACCAGCTACTTCTGGCCGAACGGTGACCGTCCGGTGACGTATATGAACCAGCATCTGCCTCCACCCGACTCCAATACGTACTATACAACTGATGCCTTCACCGAGTATGGTATTCGTTTTATTGAGGAACAGGAAGAAAACCGACCCTTTTTTCTCTACCTGGCTTACACGGCTCCTCATTGGCCACTACATGCTAAAGAGGAGGATATTCGAAAATTTGTTGGAAAATACACCGGGGGATGGGATGAAGTGCGCCAGAATCGCTTCCAAAGGCAGCAGGAAATAGGGCTTTTTCAGAACAGTTTTCCGATCTCAGAGCGGGATAGCCGGGTTCGTTCCTGGTCAGAAGTAGATGAAGCTCAGAAGCAGGAGTCTGATTATCGGATGGCGGTTTATGCTGCTCAGGTTTATGCTGTGGACTATAATATCGGTAAACTACTGGATCATCTGGAAGAAAGTGATAAAATGGATAATACGCTAATTCTCTTCCTTTCGGATAACGGAGCCTGTGCTGAGATGTACGATGAGTTTGGAAGTAAGCCGATTAGTTGGATCAATCGGGCTACATTTTCCGGAGCAGTATCCTACGGAATTGGTTGGGCGAATACTTCTAACACTCCTTTCTACGAATATAAAGTGCAAACCTACGAAGGGGGAATTTCTACGCCACTGATTGCCCATTGGCCGACGAAGATTAATAATGCAGGTACAATTAATCATAATCCGGGCTATCTTATTGACGTTATGCCTACCATTTTAGAAGTATCCCAATCTGCGTACCCCTCGGAGTATCATAACGGTAACAAGATTCACGCGCTAGAAGGGAAAAGCTTAGTACCTGTTTTTGAGACGGGAAGCAGAAATACTCATGAGTATATGTACTGGGAACACCAGGATAATTGTGCAATACGGAAAGGGGACTGGAAAGCAGTGAAGAAACTAGCCGATAAGCAGTGGCAACTCTACGATCTCAGTAAAGACCGGGCGGAAGTTAATAATCTAGCGAGTGAGCATCCAGAATTGGTAAGTGAGCTTGATCAAGCGTGGAAAAAGTGGGCGAATAGTCATCATGTTTTACCGAAGAAAATTAAGAAATAACAAGAATGTTTCATGTTGACCCTCAATACTACTTGCCATTAGGAACGGGTCTCACCTATAAAGCCAGTGCGGATAATCGGAAGAAGATGCATTAGGCCCAGGTGGAAGATCACTCGACCGACTTAGCAAACTGGAATACCATAATTTCAAATACGACAACTATTCTTGACAAATGTTATTCAGAACTGTTTACGTAAAAACTTCTTATCAATGAAAAAATGGTTATCGGCATTTATCGTTCTCACTAGCTTAGTGGCTTCTCGAGAAAAACCGATACAAAATATGGCTAATCAGATAGTAGATAATGAAGCTACTGGCAAGCCCAATATTGTATTGATTGTCGCAGATGATCACGGTATGAATGATCTGGGGTGCTACGGAAACGAGGCGATCAGTACTCCCAATCTGGATGCTTTGGCTAGTGAGGGGATACGATTTACCCGGGCCTACGCAACTACACCTTCCTGCACGGCCAGTCGGTCGGTGATACTTAGTGGTTTATATAACCATCTGAATGGTCTTTTTGGGCATGAACACGGCTACCATCATTTTCGGGCTCACGAGTTTCTAAAATCCCTTCCGGTTTACCTTGAGGAAATTGGTGGATACCAAACTGCCCGAATCGGAAAGTACCACGTAGCTCCGCAGGAAGTATTCCGGTTTCAGGAAGTGTTGGAAGCTAACGGTCGGAATACAGTAGCAATGGCTGATACGGCTGGAGCTTATATTCATCAAACCGAAAACCCATTTTTCCTTTATTTCTGTACCCAGGATCCTCATAGGAGCGGCGATGTCAACGAAGAAAATCCTTATCAGCCTAATCGTTTTGGTAATCGGGAGGAAGGCTACTCGGGTGTGGAAGATTACAGTATTAGTCCGGAAGAGGTAATCGTGCCCTGGTATTTACCAGATTTACCGGAAACCCGAGCCGAGCTGGTTGAATATTATCAGTCGGTAAACCGCGTAGACCAAGGAGTTGGCCGTTTATTTCAGCACTTGAAAGAGTCGGAAAAGTGGGATAATACGGTAGTCATTTACATCTCTGATAATGGCATTGCTTTTCAGGGAGCAAAAACCAATATCTATGAACCAGGGATAAACTTACCCTGCATCGTGAAACATACCAATAGCAAAAACGGAGGTACAGTTTCTGAAGCTGTAATCAACTGGTCGGATCTGACCCCCACCATTCTGGATTTGGCAGGTATTTTAGATGAATCTACTCAAGTCCTGAAAAAATCCTTCGCCAATGCCAATTATCAAGTCAGTGGTCAGCAACTGCAATCCCCGATTGCGTCCTTCCATGGACAATCGTTCAAAGCGGTACTGGATAGTGAGGTGAAAACAGCACGAACAGAAAATCACATTTCTCATACCTTTCACGAAATTACTATGTATTACCCTATGCGCTCAATCATGGATGGGGATTATAAACTTATTTGGAATATCGCTTATCGATTGCCCTATCCTCATGCGAGCGATTTATGGGCTTCGGCTACCTGGCAGGGAGCCTTGAAATCCGAGAACCAGGTTTACGGGAATAAGACCATTGATTCTTACACGCACCGACCCGAATTCAACTGTATAATCTAAAAAATGACCCAGAAGAAAGCACTAATCTGGCTAATAATCCTCAATATAAAGACACATTGACTGCCTTACAGCAAAAGCTGCGTGAGTTTCAACTCAGAACCAATGACCCTTGGGTTATAAAATGGGAGCATGAATAATAGCTTTTTGATTCTGTTTATAACTCAAGCTCATTGGTTTTTTATACAGGTTTTCCTGAGTACTGTTCAAGTAGAAACCGTTAGCTGAAATAATAGAAGCGGTATAGTATTTGACATGAGTATTGGAAAATCAAACCGAAAACGGGATGTCCAGAATATTTTTATCGCTGAGTTTACTAGCCGTAGTCGTAGCTTTTTCCGCTTGTAGTCGGGAAGATCCAGGTTTTGAACGCCCGGTACCTTACTTCAATAGTATCAATGTAGGAGCTAATGTTACCGCCAATATTCGGGTAGGTGACCAACGGGTTGAAGTTTTGGGAGATGGAAACCTGTCAGGAATAATTACGGAGGTGCTTGATGATGAGCTCTTTATTTATGGGGCAGGAGCCAGCAATGTAATTGCGAACATCTGGGTTAATGATTTGCGTCAGGTCTTGGGTAAAGATAACAGCCGAATTAATTTTCCTGAAAATTTTGTATCCATTAGTCCCGACTTGAACATACTGGGGAGAAATGCTTCGGCAATTCGGGTAAATCAAACAATGGTGTACGATTCGGTATACGTTGAACTGCGGGATGCTTCTAACTTGGGAGTTATTGACCTGGATAGTCGGGTTTTATTTGGCGATTTACGTAATGGTACTCGCTGTAATATTGAAGGGTTTAGTGAGCATCTTGAGCTTATCATGACCGATGGTTGCCGATTTAATCTTGACTTTCCGGATGCAAGTTATCCATTTATAGCCCCGATGCAATCGGTAAGCTGTGCTATCACGGCGCGTAATGGTGCCAACGCCTGGGTTTTTCCAACTGATTACCTTAATGCTAAAGTTTCTGATGGGAGCGTAGTATTCTACAAAGGCAACCCAGCTAACATTGATCAGGAAGTACCTAACGGAGGGCAGTTGCTGACAAAAGACAATTAGAATGTATCGTACTGTATCTTTTCTAAGCAGAAGGAAGTAGGTTGCTTGTGAAGGGTTGATATAGTATCACTGAAACTGATTGGGAATAGTACTGATCTGACGAATCTTAATATCACGGTAGTAGACCTCAGCCCCTTCCGATTGTAATAGAATTTTTCCGCTGGTAAGAGGAATATTACCCTGTTTAGTTACTCGCTCCGATTTATACAATCGGTTTACTACCTGACCATTGATTGCATGAATACTATTACCATTCAGGAAAAATAAATCTACTGTATTCCACTCTCCGTGAGGTAACTCTTCATCCGTGCTTTTTCTACAACGTCGGTTCTGAAACTTCTGCGAATTGTCTGTCACAAAAGTGCCAAAAATGCGTTGCTCTCCATTTGGTTCGTACTGAAACCAGTCTTTGCCCAGCGGGTCATCCTCGATTTGAACCGAAACCGATGTAGCTTGAATCGCCACCGTACCAATGGCCCAGTAGTCTCCAGCATCTTGCTCCTGAATCTGAAGTTCCTGGGATTGCATCCATTTACCGTTGATAGCTCCCGGCTCGCCAAACCCAGCGTAAAGTAAGCCACTATCTCTTCGCTGGTTTTCCCGAGGAGGCCATTTTTTATCTCCCCACTTATACTGAAGTTGAAGGTGAAAATTACCATACTCCTGCTCGGTATGGATCGTGCTAAAAATCTGTCCAGAGACTTGAATGGCTTCTTCATCGTCTTCTTTAACCACCGAAAACACCTCGAGTGGATCATTACCTAATCCTACTGGCTCGATATAATTTCCGGTAGAATCCCGCTCCAGATTTGATAGTTGTACACTAGAGTGGGGGATACCCACGAATTTTACCCATCCAGTGAAATCTTTGCCGTTCCATAGAGATTCCCAGATTTCTTACCCATTGTTGCAAGAAAATGTAACTAGTAAGCCAGACCAGATAAATACTCTTTATTTGTTTTTCTACAGATTTTCATTACTTTTTAGTTGCGTTTACTACCGGATTGGTGACTATCCGTTCTGTACGGAAGGCAGCCACTGTGGCACGGGAAAGTATCCCTAAGATACAGGTTCATTACAAATAGAAATTAGAATAGTCATTACTCATCCGCGCTATAGATAGGTGCGGAGATTACAACCGTCAGTCATTAAAGATTACTGCCCGAGGCTAAATACCTTCACCTGAGATTCTTTGATGGGATGGGCAAGTGTTACCTCAAACCGACCGTTCTCCCATTCTTCAATGGTGATGAATTCGTCGCTATCGCCGGTCTCGAACTCCCAGTAGTAAAAGAAAGATTCGTTATCAGGCGAAATACGACCATCGGCAAAGTAGGACGCTTCGCTGGATACTTCATAATAGTAGGTTTTACCCTCAAACTCAAACTCGCCTTCTCCTTCTTCATCCATTGTATCTAAATCACCTCGGTTCACAGGAATATCACGTAACTTGAGCTTTCGCGTCGCCAGGGTAACGTCTAGTCCGTCGTCGTATTCCAGGGTAATCCAGACTTTTCCCTTAGCGGCCTCGCCTTCCAGTTCGTACCATTCGTCGTTTTGCCCCGACCGATATACACTACGGGCGAGGATATTTACATCAAACTCCTCCATCATCGGGCCAACATTCATCAAGTGAATTAGACCACCGGGACGGACATTTTCCAGATGTAACTCCTGCGAGGAAGTATTCTGTCCGTTCTCTAACTTTTTGTCTTTTTTATTTCGTTGCCAGAAGTACACTGCAATTCCAATTAGTACCAAAGAAAAAATAATAACGGCGTTCATATCCATAGAACCCGACGGTAAAGGTTTACTCGCCTAATTGCTTGGGCTCAGAAAGACCCATCCGGGCTTTGAGTTCTTTCAGTTTATCCGAGCCACTACCGCTGCCAATGGCTTTATCAATTTCATCGTCTAGCGATTTAGGGGCAGCCGCAATTTCGCCGTAAGATTCTGCTAAAGACTCTTCCTCTTCTACCTTGGCTTTCATCCGCTCTAGCATAGCTACGGTGCTAGAAGAATCGATGCCTGCCAGTTGCTTATTGAGCTTTTTGGTAGCGGTACTTACTTTGGCACGGGCTTTCAGGGTTTTTATTTCGTTCTCCCAGGTAGAAATCTGGCTCTTCAAATCATTTACCTTAGCCTCCAGATTGGAGGTCATATTATCATACTTCTGCACTTCTCCCTCGGTTTGAGTAAGTTGACGGTCGGCTTGCTCCTTACGGCTAAGGGATTCAGTTGCTAATCGGTCAGCCTCGCTAGGGTCGAGTTGCCCTTGCTCAGCTCGTTGCAGCAGCAACATGGCCTTCTTCTCGTAATCGGCTGACTGCTGCTGGTAGTTTTTCATATCGCGGCGGGTACGGATGGATAAGGCTTTTACCTCGGCCAAACTTTCCAGTGCTTTGTTTAAGTCTCCCTTCAAATCGCGAATTGCCTGTTCGCTCATTTTTACGGGGTCTTCAATTTTATCGACGGCCGAATGCGCCTGGGCTTCGCCTACCTTAAATAATCTTCGGAAGATGCTCATAATGTGTTGTGTTAAGTATTTTTGATTACGGATAAAAGTGTTAGAGTGTTAGGGCGATCGTCGCGCGGTGCTAGAGTGTTATTGTATTATAGTGAGTGTCGCATGGTGTTAAAATTCTGAATCACAATAACACTAGGAACTATAACACCATAATACTACCTACGAGGCAAACTTGATGAACTCGTCGGCGTACTCGGCCATCATCAGGCCAATAGAGTTAATTGAACTTTCTAATTCGTTTTTATCCAAGTTTTCCAGTTCCAATGTGTCCCGGAAGAGTACCCGGTTTTCGTCATCCAGGGCTAGTGCCCCGTGTACCAGCGAGCGGTTAATTTGCATCAATCGCTTGAGGGTAGGAGCATCGCTCTCATCTTTTAGGTGAAAAACGTACTGCTCTATCAGCAAAATATCGTCTTCACAATCCAGAATCAGGTGGCTAATGCCCTTATCTTCATCGGTAACCACTATTAGCCCTTCGGCTGGGTCTTCAGTAGTTGGGTCAAACCCAAGTTCAAACAAGTAGTTTTTTACCTTATCAAAGTGTGCAACCATGGTTGGGAAGTTTTAATGATTTAGTGAATATTTTTGTGTTATGGTTTCTACGTAAAGTTATAACTTCACGACGGTTCTGCAAACTGACCTTACGCTTAAGCCCCATGAAACTTTTCGTGAACGATACTCCGGTAATCTTTACCGACACTCAAAATCTACCGGATGTTTCTTATGATTATACTGTTAGTGCTCTAGCAACCAAAATTACCCAGGCTCGGCTGAAGAAAGATGTACTGATACATTATGCTAACCCCCGCTACATTAAAGAAGCTCTAGAATATTTTAGCAAACGGAAGGTTAAAGATCTGGATAGCATCACGTTTGCCGTAGCTGATCTGGCGGAGACTGTGCAGTTGGTGAAGAACCAGTTTAAAATTGTGCGGGCCGGAGGTGGTGTGGTGCGTAAAGAATCGCAGTTACTGATGATTTATCGGCTCGATAAGTGGGATTTACCCAAAGGTAAACTAGAAAAAGGCGAGTCGCCAATAGAAGGTGCCGTACGGGAGGTAGAAGAAGAGTGTGGGGTAAACGTTGTAGCCAAAAATGAAATCTGCCAAACCTGGCATACCTACACTCGCAATAAGAAGAAGTACCTAAAGCAGACGTACTGGTTTGCGATGGATTGCACCGACGATAGCCAGCTACAGCCCCAGACCGAAGAAGATATTGAAGAAGTGCGCTGGATGGACGCTAACGAAGTGCGACACGCCCTCTACGATTCTTATTTCTCCATTCGTTACGTTATGCGCCAGTATTACGGGCAGATGTAAGGTTAAAGCTTGTAAGGAAGAAAGGCTTCTACATCCCCACCGTAACGATGTACTTCCCGGATGATGGAGGAATTGATATGGGCGTGGGATGGCGAAGTAATTAAGAACACTGTTTCTAGCTCAGTATTCAAGTAGCGATTTACTTGTGAAATGCTATTTTCGTATTCAAAATCAGTGGTATTACGCAAGCCCCGTAGTAGATAGTGAGCATTGTAGCGTTTAGCTAGTTCGGCAGTCAGTTCGTCATAAGTGATTACCTCAATACGGTTTTCCCCTTCAAACGTCTGGCGAATGTAGTTTAGCATAGTCTCGATGAGAAAATACCGCCTCTTGCGACTGTTATGCCCAACGCCTATCACAATCTTATCGAATAATGACAGACCTCGCCGCACAATATCTTCATGCCCTAAGGTAAAGGGATCAAATGAGCCGGGGAAAAGGGCGATACGTTCCATAGGGCTCACTCAATGAGGTGCAGACTGTATAAATCGAGGTACTGATGATCGGGAGCCTCGTCAAATACGTGGGAAAACGTCAAAAAATCAGGCTTACTGCCTAACGAAAGCTGACGGATATAGCGGTACAGGGCTAGATATTCATCAGACTTAGCCGGAATATTTCCCCAAACCACGGTCTTGGTTTCATTCTGGTCTAGGTTTAGCTTCTGAAAAGCGGTGAGGGTATACTTCACTAAATCGTCTGGCTTATGGTAAGCAAAGCCATTAAAAAGTACGATTTTACCGTCATCAACTACCACCATCGTCAGATAATCCCGATCAATGTGTAGGTACATAACTGAATAATACTCCACTGACGACATTTGCTGAATACCTTCCATAAAGGCACTTCCCTGGTATAGCAAGGGAACCTTCTGGGTCGGGTACGTATTTCTTATCCGGTCTACCAATTCCTTGTGCGCCCCAAAAACCATCGTTGCCCCGGCGTTTTCGTGCCCTTGAGCGTATACCGAATAGTGCTCTTCGGGAAATTCTACCGCTAGGGTAAGGTAGTGAGCTAGGTTGTCTGAAGAAAGATACTCCTTCGGCACTAGGGTGAAGTAGGGACTTTTTACCGCCAACTTTACACTTTTCCAGTACCCAGCCATCAAAAGCTGATGTTCCTCAATGATAGAGCGGTATACCCCAATCAGTTCTTCGGGCGACTGGGATAAGGCATAGTCTTCGAGTAGGAGGCAGGTCTGTTGTGCAGCATCTACTACACCAAACTGAAAATTACGTTGCCCTGCTAACAGAAGCAGATCATACCTATCGAGGTGATCTACGCTAAATTTAGGGTCTTTGAGTTTTCGTACTAGCGTGTATTTTCCAGTAGAATGCGCCAAATTCAATAATTATATTGGTCAGGAATTACTCCCAATTACCCCCTGTAGTTACCTCAGTACGTGAACCAACCCGAAGCGGTCCCTTGATGCTCTCTTCCCCCCGACGGGCAGGATTGACCGGGTCAACATCGACTACCTCAAAAACATCTACCTCTACATTGTTCCGAGAGATCTTGTCAGCAAAGAGTTCAAACCGCTTGCCACTGTGAGGTATAGTCGCGATATTCTCAATCTTAAAATCATCATAGATAGAGGTATAATACAAAGAATCACGAACTGGTATCTGATCAAGCGTGTCAATCTCGATAGTAGTTTCTTCCGCACCGTAGTCAAGTAGTTTGGTGATCTCACGGCGCTGTACAATGTACAATGTACCCGTATCTAAAAAACCGATGAGTTTATTCCAGTCGCTAGTATATTGTCCATTGGCCTCCTTGTAAAGCAATTGGGCATCGCGAATATACTTCAATTTATCAATTACCTGTGATTCAATGTAGGCAATACGCTCTTCCTCTTCAATAGAAAACTTAATACGATCAAATAAATAATAAGCGATTCCTATGGCAATGGCTAAAAAGACATAGGTTAAAATTTTAGTTAGGCTCATAGGTTAGCAATTTGGTGTAATGATAAAAAATTTAACAACTATTTAAGTATAACTAGCCCGCTAATTTCGTGTTTTATTATCAAATTTGAAATACCCGCGCAAAGATAGTAGCTCTTTGGCGGGCTGATATTGGCGAATTAACTGATGAAAGCGGGCTTTTTTCTTAGCTAGTTCGTCTGTAATTTGTCGTGGCGAGGCAAAACGAACCTGCTGAATGAGCTGACCATCGGTTGGTAATTCTGGGTCGATGCCTGCCTGGGGTTTGCCAGATGATACTTCAGCCGCAAAAAATAACTCAATGGCGTGAAGCGGCGGTACCACGTACTCGTACACAAAGAGGAACTGCGAATTCCGAACCTCCAGTCCTGTCTCTTCCTTTATTTCACGGTGCAGGGCTTGCTCGGCAGTTTCGCCAAACTGAATACCTCCTCCCGGCGGAGCCACAAAATATTCATTATTAGATAAACCTTGGTGCCAGACCAGTAAAAGATGATCTTCCCTGAAGCAAAGGGCGCAAACCCGGGGTCGAACCCGCTCCCCAAATTGGGCATACACTTGATCGTTCCATTCCATGACTTACCTAGAGGTAAAAAAACAGTCAACCAACAAGCTACTACGGTTGGTTGCGTAAATACTGTCTACTCTAGTAGGGTGTAGAAGATTTTGGCAAAAACACTATCCGGCTCAGCTACAATTTCATCTAACCGATTACCCAACTGAGGAGTTTGAATCCTGAATTCAGTTGTTGTATTCGGTATCTCATTAATCAAGTTCTGGGTATACTGATTAATTACGATTTGATAGGTAGACTCGATCGGTGAAATGAAAGATTCGCCTCTTACATTTTGACCATTCTCTATCTGTAATCCCCTTCGGGCAGGTACTACAGTAAATCTATCTATCTGAACTGTATCGACAACGAGCGAAAAATCATCTCCAAAAGTAAAGGCAGCAATAGGGTTCGGCAATGAACGCCCTTCACCTTGGGAAGTAGTACCTATGTAAAGTTCTATCTGGTTAATCCTCAATTCAGCCTCCGTATTTCTCTCTACTGTATCAATAAAACTTAAAATAGGCTGAAGACTAAGTGTAGGCAGTAATCCGGTGCCTGCTTGCAAGTAGAATCCACCATCAGCGGCGGCTGTCTTTTGATTGGGCGTAGTCACACTCGCCAACGGAGTCCCTGAGCGATCAGCAGTGATATTGTTAAATGTAGCCCCTACATCAAAAGTGTAGGCAGAAGATACGGTATCTGTGCTGGTACTGAAGAAGAGCGACAGTTGCAACTGGGCGGGATCAAATCCGGTAATAGCTGCATTGCCCATCAGGGGAGCGATGGCAATTCCCGGAAAACGCTCCCGGAAGGCGCTATCACTCTTCAGGATATCAGAATCAGCCTGAGCCAAATCAAATAACTCTCTACCGAATGTGTTGTCTAATACAATTCTCAGCGTATCGGCAATACTATCGGCTTTGGGGTTTGGCATAAAGTTATGCTCTGCCAGCGGTATTGCACTAAACGGAATTTCTTCAGTACGAAAGTACCCCCGTCTTGCTATTGTATCAAGCATAGGGTAAATACCAATACTTTGGTTTATTGCCTGAGAGGCATTGCCATAGAAGTAGTCATTTACCAGGGTTAGAACCAAAGAATCATATTCATCCTCCGCCGTTACCTCCGGACGAGTATCCAGACTAAGCTCCGCGAAAGTTGTGGCTTGCACCTGACCAAAAAACTCACTCCGATACGTCCCGGCTAAAAAGCGGTGGGCGTTATCGTTAAATCGCCGACTAGAGATGACTGAGTCTAGCTGTACTAAGGAATAGTTAAGAGGAATTTCCTCAAAAAAAAGACTTAAGGTTTGGTCGCCGGGTTCTTGGGGTAAACTTAATATTTCATCACTCTCACACGAAAAAAGTAAGGGGGTGAACCACAGTAGCCACCCCACTTTTCTTCTAGCCAACAAGTTCATTATAAAGGTTATAGTAGGAGTCCAATAAGTCATCGCCCTGCTCAATAGTGTCAATTTTCTTGTCTTTATCAAACTCATTGAAAAGCTGGAGCAAGTCTTGACTGAATTCTTCCTCAGCTTTGATAACAGTATCAGAGTACTGCATTCCAATCTTTATAAACCCTTCGTAATCGGCCGATTGAAGACTGGCTAACATGCTATCTTCAATGTCAATCATCTTCACCTTTTCAATGAGGTCAGTATTGAATTTGTGTTCAAACTTGTTGTTGTAAACGGTGAATACGGTCTTGGTAGTATGGAAGAGCGGATCGTTTTTGTAGGTAGTTTTCAGATACATGGGAATCAGACTAGTCATCCAATCATTACAATGAACAATATCGGGGGCCCAACCCAGTTTTTTCACCGTTTCGATGACTCCTTTGCAGAAGAAGATAGCCCGCTCATCGTTATCAGCGTGGAAGCGGTTTTCTTTATCAAAGAATACTGACTTACGGTGGAAGTAATCTTCGTTATCGATGAAATAAACTTGAAGTTTGGCATTAGGGATTGATGCTACTTTAATGGTCAGCGGTTTTTCTTCATCGCCTACGGCGATATTGATTCCTGATAAGCGCACTACCTCATGTAACCGGTTCTTTCGCTCGTTAATCAGTCCGAAGCGAGGCACTAAAATCCGGATTTCCATCCCTCGTTCTTGCATACCCTGCGGTAGTTTCCGCACGAAATCGGCTACTTCTGAGGTTTGTAAAAAAGGATTAATCTCGCTAGCTACATAAAGAATACGGAGTTTCGACATATTTTCATGGATTTTGAATGTAAGTGGAATGCAGATACAAAAATACGAAAATATTAGCATATTTCCACTTCCACCTTAGTTTAAGCATTATTTTGCCGATGTAGGCGCATCCTGACCGATTAAAATGAAAATATTTCACGATGTAAGTTCGGTGAGACATTTCACCCAAAAACAGAAAAATAAGCAAAAAATAGGGTTAGTTCCCACGATGGGCGCCCTACACTTAGGACATCTGGCACTTTTGGAGTCTTCTTTGCAGACTAACGATCTCACTATATGCAGCATCTACGTTAATCCAACCCAATTCAATAATCCGGACGACCTAGAAAAATATCCCCGCACGCTAGAAAGTGACTTGGTATTATTAGAAGAAATCGGTTGCGATGCCGTGTTTTGTCCCACCGACCAAATCATGTATCCCGAAAAGCAAGTGCAATTACTGAGCCTTGACTTTGGTTACTTAAATGAGATATTGGAAGGACAACATCGCCCCGGACATTTTAGTGGAGTAGGCTTAGTCGTTGCTAAGTTGCTGAACATTGTGCAGCCCCATCGGGCGTACTTTGGCCAGAAGGACTTACAGCAATTGACGATTATCCGCCAATTGGTACGAGAGTTCTTCCTTCCGGTAGAGATTGTGTCCGTCCCGATTGTTCGCGAGCCTTCTGGATTAGCACTTTCTTCCCGCAACCAACGACTCAGCTCAGAAGAAAAGGAAACTGCCACTCAACTGTACCAAACCCTGATTTTCGCCCAGCAACAGTACGAAATGGGAACAAACATGAATACTATTAAACAACAAGCAAAAGATAAGCTTAATCAGAACTCAAGCATTCGTTTAGAGTACTTTGAGGCAGTGTGCGTCCAAGATTTTCAAATTTTAGAAGAGCGAACCGATAATGAACCTCTCGCGTTTTGCGTAGCGGCTTACGTAGGTAATGTGCGGTTGATTGATAATGTACTTATCAGTTAGTTTGAATTAAAGGAAAGTAATCCCGCTTATAGGCTCACCGGACTCCCATATTACATGCGCTATGGCACGAATTTTATCATACGTAGTAAGGTAAAATAAAACAATTAGTTTTGTAGCCTAAATGAGTCTTACTTTTATATACATCTGCTATTCAAGCAGCTACTACAGCAGTCGTGTATACTACAAGGAACACTAGCGGGACTGTACTCGTTAGAACACTCGATCATTAGTAGGAGACTGTAAATAATGAACATTGAAGTTTTAAAATCGAAAATCCACCGGGTGAAAATCACCCAGGCTGAATTACACTACGTAGGCAGCATCACGATTGACGAGGATTTAATGGATGCTGCTAATTTTATTGAAGGCGAAAAAGTGCAAATAGTCAATATAAATAACGGAGAGCGGCTGGAAACCTACGTAATCCGGGGCGAGCGAGGCAGTGGTATGGTATGTATGAATGGCCCTGCTGCCCGTAAAGTGCAAGTAGGCGATGTTGTCATTATTATCTCTTACGCCTCTATGCCCGTAGAAGAAGCTAAACAATTTCAACCCACCATTATTTTTCCCGATCAAAATAATCGTCTGATTCATTAAGTGAATGAAGGATTCATTAAGTGTTAAAAGTATTGCCAAGTACGTGATATCATTGGCAATTGCCGGAGTACTGTTGTATTTAGTTTTTCGCAACGTAGATGTAGCATCTATTCTGAATAAACTAAAGGAGGTTAGTTACCAGTGGGTAATCCTAGCGGTAGTAATTTTTATCATTAGTCATATCGTCCGGGCGTACCGCTGGAACTTGATGCTCGCCCCACTCGGACATCGGCACCTAACCATCTTCCGAACCTTGTTAGCCGTACTGACGGCCTATTTCGCGAATCTACTTATTCCTCGCATGGGTGAAGTAACCCGCTGCGGAGTGCTACGCCAGTTAGATAAAGTTCCTATTACTACTTCCCTGGGTACCGTAGTAGCTGAACGTCTGGTAGACTTACTATCGTTATTTGCCCTGATGGCTCTGCTATTTTTTACTGAGTTTGGGCGACTAAATGATTTTATCACCGGATTCTGGCAGGAGAAATTCAGTGGGCTGGGCGAAAGCGTATTTGCTATCTATGTATTCGCCGGTATTGCGATAGTTAGTTTGTTGATCGCTTACTTTTTAGTGCGGGTGTATTGGGAGAAATTACAGAGAAACACTTTATTTCAGAAGATACAAAACCTACTGAAGGAAGTTCTCAAGGGGATGACTAGCATTGCGAAAATCAAGCAGCAGGGAAAGTTCTGGCTGGCAACGGTAAGTATGTGGTTTATGTATTTTCTAATGTCATATGTAGTGTTTCTGGCTATTCCCGAAACCAGTAATTTAGGAGCCAGTGCCGGGTTAGCCGTATTAGTAATGGGAAGTTTAGGTATGGCGGCGCCAGTGCAGGGAGGTTTTGGTACTTTTCACGCATTAGTAAGTGGCGTTTTGTTGCTCTACGGCATTCAGCAAGCCGATGGAGTTTTGTTTGCCACGCTCATTCACGGAATGCAAACTGTTTCATTTATTCTAATGGGCGGATTCGCCTTCTTCATGGTTTCGGTGTTGTCTTCCCGTAAGATGAAGACTGCTACTACTTCTTGAAAGTAGAATTTTTCAAGGTTAATTCGTGTTGGCAAATAACAACCTTCATCGTCTAATTTCCGTAGAATTTTGGTGATCAGAGTTGATCTTTACCAATGAAATAACACATTAATAAAACATGTATTTAATATTATTTATAGGAGTTGGCATTCTGAGCTTCGCAGTAAGCCAGAGGCTGAAAAATAAATTCAAGAAGTATTCCCAAATTCGCTGGAATGCCGATATGACTGGTCGGGAAGTAGCTGAGCAAATGCTACGCGACAACCGGATCTACGATGTTGAGGTAATTTCCGTACCTGGAAAGTTGACAGACCACTATAACCCAGCTAACCGAACGGTAAACCTGAGCGAGCCCGTGTACCACGGACGTTCGGCAGCGGCGGCGGCAGTAGCCGCTCACGAATGCGGCCATGCCGTGCAGCATGCTACGGCGTACAGCTTCCTGGAGTTTCGTTCCGCAATGGTTCCTATCCAAAACGTGAGTGCCCGTATTTTGAATATGGTAGTACTGTTTATGTTTATTGGTGGAGCCTTCATCTTCGGAATGGAGGGGGCTTTCCTAAACACTGCTTTATTAGTAATTATTGGCTGTTACTCGGTAATCACCTTATTCTCACTGGTTACTCTTCCGGTGGAATTTGATGCCAGTAAGCGGGCATTGGCCTGGATTCAAGATAGAAATATCGCTTCCCCCGATGAGTATGGTCAAGCAAAAGATGCCCTCAAATGGGCCGCCATGACTTACGTAGTAGCTGCATTAGGATCAATTGTCGGTCTTCTTTACTGGGTTTCTATTTATCTAGGCGGGCGCGATTAAACACAAGTCGCGACCCACAGCTACTGTTTTGTATTACACACCTCAGCTTCGGTTGAGGTGTTTTTTTTGTCTCCAGTTGTCAGTATATTGCAAAAATACTCGTCATGCATAACAAATTTATGAAAATGAGAAATATGAGATGTGAAAATTAGATAGTAAACGTTATCTAAAATGTGAATCAGTCTGTAGCAAAAAGCTTGGAACGAGGATTTTTATCTTCCAAAACCTAATACTTAACCTCCAAGACCAATAACAACTAAAAGTTTGATAATTAGCAATAGAACAATCGAAAAAACATGAACTTTACATTAACCGAAGAACATCTGGCGGTGCAGAAAGCCGCCCGGGAATTTGCCCAAAAAGAGTTGCTACCGGGTGTCATTGAACGGGATGAAGAGCAACGATTTCCGAAGGAGCAAATCCGCAAAATGGGAGAATTGGGGTTTATGGGAATGATGGTTGACCCCAAATATAACGGCGGCGGTATGGATACTAAATCCTACGTATTGGCGATGGAAGAAATCTCCAAGATTGATGCCTCATCTTCCGTCTGCATGTCTGTTAACAACTCGCTCGTTTGTTGGGGTATTGAGCAGTACGGTACTGAAGAACAAAAAGAAAAATACCTCACCCGCCTGGCAACTGGCAAAATTATCGGAGCTTTCTGCTTGTCCGAACCCGAGGCTGGCTCGGATGCTACTTCTCAAAAGACAACGGCGGTTGATAAAGGAGATTACTATTTACTCAATGGTACCAAAAACTGGATTACCAATGGCAATAGCTCATCCGTATACATTGTAATCGCCCAAACTGATCCCGAAAAAGGCTACAGAGGCATTAATGCGTTAATCGTAGAACGCGAATCAGAAGGATTTGTCGTGGGCAAAAAAGAAAATAAAATGGGTATCCGGGCTTCCGACACCCACTCACTGATGTTTACCGATGTAAAAGTTCCTAAGGAAAACCGCATCGGTGAGGATGGCTTTGGTTTTAAGTTCGCCATGTCGGTGCTAAACGGCGGACGAATTGGAATTGCTGCTCAGGCGTTAGGAATTGCCTCCGGGGCATATGAGTTCTCGTTACAGTACGCCCAAGAGCGAAAAGCTTTCGGAAAAGATTTAGTTCAGCACCAGGGAATTCAGTTTAAGTTAGCTGATATGGCTACGCAAATTGAAGCCGCTCGCCTAATATGCCTACAATCCGCTGATTTGAAAGACCAAAGATTACCCTACTCCAAGCAAAGCGCTATGGCTAAGCTCTTTGCTTCTCAGGTAGCGATGGATGTCACTACTGAGGCAGTACAGGTACACGGAGGCTATGGCTATGTAAAGGAGTATCACGTAGAAAGATTGATGCGCGATGCCAAAATTACCCAGATTTACGAAGGAACATCTGAGATTCAGAAAATTGTAATATCCCGAGAATTGATAAAATAGGTAAGTTTGGTGTAAGATTTCTGATGAAAAGCGAAAAAATTTGTATTTTTATGCAGAAGAATACAACAAATATTTGTAAAGTTACATAAGTTTCGTAATTTTGGTTATCTTACACTTACCAGAGAAACGTATATATTCTACACAAATTTAGCGATTTACACGAATGGAAGATTACAATAAGATAATTGAGTCCCTCAGTGTCCGATTTATCAAGTCCAAAAACATCAGAATCTTACAACCCGTCAAGATTCAGAATTATTACGATGTCGAGAATTCTATTCTTATCCTGAACCGAGGCGAAATTCACTACGGGGAAGATGAAGATGTAGTATCTGGAGCTAGCATTCTTTTCATTCCCGGTGGAAAGATGATGTCTATCACCTATGGTTCCGGTGATTCGGTGAGCTTATCCAACGATGATTTCATCAATAACAAGGAACTGTATTTCCAGTCGCTGGAGACTACTGATATCACTAAACTGGAGGCTGAGAACTTTAGCTTCATTAACTTCGAGGCAAAAGTCTTTGACTCAGTGAATTTCTTCGCTTCACTAGATATTCCCCCCTTTGAGATCAAAGACAATCCTAAGATCGTGGAGATCATTAAGGATATAACAGGTGAGAATAATTCAGATACGCCTGGTAAAGACCGAATTATCAAGATAAGCACCGAGCGATTGGTCATTGAGATTGTTCGCCACATTCTGGAAACCCGAATGTTTGTGGAGCAGTTGGCCACCAACAGTACTTACTTTAAGGACCCTCGCTTGATCGATATTTTTGCTTACATCAAGAACAACATTGGTGGTGATCTTTCTAACAAGGTTTTGGCGAATGTTGCCAACGTCTCCGAAGATTACGTGGGGCAGTACTTCAAAATGCTAACGGGTATTAACCCTCAGGATTACATTGAATACCAGCGGATGGAGCACGCCGTAAATTTGCTACGCACCACTAAAAAGAGTATCCGGGAAATTGGTAAAGAGGTTGGCTACAAGGATACTGCCTACTTCTGCCGTCGGTTCAAGATGATGTTTGGTATTCCTGCTGGAAAAATGCGCCGTCGCGAGTCACTGATGAATGTTTAGAAAACCACTACATAGTTTAACGTTAAAGTCCAGTTTAACTGGGCTTTTTTTATGACTTTTGCTGAACCGACCGCTGAAGGTAACTGGTGAAGTCAGGGGCTTTCCGCTGATAGTCGTCGGCTTCTTAAGCTGAAGAAAACAAGAAGTTTGCCGAGGCTTTATTACAAGCGAAAATATCCCGGGTAACCGCAATCCATAGCAAGGATTTCGCGTCGGGGTCGTGGAGCTGAGGTTCTGGTGGGTCCCAAAAAAAGAGCTAAAACGAATTCACCCGTACCTCAATCTCATTCACGCCGGGTTCTAAGCGGATAGAGCCAAAATCAGGATTGGTAGTCTCCCCGTTTATCGTAACAATAGCATTCCTCGAATTTGATAGGGAAAATTCGGCGACGGTGTTGGCAGGTAGTTCAATAGTATATTGTTGCTGACGGTTACTGACGAATTTGTATTCACCCGTTATTGTACCTTTAACGGTAGGCATTTTAATAGTGCTCTGCTTCAGCTTACTCATTTGTGGTTTAATATTGATTATGTCGAAACCGGGGGTTTTGGGCTGAATCCCCCAGAGATAACGGGGAATAATATTTGCCGGAGCAGCACCCCAGGCATGGTTCCAGTCCAGATTGGGTTTATATTTCATATCCCAGGCTTCCAGGGCGATGGTAGAGCCAGCGGCAATCATGTTCCACCAACTGCGGTCGTGGGTGGCGGTCATCAGTTCCAGGGCGTAGTCGCTCGCTCCAGCTTCATATAAACCTTCCAGCAAAAACTGAGAACCGTATACGCTGCACGCCATCCCCCGCGATTTAATAAATTCTACTACCGTATTCTGATGTTCAGGGGGTACTAATCCAAAAGCTAGTGGCATCATGTTGGAGTGCAAAGATGAGTGAGTAGCTCCTTCGCCATCAATGTAAATGCCCTGTTCTTTGTCAAATAGCGTAGTATTGATAGCTTGCTTTACTTTAGCGGCCATTAGCGCAAAGTGGGTAGCATCTTCGGACTCACCCAGCACTTCTGCCAGTTCGGCCATAATCTTCATATTTTGGTAGAAGAAGCTGTTCACTACGGTGTTGATGGGTAGCATTTGGTGACCATCGCGTTCGCCTTCGGGGGTAGAGAGTTTCCAACCCGTGTCTTTCTGGGCGGGAGGCCAGTCTACAATATCTTTCAATCGGTTAGTAGTGTCAGCAAAGCCCAGTTGCGCCATATACTCTCCGGTTACCTTACCGGAGATAGAACTAATTAGTCCGTCTTCCCGGGCTAAGTCAATCAGGGTTTTGCTTTTCAATGATTCGTAATACTTTTCAATTAGTTCAGTGTTGCCGGTGTAGTAGTAGTCCTGATACATCATTAGGGCGGTGTGCAGTAGCCACTCGGTGGGCCAGGTTGGGTTATTCATAAACCACTCGATAGTGCGCTGTGCCATTGCGTATTCGCGGTCGGTGGTGTAGTGCCCCAGTTGGTTAATATAGGCATCCGCCTCGTAAGGAATCCGCTCCCGGTCGCCGTCTACGTAAATTCCGGTAAAAGAGGTTGCTTTCATGCTGTACTTGCACAAATCCCACACCTGGTTCAGTAGCGTATCCGAAGAGGTGAAGTAACTGGCATCTTCGTTCCAGTAGTTGAAATAAGCCAATTGGGTGAGATTGTCTTTGGTTAACTCAGTCTGCACTCCTTCTAGCTCGGTGTAACGAAAGGGTATTATGATACCGAAAGAATCAGGCAGGGCTACGGCTACGGGCAGGGTATTGCGTGCGTTCCGTTCTAATTCAATAGTGTAAGTCGTCTGGTCAGGTTGAACCGCTAGTTGCACTTCCTGATAACGTAAAGTACCGCCCGGCTCCCGATCAACCTGACCATCCTTCAGCTTTTCACCCAAACGAATAGTGATGGTATCAGCACTGGCGACCTCATAATTTAATTTTAACGTACCAAAGGCATGTTTGCCAAAATCAACTAAGTAACTGTCTTCTCCGGTTCTTCGCAGCTTGGTGGGTTTAATACGTTCTCGCTGAAACACCTTACCTGGAGCAATGCCCGACTGAAAATTACTCGTTTGAAAAGAATGGGGTTCTGAATAATTGGTTACCCGGTTGCCTTCATCCCATATGCGTACTTTCCAGTAGTAAGTAGTGTTCGGATTCAGTGGTTCACCCTGATGCGAAACGTTAGCTGATTCGTTACCTCGCGCTTGACCGCTGTTCCAGACATCGCCAATATTCTGCGCCAACTTTTCTGGCGATGAAGCGACTAGCAATTGGTAGCCTTGCTGCCGAACTGCACCATCGGGCACTACCCAACTGTATTCCGGCAAAGGGTCATTAACAGCACTAGTACCCGATGGACGAATAAATTCTACCATTAGTTCGTGCGGTGCAGCCGAAAGGGAATCACTATTTTGCTCAATCAGTCGGTCGCACGCCAGTTGCATTTGATTGAGCACATCTTGATAACTTGGGTCATCTGCCAGATTGTTAATTTCTTGCGGATCATCCGTGAGGTAGTATAGTTCCTCACTAGATTTATCATTGATGTAACGAAAGTATTTCCACTCCGCTGTGCGTACCCCTTCGCTGGGAGGAATATTCTCAAACTCCCATAAATGCTCCATCAGGGCAGTATCTCGGCTCAAACTGGTGCTTTCACCTGAGACAATCGGCTGTAAACTCTTGCCCTGGTAGCTTTCTGGTACATCTACGCCCGCCAGATCAACAATCGTAGCTGGGACATCTACGTTCTGAGCCAGTTCGCTTATATCCTGATGTTTACTATTTCGGGGGTCAAATACAATTAAAGGAACCCGCACGGAGTTGTCGTAGAGTAACCATTTTCCGGCTAATTGGCGTTCGCCCAGAAAGTAGCCGTTGTCGCCCATTAGAATAATGACCGTATTTTTATCTAGTTTCTTTTTCTTTAGCTGATGACGAATTTTACCAATCTCCCGATCGATACCGGAGATCATTCGGTAATAGCCTTTCACGCTGTGCTGGTACTTTTCGGGAGTATCGTAACGCCAATGCCAACGGGTACGATTAAACCCTTCGCGCACGGGTTCGGGTAGTCCGTCAAAAAATCGATCTTCGCCTAGCTCTGGATCAGGTACCGTAGTTTTTGCTAATAGCTTGTCGGATTCTTCCTGCCAGAAGTATTGATCTTCAGCCGGGTCATGGGCATGGGGGGCACTAAAGCTGAGCGATAAGCAGAACGGTGTATTCGGATCAGCTTGCTCGATAAAATTTAGTGCTTTCTGCCCAGTGTAGCGAGTGAGATGAACGGTATCTTCACCTAGTGTCTTATAGTAATATCCTCGCCGATCTTTAGACCCATTGTTACGGTCGTAAGACTCGTAAACATCAAATAATTCGTCTAGCGCAGCGTAATTCACCCCAAACTTCCCAAAAAATCCAGTTTGATAACCCGCTTCCTTCAGCAGCTTCGGGTACGCCTGCTGCATGTACGCTGACTGAATTGGTCCGGTCTGGAAATTATAACGGTGGGTGCGTTCGTATAATCCGCTTAGGATACTCGCTCGGCTTCCGGCACAAATGGGCGTACTCACCATCGCGTGGGAAAAGTAGGTTCCCTGCTCCGCTAGCTTGTCCATCTCCGGGGTATGAATTAATTCATTTCCGGCGTAGCCAAGGGCATCCCAGCGTTGGTCATCAGTAAGAATAAAAATGATGTTAGGATAGGGGCTGTTGTTAGAACTTTGAGCGAAGCCACTAAGCCCTGTTCCAGCTGTTAGCCAGATTAGTGATACTACTCTGATCATTTTAGTAAGCATAGTTAGATTGTTGTCCGCTCATACTATTAATTTCTAGCAGAATGGATGGTTATATTGACTAAAGTAAAAGGTTTCCACCTCTAACCTCATCCTGCTTCACCCTGCTTCTTCTTTCTAATCAGAAAAGAAAGAACACCTCAGAAACAGGATTGAGTCAGCTTTTGATATTATGGGAACGGTTTGTGACATTGACCATATCCAGCGTGGAACGCACGTCATCGTAGTCCAGTCAATGCAATCACACATTTGTTAGCTGGATTGGTGGCCTATCAGCATTTGCCTCAAAAGCCCAGTGTTTTCTTCCTCTCGCTAACAAAACAACAATTGACCGATGAATACCTCTTGGCTGCTTGATAATCCATAGTTCGCGTCATATACGGAAGATCTAATCGCCAAAAACCCCTATCTGTATCAAGAAAGCTTGTTATTCGTTCGCAGAGCCCTTGTTAGTCGCACCTCATATACTATCTATTACGCAATAGATACGCAAAATAAGTTCGTTGAGATAATAGCGGTTCTGCACCAAAAACGTGACCCGAAGCTACTGAAAGACAGAATTAATCTCTAATAACTTTATTTCGCAAAAGGAGTACTTTCATAACTCACCCAAACGCCGAAAAGCATAAAACAAGGAGGCCACGTGCATAGACTGCACCAGTTTGTTTTCATTAAGTAACTGCTTGACTTCTTCCAGTGGCATCAATACTACTTCAATTTCTTCTCCGGCATCTAATTCTTGTTCGGATGTTTTACGAGCATTGAGACACAGAAATGAAATTGACAGATTACTATGGTTGGCCGGGTTGGGCGATACGCGGGCTATCTCTTCCCAATTCTCGCCTGTATAACCAGTCTCTTCTAACAATTCCCGTTGCACGGCTTCCATTTCCGGTTCGCCGGAGTCTACCGCACCGCCGGGTAGTTCCAGAATAGCTTCCCCATAAGCGTGGCGGTACTGGCGAATTAGCACAATTTCCCGATCAGGGGTGATAGCGGTGACGTTTGCCCAATTAGGATATTCTAGCGTGTAGTAAGGTTCAATAATCTGCCCGTTTGGCATTTGGCAAACATCGGCTCGCACTTTAATCCAACGATCCTTTAGTAGGTACTTTTGAGAGAGGGTTTTCCAGTTGAGATTTTTCAAAAAATAGAGGGTAGTTATTTAGAGTATTTTGAAGAATGCAACTTGATGCTTTACCCCAAAGATGAAATTATTTTTCAAACACGTTGCTACTTGATATGTTCATTTTTGTCTTGACACAAAAACGAACCAAAAAAGTCAAGAAAAAATAATAGCCATACGCCTCAACCCGCGCAGCAAGCGCGATTTTTTCTACCCTACGCGCTTATTTTTGATAATTCGTAATAGCAAGGTGAAAGCTTAGGTAAATACTTATGCAAGATATAATTTCTATTGGTGAGCCAATAATCATTTTTTCCAGAGCCGCTTGTTCACTACCCGCTCGATCACTTCTTCGCGGTGGTTGCGACTGATAGGAATACGGTGCGACTGAATGACAACTTCATGGTTCTCAATAGCTTCTATTTTCGGAATAGAAACTATATACGATTTGTGCACTCGAATAAAGTCCTGATACGCCAGCTTCTGCTCTACATTTTTAAGGTACATTAAGGTCATATATTTACCGTGAACAGTGTAGATCACCACGTAATTCTGCATTGCCTGCACGTACAATATATCGCCGAAGTAGATACGCTCGTACTTACTATCGCATTTGATGAAAAAGTAATCGGTATCAGAACTACCGGGTGAGGTGCTCGGAGCAGTTGTTGGATGAAGTAATTGGTGGTAATCCTTAGCTTTAGTTACTGCCTTGAAAAAGCGAGTAAAGGTGATAGGCTTGAGTAGATAGTCTAATACATCTAGTTGGAAACCTTCTAGCGCATAACTAGGGTAGGCCGTAGTGATAATAACAAGTGGCGAATTTTGGGTCATCTTCAAGAACTCAATCCCGCTGAGTACCGGCATCTGAATATCGAGAAAAATCAGATCAACATCGTGTTCGTCCAGCAGGCGGGTAAGTACAACCGGGTTATTACCTGACCCGACTAATTGTAAGAAATCTACTTCGCGTACATAGTTAGCAATACATTCCCTGGCCAACGGCTCATCATCAATCGTTACGCATTTTAGTACCATTCAAATACTATTTTCTTTTAGAAGAAGATCGTGCTGCGTAGCATAAGCTTGCAGTTGAAGTTCCAGCGTAAGATGTACTTTAAACTGCTGATCGTTTGTTTGCACAGACAAATCGTACTGCTCAGGGTACAGCAAATCTAGGCGACGGCGAACATTCCTAAGCCCAATACCTCTGTAGTGATGCATTACATCTAATGATTCGCTGAGCTCAGCCGTACTGTTGACAATATCCACTTGCAGCCGATGTTTTTCCAACGCGATATTGATAGAAATCCAGTTAGAATCATCCGGGTGTTGGGATACATGCTTGAAGGCATTCTCCAAAAAAGGCATTAGAATAAAGGGCGCAATAGCTAGATCACCCGAACGAAGAGGCTCCAGATGTACGTTCACCACCACGTGATGGTCTTGCCGAAGCTTAGCCAGCTCTATAAAATTTTCCAGATACGTTAGTTCTCGATCTAAGGGGATTTGCTGTTCATTGCATTCGTACAATTGATAACGCAATAAGTCCGAAAACTTAGCGAGTGACTCAGAAGCCTCATCGGGATTCTTGTGAATAAGTACGAAGATGGAGTTAATAGAGTTGAAGAGGAAATGCGGATTGAACTGCGATTTGAGGAACTTCAGCTCGGTTTCCAGTTTTTCTTTTTCCAGTACTTGTTGCTTTCTCTCCAATGCTTGTTGTTTTCGCTGAGCCTGCACCCAGTTTTTGGTGAGTTTAATACTCATGGCCAGCGTCATGCTCGCCACAGTAGAGGGAAGCGCATTGGTTTTAAAGAGATAGAAATACTGATCGGGGCTTACTTGGTACAGCTCCTGAAAGCTTTGATCCGACCACCAGGCACTCGCGTAATAGCCACTAGTAATGAAAGCAGCCGTGCTTACGCAAGTCAGCAACAATAATCCAACGTATATGCCGTACCGTCCTTTTTCCAGAAATTTAGGAATCAGGTAGTAAAGGTTAAAGTATACTCCCAGTGCCTGAAAAAGCACGTAGAAAGTAAACTTGAATAAATATACCGAGAAGAAGATACTATTTGCTGCCTCCCAAATACTACCCATACGTAAAGCCCACCACAAATAATGATAGAGCATCCAAAAGGGCAGATGGTATAATTTGTACCGAAAAACCCATTCGTAGCGAGAGTAAAAGCGGTTATTCATAAACAAGGGGACTTATCATCATTTAATATCGCCAGTAATAATGCAGCACACAAACCGTCCTATGTTATTATGCATCACTTTATTCTCACAAATGTGCCCCCGTAGTAACCTCCGGTAGGTCTATCGCGCTCATCGTACTGTACTGATTTTAGCGTATACTCGTCTTCAGAAACCCATCGGTATTCGTACTTTCGGTAGGTATTCTTTGCTTCTCCTTCAAAGGTAATCTTTAGCGTTACGTCTCCATTTTCACTTATCTGTCCCTTGCCGATACCACTTCGGGCGGGAAAGAAGCTAGAGGAGTGATAAATTTCTCGGGTTTCCGTGTTATACACCCAAAGAATATGCCCTCGGGCTGAAGGTGCATTTACTTTCCACAGCAAACTATTTTGTGTATTAATTTCTTCGCAGATACTGTGGTGATCCGGTATTTTAATAGACTCAAGCCCCTGGTTAGTATCGCCCTGTTCCCAGAGATCATCTTTCAAAGTCCATCTTCCGATAAACTTTTTGAATGGGTTCGCAGGCCTTTTCTCGTACCGAAAGGTATCTGCAAGGCTAACCGTTTCTATCTCAATCCGTCGGGCATCACCTGCTTCAAAGTCAATATCATCTAAAGTGTATTTGTAATATAATTCTGTTTGCTGAGTGATGGAAAAGTCCACGGTAGCCGAATAAATACCATCGTTATCAGTATCGGTCATTCTAATACCTTTTACCCAGCTTAAAGGAGCTACACTACCCCGTACTTGAATATTCAGTGCCGAATCTTGAGCCATCGAGCCTACCGAACTCATGTCTACCGTAAAGGTGATGCGTTCTACATCTTGCGAAAAGCAGGGATTACCGAATAAAAAGAACGCTAGCTCCAGCAACAAGGAAAGAGAAGTAATAAGATTTGGTGGAACCATATTAGGTAACAGGTCTTTAGTCCTCATAGAGAAAAATTATTCGCCGGACTGGTTAAAAATTACTTTCCAGATTCTTAGTGAGTTATCCTCTAATCTTCTAAAAACAAAGAGATTATTGGTTCGAAAAGGTACGGGCGCACCCTGACTAGCTGGATAAAAGGTTCCGATGACCCGTCCTCGCATGAGCACCAACTCGGGGTACGAATCAAGCTCAATAATTTCATGCGTCATATCCGAGTATCCGTAAGTTTGCTGTTCTTCCAGATGACGGCCTAAAGCATTTTTATCCGTATTGGCTGGATAGCCAGGAGCCATGTGCACTAAGTCGTCTACCCAAATTTCAAGCTTCTTTTCTAGGCTAGCATCATTATCGTCCAGCACGCTTAAAATTGCCTGTACGGCTGCTTGGTCACTTTGAGCGGTATAGGATTGCTCATCAGCAATAGAGTGGCATCTAGCGAGAAAAGTTAGAATTACAACGGCGAAGCAGTTTGTGTGACCACTTTTTAACTTAATCATACATAAAAATTTAACAGACGATGCTCAGCTATGAAACTGTAAAGTTTTCGGGATCGAATTCTTACCAATTTGCATAAACTTTTAGAGATTTCTCTCACGAACAATACAACCTACACAGAATACTTGATCATTGGATAAAATTCCTTGACGAACGGGGAAAAACGGCATTTGTGGCTATAATAAACACTGCTCGGGTCATAATAAGCCATTCATCAAGTTTCTCTTACCACTGGGCATATAGATTTTGAGAAGCAGTCACCTTGGATTTGATTTGATCCGTAACCAAAAATCAAATTCATGCGAATTCCTTTAATCCTCACTTTCTATCTTTTTTTTTCTTCTTTCTGTGCGAATGCTCAAAATAAAGGAACAATCGTTTCGGAGGCGGTTGAGCAACAGATCCAAAAATTATCCGAACTACGAACTGCTGCCGAGAAAAATGATGATCTGGCAAGCTGGCTGGTCTACTATGATGAAGCTGCTATCAGTATGCCCGAGTACCAACCCACCCTGACAGGTATCGATGAAATCACCGCATTCTACCAACAGATTTTCCGCCGACAAGATATTAGTACCTTTCAAAGAACGGTCGAAGAAATTGTTCATCTTGACAGTACGTTCGTTGAGATTGGCGTATTTACCAAGGAATATACTGACCTAGAATTAGACACTATCTTCAGCCAAAACGGCAAGTACTGGAACATTTGGGGAGTTCAACTGGATGGTAGCTTAATCCTCAAGGGAGAATCTTACGGCTTTTTTCACCCCGTTGAGCATCCGGAAGCATTAACTGTTGAATTACCCGCTGGAAAATCTTCAGCAGAAACTTTTTATTTCACCCAGCATATTCCCCTGGAACTACGAGCCTACAATGCTTTAAATGAAAAGTATGTCAGCCTGCGCTCGGGTGAGTTGCGATCAGAATTCTATACTGATGATGCCAAATTCATGCCCTTTCAGGAACCAACTGTCAGCGGTATTGACGAAATAAGACCCTACCTGATTCAGTATAACCAGGGTGATGTAACCATTGACTCCATAGCTGTCTATACCTACCACTACGAAGCGACCGATGATCATATCCTCGAGTACTCCAAGTTTAGAGTGAAATGGACTGTGCCCAATTTATCCGGAAGAACCGAAGGTAAAGGTATCCGAATCTGGCAACGGCAAGCCGATAATTCACTCAGAATGTACCGCAATATCGGCACCCACAATCATCTGGATTAGCAAAATAGAGTTTCCCCGGATGAGCCATAGCGCTCGGCGCCCGACAAATTCCGGAGTCTCATTGCCACTATACAGAAGACCCCGGAACAGGTCCGGGGACACAACTACCTGACACCCACAATCAAAAAACACCTTAAAATATGTCTACAAAAACAATCATACTTGCTTGGCTACTCGGCTGGTTCATACAGCCTACACTAGCCCAACTATCTGGAAAAGTGACTGACACTAGTGGAGAAGCACTACCATTTGTAAATGTACTGCTACTTAATGCGGCTGATTCAGCACTAGCGAAAGGAGCCATCACGGATGAATCGGGAACCTACGTTTTGGAGAGGGTCACCTCTGGAACTTATCTTCTCCAGTTTCGGGCGGTAGGATGGCAGACCTATGAATCTACCCCTGTTGACGTAGCAAACGACGAGCGAAAAGACATTGGGGTCCAGATTTTGACCGAAGACACTCACCAATTAAGCGAAGTCGTTATTCAAGCCGAGAAACCCTTATTTCAGCAGGAAATAGATCGTACCGTCGTTAACGTTGAAAGCAGTGTGATGACTAAAGGGAGTTCGGCTTTACAAGTACTGGAACGATCACCCGGAGTATCGCTAGATCACCAAAACGGGGGAATTATGCTGAACGGCCAAAGTGGCGTCGCCGTGATGGTAAACGACAAGTTAATGCGCTTACCTGTAGCTCAAGTAGTAGCCATGCTCAACGGTATGAGTGCCGATAATATTGAGAAAATAGAACTGCTTACCAGTCCCCCTGCCAAGTATGATGCTGAAGGCAGTGCCGGAATAATCAATATCATACTCAAAGAAAATAAGGAAGTCGGGACTACGGGTACGCTCTCCGTTACCGGAGGACTGGGAGTTGGCGAAAAAGCGGCAACCAGCATCAATCTCTCTCACAACAGCAATAAAGTCAACGTCTACGGATCATACGCCTTTCTACATGATCGTAGTTACAGCGACTTGTGGGTAAGAGGAGATCAGGATATGCCGGATTTGGGCGGTGAATTGGATGTATATTTTCTAAACACTACTCATTTAGTATCTGACAACCACAACGCAACGCTGGGGCTGGAAGCTTACTTAGGAAATACGACCATCGGGGTTAATACTGCCTACAATCATAGCCAGGTATTTTCTGAACGAGCCAACCGGGGCGAGTATACTCCGAGGCAAGCTCCTTTCCTGCTGATGGAAGCTAATATTGATGCTACCAACCGCTGGAAGAATAGCAGCACCTCATTATTTCTGGAAAAGGAAATTAAGGAAGGAGAGAGGCTGAACTTCAACGCTGATTATTTGTACTACAAAAACGAAAACCCATCCGATATTTCCACTCGTTTTTCCGATCAGACATCTAATGAGGTTAACCCCGAAGGCAATATTTTCGCCAACCGCCAGCGTGGTATTGCGAATACCCTGATCCACGTAGGAGTGATCAGCCTAGACTACACGAAGCAATGGAACGATAAGCTGAGTCTGGAAACCGGGGTAAAAGGAGCGTACACCCGCAGTACTAGTTTGTCAAAAATAGAGAGTTGGGAAGATAATCGTTGGGTAAATACCTCCCGTACCTCCAACAATATTGCAATGCGAGAACAAATTGGAGCAGCCTACGCATCTTCTTCTTGGCAAATAAGCCCATCCGCCGAATTGAAAGTAGGAGCTCGGTACGAATATTCCCACACCTATACTGAGGCTGAAAAAGAAGAAAATGAGATTGACCGAAGACTCGGAAAACTATTCCCTAGTTTGTTTTTTTCTAAAAAAGTAGGTGATCATACCACCTGGCAATTATCTTACACCAAAAGAATTAGTCGCCCTACCTACAACGATCTGGCGTCTTACCTTACTTATAGTGGACCCATGTCGGTTTTTACGGGAAACCCGCTGTTGCAGCCCACTATTGCTAATAACGTAAAAGTAGGCTACATCTACCGTGGATACTCGTTTTCGGTACTAGCCGGTCGTGATGATTATCCCATCGCTCGCTTTCAACTGACTGAGAACCCGGAACGCGACCTGCTATACGTAGCCCCTCAGAATTTGAAGTATCAGAACAATCTTACCTTCCAAGCCGATATTCCTATTTCAATTACCGACTGGTGGACTATCAACCAGGGATGGGTAGGCGGTTGGCGACAATTTGAGCTCGATTACACTCCGGTACCCGCTACCAAAACCTATTTCGCCTATTCGGTATACAGTAACCAGATTATTGAGCTTCCTCGCCAGTTTTTTGTGGAAATTTCTGGCTGGTATAATTCCCCGTCTTACAACGGATCGGTAAAGAATGGTGGATTTGGCATGCTAAATATGGGTGTGAAGAAAGAATTAAGCAACAACCGGGGAAGCTTTCAAATAGCGATCACTGACCTGTTGCAATCTATGCAAATTGGAGCTCGCTTTGGTGGCTTGACCGAAGAAGCTTTTGCCGTAAATACCCACACGAACTATCGCACCGAATCTGCCCGATCCCGTATCATTAAACTTACCTACTTCCAGTCTTTTGGCAACAGTGAAGCATCCAATAAACGACCTCGAGTTCGTAGGTCACGAGAGGAAGAAAACAGGGTTAGAAAAGAATAAGAACACAGTTAATCGCACGATGAATCGGCATGTTCCTAATTTACCTTCTGACAGTTTCCCCGGATGAGGCTCCGCGAATTCTGGTGGACGCCACGCGGGATCTCCCGGATGAGATACCGGAATTCGCATTCGCTCATCCGGCAAGAGTATTTCATTCTATTCCCAAACTATTTTGCTATCACAACTAGGTATTACTTCACACTTTAGCAAAATGCTGATAGAATAATGAAATAGTCTCAATTCCTTTCAGGAAATTGAAAACCCCATAACTTTCGTTGGGGGAGTGAATCGCATCTTCGTCTAGGCCAAAGCCCATCAGCAGGGAATCAATACCCAGTTCTTTTTGAAATAGGGATACAATCGGAATGCTACCGCCTTCACGAGTTAGGAAGGGTTCTTTGCCCCAAGCATCCTGAAAAGCTTGCTTAGCCGCTTCAATAGCGGGTGAATTCATAGGGACTACGGCGGGTTCGCCACCGTGGTGGGGAGTTACCTTCACTTCTACCGTATCCGGTGCAATGGACTTAAAGTACTTGGTGAACAGCTCATTAATCTCTTCAGAGTGCTGGTTGGGTACTAAACGCATGGAAATTTTGGCGTAGGCTTTGGAAGGTAATACAGTTTTGGCACCTTCACCAATGTATCCCCCCCAAATACCGTTTACGTCCAATGTAGGCCGAATGCCGATCCGCTCCAGAGTAGTATAACCATTCTCTCCAGCTAGTTCCTGAACCCCCAATTCCTGCTTGTACTTTTCATCATCTTGAGGTGCTTGATTGATTTCATCTCGCTCTTCTTGGCTTAGCTCAGCTACCTTATCATAAAATCTGGGAATAGTCACTCGACCTTGCTCATCGTGCATTGACGCAATCATTTGACACAGCACATTAATGGGGTTGGCGACTGTACCACCAAACATGCCGGAATGCAGGTCAATCTTAGGTCCGGTAACTTCCACTTCCATATAGCTCATACCGCGTAATCCTACCGTAATAGACGGATTTTCATTATCAATGATTCCGGTATCGGAGATGAGTACTACATCGGCTTGTAGTCTTTCACGGTTATCCTTAACGAAGCCTGCTAAGTGGCTGGAGCCTACCTCTTCTTCGCCTTCAATCATAAACTTGATATTGCAGGGCAAAGCGTTGTTAGCGATCATCGTTTCTAACGCCTTCACGTGCATATACATCTGCCCCTTGTCGTCGCTGGCACCACGAGCGTAGATTTTTCCGTTCCGAATTTCCGGCTCAAAGGGTGGTGATTTCCATAGGTCGTACGGGTCAGCGGGCTGTACGTCGTAGTGGCCATAAACTAATACCGTTGGCTTACCTGGATCGATTAATTTTTCGGCATATACAATAGGGTAGCCCTCCGTTTCAATCACCTCAGCCTGATCTACCTTTGCCTCCAACAGCCGTTCCTTTACAAACTCAGCCGTTCGTCGTACATCGTGTTGGAATTTAGAATCGGTGCTAACCGAGGGAATCCGCAATAAATCGAACAGTTCGTCTAAAAAACGATTCTGGTTTTGCTCAACGTAGGTTTGAAAAGTGGACATGGTATTTACGGTGTTATAGTTCTTAGTGTTAAAGTGTTATTGACCGAAGTGCTCTAACTGGTGATATTATTCGGTTTACCTTCCTATTGAAGAAAGCTGGTGATTAATATCATCAAGCGTTTTATCTATTTCACTTTTCGGCCAGAGAGGGTTTTTAATTCCATCTGCATGGTTTGCTCTAGCTCCTAAATGAAAGACTCTCATCAGTATTTCAAAATACGGTATTAGCTTCTTCTCTTCTACTGTCAAAGGTCGTATTTGTTCGTATCCTTCCAAAAATTTAACCCTGTTCTGCTCGCTAGTTCTTTCATAATGAAGAAAGCTACCGAGATCATAGTGCAGATAGCCGTAACCACAAAAATCAAAATCAAATAGCATCATTTTCTTGGATGACTTCTCTAAAAATGCATTCTCGTAGTGCGGGTCGCCATGACATATTCCTTTGGGAAGCAATTCTAAGCTGCCCACATCCATTTTTTTCGCTAGTTTCTGCTCAACACCAGTTACTTTTTGAAGGATGTCGCTTGAATCGCCCAATCTCAATTTCAAAAATTTATACGTAGCATCGAAAATCTCCGAGTAGGTATACCGTTTGGACAATCTTTTGTCTTCCCTTTTTTCAGTCACGTTATGCAGTCGCCCTAAGTGCTCCCCAAATAATCTAGCTGTTTCGCTATTGAGCGAGGGAATACTTTCTCCTGCGGCATAGCTAAAAAGCACAGTGTATCGAATTCCTTCGGGACAATTTAGCTCAATGACAAAGTTGCCTTTGCTATTAGTAATTGGGTAGGAAACGGGTATATGGGCGTTCTTTAATAGTAAGAGAAGATCTATTTCTCCGTGAATATCGTCCAGTGACTTCCAATTGTGTCGGTATATTCTTAGTATATATTTAGATGCTTCCGTAGTGATGAGATAAGTATCGCTAAAACCTTGATGGAGATATTCTACCTTAAACTTTTCGGGTAAGCCATAGATTTCCGTCAAGATTGGGTTCAGAGAAAGAGAGGATATTAGCGAATACTCTACGGCTAACTCAGTAGTTTCTTTCATAAGTGGGTAGGTATTCAAGTGTTCAACTTATTTATCAACACCATAACACCATTTTATAGTAGCACTAATACAATAACACTAAAATTTTAATCCTTCTTTACAAAGAGGTAAGTACGGTTTTCATCTCCGTTCAATAGCCGTCTAATATTTTTCTGGTGGGTGACGACTAGTAGGATGAACATGGCGAAACCAAAAGCAACTAGTAGAGGCTCTCCCGTTCGGAAGGGGCGCAGCAATAGGAGTAGAGGGAATGATAATGCTGCCAACAGCGAGCCCAGCGAAACATATTTAGTAGAAATAAGAATCGTTAAAAATACCAGCGTGCACAGCAGAGCCACTACGGGCTGAATAATAAGCACCATACCTGACAATGTCGCTACGCCCTTTCCTCCGTCAAAATTCGTAAATACGGGAAAGATATGACCTACGACGGCTACAATACCTAATAGCAGTTGGAATTCAACCAGTCGGTCAGCCAAGATAATATCATATTGCAATAGCACCCGAGCCAAAGAAGTTGCCGCCGCCCCTTTCAGCATATCGAGCAATAAAACAATAATGCCCGCTCGTTTGCCCAATACCCGAAAGGTGTTGGTAGCCCCGGCGTTTCCGCTACCTTGTTGTCGCACATCAATACCATACATTCGCTGTCCGTACCAGACAGCGGAGGGAATAGAGCCTAACAAATACGCTAAAATTATCGCACAACCTATGTAAAAAATCGTCATTTCTTATATCTTCTCGTTCGTCTAAGCAACATGATAACCACAATCAATGTTTTCTGGCGACTAACGGCTATAATATAAGAAACTTTAGTGACATGGTTATTTGCACTTAACCAAGGGGCTAGAACCCATCTCGGTCGGCTTCTTCATCTTCTTCTTCAGTTTCCTCATCGGCAATCATGTCGGGCATCACGTCGAAGTTATAAGGCTCATCAATGTCCAGGTAGGTTTGTCGGAAGCGATTGACGAAGGTGAGCGTTTCCGAAATGTCACTGAGGTAAAAGGCGAACTCATCCGAATCAGCTTTACCCATTTTAGATCGCGCTCCAATTTCGTCGCAAAAGTCTTCATTGTACGCCCAAATACCCATTCGGTTATTCTGATAGGTGAAATAATACCAGGAATCAGCCGTGGCCTGCATGAACATATTTACGATAGTGCCCTCATCAGTAGGTTTGATTTCCAGAAACCCAGTGGTCTGGCCGTTGATATCTGTTTCTTGAACATTGGATAAACCCAATGGCGAAGTACTATACCAGGCTTTATAGTCATCCGACCAGACCATCTGCACGTCAGCTAACACCAAAGTTTTTTCGAGCTGGGGTGCTACCGAAACCAGTGAGGTATAATTAGCAATAGACTGTTTATCAAAATCGCGAGCAGCTTGGTCACCGATAAATTCAGCCAGTTTGTACAGCAAGCGAGTACGGTCATTTATTGCCGCTCGAGCCCCCGATTTATTGAGTGCGGCATTCAAATCTTCGCCCATCATTGCTACCGCTTGGGCGGGTAAGTCAATATCAATGGCCATGAACGCATCTAACTTGTACTCATTCGTCTGCAAATCACCTTTACCCGAACCAGCCGTTTGAATTTCTATCCCTACTTCAGGGTAGGGAAGTAAATTGATGGGGCCTTCAAAGGCTACTGTCTGCTCATTTTCGTCAAAAGTAAATACTTCTCCCGAAAGTGCGTTTGGCTCATCTTTCTTAGGTGACCGAATTTCATACTGATCCTTCTCTTCATTATACCCCAGCATTCCCACAGGTTGAAAGACTGTAGGGTCTTCCGGGGAACGAAGGTCTGTAACGAATGTCATGTACAAGCTATTACTTCGGTCAAGTTGAAGTCCTGCCCAGAGGCGTTCACCCCCGTCGGTAGTACTGGTAGCAATATCAAACTTTAGCTCTTTATCCCCGGCTTCGCTCAAGTAGCTAATCCAGGTGTTGTAGTTAGGAATAGTCTTAAAGTTCAGTTTAACCTCTCCGTCCAGTTCCAGAGCTTCTTTAGCCGCATGCATCCGAATGTTGCCTCGGTAGAGCATACCAGGAGAGATAACTAGGTTTTGAGCTTCCTGAACAATTCCATCAGCTACTGTATTCTGCACCCATTCGGCTTGCCTGCCTCGTCCTAATTGTGTCGAGTCAGTGGCAAACTCGGTGAGTTGAATAGCAAAGGTATCACTAGCTGAAACTAACTCGTAGGTAGCCTTCCCTCTAAATTCATTCCGGGAGATGATATCAATAGTTCCGTTGAACAAATTGTGATATTCGTTCAGGGTATCAATTACCAAAGTGGCGTTGGTGAAGGTATTAAACTTAGCATTCTCACGAATCTGTACCTGACCATTTTCCGGAGTGATCTTAGCATCAGCTACCGTAATATACGGAATCCCCGAAATATCTAACTGTTGCAATGGTATACGATAAATAGCTTCCTCAGCACTGAACACGAGCGAGTCGAGTTCTTCCCGGGTAGCGTAGAAATAGGAGTTCTCTATCGCCACATCTTCGGGTTTACTCATTCGCACGGTTTCTTCTTCTAAATCCCAAACGGCTTTGGTAATAGAGGTTCGGAATTGAGCGTAGGGGAATCCGATGGCGGCAACGCCTTCAATTTCGGGGCTGATACTGGCTTGGTTCGCTACTAAGTCAAAGTTCAGGTAAACATCTTTTCCGGCTAAGGCGGGTTTCTTTGAATTCTCAGACTTGATTTCAAACTCAGCATTACGAGCCACAAACTGGTTTTGCTCAAACGTCATCTTCTCTGAAATCGCCTCTGACCCTCGGGTAAATAGTGTGCCAGCTCCCAGTAGCCCATTACCGGTCAAAATAAGCTGACCATTCATAGAGGCTGTTTGATTGTACAGTTCAAACGATTCAGCATTGTTAGTAATATACATGCTGTCTGCGCGGGGCAGCCATTTCATAGTGTAGTCTTCTGCGTACGCCTGCGGGAAACTGGCTGAACCCAAACTACCCTCCCTAATATCCACTACCGTTCCCGTCGTCATTACTGAATCCATGTAAAACACGAAATCTTCGGACTCGAGGGTGGTGGTGAGAAAATCGATCGTTCCGGTTCCTCTTAATCCCTTTGAGTCCAGGCTCAGACTATTTTTATATGTAGCGGTTCCCCCGTAAAGGGCGTATCCCTCGGCGGGAACTTCATGTTTGAAGCCCATAGAATTATCAGATAAGACACTCAAGTCTTCCTGAATAGGGGGGAGCATATCGCTGTATAATGTACCGGGAAACGAGATAGAAGAGGGGTCTGCGCTATTTAGGCTATCAATATCAAAGGGAGGAATAACGTAGTATACCGACTTATCGTAAGCCCCATCCAGTACGCCATTATTATCGAAGTACACAATTGCTCCGTTCTCGGCATTAAACTTGGGAAAACTTGGGTCTTTACTCCGAGCCGAGCGGTTCTTGGGATCGTTGATGTACAGTGTGCCGGATGTATTTTTCATGCCTTCCCCTATTCCACTCTGCAATGTATTATCTACTTTCTTACGATTTCCTTTCTCATCAGGTAAGTAGAAGGCGATAGAATCGATGTTGGGCAAATCTATTCGAAAACTGTCGTACTTAAACGTAAAGTCTTTCCCAACAAATTCAAAATTACCTGATTGTAGTACACCGTCGAACTTGAAATCCCGCTCACCCAGCATGGTTACCTTTCTGTTGGTCGGGATAATCTGCACATTCAATTCATTGCTGATAGTAAATTTTTCAATTCCTTCTACGGCTAACGCCATACTATCCAGATTAAGCACGGCATTGGGACCATTACTAGCGTAGGAAGGAATCACCAGATCATCGTAGTCTTTCTGCTTGGCTTTGGATAATACGTAGTGGTATCCTTTTCTCTTAATCGTTACTTCACCCGAATCGTCATCGTAATCTACAAACCCTTGCCCTCGCAAATCTCTCATGGCAGCTCGCACAATTTTCGGGTTTTGGCGTAGGGCCTGCGCCATATCATCAGCGTAGAAAGTACCACTTCGGGTTTTACGGGCATAGCTCACCGCCATAATGAGGGGATGAAAATTGTACATCTGTCCCAGTTGGTCAAACAGTTCTTCGCTGAAATACTCCTGCGACTCAAACAGTACGGGTACCTTATCCCGGGCCGAGAGGGTGGATATTGATAAACTGTCGGTTCGCAAATCCCACTGAATCATATCGGCCCGAATGTCCATATTCAGAAAGGTAGAAACAAAAGGGGTGCGTTTAAAATCACCTTTGGTGGTTTGCAGTACTAAATACGATGAATCAAGAATATATTTAAAGCGAACGGCGGGGTGATAAATGGAGTCATTCTTTTGGTAGATTACCACATTAGCCTGACTACTGGTCATGAGCGAATCGGTAATACCAAAACGGGTTGATACTGCTTTAAACCTTCTGATACCTTTTTCTTGCACCTCTACGATCGTTTCGCCCTCGTAAAAAGAGGCACTGCTAACCCGATTGCCTACTAGTGAGAATCCACCTGTAAGAGAGACTTGGTTGGGGTTTACATCCTCGCGATCATAAATATTGACCGATATATTGTTTCGATAGCTCTTAAAGCGAGGGTAGCGGGCGTCACGAAAATTCTGGTGACGCTGACTGGCAAACTCAAAAATCCCCTCTACGGGTTGCTGAATCTTACCAAGATAAGTCATGGTGGTTTTTTCAGCATTCAGTTTGGGTACCCGGATATTGAAATTATACTTTCCCAAAGTGCAGAATACCGAATCTTCGCTGAGCCCAGCCATCGTCCAGTCGAACTTACCGCCTTCACCTACGAATAGCTGATCTTTCAGCATAATAGCCCCATCGGTCCCACGCAGGTGGGCAGTATCGTAGGTAGTAGTGAAGGTGAAATTCACATTACTTAGGCGCATAATGGCTCCGGTTAGCTCCGGCTGAATAGGCTCTTGAATTAGATAGTCATAAATATCTTCTTCGGTTTCTTCCTCCTCCTCTGGAAAAGTTTCTTCCGCGGTGGTTCCCCAATCTTCGTCAGCCCAACTGTCATCTCCCCAATCATCATCGCCCCAGGCATCCTCTTCCGAAGTTTCTTCCTCAATAGCTCCCCAAGGATCTTCCTCGCTTAAAAACTCATCTTCTCCCTCATCCAGGTCTTCTTCTAAAATAAATTCGTCTTCAGCCTCTGGAATAAACTCAAAGGAATACCCATCCGCTTCAGCGTACAGATTATTGTAATTGGCTCGATATACAGCTCCTTCCGCAAAAAAAGATTTCAAGGTACTTATACCATAGCCCACTTGCCGCCGATCGTAGTACATCAGCATTTTATGCAGCATTCCGAGCATGGCATCTAGGTTGCCGCTACTGATATTAGCAGAGTCTTTAGCGTACAATATGGTAGCGTGTAGGTCGGTTAGGTAAGGCTTAAGCTTGTAATTTTTCGCCAGCATTTGCGTGGTTATTAGCTTGAGCGTATCTTTTTGAGGAGAAGATAACACGCTGCCATCCCAAAAAACCGCAAATTGTTCCCCAAGTTTGATGGTTGTGCTGTCGTTAGCCCGAGAAAACCACTCCCGCACTTGGTCGCCGTAGGTGAGGCTATCGCTAAATTCATAGCGTTGCGCCCATCCCCATTGGGTATAAAGCAGTAATGTGAAGAAAATATACTTCGCCTTCATACACTTGTTTATTCACGTAGCTGTCTAAACGATAACGTGTTATCGCTGAAAAAATTTACCCAGAACCTGAATTATATCCGCATGATAGTATTACGGAAGTAGGGGATGTACTTTTTAGGGGAATGTTGTAGTGCTTAGAAGAAAGGGTTTGGCTGTATGTCGCACAGAGCTTTACGAAGTATAGCAGCACATCGGGTGTTATCTTCTGACTTTCACTGTACGTTTTTGATTGAAGAACAAGGAACGCTGATTAACGATTGCAGACCTGTCCGTCCCGCATGCGCGTTTATTCTCGATTATTTGATTTTCATTCCACCCTTGTACTTCTAAAATCAAAAATCGTTAATCCTTGTTCGACATTCAAAACCCACTGCTGATTTTGTCTGGCCTTACTTCAAGATAACAAATTATGTGCTTACTTCTTGGTCTACACTCTGGACTATAATACTCCGCTCTACCCAAGTAATAATGCCACCCAGCCGTTGTGATACTTGGCTCTCTGGGGTTGTAATCCGACCTCTCGGGCTCGTTGCTCGATTAACGTCTGGTCAGCTTCCAAAAATCCGCTAAGTAGTAACTTACCACTCGAGGTGAGCCGCTGGGTGTAGAATTCCATCTCTTCTAGCAGTACGTTGCGGTTTATATTCGCTAGTAGTAAGTCTGCTTTTGCTGCGGTATCTATATCTTCGATAGTCCCTAAAAATAACTGAATGTCGGTGCAGTCGTTTAAGTCGAGATTCTCCCGACTGTTATTGACCGCCCACTCATTATTATCAAACGCGATAATTTGGGTTGCCCCTCGTTTTTTGGCCATAATAGCGAGAACTCCGGTTCCGCAGCCAGCATCTACTACCGATTGGTTTTGCTGATCTAATTCCAGTTGCCACTGTAGCATGAGGTAAGTAGTGGCGTGATGACCTGTCCCAAAGGCCATTTTAGGGTCAATAACGATTTCGTAGGGATATTTTTTTTCAATCTGGTGAAATGTAGCCCTAACCAGACACTGATCGTCTATTATGATGGGATCAAAGTGTTTTTCCCACTCTACATTCCAGTTTTTTTCCTCGACAGTTTGTACACTATAGTTTGATGCAGAAAGATCATACTGCTTTAGTATCGTTATTAGCCGATTTTGGTCAAAATATCCTTGCTCAACGTAGGCCTCCAGGCCTGTTTCAGTTTCCAGAAAAGAGTCGTAATTCACTTCGCCCAATTCGGCCATGAGTATTTCCCGAAGAGATTCCGGGCAAGTGATCTCTACTGCAATGTATTGTTTCACTTAGAACGATTTGGCAATATCTACGAAGTCACGGGACTTTAGAGAGGCTCCGCCGATGAGACCACCGTCTACATCCAAGCAAGATAAGAGCTCTTCGGCATTGCCAGGCTTCATGCTTCCGCCATACAGAATAGAAATATTGTTGGCTACTTCCTCACCGTACTGATCGGTAATCTGCTTGCGAATAGCCGCATGCATTTCCTGAGCCTGATCAGAAGTAGCGGTTTTACCCGTGCCAATCGCCCAGATAGGTTCGTAGGCAATCACAACTTTGCGGAACTCTTCGGTGCTAAGGTGAAATAAACTTTCTTCAACCTGACGCTTTACGTACGCTAGCTGGCCACTTTGCTCCCGTATGGCCAGGGGTTCGCCACAGCAGAAGATAGGAGTAAGATCGTTAGTCAGGGCAATATCAATTTTTTTGGCTAATAGCGAGTCTGTTTCACCAAAGTACTCCCGCCGTTCACTGTGCCCCAGAATCACGTACTCAGCCCCTGCTGATTTTAACATCTCTACTGAAATTTCGCCAGTGTAGGCTCCCACAGCATGATTGCTACAATTCTGTGCTCCCAAGGCAATGTCAGAATCCGCCAGCATAGCATGTATAGTAGTAAGATGAATGAATGGCGTACAAAGCACCAATTGCACATCATCCCTCAGCTCATCTTTTGCTATGTTGATGACTTCCGAGGCCAGGATTTTTCCTTCCTCGAGGGTCTTGTTCATCTTCCAGTTTCCAGCAATGATTTTTTTTCTCATGGTTAGCAGTGTTATAGTACTTGAGTGTTATAGTGTTATAGCGACCGTCACCCGGTGTTATAGTCTACATAGGAATTTACTGAGTTGACACAGTTGATCGATTCTATCAACTATAACACCTTAACACTACGCACTCTAACACCATTACTTTGGTAAAAGTACTCGATCAAAAGCAGGTTATGAACAATTCGTTCTCATTTTTACCTTTACCGTTAAAATCTGAAGTTATGCAAATCAATATTATTAGTTGCGTTCCGGCATTGTTAGAAAGTCCGTTCTCCCACTCTATTCTTCAGCGAGCGCAAGATAAAGGAATTGTACAGGTACAGGTACATAATTTGCGTGAGTACGCCGTGAATAAACACGGGCAGGTAGATGACTACGCCTTCGGAGGTGGCGCAGGTATGGTACTGATGATTGAGCCTATCGTTCGTTGTATCGAGCACTTACAATCCCAGCGGCAGTACAATGAAATTATTTATATGAGTCCTGACGGCGAGTTGCTCAATCAGAAAGTAGCTAATCAGCTTTCATTACAAGAAAATATTATCATTTTGTGCGGTCATTACAAAGGGGTAGACGAACGGGTACGAGAGCACCTTATTACCCGCGAAATCAGTATTGGCGACTATGTGCTCTCCGGTGGCGAACTAGCCGCAGCAGTATTAGCCGATTCTATCATTCGGCTAGTTCCGGGTGTTTTGTCAAATGAGACTTCAGCTTTATCTGATTCTTTTCAGGATGATCTAATTGCCCCCCCGGTCTACACCCGTCCGGCTGAGTTTAACAGCTGGCACGTACCGGAAGTACTACTTTCAGGCAATCAGCAGCTTATTGATGAGTGGCGGGAAGAACAGTCAGTAGTTCGTACCCAAGAACGCCGACCGGGTTTATTAGCTAAATGAATGGTATCTTAGAAAATTAGCAAGTCGCGCGAAGTTCTGCATTTGCGTCTCCGGAATCACCTTCTTCTGCAAATTACTTTGGTACTGCTTTACTAAGTGTTCCCAGTCAGGTCGTTGCGCCAATTTAGCTAACGCTATCCCACGCAGTGCCCGATGAAATTCATTGGTTAAATACGGCGATTTTTGCGTCGGCTCCTGATTATACAATGCATCCAATGACTTTACCGAGTGATATTTCTCTAGGAAAGTCCACCCCCTTTGAATCAGGAACTGCATAATTTGCGGCACAATCACCGGAATATCAGCATTTGTAGCCAATGAATAAAAGTAGGGAAACTCAGATGCTATTTTCCTAGTGGGTACCAGTAAGGTAGTGCTGTACGAGCCGTAGCCAGTTAGGCCACTGGTAAACTGATAAATGAGTTCTTCAACCAAATTAATTCTGATACCCAGAAAAACTTCTACTTCCGTAGGCTGACGTCCGCCCGCGGAAAGCACTACGCTACTGTATCCGCCCTTATTAGTTCGTCGAAACTGCATTTTAGCAGGCACTTCTTCAAAGTTTAATGGTTTGAGTGCAGCTCCAACAGCGAAATATAACCTGTTGTAAAGCCTATCCAATCCAGTATAGATTAAAATAATGCAAATATTTATTTTTTAATTTAAAATTTTTCTTTAGTTTAGATTTTATAACGCGTGTAAGATTTACGCACTAATTGTAAGATCCAGCGTAACATGAAACAGATTGAACCTTAGTGGCATGATTTTCGTTTACCATCGCTACGGATTTATACAAAGAATTCACCAATTATTTAAAGGTGGGTTCAAATAATGATTCTATCTACTAAAGATTACATAAGTGGTGTTTTCAGATACTAACTAAGGAACACTACCCCAATGTTACCAAAACTGTGAAATCTCTAATACACATACTGGCTTCAAGAATTGCGGTCTTCCTTTTCCTTCTAACTATTATATTCAGTTGCAAAGAAGGAGGAACGACAGTTCAGCAGACCCGAGCCGAGATGAAAGACTTCAAGCCGATTACGTTAGACTTTGACCAAATACGAGAGCGCGATACCCTAATCGCCATTGTTAACAACAGTTCTACTGGGTATTTTATTTACCGGGGTCAACCTATGGGATACGAGTACGAGTTGCTTACCCGCCTGGCCGGGGCACTGAATCTACAATTGGATATTAAATTAACCAACAGCATTGATGAGGCTATTAAAATGCTGAACTCGGGCGAAGGGGATATCATTGCCTATAATATTGCGGTGACGGCTCAGTTTAAAGAACGCATGGCCTTCACCGAGCACCACAACGAAGTAAAGCAGGTGCTCGTTCAGCGCAAACCCGCCAACTGGCGACAGCAAAAGCGTCATCAGATTGAAGATTATCTTATTCGTAATCCGTTAGCACTAGACGGAAAAGAAGTTTGGGTTCCGGCCAACTCTTCTTACACTACCCGCTTAGAGAATTTATCCGAAGAGATTGGGGGAGAAATCAAGATTGTAGAGAAGGAGCTGGATTCAGAAACACTTATTCGTATGGTGGCTGATGGCGAAATTGAATTTACGGTTGCTAAAGAAGATCTGGCACTCGTCAACGCTACCTATCACTCTATTATTGACGTAAATACTCCGGTGAGCTTTCCGCAGAAAATTGCCTGGGCTACTCGAACCAATGCCCCTCAATTATTAGATGCGGTAAACGGCTGGATTAAAGGCATGAAGCAGGAAGCCGATTACTACGTAATTTACAACAAGTATTACAAAAGCCCCAAGGCTACCTTACGCCGGGTGCGTAGCGATTACTCTTCCTTGAGCGGAAGCACTATTTCCCCCTACGACGAAACTATTAAACAGGCCGCCGATAGCCTAGGCTGGGACTGGCGATTATTAGCCGCTCAAGCTTACCAAGAATCACGCTTTGATGCGGAAGCGAAGTCTTGGGCGGGCGCAATAGGATTAATGCAATTAATGCCCGCCACGGGGGAGATGTACGGCGTAACCAATATGCTGAATGCTCAACAGAGCCTACAAGCTGCGGTAGCCTACATGAAGTGGTTGGATAAAATCTGGGAAAAGTACGTACCCGACGATAAAGAGCGTATCAAATTTGTACTGGCTTCTTACAACGCTGGTCAGGGTCACGTACTCGATGCCCGTCGTCTGGCTCGCAAAAACGGAGAAAACCCCGAAAGCTGGCGAAGTGTATCTAAGTATTTACTGCTGAAATCCAAGCCCGAGTATTACAATGATCCGGTAGTAAAATCCGGCTATGTACGCGGTGCTGAACCCGTCAACTATGTACGGGAAATTCTGACCCGTTACGAAAGGTACAAGCAACTAGTTGGCGAAGACTCCGCGATGGCTACCATTAAAGCCTAAGTAATAAATAATGACTGATGATTGATGAATAATTAATCATGATTCATCATCCATTGATCATTATTCTATCTGGTCAACCGCAATTTTGGCAGAGAGTAGGCTCAGTGGTATTCCACCACCGGGATGTACACTGCCACCACAAAAATACAACCCCTTAATTTTCCGACTGAAATTGGCATGTCGCAGAAACGCTGCGTAGCGGTTATTTGAGCTGTTTCCGTATAAAGCTCCCTGCGAAGAAGATGTACGACTCTCAATATTCCGGGGGTCGAGAATATCTTCGCAGACTATTTTTGAGCTCAGATCAGTATTAAGAAGTCGGCTTAACTTATTGATAATGCTCCGGCGAGCCTGGCTAATCAAATCATTCCAGTCTTGTCCTGTATTATTCGGCACGTTAATCATCGTAAACCAGTTCTCGCAATTTGGCGGAGCGTCGTCGGGTTTATATTTAGCCGTAATGTTCACATAGACGGTTGGGTCGTGGTAAATCGCCTTCTTTTGAAAAATATGCTTAAATTCCTGTTGATAATTTTGACTAAAAAAAATGTTGTGCAGATCCAGTTGAGGAAATGTGTGGTTAACTCCCCAATAAAAGATGAGTGCTGAACTGGATTTGGGTTGATTGAGCAACCGAGTAGGTGGTTTACTATTCGTTAGTAATTTCCGATAGGTATTCACCACATCCATATTGCTAACAACTAGATCATAGGTCTTGGCTTCATCATCTACCTTAAGGCCTTTTACGCTTGAAGCATCTAATGAAATTTCTTCTACTTTAGACTCAAAATGAAACTGTACTCCCTGTCGTTTTGCTAACTCAAATAGGCTATAGGTGATAGAATACATTCCTTCAGTAGGAAAAAATGCCCCGATGTTAAATTCCAGGTGGGGAATAATATTCATAGTGGCGGGAGCTTGGTAGGGGTCAGAACCGTTATAGGTGGCGTAGCGATTAAATAACTGCACCACGCGCTCATCCTCAAACTGCTGTTCATTGGCCTGATGCATACTGCGGAAAAAATCCAGCCGATGTAGTTTGCTGTAGGCTCGCAGTGCTTTCTGGTTTACAAATGTTTGCCAACGGTGCAATGACCGTTTCATAAATAAGTCGGAGAGCGTATCATATAAATGGGCACTACGATCAAGAGCACTTTGAATAGCCTCCGGGGATTCATCGGTCTTCTGAGTAACTTCTGCTAGAAATTTTTCCCGGTCGGCGTAGGCTTTCAGAAAAGTACCATCTTCGTAAAAATAATGACAGGCAACCGGCAACTGCTGATAAGCAAAATGATTTTCCACCCGCTCGCCCGACAGCGTAAATAACTCCTCTACCAGCTCGGGTAGTGTAAATAAAGAAGGGCCAGCATCAAATCGATAATCACCCAGCCTGATTTCGCTCAGCTTTCCTCCTGGGTAAGCATTAGCTTCGTATACATCTACTTGGTATCCCTTATTCGCCAGCCGAATAGCCGAGGCAATTCCGGCAATACCTGCTCCTACAATACCGACTCGTTTGCTCATATTTATCCTTACACTATCGCGCTGCTCTCCTTTTCAATGTTCTCTCTTGCACTAACACCGACAGCAAGGCAATTAGTCCCATCAGCAGCCCAAACGCTTCGCGGGTTCGCTCAATGTAAGGCTTATCTTCGGTCATTTCCACCCCTACCAGGTTATCGTCGCTAATTACCCAATCGAGCATGCTAGGGGTGAGATAAAAGAAGTATAGGGTGAAAATAGCGATGCCCGGAACCAGAAAAGCCAGATTAAAGCGATCAAATACTGCCATCCCCGTCATAATCGCTACAAACCCGTAGAGAAATGCCCAGGTAGCTGCATCCGAATCGTTTAATTGAAAATACGCAAACAGAGCAAAGAGCAGTGTTAGTACTGTATTGATAATTTTGTAAACCATTAGTTTGGTGTTAAAGTATCATGGTGTTACAGCTTAATGCATGTATATATCTATTTACTCACTGCGCAGTAGCTACCCTAACACCAAAACACTAAGTACTATAACACTAGATTTGGCTAAAGTTCGCGAATCCAGATATTACGGAAGCTGACGGGATTGCTATGGTCTTGTAAGATGATCGGACCATCACCGTGGGCTTTCCATTGGGGCGTACCGATATATTCAGTAGTTCCCTGTAACTTAGCGTGGTTCTGAACTAATACTCCATTGTGCAGCACTGTAACGTAACCAGGTTCAATCAGTGCCCCATTTTTCTCATCAAAAGTGGGTTCGGTGTAAATAATATCATATGTCTCCCACTCCGAAGGGGAACGCATAGCGTTTACCAACGGCGGATATTGCTTATAAATGCTACCCGCTTGTCCATTGGCATAAGTGCGGTTATCGTAGGAGTCCAGTACCTGTACTTCGTACATCCCCTGCAGAAAAATACCACTATTACCCCGTCCTTGGCTTTCACTCACGATCTCCTGTGGTGATCGCCATTCAATGTGTAGTTGAAAGCTGCCGAAATCATCTTTGGTTTTGATACCACCAGTACCGGGTTTAACCGTAAAGTGTCCATCCTGAATATCCCACTGAGCTTCTCCACCTTTTACACTTTCCCACTTGGAAAGGTCATTACTACCAAATAGTACGACAGCATCGGAAGGGGGGGTAGCGTTGCTTTCGCCCGGATCAACTTTTTCAACCTCGGGTTCCCAAAACTCGGTATCTCCGGGTTTATACTCATCAGCTTTCTTAAACTGCTGGGCGGTAAGTGATGAAGATACAAAAACTAAAAGTAGGCTGGTTAAAACGTGTCTTGTGTCCATTAAATGTACTGTGTAGTTATAATTTTTATCTAGACGGAAGGCAGCTTCCACTTTCCGTGATATGCTGCTTTCAAAAGGGCGTTAGCTTCGGCATTATCTTTAAAGTGACCTTGTTCTTCATTCCAGTGGACTTTACGGCCTGTTTTGAACGCAATATTACCTAACTGGGCATTCACCGCTGCCAGACGGCCCACTTCGATACTGCAAACAGGTTTTTCTCTAGTCTTGATACTCTCGATAAAATCTAGCGCGTGCTTATCTAATCCACTGGGGCCACGGCGGTTCTGCACTGGTAAAGCTTCGGCCTTATATTTTCCGTCCTCCGTTTCAGGAATTACTTCCCATTTACTCCGATCTACCACCAAAGTACCTAGATTACCAATAAAAGCTACGCCATGTCCCCGGCCGTAGGGCCCTAGATCAATGCCCATTGCGTGCTCCCAAAGCATGGAGAAATCTTCAAACTCGTAGACGGCTTGCATAGTATCCGGGGTTTCTTGAGCATCATCCGGATAGGCGAATTTTCCTCCCGAAGCAATCACTGATTTAGGCGCAGTAGCATTCATTCCTGCCAAAACCATATCGATCAAATGTACTCCCCAGTCGGTCATCAGTCCTCCGGCGTAATCCCAGAACCAGCGGAAGTTAAAGTGAAAGCGGTTTTTGTTGAACGGGCGATCAGGAGCAGGTCCCAGCCACATACCATAATCAACCCCGGGTGGTGGCTCGTTAAGATCGGGTACCATCGGAACGGGCGGCACCCAACCCATATACGCCCAGGCTTTCACCAGTCTGATTTTTCCTAGCTTACCCGAATTAACGTAAGCTAATGCCTGACCCCAATGTTCGTCACTGCGTTGCCACTGACCCACTTGCACAATTTTATTGTAACGCTCACCTGCTTTCACCATCAGGTTACACTCCTCAATGGAATTGGCGATGGGTTTTTCCACATACACATCTTTTCCCGCCTCGCAGGCATCTACCATCATTAAGCAATGCCAATGATCGGGAGAACCAATAATGACCGCATCAATATCTTGCTGCTCTAACAATTTGCGGTAGTCGCCGTAGGTCTTGGGACGAGTTCCGGTCATGGTCTCTACTTCACTAGCGCGCTTTTCCAATACGTTGGCATCTACGTCACACAAGGCCGCACACTCCACATTTGGAATTTTCAGGTGTGCTCTCAGATCAGAAAACCCCATACCGTTGCAGCCAATTACGCCTAAAGTAATTTTCTCATTAGCTGAAAAAAGCCTAGCTGCTTGGCTTCCGGTGGGTAGTACTGATACCAGGCTGCCGCCCGCTATTGCCACGGATGATTGCTTGATAAATGTTCTTCGGTTGGGTTTCTTCATATCATAAATTGCTTTGGGAAAGACGGTAATACTATCTAATAATTGCTATTCCAGGAATGCTTTTCTAAGTTGGAAAATAGCTTATGTATCACAAATTTATAAATTTGTGGATAACGCACTATTTTTTTAAAAAAGTAATTTTTCGGGCTTCAAAAGAAGCTCTGTAAATCAAAAAACCTAAACCTAACAATTTTATGAACCGACGACTAAGAATGGGAATGATAGGCGGTGGCCGGGGAGCATTTATCGGAGGCGTTCACCGTATTGCAGCCGCTATTGACGGTGAGATAGATTTGGTATGCGGAGCCTTCAGCAGTACTCCTGAAAAGTCAAAGGCCTCGGGAGCCGATTTATACTTACCGCCGGAGCGGGCTTACGGCAGTTATCAAGAAATGATTGAGAGAGAAAAGGAGTTACCCGAAGGCGAGCGAATGGACTTTGTGTCGATTGTTACGCCTAACCATATGCACGTGCCCCCGGCGAAGATGGCCCTGGAAAACGGTTTCCCAGTAATATGCGATAAACCTGTGGCCTTTAGCCTGGCTGAAGCCAAAGAGCTGAAAGAAGTAATAGAGCGTACCGGGCTTACCTTTGCGTTAACTCACAACTACACCGGCTACCCGATGGTGAAGCAAGCCCGGGATATGGTGAAAGAAGGTAAGTTTGGAAAGATTCGGAAGATTGTCGTGGAATATCCGCAGGGCTGGCTCTCCCGAACGGTAGAAAAAGAGGACTATAAGCAAGCCGTATGGCGAACTGATCCCAAGCAAGCCGGCATTAGCAGTGCGATGGGCGATATCGGTACCCATGCGGAAAACTTGGCCGAGTTTATTACCGGATTGCAGATAAAAGAAATGTGCGCCGATCTAACTTCTTTTGGAGAAGGACGAACCCTGGACGACGACGGGAATATTCTACTGCGTTTTGATAATGGAGCCCGGGGAGTGCTACACGCTTCGCAGATTGCAGCGGGAGATGTGAATGACCTGAATATTCGCGTATCTGGCGAAAAGGGCGGTTTGGAATGGCACCAGCATGTACCTGATGTGCTTACCGTAAAATGGCTCGACCAACCCGACCAGATATACCGAGCGGGTGGTGACCGGGCGTACTTGGGCGAAAGTGCTATGGCTCACGTTCGTACTCCAGCGGGTCATCCCGAAGGTTATCTGGAAGGTTTTGCTAACATCTATCGTAACTTTGCGATGACCCTTCGTGCCCGCATGCAAGGTAAGGAACCTGATCCCCAACACCTGGATTTTCCCGATATTGATGATGGCATCCGGGGCATGGCTTTTATTGAAAATGCGGTAGCTTCTAGCAAGAGCCATGAGAAGTGGTATCCTTTTACTATCTAACCCAAAAATTTTCTGTGCTCGAGGTAGGGTAGCTGCTCGATTATCGGTAATAGTAGTGTAAATGAACTTATACTAACTACTATGAAGAAGCATTCTGTTTTATCTAAACTATCCGTATTTGCAGTTATTGCCCTTACTGCTACTAGTTGCTACATTGACATAGACGATGACGATGGTTTTGATATTGGCCCTAGCGTTAACGGCTCAGGTAACGTCATTGTAGAAGGCCGGGTGCTAGATGCCTTTAGTCGCATTGAAGTAGAAGGGGCCACTAATGTGTTTATCAGCCAAGGCAACGACCAGACGGTAGAAATTGAGGCCGATGATAATATTGTCCCGATTATTACTACTCGGGTACGGGGCGAAGAATTAGAGATTAGTAGCTCACAGGGCTACCGAAGTAATAATCCGGTAAACGTATACATTACTATTCCTACCGTAGAGGCTCTTCGTATTGATGGTTCAGGGGATGTGTTTGGGGAGACTAGTTTGGCGGGGGATGCACTAGAACTGGAGATTCAAGGATCAGGCGATATGGATCTGGAGATTTTCTACGCTCAGTTAACAGTAGAGAGCAATGGCTCCGGCGATTTTCAGATGTTTGGTAAAGTAGACGATCAGAATATCCGTATCTCGGGTTCAGGTAATTATCAAGCCCGCGACCTGGATTCTAAAAATTGTGATATTCGAATCAGCGGAAGTGGCGACGCGGCGGTGGCTGCCTCCGAATTTCTCAAAGCTGAAATTCGCGGTAGCGGCAATATTGTTTACTACGGCAGCCCCCGGGTAGACAGTTCAGTAAGTGGATCGGGAAACGTTATTCCTTCGCGCTAGGCTCAGAATGCTATCCCAGCACCTTTTAAGGCTTCAGCTAGATGGGAGGGCTTTTCTAGCCAAGCCGCCCGAAGTCCGCAGCTCCGGGCAGCTTCCACATTTTCCTGACGGTCATCTACAAACAAGCAATGTTCACCCTTCTGATGAGTAATCCATAGCACCCGCTGGAAAATATCACAATCGGGCTTCATTACTCCCATGTAGCAAGAACTAAAAAAGTGCGGGATAGACTCGTAGAGGCGGTAGGTTTTAATGCGATATTCGTTCAATGCCAACGATTCGTTATTTACGGTGGCTAGCTGGTATTTTCCCGATTTTGCTAAACGCTTGAGTAACTCCAGATTTTCGGGGTGAGGCTGCGATTGGGTCTCCATAAAATCCGTATACTCCTCTACTGTAAAGGAGCACGACTTAGTAAAAATTACCCTATCTAGATACTCTTTGAGCGACATACGTCCGCACTCAAAAGCTTCTACGTACTGCTGATGCTTTTCCTCTACTTCCTCATAATCATATTGGAAAACAGCAGCAGCAGCTTGCCGGGTTACGTGATCCCAACCATTGGTCAACAACACTCCGCCCACATCGAAAAAAATAGTAGTAATTTTGCTCATAATTCACTCCGATAGTTTTTGATTTAAGTTAATAGCTTTCTAGTAATGCACAAGTCCATGATCCGACACAACCCCCATTGTGCTCTACACTCGCAATGAGCTTTTTTAGAACCAACGCTTGGTCCGCATCCAAATGTACATGACCAGTCCGGTGGCCAGCATAGAACCCATTACGGTAGGGTAGCCCCACTTCCAGCCCAACTCGGGCATGTACTGAAAATTCATCCCGTAGATACCGGCCACGAAAGTGAGGGGTATGAAAATAGTGGCAATAACAGTGAGTGTTTTCATTACGTTATTCATCTTATTGCTAAGCATAGACATATACAGGTTCATTAGCCCATTTAAAATTTCCCGCTGGGTTTCCATGGTATTAATTGCTTGCTCAAGGTGGCTGTACACATCCCGAAAAAAGCGATGGGTAGCCTCATCTACGAAGCTTTCGTCATTAATAAGTTTGCTGAGCGCGTCACTTAGGGGCAAAATACTTTTCCGTAGTTCTACTACATGACGGGTATAGAAAGTAATCCGTTCCATCGCTTCCGGAGTAGGGTTACGAATAATGCTATCTTCCAGCAGAATAAACTGCTCATTGTACTCCTCAATTACGGTATAATAATTATCCACTACAACATCCATAAGAGCATAGAGTAGGTAATCAACCCCTCGTTTGCGAATGCGCCCTTTAGCGGCTTCTAGCCGTTCCCGTACTGGATCAAATACATCTTTCTGTTGCTCTTGAAAAGAAACCAGCACGTGCGGAGTGAGGATAAAACTAATATGTTCCTGTTCCACGTGATGGGTTTTCTCATTGAAGTTCATCATCTTGAGGGTGATGAACAGGTAATCGTCGTAGTTTTCATACTGGGGCGAAAGTACGGTATTGAGAATGTCTTCCGTTACTAACAAATGTAACCCAAAATGCTCCCCAATTGCTTGTACAACCGAAGTATCGTGGATGGCGCTTACGTTAATCCAATTGGCTTGGCTGCTGTCTATTCTAGCCAACACCTCCGCCGTTTTACCGAATACTTCTCGCTGTAAATCTTCTTCTGTATACTGGAATAGGGTAAACTCAATCGGCTCCCCCACATTCTTCCCAGTGTAGATGAGTGTACCAGGCGCTGCTCCGGCGTGCTTACTGATGCGGTAATCCTGACGGAGAAATAAAGATTTGCGAAGTAGCTGGATCGGCAATAACCGGAGCAGTTGTTGTTGGATTTGCTTTCTCATACACAGACAGACCAATAGGACTCATTAGGTCTGGCGAAAGTACTAAATTTATTCTGGGAATTTGTGGGAAGAGGGAAGCAGTACCCGGCCTTTGGTTTCCAGTCTCCTGCTTTCCTTCTTGGCAGAGAATTAACGAATAATGACTTTGCGCTGCAAGTTCACATTACCCTGCTGAATATCTACGAAGTATAATCCGGAAGGTAATTGTCCCTGCTGGTTGAGCTTTATTCCACCTACCAGTTTTCCAGACGAGATTTCTGCCACTTCCTGGGCATTACCAAAAATATCCAGCAACTTCACCGTAACCATTGCTCCGTAGGGCAGACCTTCTACCTGAAGGGTTACAACGCCTGGTGTGGGATTTGGGAATACCCGAATATCTAGTACCGAGGTATTTAGGGCAGGGTACCCATCTACTTCTACACTAGTGATTTTAGAGTAATCGAACTTACCATCAAAATCTACCTGACGTAAGCGGTAATATATTGTGCCTACTAACGGATTCTCATCTTTGTAGGAGTATGATACTATGCTTGAGCTATTACCTGCCCCATCTACGATACCAATCTTCTCCCAAGATTCACCATCTTTTGAGCGTTGCACTTCAAAGAAATCATTATTTTCTTCCGAAGCAGTTTTCCATTTGAGTAGAACGCTAAATCGCTGGGCTTCGGCAGTGAATTCCAAGAATTCAACTGGAAGAGTAGAAGGCTCGGAACTACCCATAGTGATTATTTTTGTTGAGAATGGAACATAATTAGCAGGAATAGTTGTGTTTACGAAAGTGCCTCCACTACCATTACCACTATGGTTTGTCCCACCGTAGTTATCCCACTCTGAGTCTACGTTATCCCATACCATTGCAACTAGCGTACTAACATCGGCTGGTGGATCACTGTTAGTATCCCAACTCAAACCAATCGCTGCCGATACACTACCTAAGGGTGCCGTACCCGCATCGTCAGTAACTATCCAGTATTCCCTTCGACTAATACTTTGGATACTAGGATCGCTAGTAGCCGTCAGACTAGTTACTTGGCCATCATCTTCGGCATTGCTATTGAAGTATTCTGCCTGCCAAGTAAGTGTTTGCCCAGTGTGTGTAGCATCATTTACTGTTATCTGCCCTAAACGGCTACTTTTACCAACTGGGAAGGTAAAACTTTGGTTATCATTTAAAACGGCCTGCAAGGGACCGTTTACAAAGCTAGCTGCCGAGCCGCCACTGGTAGTAGCTCCAACAGATGCCAATATGCGAAGTGGGTTATTAGCATTCGTAGTAATTTGCCCGTTCGTCAAGTCCAGTTGCCCTTCAACTTCTATGGTCTGATTCGCCGAAATACCCCGTGTGACATCAGCCGCATTTATGACAGTCACCCCTGCAGCATTATTGATCTCTAACTCATTGAAAGCATCACTCCCAGTAAAATCCCCGCTAATTATCTGAGGCGACGACCCCGCCATTGTGATATGGGAATTCCCACCGCCATTATCAAATGCGCTAGCGTCGCTTTTATACACATTACCTCTCACAATGACAGTGCTATTCCCATCGGGGATAACCAAGTTGGTAGTGCCGCGAATATCGAAGTCCTCACAAACGTTTAGGGTGAAGTTGTTGGGCAAAGTTCGGCTACCACTACCAGAAAAGATAACCCGGCGTATATTGGGTAGATCCGTTAGCACGGCATAAGAGCCGCTTCCGGCGTATTCCAGTCCCCCGCCACCTGAGCAAGTACCATCGGGAAAAAAGTCTTCGTAATCCCCGGTGGGAAATGAGATAGAAATACCATTTGACTCTAAGCGAATAGTACCTTCGCCAGTCACAAAACCTAAATTATGGTTATTAGTACCATTCTGGATGATTAGCGTACCACCTGACTGAATGGTTATCCTTCGGGTTCGGATACTATTCTGATTGTATATTAATTCATCGCCATCTTGAATGATGACATCAGGGGTTTCACCACCAATTGGGGCGACCCCACCTTGGTAGGTTCCATTGTCAAAGAAATTACCCCCTCCGGCATTATCGGTAAAAAACTGAGGTACCTGATCGGGAATAGCTGCGCCACACAGTAAGCTAGTTCCATCGTTGCGGAGGGTGATTCCGGCGGTATAGATCCCTTCCAGGGTAGCATCTGACTGATTGGTGAATGGGTAGCTTATCCGCTGATTACCCTCATCAAAGTCAGCGGTTGAGAACACCTTATCCCAAGTATCATCCGTATTATACAGTCGGGCCGGGCCGTAGTTAGCAATGGTGTAAGAGCTCCCTCCTGCGTTCGTAATTCGAACATCGTTCGGATCATAGTATGTAGTAAGATCACCGCTAAAGCCACTGATGCCGTTAGACTTTACAATCCAATAGTACTGAAGCACATTGTCGGCGTCGGAAATATTGGGATCATTACAAGCAGGGGGATTGTTTTCGGTATCTTCGGCAATAGGGGGGACATCCCTAACCGGGCGGACGGTAATGGATCCCGCCGACATATCATTAATGGTAATCACAGCCGGAGTATACCCTACCAGTCCGACGGGATACGTAAAGCTAACACTACCACTGCTGACAGCATTAAAAAATTTGCGAACACCAAAGTCGCGAATAGCGCTGTTGGTCTGGATCATGTTATTGACATTGAAGTCATTAACTGAAGTACCTCCGCTACTGTTTTCAATAACGGCGCTGGTTGACAACTCAATCAAATTTCCCCCTACATCAAACACTCCAGTGTTGAGTACGAGCTTTCCATTGATCTGAAAATTTTCTTCGGTATCAGCAATGATCAGCCCCGAGGCATTGTCTAGTTCAATTACTCCAAATACACTGGTTCCAGCACCTGAGCGGTCGAGATTTTGTTGCTGGCTTCCGTTAAAGACAATACCCGGTCCAGCGGCATCACTCGTATGGGTAGCATCGTGTACTAAGTCTTTCTCAATGTTGAAAGCACTCGTCTGAGTGCTGAGGGTACCCGCGTAGATAAATGCATTATTTTCTGCCGTAATATCTTTTGATAGGGCAAGTGTACCACTCCCCGATTTTTCAAAATTCCAGAAATTGGTAGTTCCACCTCCGGTAATTGTGGCACTAGATGATGTTGGAAAATACGTAAACTGGCTATTGGTAGGATTTCCGCTGGTGGCGAAGGTACCATTGTTATTCAGGTTTTCGTTGATGGTTAGATCAAAGCCATTGGCATCAAAGGCTACCCCAGTGCTGATGTCTAAAATATCAGTTGCCAAGGGTAAATTGTAAAGTTCTGCCGAAATATTAGACGAAGCTAGCTCTATCTCTGATAAAGTTATATTGCTCTGAATACCGAATCGGTCTTGGTTAGCCGGAGTATTACCATTTCCGATGGTGATAACCGTTCCGTCGGTAATATTATCCGTCTCCGGTTGTAGCAACAGACTAGGTATTGTAGTGGAGTTATTATCCCGCACAATAGTTAGGGAACCTGCGGTATGCTCAAAAGAGCTTCCGGCGTTGGTAACCTCCAGTAGTCCTCTATCTGATTCAGGAGCCGCATTTTGCCCGATAACCACAGTTCCTCCCGTCTGAGAATACTGAAGTACTCCGGCAGTAGAGGTCAAGCCTCGTCGGATTTGGGATCCTACTGTAAGTGTTCCATCCGTTATTTCAATGCGGGCTTGACCCGAAGCACCGTACTCAATAAAGTTATTACCATTATTAGCTGCATCATCCATATCCAGCTCTCCGCCACTAATTCTCAGTAATCCGTCCAGGACAATTCCCGTGTCATCGCCATTGATGCGGGCTACTCCTTGCTGTATTTCCAAGCCACCCGAGCCAGAAGAAGCATCAGCATTAGCAGTGTTGGGGAGTAAGAAGTTTCCAGTAGATCCATCCGTTAGTGTAACATCAATATTGTTATTATTTAATACCAGTGTTCCATTCAATACCTCAATGGGCTGACTACTAATAGTTGATGGTGTAGGAAGGGTAAATGTATTGTTAAAGGTAAATGTGGGGTCTACTGCGTCTCCCTTATTCATCACTATTCTATAAAAATCAGGCGTCAAGGTTCCAGAAGAAGCATTAGTAAAGGAAGCTAGAGCATCCCCCGATAGTTCTAAAATTGCATTGTTATTAGGAGTAGCTCCATTGAATAGATCGAACCGGGAAGAGCCATCAAGATTTGCCTCTACTGTAATATTCCCTCCTACTCTTAAAGTGTGCTCATAGCTATTCTGATTATCATTTTTCACTAGTACTCGTGCCCCATCATTACCCGATCCATTTTCTAGCTGTAGATTACCTTCAATGTCAAGGGTCACCTCCCGATCATCTCCTAATTCTAGTGTAGTCCGGTTTTCCTGCCAAGTCACCCGAACATCACCTCTTACTAAAACATCGTGATTGACTCTGAAGCGGGGTGAACGATCCATGCGGATATATCCATTGATAGTTATAGGAATAGAGGTTTGAAGAATTCTGTTGTCATCATCATTATTACCGTTAACAGCCTCGATCCTTAAATTAGGATAGACGGAAATATTATTCGGCATATCTACCGTCTGGTTATCAGCATCAATGGTAAAGTTGAACACACTGCCTGAATTGTTACTGAATTCTCCCAAATCCGTATTTCCAATAAATGAAGGCACTTGCGTGGCGATAACTTCAAGATATATAGTTCCTCTGCCGCTTACTGGCCCTAAATCCAGTAGAGCATTCCTTCTAGTTACCCATAAACGAGGGTTCCACCCACCCTCAGAATTATCGAAAATGAGCTCAGCAACGGTAATGTCAATATTACCGTTTACCCAATGGTTCTGATTTCCGTTTCCGTAGCTTTTTAGTATAGCCACGTCGCCAGTCTGTGGATAGTCATTCACCCCATCGTCAGTACCGTTTGTATTTGTTGTCCACTTAGTACCAGAATTCCAATTTTGTCGAGAGGTATTGGTGGTGTAGAATACTTGAGGGGCCCCGGTAAATCTTCCTGTTACTCCTGCCGTGAAATTGGCCTCAATCAGTTCAAAGCCAGTAAAGTCAGCTTGATCAAACTCCTGATTATTATCTACGCCATTGAAGGTAATGAGTCGGGTATTGGACTGATCGTTAGCGGTATAGGGCGAGGCAGCAATATCACTATTATCAGCCGTCGGGTTAGACTCGTAGAAGCGGGTGAAGGCACCCCCGTCTAGTACGTAACCGGGTACGTAGGTGTCTTCACTACCACTGGTTGCCCCAGTGGGTAGATCCCGTCCCGCTTGTCCGCTCTGGTTGCGGTAGTAACAGCGCAGTGCCACGGTAGGTAACGTTGAAAAACCATCGTGACGAACGCGCCAATAATGCTGGAGAATCTCCCCGCCACTTAGATCAGTGGTTTGTAATTCACCACTTACTACATTGATCTGAACGTAACCACTGTCTACAAAGTCTTTTACTTTTAGTTGGGCAGGGCGAGATACAAAAGTCGTTCCCCCATCAGGAGTGAAGCCTATGGGAAAAGTAATTGGGGCAGTATTATTAATACGTGATGTTTCATCTTCGGCTACAGTATTACCTTCAACCTTCAATCGTAAACCACCGTCGCTGGCATTACCATCGGTAAAAACCAGAATATTTGCGATAATTCCAGTGTTTCCTACTCTAACAATACTATTATTGGCTACATCACCATTGAAATAAGATCCATTACCATTATTAATATTCCATATTTCGTCTATTGTGAGTGTATTATCTTTTACATAGACACGTCCATTCCAGTATTCTACCCGCTCCATGTAGACATCGCTATCGAACTCGATGGTAGTTCCTGCTCCAACATTGAACCGGATATTTCCAAAAACCGAATTATCGGTGGTAGTAATCGTTAGGGGAGGATCTTCACGAAAGCGAATTTGGGCAACTGACGGGGTTCCACCTGCGGTCGGGTATGATCCTGAGCTAAAGTACGTTCCCAAGCGATCATTATTGGTAATACTACCCCAGATACGGAAAGTGTAAGCATTCTGATCCAGTGTACCCGATAGTACCGACACATCACCGTTAATATCAAATCGGATGCTCCCATTATTACCGGTTCGAGCGATGGTTCGCAGCTCGTTTCCAGTGGTACGGTTCAGTACAAAATTTCCTGTTTCTAGTCTATTCTCTCCCGTATATACTGTATCAATAGCTGAAGTGGCTTCCGTTTGGTTAAAATAAGTAGTGTTAAGAAAAGTAGGAAGGTCAGCCAATCCATCATAAGGAGCGGTTCCACCAAATACACATTGATAGGTTGAATTTCGGCCTACGTAAAAACTGCCTCCAATGTATACATCACTCACCGCTGCATCGGAATCAACCGCTGCAGTAGTATCACTGTTTACCGCTGAGAAAGTTACTGGAAAATTCCCGAGTGGGTTATCATAATACGTGTCATTATGACCGTGGACAATGAGGTCATTCTTTACAATTAGGGGCTGGGCAGCAATTGTTCTTACCCCTCCAGTGCCATCACCTGACTCTCCACCATCTAATTCAATAGTTCCTACCGAAGCCCCACTCGCGCGCATTCGTACATTATAGAAAGGTGCTCGGGAAGTAATAGTAGCGTTGTTAGCATTGCTAGACTCGACAATCACAGTTCCTCCGGTTACATTTATATTAGCCGGATCACTATTGATAAATATTGAACCTCGGCTGTTAGGGTTTCTCACCGTTAGGTTTCCACCCGACATAAGGAAGATATTACCTGTATACGGTAGGCTAAATACATAATGATTAGCACCTGCCCCTCCTCCTAAGCTTCCGTCTACGGTTACTTCACCTCCTGTCTGACTATACCCACCCAAACTACCTGGCCCAGCCACTGAGGTACGAATTTGGCTAGTAACGACCTCTCCTCCTTCTATCCGGACAAGACCATTTTCTCGAATGGTAAGTCCACT
>JBCCTI010000017.1:0-100741 GCA_039198955.1 Bacteroidota bacterium | reverse complement strand
GCTTTTCTACAATTGATGTTCATCACTATCATTTTAGCAAGAATAGAATAATTTCATTCCAAACATGCTCTTAGTTCACTTCAAAATTATCATTCTCCGCGCACTTTTCATTCTTTCCCTTTTTTATGAACAAGCCTTGCATCCCGATAGGAAACCGCTACTTCAGTAGTTTTTTTTCGTTCAGAGGATAATCCCGGGGCAAGCCGTTTAGTCCATAGCGATAGTGTAGGCATGGTAGAATCGCATTAGTCTAGCCGACCGCGTATGGCAGACCGCGCCTAGCCGAATAAGTTTCCTGCTAAAAGCGCAGGTTCAGTAGCAATCGCGAGTAGTAGTTTATAAGGGCGATGCCTAACCATTGAAATCGTACCGGGGCGTAGGTAGGCTAGTAATAATTTTTCTTTATACTAGTTCCATATAGGTACGAACATACGGACGAAACGAGTAGTATGCAATAGCTGGTTGCAATAATTTTACTCACGGTCGTAATAAAGTATCCTGATTGGGTGTACTTTTGGACGTACAGAACGGCATTAGAAGAGCACGGATCTTCCGAAGTTGCTTTCCTGTTTTTATGGTGCTATAATTCTTTTGTAAGTTCCGGTAGTTACATTCAGTTCACCTTGATTTTTTAAGCCCGTAATGCTGCTTCAGTAAGGCTGCTCTCGATAGCCTTTTCAAGCACGGATAGCTCACTCCCCAAACCTACCGTTAGTAGTTTTGGGCCAGTAACTGGTACCCCGTTATAGCGTCTGGCATACACTTCTCCATCAGGAGTTCGTTCAAAGTAGGTGAAGTATTCTTGGTCCCCGATTTGGGTACAGCCCTTTACCCGAAGAATACTCTGGGGCAGTCTTTCGCATAAACGATAAACACACTCTAGATCAGGTAAATTAGGTAAATTAGCCGAACACGAAGCCCAGTGCGCTTTCAGATGATCGAGCTTTTCTGCATTGTTTTTAGAAGGTAAGAGCTTGGGCAGAAGAGAAACATCAATCTCATCGGTAGTGATAATTTCTGCCAGTGGATTGAGTCGCTGAATATCGTGTATCACCAAAGCTCGTCTATCCGCCGATACGTTTTCAAGGTGCGTTAATACGATCAGCGAAGATACCTGAATCTGATTGGCTTCCAGTTCGTTGTGCGCGCCGCGTTGTTGCCAGTTTTTGACGTCTACCACCGATACTTGGATGGGAGGTAGAAACCGATCATTGAGTCCAACCCCGAGAAACCCCATCAGTGAGCACGAATCAGAAGTGCCATTGGCTTCAATGAGGGTCACTCCGTTCGCGCGCTCCGGGATGCCATTAACGAATTCCCTCAGCTCGTGTATGCCACTACAGCAAATGCAGCTACCGCTGAGTGCTCTCACTGATTTCGTCTCCACCTGCTCCAGAAATTGCTGAACATCGAGGTGGGCATTTTCATAATCATTCAAAATGATAAACGGATTCCAGCCTTGATCAATATAACTAGTCGTCAGATGCTTTAGTAGCGTGGTTTTCCCTGCTCCTAAGAAGCCGACAACGGCAATAATAGCTTCCATATCTTATTAATAGTATTTTTCAATAACTCTGATATTCTGCCAAACGCATTAACCTAAAAAGTCGGAAACCACTACTTCTTGTTCCAAAGTGGAAATCAGAATACTCTCACCGGGGTTGTACACTTTCTTCTCTTGGTACAAACCTTCGGCTGGCTTAGTGTATACTTCTACATTATCAGTTTCCAGGTTTACAATCCAGTAGACCGATATACCAGCCTGAGCGTAGATAGGTAGCTTAACCTCCCGATCTTGCTTCAGGGTGCTTTGGGATACTTCCACAACTAATATTATCCCCTCGGGTACCGGGTCTACGCCTTGTTCTAAAGACGCACTGGTGTGAATCACCAAATCAGGCTCCGGCCTTGATCTTGCTAACCGAATAGGGTTCTGAACCGATACTTCCAGCTCCTCATCTAAAATCATCTTTACAAAAATCTTAGTAAGCTTTGTTACGCAAGTGGCGTGTTTTTGACCTATTCCCATTTTGTTGATTAGTTCGCCTTCAATGAGTTCTACCTTTTCGTCAGGATGAAAGAATCCGCTATCGATGAGGGTCAAGTACTCCTCTACGGTAAACTTACGGGGCTGCGGCGGCTGATCTATGAGCGGCTCAGCAAGGCTTCTGGTCTTTTCGGCTACATTCATTGAGCAACTTTTAGAGGAAAGATAGTGAAAGCAAACGTCTTGCGCTAGAACCTCTAGCAACAGTAAGCAATTTTATTAAACGCAACAATGTTGCATTAGTTCTAATTACCGCTATATTTGCAATTTTATTGCGCTTAAACTAATCTATCATGAAAAATAAATTCGTAGGGCTTCACTCAGACTTTATGGGATTCAGTGCTTCTTTGCTGTGTGCCATCCACTGTGCTACCTTACCTTTTTTACTGACGCTGGCACCACTGGCGGGACTCCAGTTCCTGGGTAATCCCTGGGTAGAGTACACGTTTATTCTATTGAGTTTTGGTATTGCTTGCTACGCACTGATTCCTGGCTACCGGCAACACCGTGAGCCTCTGGCGTTGATTCTGGTTCTGGTGGGATTTATATTGATTGGGGCAGCACACTCGGTAGTTCCCGAAGCCTACGAAGCAGTCTTTACTCCTATCGGGGCAACAATCATTGCCATTGCCCATTTGATTAACTGGAGGCAGATAAAGCAAGTCCAGGCAGCATCTCCTAGCCCTGTTCATTCATCTGAAAACTCCAAACAAAGTGCCTGAAACCGAAAAGTTACCCGTCACTGTGCTTAGCGGTTTTTTGGGGGCAGGTAAAACCACACTGCTCAACCACATCTTACATAATCGTCAAGGGCTGAAAGTAGCCGTGATCGTTAATGATATGAGCGAGGTGAATGTGGATGGCCAACTGGTACAAAACGAAATCAAACTCTCTCGCACCGATGAGAAACTGGTGGAGATGAGTAACGGCTGCATCTGCTGTACCTTGCGGGAAGACTTAATGATTGAGGTAGAACGGCTAGCTAAGGTGAAAAAGTTTGATTACCTACTGATTGAAAGCACGGGTATATCCGAGCCTATTCCGGTCGCTCAGACTTTCTCCTTTGCAACTGGGGATGAACTCTACGATCTGACTCAATTCAGTCGGCTAGATACGATGGTGACCGTGGTAGATGCTTTCAACTTTTTCCGAGACTTTGGCAGTGGGGATACCCTTCAGGATCGAGACATGACCGACGATGCTCAGGATCGACGCACCATCGTGAATCTACTTACCGATCAGGTAGAATTTGCCAATGTCATCTTGCTGAACAAAACCGATTTGGTACAGGAAGATCAGCTACGTCTGTTGGAAGGAATGCTTATCAAGCTTAATCCAGAAGCCCGCATTATCCGAACTACCTTTAGTCAGGTAGACCCCAAAGAAATTCTCAATACCCGAATGTTCGACTACGATCGGGCTGAGCAGGCAGCGGGTTGGCTGAAGGAACTGAATAATGAGCATACCCCGGAAACGGAAGAATACGGCATTTCCTCCTTTGTATTCCGAGATCACCGACCTTTCCATCCGAAACGTTTCTGGCAGTACGTGAACCGCGACTGGCCCACCAATGTCATCCGTAGCAAGGGTCTATTTTGGCTAGCTTCCCGACCTGATCAGGTCCTGCTCTGGGGTCAAGCGGGCGATTCGCTCCGAGCCGAGCAGTACGGTCGCTGGTGGGCTTCAATCCCGAAGCAGGAAAGGATGTTAAATCCGGGATTTACAGAAAATCGGCAGGCTATTATGCAGAAGTGGGATGAGCAATGGGGCGATCGCATGAACGAACTGGTCATCATCGGCTACGAGCTAGATAAAGAAGCGATTACCGAAGAACTGAGCAAATGCCTGGTGAATAGCCTAGAGGGAAAGGCTGTGGCTTTCGGTCATCGTTTTGAGGATAACTGGCCGGTACATGCCTAAGCCTGACCTGACCCTTGAAACACCTACACTCAAGCATATTATCTGCGAGAACCTGGAAGAGGCTTTTTGGCAAATCCAACAACCGGATGTCAACTTAGTGGTCTGTCCGAGAGCGGTAGATCAATCTATCACCTCATTTATTCAACTCGTTTATCTTTCCCACTTTCATCCGGTCAGCCTAGCCGCCTACAAAGGGCTGGTGAAGGAGCAGCTTAGCGAGGCATTGTCCGATTACATTCCCCTTCACCGCGAAGGAGCTCTCCAGCTTATGGAAGACATGGCTATGTTGACTGATCTTTTCATGAAATTAACCAAGCGTTCTCAAGCCCAACTTCTACTTCAGACCGTAAAAAATGATGCTTGTCGCAAATTTCACGTGGATCTCTATCCGATACGACTCATCTGTACGTACGATGGCCCCGGTACGCAGTGGCTTCCTAACGATCAGGTCAGGCGCGAAGCCTTACAAACGACCAACGAGCAGATTACGAAAGACCCCAGTAAAATTCAGAATATGGGTTCCTTTCACGTAGGAATTATGAAGGGTAATCAGGCTCATCCGACCCACCCTGGGATTGTGCATCGTTCGCCTCCCATCAAAGCGCAAGGTTTGAAACGATTTGTTTTCAGGTTGGACTAATAACCCAGACGTTTTCTGATTGATGAATTAGAAGAAATTGCAGTGGCTGCGGTGATTCTTCTGAAAAAGTTGGTCAATTATCGCGTAAAATTAGATATTTAGGGTCTACCTAAATTATACTAACTTATGCTACAAAGAAAATTCGACCAAATTGTGAAAGAATATTTTCCCAATGCAATGGATGCTAAAGATACCTCGATCCATTATTTGGGAAAAATGCAAATTGAACACAAAATCGATGTTTCCAAAGCGTTAATGGCCACCTCGGTGTGTTCCGATGATATCAATGTGCCTTCCACTACGTTCTTCAATGTGCTCTTCGGCCCCTTCATTATGGGGGGATTGGGCGGCTTACCTTTTGCCGGGCAAACTGGTATGACCGCCTTTGCTCATCATATCCCGGACGATGGTAGCGCATTTATATTTTATGGCCCGCATATCGGTGCCACACTGGAGGGGGACCTGGGTAAAATGTACCGCCCTCGTCAAGAGCAAAAAGGTAACTCCTGTGGTGCCCTGATGCTAGCATTGAGTAGATTGCAAGACGGCAATTATAAACCGGTATTGAAGGAAGAAGATTATCAGCAAATGAAACTGGAAGAAAGCCTACTCCCCTACCGAGAACAAATTTTGGATAGTGATAATGCTGAAAAAGCGATTACTGAAGCAGCTTACGAAATCATTGATAAGAAAGTGCACGAATACCTAAAGGATTGTAAGGATGAATTTCACGTAGATAAAGTAACGCTATTGGGGGGAATTATCATCAATACCGACTACGGATTAGATGATTACTTCGATGCCCGAAACTTTGAGGTAGTTGATGTAAAAAGTCTTTGAGTGTTCTACCGCTCATAACTTTGGCATAGACTTATTGGAACGCGCGTCATATGGTATTAGATCAAAAACTTCTACTCACCGTTTGGCTTCTGTATTTAGTGGGGAGCCTCATTCACTTCATCCATAATGCAGAGTTCCTGAATGACTACCCCAACTTGCCTAATTCATGGGCGCGTAATGATGTCTATCTAGCATGGATGGGCATGACGCTACTTGGTACGGCGGGTTTGATTGTAACGATTCGAGGTGCGCGACTCATTGGACTGATTTGCCTCATCATTTAAGCTCTACTTGGCATAGATAGCCTAGGGCACTATGTTTTAGCACCGTTCGGTGCTCACAGCGTAGCAATGAACATCACTATATTACTCGAAGTTAGCACCGCAGCGTTACTGCTGGCAGTAGCCGGATGGCAGCTGTATCGTTATTTTCGCTTTCGGTAGCTTTGCCTTTCAAATTCTTAGTGTTCCCGAGCTACAAAACATCATTTGATAAATAAAGGATAGGGCAGACTCTGTTCTCAACGAACGTAATCCTAGTGGATAAGTAGGCTGCCTCAAAATGCCCGTTTTTATACCAATAGATAGCACTACAAAGACCGATCATGAAAAAAACACCTCTTCTAATTTTATTATGTTTATTGACATTTAATGCCGTTCGTGCCCAATCCTTTGAAACCCTCCGACAAAGAATACACCACATCTTAGAAGATAAAAGAGCCACAGTCGGAGTAGCCATTAGCGGTTCTAATCCTCAAGACACACTGTCCATCAACGGGAATAAGCACTTACCTATGCAAAGTGTGTTTAAGTTTCACTTAGCATTAGCGGTGTTACATCAAGTTGATCAGGGAAAATTTAGTATGGATGAATCCATCGCAATTACCCCGGAATTGATTCAAGCTTACGAGCATTTATGGAGTCCACTACGCGAAAAATATCCCGATGGCGGCAAAGTAACCTTAGCTGAGATAATTAAATATACTGTGGCTTGGAGTGATAATCTGGGCTGTGATTTACTTTTTGAACGGATAGGTGGGCCAAAAGTGGTAGAAGCCTATTTGCACCAAATTGGCGTTGAAGATATTGCCATTGTTCACCCGGAAATTATGATGCAAGCCCAATGGGAACGGCAGTATGAGAACTGGACTACTGCCAATGCTGCCAACCAAGTTTTGCGACTGTTTTATGAAAACGAAGATAATCTACTAAGTACCGAAAGTCATCACTTTCTCCTGGACGTTTTGAAAGGCACCACCACAGGCAAAAAAAGAATCAGAGGACTATTACCCAAAGAAACGATTGTGGCGCACAAGACGGGTTCCTCCGGAAAAAATGACCAAGGTTTGACCGGAGCATCCAATGACATTGGCATCGTATTTTTACCTGATAACTCTCACTTCTTCTTGAGTGTGCTCGTAAGCGATTCTAGGGAAAGTGATGAAACCAATGAGAGGATCATTGCCGAGATAGCAAAATTAACTTGGGACTATTTCAATAGCCAATAAACTACTTACAACTAGGGTAACCGCTCAAACTAAAAGTTGGCGTTATTTCGTGTGTCCCTAGTAGTATTTTTTCTTGATATTTGTACTCTACTATTTCCTATTTTATTTTTGCCGGATGCGGGTGCTGGTCTTCACATATTCTCTCTGGGTACTTTATTTGTCGGTAGCACCTTGCTGTTGGGAAGATGATGCCTGCTTCAGTGAGCCTTGTACTGAAGCGGCTGGCACTGCTGAGGGTCATCACCACGCCCCAACTCATACAGATCATCCTTCCGATGCCCAAGATCAAAACTGTTCTCCGTTTCTGCTTTGCGGGAATTGCAACGGCTTTGTTGTAAATCTGTCCACTTTTTTATCTGAAAACACTAGGTTGTTAGCTCCCGATCAGGTCAACTTCTTTTTTGCACTACCTCATTGGGCATCAGCGTGGTTATCCCCGGTATGGCAACCGCCCCAAGCTAGCTGACCCACTCAGCACTCCTAAGTAACCATCAGCTTATCAGCTTCATCAACCATTTCGCTCAGGCTAATGTTAGGCGGGAAGTCACTAGAAGACTGTGCTTACCTGACACTGATGCTTGCTGATATTGGCGGGTCATTGGTTTGGAGTACTCCTACATTCTTATTGTCATTTTTCTTCACCCGAGAGTGAATACCCATTCATATTGATAAAATTATGAAAAAAATATTACTAGGACTCTGCCTCATCGGTATGTCCGAGGGCTTATATGCCCAAAATCAATTTAAGGCGATCGTACAAGATCACCACAGTCAAGAACTATTGGTAGGAGCCACCGCTCAAGTTAAAGGTGACCGTCAGGGACAGGTAGCGGATACCAATGGCCAAGTACAATTTGATAACCTCCCCAACGGTTCCGTACAGATTGTCTTTCGGTTCGTGGGTTACGAAGATCAATCCATCACCCTTCAATTTCCCGAGGATAACGGTCAAACCCGAACGGTGGAACTACACCCCCACGAAGAGGAATTGGAAGAGATTACCGTGACTTCTACCCGCAGTAGTCACACTATTGCCGATGTGCCCACGCGGGTAGAGATTATTGCGGGTGAGGAACTAGCCGAGAAAGCCAATATGAAACCCGGTGATATTCGGATGCTGCTCAACGAAAGCACCGGTATCCAAACCCAACAAACCTCGGCTACTTCGGCGAACTCCAGCATCCGCATTCAGGGCTTAGAAGGAAGATACACCCAGTTACTGCGCGATGGGTTTCCCCTTTACGCTGGGTTTTCCGGGGGACTGAGTATTATGCAGATCCCCCCCTTGGATTTGCAGCAGGTAGAGGTGATTAAAGGAAGTGCGTCTACGCTCTACGGCGGCGGGGCCATTGCTGGTCTGGTCAATCTAATTTCCCGTCGCCCCACCGACGAACGGGTAACTGATTTCATGGTTAATCTCACCTCAGCCGGGGGCTTGGATCTAAGCGGCTTTTACAGTAAAAAGTGGCAGAAACTCGGACTAACTGTGTTTGCCTCCCGCAACAGCAATGCTCCCTATGATCCGGCAGATATAGGACTCACCGCCATTCCCCAGTTTGAGCGGTATACCCTGAACCCCACGCTCTACTGGTACCTTAGTGAAGCGACCGAAGTAAGCCTAGTGCTCAACCTAAGCACCGAAGAACGACTGGGCGGCGATTTGCAGTACATCGAGGAGCCCGCCGAGAACCCCAACCGTTATTTTGAGCGAAACGACACCCGAAGAACGAGTAGTCAGTTTTCCCTCACCCATCGTTTTAACGAGTGGAAATCGTTAGTTGTCAAAAGTAGTTTCAATGTATTTGATCGCGATATTGAAATTCCGGATTACCGCTTTACCGGATACCAATTAGCCTCTTTTTCCGAAGTAAATTACCAGGTTAGCTCCGATAAGTTGGAGTGGGTCGCCGGATTAAACCTGTGGACTGATCGGTTCCGGGAAACCTCGTCTTTCGTTCAAGACCGGGATGAGGATCAGACCATCGCCGGGGGATTTGTGCAGAGTACGTACTCGTTTTCCGAGCAATTTACGCTGGAAGCCGGGCTGAGAGGAGATTATGTCGCAGATTACGGGTGGGTGGCACTCCCTCGGGTTTCCGCATTGCTGAAGGTATCGCCTCGGCTCACCTCCCGACTCGGTGGGGGACTAGGCTACAAAACTCCGTCTATTTTCACTGAAGAGGCTGAAGAGCGACAGTTCCAGCAAGTGCTACCGATTGTTACCGAATCAACCACGTTAGAGCGGTCTATTGGAGGGAACTGGGATGTGAACTACCGCACTGGTCTGTTTCAGGATCAACTCAGTTTGTCGGTCAACCATTTATTTTTCATCACTCAACTAACCGACCCGTTGTTGCTGACGCGTACCTCGGAAGGATTCTTCTCCTTTCGCAACGCGGATGGTTACGTACTATCCCGAGGTATGGAAACCAACCTTAAATTGCAGTACCAGCAATTCAAACTGTTTGTTGGTTACACGCTTGCCGACGTAAACCAACACTTCAGCGATGAAGTGACCCCGCTGCCCCTGACCGCCCGGCATCGGCTCAACAACGTGCTGGTCTACGAGGTACACGAAAAGGGACGCATCGGCTTAGAGGCCTACTACTTCAGTCCCCAGCCACTCTCGGACGGGACAACCGGGCAGTCTTATTGGATCTGCGGACTGATGATGGAGAAAGTGTTCTCCCGGTTTTCGCTCTTCCTCAACTTTGAGAACTTTTTGGACACCCGCCAGACCCGCTTTGATACTATATTTACTGGTTCAGTAACCAACCCTGAGTTCCGCGATATTTACGCCCCGGTGGATGGCTTTGTGGTGAACGGGGGAATCAAGTTTAGCCTCTAACTAAAGGGCATGGCATTTATACAAAACTGTGGTATCTTGATACTAGTGTGTCCATGAGCATTTTGGCTGGTGGTAACGCTAGCTACTAGCATCACGATTCAGAGTGCTAACGATGTAATAATGGATATAAAATCGCCGCGGCCCAGCGCATACGTACTTTATTCAGTTATTAGCTGCAATTTACAGGAATTTAATAAAGATTATTACGGTCAGTTGTTTATGCCGCCCATCGCTGACAACAAATATCATGCAGTCCGCAGGCAACAGCCATCATGCGATCTCTTACCTGCCAGCCATGTAAACGGATCTGATTGTGGATAATTTTAACTCTTTTGATACCAGCAATCGCGTGTTCTACCGTGACTCGAATGCTCGCAATGAGCCCATTTAGTTCCTGTTGGTAGTTCGTCAGTTCTTTGCCCTTCGGCTTCTTTTCCGGTAGGATCACTGCCGCATGTTCCGCCTCAATTCCCAGAAAGCCTAAGTCGGCTCACCGGGGTGCCGGCCATAGGCTCTGGTCTTGTTCAGGAAACTTCAATTCAGCTTGGTCATACATCTTTTTATCATGTACCCGGCCTTCAAAGGTTTCCCCCAGATAAAGCACTTCCTGGGTAAGAGTAGTAATCACCAAATTCTTTAGCGTATGGGTGCCTTTCTTACGACTATAGTGTTCTTTCTGTACTTGGTAGTCGGCTGAGCGGCCGATCCTACGTTCAGCCACGTCTATCAGTAAAGCCGTAGTAAGGCACTTATTGAGGACGTAATACAATTGATCTGCTGACCGTTGAAGTAGTTTTTCCATTCGCCTCGAAGCCTCTTTTAGTAGGGTAGAGAGCTGCCTAACCCACAAACTAACCCCCAGTGGATACTGCTTTCCTTGGTTCATTCCGAACACGGCCCCATGATAAGCCTGATTTGGATTTTCCTTTATGTAGCTCAAAATGAACAGTAGCTTATGGGCCGATACGGGTAGGCTGTTGTCGTTGCGCTCGTCATAGCGCACGCTCTTGCGAGCCTCCCCCTTTAAATCATGGTAGCGATAGTATTCTTCCACGAGGGGGGCGAAATGATACAATCAAATCATAAACTCTTGTTGGTTTAAGCCCGTAATGGCATTAAATTGAGTGGGGCCACCGTGGAACGGCTGTTCGTTAAACTGTCTAGTGTGGTCAGCACCCGGTTAGCATAAACTATGGACAGTGGACAGCCTTTTTTCATTCCCTTATAAACAATACTTTGGACAGTCTCATGCAGCCATTTTACCCCACTGTAATAGTTTGGGATAGTTAGGGTGCATTTTTATTGACTCAGCGTCTAGATTTAAGTTTGAAATAATGATTTGTAGCCAATGGGCGTTAAAATGATCTGTTTTAATGTCTTGCAGTGAGAAGTTGGCTCTACCCCGTAAATGATTCTCTACCAAGCATAGATTCAAAGTCATCATCACGGCCTGAAAATGGAAGGCCAATCGTTTTTCTTGTGTGCTTTGGCAATGGTTAAGTCCCAAATGCTGTTTTGCATCTCTAAAAAGAAACTCAATGTTGAAGCGCAAGCGATAATAGGCCAGGATAGTAGTTGCCGAAAGTTCTAAGTCCGAGCATCCCAACAGAAAAAAGCTGTTCTGTTCCTTGTTGCTTTGCCTAGTAATCATCACTACTTTTAGCTTACGCTTCCACTTGACCGACCGCGCGGCGGCCGCCAAACTACTTGGCAGTAGACTTGCCAACCTTCGGGGGTGGTGCCCTGTAGTTCAAAACGGGTTAGTACCTCATAGCCTTTCCAGTAGACTTTGCCTCCGTTCTTGCGTCTTCTGCCCCGAAGCTTTTGGGGATCTTCGTATAAGTAGTTCATGTTGGCATCACCGCGCAACTTGGTGATCATGAACATGCCTAACGCAGCTACTTGATCCCAAGCAGCTTGTTTAGCGTAAAAACCGTCCACCACCCAGTACTTGGTTTTTTTGAGCAGGTAAGTACTACAGTGGACTAGCTGTTGTAAGCGGCCGCCGCGCAGTAGAAAAGTAAGCGGTTTGTCTCGTCTTTGAGTCCGCTCGGGGTTTGGTTGACCGATAGGGTTAATGCTAAGCCGTTGTTCACGGATACCAAAGCCAGCGCACTGACCTCTAATCCTTTGATTGCTTTTCGAGCGCAACCGCTCCAGTACCTATCCAAACCGTAGGTCTTTTTACCGCTCTTAGCAACGTAGCTACAGTCACTCACCGCAATCCAGGAGTGGTTGTCCAAGAACAGATCAATGAGCACCACACTAAAGTGTCTAAAATCAAAAGCTTTGTCGTAATTGCGCCGAAACGTACGTTCACACAGTTCACCCCAGCACCCTAGGTTCGTAAAATTATAACGCCCTTTTGCTGATAAGAACACCTGTACAAGATGTACCAAAAACTTACGCATGGGTTGGGATATGTCCGGCATTTTTGCCATTATCGTCTGGAGAATCTCTATGGTTTTCATGGCACCCTGAAGTTGTTCGCAAAACTAACTTAGCAGGGTACCTTCTCTTTTCCTAAATTCTGTCCGAAGTATTGATAAAGACAACCGTAATATTCTTTAATATTTTCGTGTACGGAACACTGCGCCGGGGCGGGATGTACGCCCACTACTTGGTAAACAGTGAATTAGTGCAAGAGAAATATCACTTATCCGGCTACGCCCTCTACGATTATCAGCAGTGGTATCCTTACATGATCGCCCAAGCGGGTTCTTCGGTAGTAGGGGATATTTATCGGGTTAGCGAAGCGGATTTGTCCCGATTGCACCAACTGGAAGGGGTAGATGAACAACTTTATCGTTTTGTTTACCTGACTGAACACCAATTTTACACCTATTTGAAATTTGATGAAGATGTAGCCGATTTACTTTATGTAAAAGGTGGGGACTGGCTAACTTACTACCAATCCCTCAAGTTATAAGCCTTGCTTAAAGAGTCTAAGCGGAGAACGGAAGCCGGAGTCTGAAGACCAGATCAAGGAACAGGAGCGTTACAGGTTGAAAGTTACAAGTTCATTCTACTCGAACCTGTAACTTGTAACTCACAAACTATTTTTTTCGGCCTCCATTTAGGGTTTATATTCTTCCTCCTCTTCAGATTCATCTTCCTCCGTACTCACCGTTGCTTTTCTTTCCACAAATTGGTTTTCGATATCATTGATCTCCTCCTGGCTGACCTGAATTTTCTCATTCATCTTGGCAATCTCATCGCCAAGTTCATCTTTCTCAGCCAAAAGTGTATTCATCCGGTCTTCCGCCGCTTCTTGCTCATTACCCAGGTCAAATTTTTCATTTTCGTCAGTCTTATCCGAGTCCATTTTCCTCTGCATCCGGGCGGTAGATTTGTCTAGTTTGCGGTACTCACGTTCGTTCTTCTTTAGATCACTCTCCAATTCTTTCAGTCGCTTCTCATCATCTTGAATAGTTACCTGAAGCTCATTCACCATATGGTACTTCAGCATGCTGCGGGTAAAATTCCGTAGCCGTTCCATCTCGTCAGGATAGTCATCTGAGCTTAACGAAATATCGTAACCCGGCATAAATGCTACGGCTACCTGGGTACGGTCCTGCACCCGCGAAAGTAGTACTCGCAAATCACCCGTGTATGAAGTAATGCTAGGCACTTTTACTTCTTTAGCGATCAACAAGCCGTTTTTACCTTTCTTTAGTTTTACCCCCAGCTCATCTTTAGTGTAGTCAACAATACTTTCCCGTAGTTCTTCTTCAGGTTCTTCCACCGCTAACACCCAGGCGGGGGTAACCTTCTCACCTACGTCCATTCTTTTTTCCTCCGGTTGCAGAAATTGGGCGTAGCCGTACTGGACTACCAGTGTAAATACAAATGCAAAAATAAGTTTTGTAGAATGTCTCATAGTATTTCAATTTTCGTTTTAGGCCATACAATTTAACAATTAGTTAGCATATTATACGATTTTCAGTGGTAGTAGGCTAAAATAGCTACATAAATAGCTCATACTTTTACTAGTTTCCACTTTCCCTTTTGAAAGAGAACAACGCTGACTACTGCTGCCAACGAAAAGGCAATCGCTATGGCAATATACACTCCCTGAGGTCCCATATCCAGCCAAACCGCCATTCCGTAGGCCAACGGAATTTGCACCAGCCAGTAACAGCCAATATTAATTATCAAAGGAGTTCGGGTATCTCCCGCCCCATTAAAAGATTGCGCCAACACCATGCCGTAAGACAGAAATACGTAGCCCAGACAGATCGTTCGTAGTGACTCTACCCCAGTTTGAATTACTGCGGGTTCATCGCTAAAGATACCAACAAACTGATACGCCCCAAAGTAGAATATCAAAGATAGTACAGTCAGAAACAGAAAGTTATAGTAAGCCGTTTTCCAAACTGACTGTTCGGCCCGTAGTGGTTGATCCGCTCCTAGGTTTTGCCCTACCAACGTAGCCGCTGCATTAGATAATCCCCAAGAAGGCAAAATGGAAAAGATAATGATACGGATAGCAATGGTATATCCTGCCAATGCCTCACTACCAAAAAGTGAGATAATCCGCACCAGAAATATCCAACTAGCGGATTCAACCAAAAACTGACTAATGCCCTCGGAGGCCAGTTTAAGTAGGTTCAGCAACGTTTTGGCGCGTATCACCACATTGTCCCAACCGATTTTGACAATCGTTTTACCGTTGAGAAGATGGTACAACTGAAACAGCACTCCTACCGTGCGACCAGTAGTCGTAGCAATGGCTGCCCCAGCTACCCCAAATTCAGGAATAGGTCCTAAACCAAAGATGAAGATTGGATCGAGCGCGATATTTAAGCCATTTGCCAACCACAGCGACTTCATTGCCAGCGAGGCATTCCCCGCCCCTCGGAAGATACCATTAATGAGAAATAGCAGCATAATGCTGGTATTGCTCAAAAACATGATACGGGTGTAGAGAAAGCCGTCTTCTACCAACTGAGGTTCGCCCCCCATAAGTCGAAGAATGTCGCGAGCAAACACGGCTCCGGCTATACCAATGATCAATGAAAGAATAACTGCCAAAGCAATCGCCTGAAAAGCAGCATCCCCCGCTTTATGGTGGTTCTTCTCCCCCACTCGCCGAGCTACCAACGCAGTAGTCGCCATGCTGAGGCCAATTGCTACCGAATAAATAATGGTGAGCACCGATTCGGTAAGGCCGACCGTAGCTACGGCATTCGTCCCCACCTTCCCCACAAAGAATACATCAACCACTGCAAATAGCGACTCCATGACCATTTCCAGGATCATAGGAACCGATAATAGAAAGATAGCCCGGCGGATGCTACCAGACGTGAAATTGGTTTCCGAGCCACTGAGGGCAATACGGAGGTTATGGTATAAGTATTTAACTCGACGGATATACTGAGCCATGATTGAAAAGAGAGAAGATACCAATAAAAGTTTAGAGGAAATGCGGACGATGAAGTCCTGAAATACCCGCTACTCAGAGAATGTAGCGATCCCTAGCCGAGATTGACTGGGATGTAAGGCACTATGATGGCTCGTGTCATTTTCATGATGGCGCAAAGATAGAAGTTTAGATGCGAAAAATGCAAATTACAGATTACAAATTTTTCAATTTGTAATCGCACGGCGACCGTTTGCAATTTTTCATTTACACTCTTTCAGCAATATCATTAAACAGCGAGCCGAGAATTGCCATAATCAAGCTAAAAGCGATAGCCCACCAGAAGTTACTAACGGCAAACCCCGCAATTAATGCATCTGTCATGAGGATGATAATCGCATTAATTACCAGCAGAAATAGCCCGAACGTAAGAATAGTGATGGGAATAGTGAGGATCACTAGGATTGGTTTCAGCACAGCATTAAACAGTGCCAGAATAACGGCTACGATCAGGGCTGCCCAAAAGCTAGCTACACTGACCCCGGGTAATATGTAGGCGGTAATCATGACCGCGATGGCTGAGAGCAACCATTTTATAATGAGTGACATAGGTTAAGTTGGTTAGACAGAAAAGTGTACGGGTAACTAAAGAAAATAGTTTTATGCAAAAGATTTTCTGAATAACTGTCCCCACTTGATAAACCAGTATCGTCATAGAGGTGAAGTTTAACTTATAAAATTTTATTATCATGAAAAATGCGATTAACTGGTTCGAAATTCCCGTTCGCGATCTTAACCGAGCTCAATCATTTTACGAGCAACTCTTTGATGCTCCACTTACTCCCCAAGAGCCGGATGAAACCGGAAGTACGATGATCTTTTTTCCGGCCGACTTAGAAAACGGAGGTATTGGGGGCTGCATTATTAGCGGACCGGGTTACGAACCTTCGGACAAAGGGGCGTTAGTATACCTCAATGGTGGTGAAGATTTATCAATCCCTCTGAGTCGCGTAGAGCAAGCGGGTGGCAAGGTTATCATGCATAAAACATCCATTGCTCCGCACGGCTTTATGGCACTATTTATGGATACCGAAGGTAATAAACTAGCCCTTCAATCTAGTAATTAATCTAAACTAAACCTTATTCAATCTCCCCGCCCTCTCCTTCTCCTGAGAGGATTTAGGGAGATTGAATGAGCAACGCTTCAATAACCCCTAAGTCGTTGCTCAATAAACTAATTTTTACTAATCTAATACGTACCTTGAATTATGAAAGAATTTATGATGATCTTTATTGGCGGGGCTGATTACGAAGAGATAGGCCTCTCGCCGGAACAACTGCAAAACCGCATGGCCAAGTGGTTTGCCTGGGATGAAAAACTTAAGCAACAGGGTATACTCCGGGGTGGCGAAGCACTCATGCCCCAAGTGAAACGAGTATCTGGTTCTGATCGCATCGTGTCTGATGGACCGTTTGTGGAAAGTAAAGAGTTGATTGGCGGCTACATTACCGTAATGGCAGATAGTTTTGAAGAGGTAGTGAAAATTGCCCAAGACTTTCCCGACTATGATCTGGATGGATCGGTTGAGATTCGGGAAGTGATGAAACTTGACCAGTACGAGTAGTATGCCTCATAGAAAAATAGTAGACCATCTTTTTCGCCATCAGTACGGGAAGATGGTCGCTATCTTATCTCGTATCTTCGGCCTAGCTCATCTAGAACTGATCGAGGATGCTATTCAGGATACTTTCATTAAAGCTACGTTGCAGTGGCGAAGCGGTCTTCCTGAAAATCCCGAAGGTTGGCTAACCCAGGCAGCTAAAAACCGGGTGGTTGACCTCATTCGGCAAATTAACGCTGAGCACGAACGGCACCAGAAAGTCTCGCACGGGACTATCGCCTTAGAAATCAGTGAGTTTTTCTTAGATCATGAAGTAGCCGATAGCCAACTGCGGATGATACTGGTAGCCGGGCACCCGGCCCTGTCTACCGAAGAACAAATTGCCTTTGCTCTGAAAACGATCTCGGGCTTCTCCATGAAAGAAATAGCTGCCGCCTTGTTGCTAAAGGAAGAAACCATTAAGAAGCGGCTTATTCGAGCTCGGAAGAAAATTAAAGACCAACAGATTAAGCTAGCCTATCCTCTGCCCCATGAAGTTGAGAGCCGGATGGCAGTGGTGTTACAAGTCATCTATCTGATATTTAACGAAGGCTTTCATTCTACCAAACCCGGCTCGCTCATTAGTAAAGACCTCTGCGGCGAAGCCCTACGACTGTGCAAACTACTGCTAGTAAGAGAACCCTTCCGCAGTGGTCGTCTATACGCACTATTTGCCCTCTGTTGCTTTCACACCTCTCGCCTAGAAACTAAGATCAATACTAACAATGAGATTGTTGACCTTCAGTATCAAGACCGTTCCCGGTGGTATAAGCCACTGATTGTGCTGGGCAATCGCGCCATTCAAAAGTCTTTCGAGTACAATGAACGTTCGCTGTACCACTACGAGGCGGCTATTGCGGCCGAGCACCTGAAGGCAAGGAGCTTTGAGGATACTGACTGGTACCGTATCTTGGCACTGTACCAGCATTTATACGAGCTACAACCCAGTGATAATGTACTACTCTCAATGGCTTCTGTCCATTTGCAAGCAAATCAACCTAGCCAAGCAAAATCGCTACTCGACCAAATCAGCACCGATGGCTTGAGCCAACGAGCTTACCTTCTCCACGGTTGCTGCGCGGAGTACTATTTCAGAACAGGCCAGTCACAACAGGCCCTCACCGAAATTGATCAGGCTATTACACTGTGTACCAACGACTTGGAAAGAGCGTATCTCACGAAGAAAAGAGGGCAGATAACCAGCGTGGTTTAGCTTCAACTTTTCTATTACTGGCGTACGCTAAATGCAGGTCAGCATGGCTGGGTAGAATGTTTTCTCATTTATCAGGAACCGATACACACAATGATACCTAATGTTTCGTTATGGTTACTCCCAAATAGACTGATGCTACACTGTGCTATTAAAAAAATAAAATAAGTGTTACTTTTATACCATTATTTCTAAATAATAGCTGAAGTAGATGTAGGTACACTTGTTATCTGTAACGACAGAAAGTAAAAATACCCTACTGCACCCATGCATTCGGGCCATATCTGGTAAGAACTAGGCGGGGCAGCAAATATCTGAAATGAAGAAGACAGTTTTATTATTATGTTTCAATCTTGTTTTGGTTTCACTACAAGCCCAAGATGAAACGAAATCGGTACAAATTGGGGTAAGAGTTGGAGTCGGGTTCGCCAGTCTTGAGGAAAAGCGATTTTCCAGCCAGGTGCAACGGGGGGTGTTACCTACCTACAGTATGGATATTGAAACTCGCAAAAATAGGGAAAGGCAACACCTAAGTATTAATTTCTCGCTTACCCAAGATTACACCAATCAACCTACCCTTTCGTACGTACTGGTTTTCCCCGAGGTGCGCTATACCTACTCAAGGTCATTAAATGAACATTGGTATATCGGGGGAATGTTCCACTCGTTTACCCTCTTGAATTTCCCGGAGTCGGAACTCACCGAGTTCGTCAACAACTCCATCAGCTACACCTTAGCCCAGAGCATAGGCCCATCGCTGTACTACCAGAGAACTATCCCCAATCAAAAGATATCGTTTGAATCCGAATGTCAACTCGGTTTACTTTCCTACGTGGTTCGCCCGGCCTTTGCCCACCCCTATCCTGAAAACTACCTCCAACCTGATGTTTTTTCACCCGACAGAAGTGGTATGATGCGTACCTTATTCAAGGGGGGAAAACTCTGGACGGTCAATAATATCCAAAACGTACTGATTAATACTTCTACGTCCTATCATCTTTCCAATTGGAAGTTTTCGACCAATCTGGCGTTCTCGGCCCTTCGCCTGGCCGATGTTAAGCCATTCAGCTTACATCAGTGGTACTTTGGGGCGGGTATTGCGTACAAATACATGAAGAGATGAAAATAATACATGCCCTTGCCGCTTTATTTTTACTGTCTCTCCCGAGTTGTGAGCAGGAAACAGTAAACAACCCTAATGAAGTTTTTTATGATTTCTGGACCTTTGTTGATGAGAATTATATTTTCATGGAGGATAAGAATATTGACTGGGACAGTGTTTACCGCGTGTACCAACCCTTAGCCGCACAAAGCAGTAGTGAGCAACAGCTATTTGACGTGTGTTCAAATGCATTACTGGAGTTAAAAGACGGTCATAGTTCCCTGCAATCAGAATTTGCTAACAGCCCGATTTATGATTATCGGGAGGGCTACGATATTCACTTTTCGTTTGATGTAGTTGAGTCAAACTACTTGTCGTCGCCCGCCCAGCGAAACGGGTCGCTGTATTACAGTAAAATAGGCTCCCTTGGTTATGTATACTTTGAGAGAATGAACCGCTATGGCTCCTTCAACAGCATCGTTTCCCAAATGGTAGTCGAAGGCATTAGAGGTTTAATTATTGATTTGCGAGATAACGGCGGTGGTGACAGTAACCCTGTACCAAAAATGCTATCTGAGTATGTGAATGAAGAAACGCTCTTAGGCTCTTATATTGAAAAAACGGGGCCCGGTCGTCGCGATGTTACCGAACCCCTTCCGGTTTTTGCTAATCCAGGCAGTGATCAAATTGATATTCCGATTGTAGTGCTTATCAACCGAAGCTGTTACAGTGCTACCTCCTATTTTGCCGCCATGTTATCAGCCCTGCCCAACGTACGCCTGGTCGGTCAAAAAACTGGGGGAGGTGCCGGTGGCAATTACGGCTATCAGCTCATTAATGGCTGGATCATAAAAGTGTCGGTAAGTGACTTTTTAGACTATAACAACGAAACTATCGAGTTAGGGGTTGACCCCGATGTTCTGATTGAAAATACTGAAAGCGACATCTTGGGTAATCAGGATAAAATGCTGGAAAAGGCTATTGTGCTCTTAGAATAGTTGCTAAGGTTTATAAACATCGTATACCAATTTTAGTTGTGGCAGCAAAGTGCAACAGCCAATAACCCAGAATTAGCGTGGCTTTAGGCCGATTGCTTAAACTACCACATGACTTTCGCCGATCAAATTATTCTCTTTAATCATCAGCTACAGTTAAATACTACCTTACCTGAAAACATCCGGGTGATGAACCCTTTTCGGGCGAGTGAGGAAGTGAGAAAGCTATCGGCCGCTTTTTATCAGAAATACTACGCCGACCAACGAACCCGTCACTTAATTTTGGGCATTAATCCGGGACGGTTGGGTGCGGGCGCTACGGGCATTCCGTTCACCGACCCTAAACGGCTCAAGTCACACTGCGGTATTGAAAGTCCATTTACGCTACACGAACCATCGTCGGTATTTGTGTATGATGTCATTGATGCTTTTGGCGATCCTACATCATTTTACCAGTATTTTTATATCAGCTCGGTATGTCCACTGGGCTTTGTACGGATGGATGAACAAGGGCGGGAAACCAATTATAACTACTACGATAGCTCCCAGCTAACTGAAGCTGTTTCCCCTTTCATTGTAGAAACCCTACAAACCCAGCTTGGCTTCGGCATCCATTCCAATAAAGTATTCTGCCTGGGCACGGGCAAGAACTATCAGTTTCTGAAAAGGCTGAATGAAGAACACCAATTCTTCGGCGAGGTTATCCCACTAGAGCACCCTCGCTATGTGATGCAGTACAAAAGCAAACAGAAGCAGTTTTATATTGATAAATACTTACAAGCCCTCAGCGTAGCCCGGCATTAATCTTGATCGGTTCTCGCAAGGAATAGAAGTCATCAGCTATATGCGTAAGTATCCAGTTCGTAAGGCTAATCGTTTGCGTGGTTTTGATTATAGTTCAGACAATCTCTATTTCGTCACTTCTTGCGTGAAAAATAGAGTATGCTGCCTGGGTAAGGTAGTTGATCAAAAAATGCAATTGAACGCCTATGGGAAAATTACGGAGCAACAGTGGTTCTGCATTCCATGCCGGGGTTAGCCAAGCAATATCCGTATGTGATTTTGCATGCATTCATCGTGATGCATTCCATGCCGGGCCCAATCATATTCATGGGATTATTGAAATTGATTCATCTGCTCATAGGGATGCGGGCGTATCAGAACATCAAAGCTTATATCATAAACAACCCGGCAAAGTGGGGTGAAGATAAGTTTTATCACTAGCAGATTGTTTTTAAAAGCGATAGAATTCCTGGGCTTTCAGCGAATCATACTGTGGGTTAGGTAAAGGCTCTTGGGCACTAACCTCTTTTCGCCAGGTCTCTAACTGATTATATAGATCGTTAGCTACTTCGGGTACTTCATTAATGAGGTTATTAGTTTCGCCAATGTCATCTTCTAGATTATAGAGCTCCAGATGGCTATCTTCCCAGAACTCAATGAGCTTGTAATTACCCTGCCGAATAGCTGAATACGGACTCGCTCCACCGGGGTGATAGTGTGGGTAATGCCAGTACAATGCTTCTCTATTGAGTACTTCAGTCTCCTGTTCCAATAGAGATAGTAGGTTTACCCCATCTTGGTGATAATCTTTCGCCCCACCCGTTCCCAGCACATTAGCCACCGTAGCAAACACATCCATCGTGATTACGGGTTCATCAATAGTTTTTGAGCTATGCTCAGCTTTAGGCCATCGGATAATCATGGGTACCCGAACCCCTCCCTCGTAAGCTGAGCCCTTTCCTGCCCGGAGGGGGTCATTTTGAGTAATACCCCTCAATTCTAACCCACCATTATCGCTAGTAAAAATAACTAACGTCTGGTCACTGATTTCTAAACTATCAAGTAGCTGCATAATTCTACCCACGCTTTCATCGGTGCTATGAATCATAGCGGCGTATTCGGCATTGGTGTGTTGCAAGCTGTCGGTGACTTTTGCTTGATAATGCACTGTCAGGCTATCTTTGCCCTGAATGGGCGTATGCACGGCGTAGTGCGGAAAGTACAGTAAAAAGGGTTGGTCGGCATGATCGTTAATAAATCGGAAAGCTTCGTCAGTTAATCGATCGGTGAGATATTCGCCATCTTCACCGCCTTCTAAATAAGGCAAAGTGTCTTGACCGCGCACGTAGGGATAAAAGTAACTGGGAGGCTGACCCCGGTAATAACCGGCTACATTACGATCAAAGCCTTGATACTGCGGATAGTATACCACCGAATCGCCCAGATGCCACTTCCCGACACTAGCGGTAACGTAACCCGCCGCCTGAGCAATTTCACCTAGCGTAATTTCGTCGTTGGGCAGGTATTTTGTCCAGTCGGGTGGCATAAGCTTTCCGTATTTGTTGCGGTGCCCCGCTATCCAATCGGTAATATTCATACGAGCGGGGTATTTTCCCGTCATAATAGCGGCTCTGGTGGGTGAGCAGACCGTACAGGCCGAATAGGCATTAGTAAATTTTACGCCTTCTTCAGCTAGCCGATCAATATTGGGGGTTTCGTAGAGATCGCTACCGTAGCAGCCTAAATCAGTCCAGCCCAGGTCATCGATCAAAAATATTACCACATTGTAGGATAGTTTTTGAGGCTCTTCGGGCATTTCATTGGGGGAGAGGCAAGAGGCTAGGCCAAAAGTAGCTGCTAGTAGAAAAAGGTTGATTCGTTGCATGGACTCAAATAAGCGAAAAGCCGATAGCTACGCAATGACTATGCATAAGCAATTATTCAGCTACTGAAAAAACTTAAACAAGCCACGGGGTTGGAGCTCTCTATCAGTCAAGGTGGAAGGATCGCGTTCTACCCGAAGCCTAAATTCAAATACCAATCCATTGGTACGAAAGGCAGGGGAATCGTCCAAAAAATAGTTTGCCCCATTGGTTCGCCACTCCGAGCTAGTACTCACTTCGTAGCCAATACTTATTCCTATGTGATTGATTGTTCCCGGAAAAGAGTATCGCCGTTCTATACCTACACCTATTCCTCCAATAAGAGACAAATCAGATGAATAGCGTTTTACCAGTTCATCCGGTGAATTTAAATTGTTTAAGCTCCCTTGAAAAGAAGAAATGTCAGTAATAGAGGATACCCTCAACCTTGCTAAACTGGTGCTAACTTGTAAATAGGGAAAAATCAACCACTTTTCGTTAGGAATCACGTCGTATTGACCGCTTGCAGTGAGTTTCCAGAGGTCTATCCGAGCGTCACTCCCCGCATCGTTACCATCGTCATACGTACTAAAATATGACAACTGTAGTGACTGATACGAATTTTGGTCACAATGTCGGTTCGTGACACCAAAAGTAAATCCTAATAGCCCCGATCTCAATTCTGGAATACCCGCTTGCCCCAGCGCCCGATTGAGGTTGTCCAGATTGAGGTTCTGACTCCCGATGCTAAAGAATGCTCCTGTTCTCCATACGCTATCGGCAACAGAGAACTGAGCCATTGATACATTGATACTTGCTAGTAATATTCCCGGTATAAAAAGTGCTTTCATGCGTTTCTCGGTTGTTTATTAATATGTAGGTTTAGAAAAGTGCTACCAAGGAAATTGAGTCAATTTCCAATCGTTCTACCTAAACTCCTACTTAGAGTACTGATTGTCTTTCCCCGGTTTCCGATGAGAAAGTAGCCACTCAAATACCGCCGGATTATTGTAGGTTTTCGTCCAGGAATCGTGTCCAGCTTCGGGATAGGTTGTCAGTTTCACATTGCCTTTGGCCTGCTGGAGAGCTTCCACCATCGCCACAGTTCGGGACAAAGGAATCACCTGGTCTTGGGCTCCATGAAACGCCCAAACGGGTACATCTTTTAGCCATTGAGCGTAGCTCGGGGTACCTCCCCCGCAGATCGGTACAATGGCCGCGAACGTTTCCGGGTACTGAATACCCATTCGCCAAGCGCCAAAACCACCTCGGCTCAATCCAGTGAGATACACCCGACTCAGATCTACCCGATGGTTGGCAATCACTTCGTCTAGTAACTGCTTCAGAGCCGCATCATTCCACAGTTTGTTTTCAGGGTTTTGGGGAGAGATGATGATAAACGGAAATTGCTTGCCTCGTTCAATCAACTTAGGTGGGCCGTGTTTTTTTACCAACTCAATATTATCACCTGTTTCCCCACCCCCGTGCAGAAACAACAGCAGCGGAAACTCTTGGTCACTATCTGAATCATAACTTTGAGGAAGATACTTCAGATACTGAAAACCAGCTTCTTCGGATTGATGTACGGTTTGTTGGGCGAGTGCGAGTTGGATAGCTAATAAGCTAACCAAAAGTACTATCCAAAGCTTGTAAAGATTCAAGTTCATATCTATTCTTTAAATCGTTACTAAACATCCGAAGTTTTAGAACCTTCGGATGTTTAATTGTTAATGAATCTCTTCTTTGAACTCAGCATCCCTATCTTTAGATAAAAAATCAGCTTCAGCCGCAATACCTTTCTTCCCGGCTTTAAGCAAGCTATCATCTGCAACTTTTTCAATGGGAGTATAGCAAGAGGCCGGTTCATCTTTATAAGGCTTATTGGTTACCCGATTATAGACCGAAATCAGCGACCAGCGGGAATGATCGCTAAGGTTAGCATTGGATCGGTGTAGCAAGTTACAGTGAAAGAAAAGTGCGTCGCCCGGTTGAAGTTCTACGTACACTAATTCGTGCCGTTTTATCGCTTCCTCTACTTTTTCCAGATGGGCACCTACCTGCCCACCTGTAATATTATGTTCTATCCGATCCATTCGGTGGGTTCCTTTTAATACCTGCATACAGCCATTTTCCCGATTAGCTTTGGTTAGGGCTAACATGATGCTTACCATATCCGGGTACAAAAAGCCGTTGTTGTACCAGTAGCCGTAATCCTGATGCCACTCCCAAGCCCCTCCTTTCTTCGGCTCTTTCTGCATCAACTTAGAATGGTAGTGTCCCACCGTACCGTCCAGTATCATTTCAGCCGCTTCTACCATACGAGCACTGCGGCTGTATAATCCGTAAATATCATCTTGAGGCGTGTACCACAGTGCCAACTTGGTTCGTAGGCCATGGCTATCATTAAAGTCAAATGATTTCTCGTTGATCACCTCATCTTCGGTAGAAGTTTGATAAATGAGATCGGCTTCCTCGGGAGAGAAAAATTCTTTAATAATAACGTAGCCGTCGCGTTCGAAATCAGCTAGGTGTTGACGGGTAAATGGTGAAAAAGTTGTCATGATGGATTTGTTTGTTTTTCAATAATTTTTCCGCTGTCTTTCTCCTTTAATATAACTTTCTTCCGACCATCGGGCAAGTGCTCTTCTTTAATTAGCCAGTGGTCTTCATCGTATTCCTGGGCACCTAGTGGCTGGCTTCCTTCAATATTGCCCCGCCACTCGGGTAATTCTATCGGCTCCCACCGTTTGCTTTTTGCTGATTTATAACTAGCATCCATGATAGCATTGACCACGTAGCCGTCATAAAAGCTTTCCATCGGTGCCTGCTGATTATCCATCGCGTTAAACATGTCAGTAAACATGTGGGTGTAGCCCAGCGCGTGAATTTCATCACCCACCGGAAAGAGCCAGCCCGTTTCCTGTTCGGCTTTTTCAGCCACGTAGCCCTGCATCCCGACTGAGGTAAACAGTTCGTAACCCGTTCGCAAGAAATGATCGATACGGATGGTTCCTTCGGTACCCGATACTTCATCGCGCAAATCCATTCCACCTCGGAAAGCCCAGCTTACTTCAAACTGGGTCACCGCTCCGGTTTCGTAGCGGACTAAGCCTACTGCATGGTCTTCGGCTTCAATGGGTTTGAGCAGGGTATCTGCCCAGCACATCACTTCTACGGGCTTTACATCTTTCCCCACGAAGTTGCGCCCGATCTCAATGCAGTGACAGCCCATGTCGATAATTGCCCCACCGCCGGAATACTCCGGGTTCCAAAACCAATCACTGTGTGGGCCGGGATGGGCTTCCCGCGAACGAGTCCAAAGTACTTGCCCTACGGCTCCTCGCTCGACAGCTTGTTGGGCTTTCAGTGTCTTGGGCGTATAGACTAGATCTTCCAGATAGCCGTGAAAGACACCAGCCTCTTCTACTGCCTGAAGAATTTCCAGTGCCTCTGTCCCATTCATGGCTAAGGGCTTGGTGCACAAAATATTCTTTCCGGCACGAACTGCCGCTAGAATTGCTTCTTTATGCAAATGATTGGGAAGCGCAACGATGATCGTATCGCTCTGATCATCCTTTACTGCCTGATGAATATCCGTGTAGGTAGTAGGAATGTTCCACTTATCGGCAAACTGTTTTACCCGATCTTCCGAGCGGGAATACACCGACTGAACAATTTCCCGTCCGCGGTGCTGGTAGAGACTCGCGACGTAGAAATCACCAATTAATCCGGTTCCAAGCAGGGTGATCTGATGAATGTTGTTAGGCATGGGTTAGAGTTGAAAGTTGAAAGTTGAAAGTTGAAAGTTAGAGAGTAATGGTAACTTAGGCAATCTGTAACTAAACAATCAATAAATGTAAAGATGTGCATCCTTTGTTAGTGAATCCGGGTATCACTCTGCCACATATCGGCATTAGGGCCAAGGGCATCTCGCAAGGGTTTGGTAATTTCATCGAGTTCTTCCACTACCCGCTCCGAAAGAGTCACCTCCATTGCTGCCACATTATCTTTTACCTGCTGGGGATTTCTCGCCCCCACAATAATACTGCCCATACCTGATTGAGCTAACAGCCAGGACATACTAAGGCGTGCCATAGGAATATCTTCCCGTTCAGCTATTTGCTTAACCTGAGCAATCGCCTCAAAAGTGAGAACCTCTTGTCCATCTTCACTGTGGCGGGCTTGGGATCGTTCCGAAGAAAAATGGCGGGAACGAGCCCGATCATCGGGAACTTCTTGGGAGTTGCTAAATTTTCCCGCCAGTAACCCTTGCATGATTGATGAATAACTCAGTACCGGAATACTGTGTTGCTGGCAGATAGGTAAAATTTCAAATTCAATGGCTCGCCATAGCAGATTGTAGGGTAATTGATTGCTAGAAATCTCTTGGGTCACTTCCAGTGCTCCGGTCAGATCTCGCTTACCGAAATTAGATACGCCAAAGGCACGAATTTTTCCTTCTTGCTTTAAATCGACCAATGCCCGCATTGTTTCTTCTACCGGAACTTCGGGGTTAGGCCAATGTAGCTGTAGTAAATCCAGATGATCGGATTGTAGGGCTTTAATTCGGGCTTCACAAGCTCGCTTCACATCTTCGTAGCCAAAGTCATCAGGAACAATCTTAGTCGCAATTACGATCTTATCGTACACATCGCCTAATGCTTTGCGAATCATTCGCTCCGAAGCCCCGTTGCCATAAGCTTGGGCGGTATCGAAGAAGGTAATGCCTTGTTCGTAAGCTTCCCGCAGTGCAGCCAACGAGTCTTTTTCTTCCTGATGGCCCCAGTTGAAGCCACCTACGATGGCCCAGGCACCGAAGGTCATTCGGGTAATGGTTAGGTCGCTGTGGGGTAAGGTTATTGTTTGCATAGTGTAGGTCTTGGTAGATTTGCTGAAGATACTAAAAAATCAATATGAGTTATGTAACAAACTATCTATTCGCTCAGTAGCGAGTATATCTCCAGTAAGAATTCCCCTCGAGATGGTGTGGAAGTTGCCAAGTACTCGCGAGCCTGAGTTTGTAACCTTTCATCATCTAGCCGACGAATCCAACGTTGAGCTAAATCACCTTCCAGTTCTTTTTCGGGTTCTAAAGCATGAAATGGATAAGCGGCAGCATACTGCCCGCCCCACAAGCTGCGGTAGGTTGTAGTGTCGACCATTGCCAGCGTATCTAAGGTGTAAAGATCGTGCAGATAGCCCCTGACTCCCAGAAACTGAGCCGCTTCAAATAGCAGAGAGCTAGCCTCAATATCTGAGATGTACGTAGTTTTAGATTTGTGATGGTGCAACAATCTTTGTAGTTCGCTTATGCTTACATCCCCAACCATTTGCTGTCCGATCAGTGCTAAGTGCGCTGTTAACCCAGCCGCTTGCCCCAGCGATGTCCACACTGGCTCCAGACGAATGCCACTAAATCCCACATGGCTACTCGAAATTGCCACCGAAACCAAGAGATTAGAAAAACGACGAGGAATGATTGTGCCAAATGGAATTTGAAACGGGGCGGGAATAAGGTTGTAGTCACCTTCCGCTACGGAAGAGTGTAATGAAGGCGGTTGTACCCCGTGGCAGTTCAGAGCATAATCGCCAATGGCAATGGCATCATTTTTAAAAAGGTTGACCAACGTGCCTTGCTGGGGAGTAACGTCGTTTTGCGTAAAGATGTATTCTCCCAGAATTCGGCGGGCTTCGCGGATGTACAGCCGGGGAGGAAAATTATCATTATTGATGAACTCATCTTTGGCTAACCCCCATTCGCGGGCTTCTTGACGGTATTTCTCAGGAACCTCGGTATCATTCTGAAGAAAATAGAGTAAACCCAGAATATGCTCCTGATGGTGCTGGACAATCTCCGCTCTGACCTCGGGACTTCCTTCGGGGTAAGCGTAGTTTTCTCCTAACAAGGCAATCCGCACCGGAGCATTTTTAATATCGTTGACGTCCGCTTTCCGATTAGGAATCATCTGGGTACGTAGTATGGCGTCCCGACCAAATCGAGTAAATACCTGGCTGACCTTTCCCTGCTTTAGCACCTCCGCGATTGGTAAATATTCTTCCCGATGGTAATTATCCGGCTGATCGATCAGGCGACGATTTTCAGGATCATCGGTCATAATCATCCGAAAGTTATACCCTTGCACCCGGCGATCACCTTCGCCAGTGCTACCCTTGAGAATTCTTCCGTTTTGGTAAAAAATATGCCCAGCCAGAGGCTCACCGTATTCTTGACGGGATTCACGTCCTACCCGATACTCGGCTCCGGCAAAAGCAGCCAAATCTCCTTCGTAGGTTGCATCCAAAAATATTTCCCCAGGCAGCTCAACGCTTACACTATCGATTAGGCTAAGGCATCTTATGCGCTCGATATGTCGGAGTTGTTGCTGGGGTTCTCCTAAAGAAACGCTCTCGAGACGATGGTTAAGGTACACTTGAATGTTGGAGTGCTCGGCTAACATCTCTTGAAAGATTTTCAGCGTGACGTGCGGCTCGGCATGAATACCCGCGTGACAATCTTCCACCTGTTGAGAATCGGCTCCGTAATTGTCAATATAATATTTCTCTACCCGATTGCAGTAGTCCAGGAAGGTGCCACTTAACGACTCAAAGGAAATAAAATCCGTGTTAGAAAGCCCACTGGTCATGAGCCCACCGATCTGATCGTACTCCTCTACTAAGGCTACCTGATGTCCGTACTCAGCAGCGTTGATGGCAGCAGCAATCCCTGAGAAAGTAGCTCCGTAAATTACCAAGTCATATTCCGGGGTAAGGTCTTCTGACTGAAACCAAGTAAAACACGTGGTTAACCAAACCGTGATCCCTAACCATATTAAATATTTCAACCGCATCGTATTGGCAGATTAAGTCAATAGTCTTGCCAAGATAAGTGATTTTTTTTCTGATAGAGAAACCCTTCACATAGCTTGAAACCATAATCAGTTTGGCGCAGCATTGCTACGTAGTGATCTTTGCTAATTCATTTTAGAGACTGTATCTTGTTCCATATGAAATCAACTACCGCCTTTCTTATCACTTGTTGTCTGCTGTTTGGTTGTCAGTCAACAGAACATCAACAAGCGGACGAGCTTTTTACCCAGTGGAATAGTAGCGATACTCCGGGTGTAGCTTTTGCGGTGGTGCAAGACGGTTCAATTATTCATCAGCAAGGCTTTGGACAGGCAAATCTGGAATACGGTATTCCTATCACTCCAACTACTGTCTTTCACATTGCTTCCATCTCTAAGCAGTTTACTGTCTTTGCTATCATGCTACTAGAGAAAGAAGGAAAGCTTTCACTAGAGGATGACATCAGAAAGTACGTACCCGAGGTTCCCGACTTTGATAAGAATATTACATTGCGGCATTTGGCTTCACATACCAGTGGACTCCGCGACCAATGGGAGTTGTTGGTAATGGCGGGGTGGCGGATGGATGATGTGATCACCACCGAAAATATCCTAAAATTAATAAGTCGTCAGCAGCAGTTGAACTTTGACCCTGGTGAACAGTTCATGTACTGCAATACCGGTTTTACGCTACTGGCCGAGGTAGTAGCCCGAGTATCTGGCCAACGCTTCGCTGATTTTACCGAACAGCACATTTTTCATCCCTTGGATATGCAAAACACCTTGTTCTACGATGATCACGAAAAGGTAGTAAAAAACCGAGCTTACTCGTACTACCAAGATAGTGCTGGCTACAAAAAAAGCGTACTGAACTACGCCAATGTTGGGGCTACGAGCCTATTTACCACTGTAGAAGATCTGAGCCGCTGGACAACTAATTTTTCCACAGCTCAGGTAGGCGACACTAGTATTTTTCGTGCCATGAATACCCCTATCGTACTTAACAATGGTGAAAGTATGGGCGGAGCATTGGGTCAATTTGTAGGCGAGTACAAAGGATTACGTGAAATACAGCACGGTGGGGCGGATGCAGGTTACCGAACCCACCTCTCTCGCTTTCCCGACCAACAATTTGCAGTAGTTGTCTTCAGTAACGATGCCTCGGTGAATGCCGGAGGGTTAGCCCATCAATTGGTAGACATTTACCTGGCAGACAGCTTAGAAGTTGCACCAGAGCCAGCGGAAAAGGCTGAAAAAGAAACTGAACTTAACATTACCATTGAAGAAGAAACACTGAATAGCTACTCGGGTAATTATGAATTGCAACCAGGGTTTATTATCAACATCACTAACGATCAAGGTCAATTGTATGCGAAAGTACCCAATGAACCCCAACGTTCACTAAATCCCATCTCTAACCATGAGTTTTCGGTGGATGGCTGGGACGGAACTGTGGCCTTTCCAATCGACAGTACCGGGGAGATATCGGTTCTGAAACTCTCAGTAGGTGGGCAGACCATGGAAGCAGTTAGAGTCAAGCCTCTCAACTTATCGCCCCAAGACTTGACTGAATATACCGGACGATATTACAGCGAAGAGTTGGCCACCACCTACATTCTTACCGCAGTCGATACCGGGTTAGTAGCCAAGCATATCCGATTAAGCAATATTTCCTTAGCCCCGAGAAAAAAGGATGTGTTCAGTGGTGATACTTGGGCCTTTGGTGAGGTCTCGTTCGTACGCAATACCAATAATGAGATTAGTGGCTTTCAGGTCTCTTCGGGCCGCGTAAAAAATCTCCTCTTTACAAAAGTAGAAAGTATCTCACCAACGAACAATTAGTTCCGACTCGGATAAAACGGGTGATCCATTTTTTCACCCGGCTCGCGGAATACCCAGGGGCGAAATTGGTCTAGCGCTTCCTCCCACTCGACTAGAGATTTGGTGGGATAGGTACCTGCCCAACCTCCCTGTCGAAATTCCTCGCTCACTCCCTGATCGTTAATGTCTTCTCGCCACTGATTTAGCTCGGCGAGTAACGAATCCTTTACGGACTGAGAGGCGTCATTGTCGGCTAAATTTTCCAATTCGTAGGGGTCGCTTTGCAAATCGTAGAGTTCATACTCGGGTTTGGAATCAGCCATAAAGCGATCTTGCTCGGGCGGAAGCTCTTCTTTCAGGTGCATCACATTGAGCAAAGCTAGCACCGGATAGCTACGTTCTTTATAGTTATTGTACTGACAGTACGCCCGCTCCGGCATCAGATTATGAATAAGTTTATAGCGATCCGAACGAATCGCCCGCATGGCATCGTGGGTACTGTCCATCTTATCACGAGCGGCAAAGATAAACTCACGTTCGTCGACCTCGCTTTCAAGCAAGTTTTTACCGTGTAACGAATGGGCAGACTTCGCTCCGGCTACGTCTAGAATTGTTTTGGTAATATCAATGGTCATGACCATCGCATCGGATACTTCTCCCGCTTCAATTTGACCTGGCCAACGGGCAATGATCGGCACTTGGATTCCACCATCGTACAAAAACTGCTTACCGCGGGGCATACAACGCCCGTTGTCCCCAATCAGAAACACTAGTGTATTTTCGGCTAATCCTTCGGCTTCTAGTCGGTTGAGCACTTCTCCTACCTGTCGGTCTACGTTCTGCATAGCTTCCAATCCGTTGGCCCAATCCCGCTTAGCTAAATCGGTTTGCGGATAATACGGTGGCAACCGAATGTCTTCAATAGCGATAGGATTGATAGAGTCGCGCTGCCAGCGACGGTGGGTTCCCGGAAAAGTAAGCTGGGCAAAAAAGGGCTGACCTTCTTCCCGCTCGCTCCAGTCTTCACCTTGATAGAGATCGCCGTCGTGAGTAAAATTTAGATCAGTTTTACGGTTCGCCATAAAGCAGGTGAAGTAGCCCGCTTCTTGCAGCAAATGGGTCATGGGACGAATACCGTGGGGAAGTGGCTGACGGGTAAACCCTGAACCATTGGTACGATGCTGATTGGCGCGAATATAGTTCTGGTGAAAACCAGTCATCATGGCCGAGCGAGAAGGCGAACAAACCGGAGCCGTAGCAAAGGCATTGGTGTAGCGAATACCTTCCGCCGCTAGTTTATCTACGTTGGGCGTACTAATGCCTGGCTCGCCGTAGCAAGAAAATTGGTAACCCCAATCCTCTAGCATAATCCAGACGATGTTCGGTTTCTCAGGAGGGGAATCTTCCTGCTCACTTTGTTCAGATGGACTAGAGCAGGACTGAAAAAAGAGAACGAGTAATAAAAGGTAAAAGGTTAAATAGTTAGTGTAGGTTGCCATAAAATAGTTAGGTAAATGAAGCAGCAACTTACTTATTTTTCCTTAAATCGCGCGACTCATTTATGGTTTTCGCTTTTTCGGATAATCGTACCACTGCAACTGACCAGAATTAATATCTTTCCAGTGAGCTACTTCAAATTTAATACAGACAATCCCAGTTGTAACAATATTTTCAATCGCTTCCCTGCATAGATAATTCTGTAAATCCGTCAGCCCCGGATTGTGTCCCACTAGCATCAGTGACTGATGTTGATTTAGTATGTTTCTTATTTGCTCGAGTAAGGTTTCGTTAGTAGCGTGATATAACTCCTTTTTCCACTGAATTTGTGTTTCATCGTAACCTATTTCAGCAGCAATCGCCCGGGCAGTGCGCTTTGCCCGTTTCGCCGGGCTGCTGAAAATTAGATCAGGCTGAATATTTTTACTAGCCAAGCGTTTTCCCATTTCGGGTGCATCCCGCTTTCCTCGTTTATTAAGCGGACGATCGTAGTCGGCCAGTGCAGTATCCTTCCAACTGGACTTGGCGTGGCGAACGAGGTAGAGGGTTTTAATCATAGCAATTCCAGTAAATCCACAGGGTACTAGCGCAAATAAACACTGTACTTTCAGCAACACCATTTCTTAATAAAGTTTCGGTTCTTGTAGAAAGATAAAATCAGGATGATTGCAAAAGTAATAGCCGTAGCTGTATCAATTGTCGTTACCGAAAAAGTGTACCCTAACTGATAATTTACCAAGTAGGTGATAAATGAATTGGGAAGGTTAGATTCACCTAATTCCCTTTTAATCTCCCAATGCCAATCGGTAAGGAAGCAGTAACCGAACCCGTACCAAAAACCCAGGATGAACCAGCTAGCTAGTGTCAGAAGTACTATAATTAGATGTAGCCGCCGGGTACTATTCAACACCCATCCTCCCATATTAAACCCGATGATGAATATGTGTAATCCCCAAAAGAAGGTGTCTAACCAACTGTAAAGCATAATGAGTTTTGAAACGATAAATAGATCGGATACCTAATTCGCTAAAGTGACATGATTGCTAGAGTCTATTTTACTAAGGTAAGCTACAACGATCTTTGTAGATTTACCCACGCACGAACCTAACATTGCTCAACGAAACTATTTTCTACGCGATAATATGAATGAACTAACCTTAACTACCCCTGCCCTGCTGTTTCCCGCTATCTCACTTTTGCTACTAGCGTATACCAATCGTTTTTTAGCCATTGCCGCGTTAATCCGCCAATTACATTCACAGTACAGTGAAAATCACGATGGGCGGGTACGCGGTCAAATTGAGAACTTACGAAAGCGGGTAATCCTCACCCGAAATATGCAAAGTCTAGGAATTCTGAGCTTGTTTTTATGTGTATTATGTATGTTCTTGCTATTCGCTGAAGAGTACGAAATTGGCAAGTGGGTTTTCGGGATAAGTCTATTACTGCTACTGGCTTCACTGGGTTTATCCGTTCGGGAAATTCAAATATCGACCAAAGCCCTGGGACTGCAACTCAGTGATATGGAGGGAGACAAAAAGTTGACAGTTGAAAATTGATGATGGATAATGACAGCTTAGGAATTGACTACTTAACAATCAACAATTTAGCCACTCAGCAATTTAAATGAGAAACGTTCCGCCGATAGAACTGCCCGAGAAATACTACCTAGATAACTTCGAGGCATTGCTCCGGTTTGTACGGGATAAATCGGGTAACTTGATGAGTCGGCGGGAGAAGAATTTCGTGAGGAAATTCTTTGCTTTGCCCGAAGACGCCCGTTGCCTGTTCGTTCGCCTTACCAACCGTAAAGGAAGTTTCTTCAGGATTTCAAAGTTAGCCTACGCTGAAATTAGTAATCTACCAGAAGCCACGGAATTGCTTTGTCGACGAAAATTCTTCAGCCGACTCGCCCCCAAACACGGAGCAGAGTTCGCTGAGGTCTTGAGTATTTTCCCGAAAGCTGAACTACTTACTTTCTTACCAAAACAAGAACTGCCTAAAGGATACCGATCTTTAAAAAAGCCCGAATTGGTAGCCTGGGCTGTCGCGTATCTGAATCCAAGAAAGATTATCAACATCATGCGCCAGCTGGAAGATATTGTGCGGGTTGACTACGAAGATCAGGTGGCTATGCTGCGCTTTCTGTACTTCGGCGACATCCACAGTGATATGAGCCAGTTCGTAGTGCGTGACCTGGGGATTATCAAGCACGAGCTATTTAACGAAGAGAAGTTACAGTCTGCTTACAAAACCCGCCAGGAAGCGGAGGACACTTTCCGAATGCTTAGCATCTATCAAGAGTTTCGGGTACTGCGTGATGAAGCAGTGGCTCCCGCTGATGAGATTTATCAATGGTTTCAGAACCATAGCCTTGCCCGTGAGGAATTTTGCTCACTCGCCCTTCCGACCTTTGATCGCCTATCGTTAAAAATTGGCAAGATGCTCGAGCAGCAAAGCCACCCGAAATTTGCCCTCAGTATGTACGGACACACTGATAAACCTCCCGCCCGGGAACGTCGAGTACGGTTACTTCATAAGCTTGATCGTAAAGAAGAATCCCTGGAGCTTTGTCAAAATATCATGAGTGAGCCGCAAAATGCGGAAGAAAAGTTTTTTGCTGAAGACTTCTACAACCGCATCGCTAAGAAGAAACGTCGCAAGCAGGCGACTGATATGCTGCACGACAGCCCTAGTATTTCGTTACCCATTGAGGCGCAGCCTTGCGTAGAGTTGGGGGTGCTGGAGTATTATCAAAACCAGGGGCACGAGGGCTGCTTTGTGGAAAACTATCTGTGGCGAGGATTTTTTGGCTTACTATTCTGGGACATCATTTTTGACGAGGATTGCGAAGCCATTCATCATCCATTTCAAGCCCGCCCTACTGATTTTTACACGCCTGATTTTCTAAGGAAGCGTAAACCGAAACTACTCCAACGGCTAAGCGTACTTGAAAAACCCTCCCGTTTCAAAAAGATTATTCATCACCACTACGAAACCAAGCTGGGTATGAGCAACCCAATGGTGGGTTGGCATGAGGCTTTACTCCCGCTAGTGGAACAGTGCTACCGGCAATTGGAAGCTAAGCAAATTGGGTCAATACTGATGGAGATGGCGAAGGATCTGAAAGAAAACAGCCGGGGCTTTCCCGATTTATTCGTCTGGAAAGAGCAGGAGTACCAATTCATTGAAGTAAAATCGCCCAACGACCAACTATCGGCTCAGCAATTATACTGGCTAAAATTCTTTCGAAAACAAAAGATAGCAGCCCAGGTACTACGGGTAAAATGGGAAGAAGGGAAAATGAATAATGATTGATGACTAATGAACAGCGATTAACAAAGGAAACAACATTAATCTTTAGTCGCTCACTAATTCCAGCATTTAATTGTGAATTGTGGACTATTAGCTATTGGTGTAAGTCCCAGCTACGCAACTCGTGACCTTGAGCAGTACGCAAGCGAATGGCTATTTCGTCGCCATAGGTACGGTTCATCTCCGAAAGCAGAGCCATCAGTTCTGATTCGTCGCCCCGATAGTTTAAAAGAAAGGTGAAAGGGGAATCTTTTTCGGCAACCATCGGTGGACTTACTTTTCCAGTCGCATCTACCTTAAAGAAACCGTAGTTGCCTTCGTCGAACTTATCTTGAATGGCCCCTAGCTTGGTAAGCTGGTTGACAAAAGCATTAGCAAAACCTTCATTAGGTTTTCCTAAAAACTGAATAGTGCCCCAAAGAGCGTGTTTAGGAACCCGGTGTAATTGTACAGTTTCCAAGTTTATACCGGCTTCCCCGTTGAGAACTAATTCGTATAGTTCAGGAGTTACGGTCAGCACACCCGTATTGGTAATTGCTTCCCCGATATGAAGGGTGAAATCATACTCCCCAATGTTTAAGGAACCCACATCGACAAAAGCTGAAGCAGGCCCCATTGCTTTCATGCAAGTCGATGGCTCCTCGACCTCTTGAAGGCGGATTGCCAACCCACTAGTTTCTTGCCGGAGACTGTAATTAATCTGGTGATTGACACATCCAAAATCACGGGTCGTAAAAAATTTAAACATCAGCGACCGTTGATTCCCATCCAAGTATTCCCGCATTTCCACATCAACGTCAGTGCCGAGGGTGTTGAGGGCTTCATCAGCAGATTCTTCACATGCAAATAGTCCTGCCAAACAGAAGATCAGGGCTCGCAGGGTTAGTTTCATACTAAGGTCTAATTGGGGCAATGGCTAAAAAAATCTAAGCTTAATTATTACTTGATTAACGATAGAAGTGGTTGGTAATTACATGAACCAGCCACTTTTTTCCGATTGCAAACTAATAGATTTACCGATAAAAAGTAATTATTTCTGGATAAAGTTAAGCATTTTTCTGGTAGAGCACTAAACACCTTTTTTCTGGCCTGTTCTCTCTGCTGCTACTGGCAACTCCGGTCGAGCCTTTGTACTTTACAAACTTTCTGTTTTGACTAAATAACTGATCTACGATTATGGAATATACTTGGCGCTGGTACGGCCCGGCTGACCCGGTTTCTCTAGACGACATTCGGCAAGCCGGAGCCAGTGGTATCGTCACTGCCCTGCATGAAGTAGCCGTCGGAAAAGTCTGGACGATGAAGGCAATTGCTGAGCGAAAGAAGTTGATTGAAGAAGTCCCCAACCGTAGTCCCTTGCGTTGGTCGGTGGTAGAAAGTGTGCCGGTAACCGAGGCCATTAAAGTAGGAGCTGAAGGCCGGGATCGGGATATCGCCGTATTCCAGGAGTGCATTCGTAACCTGGGTGCAAATGATATCCGTACGGTTTGCTACAATTTTATGCCAGTGCTCGACTGGACCCGGACTGACCTGGATTACCGGCAGCCCGATGGCTCTACTGCCCTCCGCTTTGATCAAACAGCATTTGCCACTTTTGAACTTTACATTTTACAGCGCCCCGGGGCTGAACGAGATTACTCTGAAACTGAAAAACAGCGAGCCAAGGAATACGCTGATCAGCTTGATGATGATGCTGCCCGAAAATTGCAACAAAATATTATTGCGGGCCTACCCGGCTCCGATAAGGATTACAGTTTAGCCGAATTTCAGGAAGTCCTCAATCAGTACCAGTCAATTGATGAAGTTCAGCTCCGAAAAAATTTGCAGTATTTTTTGGAAAGAGTAGTTCCGGTAGCTGAAGAGGCTAACGTAAGACTAGCCATTCACCCAGATGACCCACCCCGTCCGCTATTGGGTTTACCGCGAGTGGTAAGCACCGAAGCTGATGCCCGTCAACTACTCAGTATGGTAAATTCACCTCACAACGGACTCACTTTTTGTACCGGATCATACGGAGCCCGCCCGGATAATGACTTGGCAGGAATGGTAAAGCGACTTGGCGACCGAATCCATTTCCTCCATCTTCGCAGCGTACAACGAGAAAGTGAAAAGATAAAGGGAAGCTTCTACGAAGCGAACCATCTGGAAGGTAGTGGCAGGTTACTTGATGTTGTAAGGGCAGTAGTACAACTAGAAAACCAAGGCCACGATGACGGAAAAAGTAGACACATTCCTATGCGCCCCGACCACGGGCACAAAATGCTGGACGACCTTCATAAAAAAACTAATCCGGGTTACTCAGCTATTGGCCGATTACGAGGGTTAGCCGAACTTCGCGGGGTAGAAGTGGCTCTAATGAGTAGCTATGAAAGATAAAGTAATCATTTATTTATCACCATCAATATAATGAAATTCAGTATTTTAAACAGAAGTAAAATTCTTCAAAGTTATTTTGTAAAACCATTACTTTGATTGTAACGCAAACCAGGCGCCCCTAATGAATGGAACTTTAGGAACTGAATTTATGATAGCAATATCTTCTCCCAAATGCGTATCTTCATCCAGGAACCGTAGTATCCGAGCTGGCGGATTTTTCTTGAACATGCAAGTGAACGCTTTTCCCGCCGGATAAAAGCTTCGCCCCATCACATTTAACAGTACACTATCGAATAAATGAAATCGGGTAGAACTAAATTTAGTGGTAGAAAGCGTGCCCGTACTAGTTAGCTGCTTTACTATTTGTTGGCTATCCTGCTGAATACGTTGAAAGGTATATCCGGTTGAGGCTTTGGTAGCTCCTCCGGCCGTACCGATCCGAATGATCTTTTTGCCCAATTGGCGAGGATACGTCATGTCAGTCATCGGTATTATCCCAAATTCTTCGTGGGTTACCTGATAATCAGATTCACGCAATCCAAGATACTCCGGCATATACTTTCTGAGCTCCTGCTCGTACCTCGTGGGCTCTAGTAACCGATCAGAAAAAATAGTGTATTCTACTAATGCTGTCTGCTCGTCAGTAGGCAGTACGTACATAAACCGACAATCGCCTTGCTGGTTAATCCGAAAGTCCATCAGGGTAGCGGCTTGTGGATTGAAAAAAGGTTGCTTGGTGCGTACTTCCCAACCTTTAAAGTGCTGGAGCAGATACTGGTGGCCGTTGGCTTGCTTCACTTCGTCGGCATCGCGCAGGCTGCTAAACAACCATTTTCCCCGATACGTATGCTGATCAGTAACCACCTCTGCCACATCCTCTTTTTCTTGTAAACTCCGAATCTCTTCGTTCACTACGGTAACATTGGAAAAAGATGCTAAGGTCTGGTACACCCGCTGATAGAAATCAATACCCCGAATCATTTTGTAGGTGTAGGGCTGTAGGTCGAGCAACTGAGAAAAGTCCGGGGCGTGGAAATACATATATTGCCACTGTTGACAAACAATAGATTCAAATGCACCAGGTTCAGTTTCCCAGTAGCACCAAGTTCGGTCATTCTGTTCCTTTCGCTCGCGGTCAATTAGCAGAATCTTCCGGTTCTTCCAGTCGCTGTGCAGAAGATGGTAAAGCAAACTAAGTCCGGCTGCGCCGCCCCCAGCCAGGATGATGTCGTACGTTGGTCTTGTTTCCACCTAGAATAGTAAAAATGAAATAACAGCCTCCGATAGTCCGAAGACAAGTAATATCCAAAAGTATACTATCCCAGTCAAAAAAAGTTTAATTATTGTTTTCAACCAGCCTTGTTGATAAACCTTGCGAAAGGAGAAAAAAGCATAAACTACCAAGGTCAGGCTTACTATAAAATTGATCCATTCAGACACTGGTCCACTAATGTTAAAAACCAGATACAATAGGATTATCACACTCAGTAGAAACAGAAAAAATGCATGTAGGTGTAGCGCATGCACCAAGTGCTGTACATAAAGCCACTGTTTTCGACGGATGTACAATAGCTTGAGCAACAAAGCAAATAGTGGAATCAGCAGAAACATCATAATCGGCATATTTTGCAAAATAAACCCAGCAAAAACATCCAGATCATTTTGAGCTACCCGCCGAACTTGGTGGAATACCCGCATAATAAATGCACCGGAATCTGCCTCAAAGCTATCCATCTGCCGCAATGAGTCAAGAGCTTCTTGGTCAGTTAAGCTTTCATCTTTCAAAATATCACCAATACGACCAAAACCAGAAAATGCCTGTGCTGAATCAATTTCAGCAATATCTCCTGACAAATCGGGATTATCGATAGATACCTCATCTAAGGAACTACGTACCGCCCAGGTAGCCAGAAAGAAAAAAACAATGCTGACAATCAGGTACAACCGCAGCGGGTGCACGTAGCTTACCCGCTTGCCTTCGTTAAAAAGATTCGTTAATGATCCCGGCTTAATCAAAAAGGGAACCGCACTTTTGACAAACTTGGTATCGAAAGAGAAGTAGTTCGTGAAGAACTCTTGTACAAAGGTGCTAAAGGAAACGTTATTGTCATTATTCTCTTGTCCACAGCGGGGGCAATAATGGTAGACCGTATTTAAAGTAAGGCCGCAGTTGAGACACTGCTGGGTTTTCCGGCGGATTTTCACAGAGCAGGTGTTATAGTGTTATCGTGCTACTGTACTACAGTTTCCAAAGCTTTATGCTTAAAGTTACCTAACTCTAAACTTGTAACCTGAAACTTATAACAAAAACATCATAACACCACACACGATAACACTAAAAGTCACTGGGCACAATACTTCTTCAGGAAAAACTCCGCTTTGGTATCCCCAAGTGTTTTGGCTTGCTGCCAGTCGTCACAGGCTGTAGGATCACCCTGCTGATAGTAAATCATAGCTCGCCCCCGAAAGTAATCAGGGTTTTGATTGTTGTGACCAATAGCCCGCTCAAAGTCTTTTAGAGCGGCCTCTGGATTTTCTTCCAGCACGTATAGATTCGCCCGGTTGTAGTAGGCTTCGGCATCTTGGGGATGCAATGAAATTACTTTGGTGTAATCTTCAATAGCTCCTTTATAATCTTCTAATTCCTCTCGCAAGTACGCCCGGTTATAGTATACGCCTTCCAGATCAGGATTGAGTTTCAGGGCATTATTAAAGTCAGCCAAAGCCCCGTTGTAGTCACCCATAAAAGAACGGGCGGTAGCCCGGTCTACGTATAGCTGGGCATCCTGCTTATCGGTATTGATGGCATTGGTAAAATCCACGGAAGCCTGATCATAGTTTTTCCGTTTCATATACGCTAGCCCCCGATGGTAGTAGGCCTCTTTCTCCTGAATACCGCTGTCAATCGCTTCGTCGTAGTAACCAATGGCGACTGGGTAGTTTTCTAAATTGTAATTAGCGTCTGCCAGATAGTAGATAATGCCTACGTCCACTTTTTCCGCCTGAGCAATTTCAACCACGCGCAGATCGCTCCGGGCTTCTTCATACTTCTTCAGTTTAAAGTGGGCAATACCCCGATTTTCGTAAGCCAGCGTATAGGAAGAGTCTAGGGTAATAGCCTGGGAATAGTCAGCGAGTGAGGCTTCGTACTGCTCTAATTTATATTTGGTTTTTCCCCGATTATTAAAGGTGGTAGCCTCTTCCCAACCCTGCTGGATTGCTTGGTTGTAATCGGCCAGAGCAGCTTGGTAATCCTTCAGCCTAAACCGAGTGTTTCCGCGCACGGCGTAGGCCTGAGGGTAATTACTCTGTTTATTGATAGCTACTGATAAATCACTTAAAGCCCCTTTCCAATCCCGGGTTTCGTAGCGGGCAAACCCCCGCTTAAAATAAGTTTCTGAGTCGCTGATTCTCAGTTTAATAGCCTCATCTAAGTTAAGCAATACTTCACCATAATTTTGCCGGGCAAACTGGGCGTATCCCCGCACCTGAAAGGCGACTGGATCATTTATTTCTTGGTTAATGGCTTGATTAAGATCAGCTACCACATTTTGGTAAGCATCCGGTTGTTCTTCCAGCGACAAACTATCAGCCGTTCGGTAGCGGGAAACCCCTCGGGCAAAATACACTGAGGCATCAGCCTGCTTTAGTTCTACCGCTTGATCGAGCTCTTCCAGCGCTTTTTGGTAGTTACCAGTCTGGTAGTAGGCCACTCCCATCATCCGAAAAATATCCGATTCTTGACTGTCTAGCTCCCGAGCTTTGATAAAGTCTTGAATTACGCCCGGATAGTCACCCAACTGAAATTTAGCGGTACCCCGGTTATGATAAGCTTTGGTGTAATCCGATTTCTTAGCAATCGCTTGATCGTAGTCAGTAATACTCTCAGCGTATTTCTTCAGTAGGAATTTCGCTTTACCCCGATTGTTGTAGATCAAGGGCGCCTTTTCTGCATCCGCTTGACCACCGTTTGCCAATGCCCTATCGTAGGCGCGAATAGCCGTTTCGTAGTCATCGGTCAGAAACTGAGCATTGCCCCAGTTGTAGAGTGTTAGCAAATCATCCGCTCCTTTTTCAACCGCTTTGTCCAGATCCTTAGCAGCCGCCTGATAGTCTTTTTGCTCATAATAGGCATTTCCCCGATGACTGTACACTAAAGCTTCATCCGCGCCCTTCTCAATGGCTTTGGTTAAATCGCTGATCGTTCGCTTAGGTTGCTCAAGATAAGCCGCAGCATGACCACTCAGAGTATAGGCTTGCCGGGAATCTTCACCAAGTTGAAACGCTCGGTCAATATTTTTCTGCGTAGATGGGTAGTCTTGTTGATCGTAATAAATCTCCGCTCGGTAGTTATAGGCTTCCGGTTCATTTAACCCCATCGTAATCGCCTCATTCAAGGTCGTCAGCGCTTTTTCGTAGGCTTTGGTCTCGTACAATGCGTATCCTAGCAGTTTGTAGAGGATCATACTGCTAATACCCGCTTTACTCGCCTGGTTTAAGTCTTCCACGGCATCGACGTGATTATTTTGCAGAAAATACGCTTGCCCCCGGTATAGATAAGCTTCAGAAAGTTGGGAGTTGCTGGCAAGAGCTTGATTAAAATCCGCTAGGGCGCTCACTACGTTTTCCTGCTCTAACTTAGCTTGTCCTCGCTTCAAAAAGAGCTCAGCACTTTTAGCTCCTAAGGCCACCGCCTGATCTAAGTCCTGAATTGCCGGAGCAATTTCTGCCTGTGCTAATCGTAAATTAGCCCGATGCCAGTATACCAGGGTATCTTGACTTCCTTTGGCAATCGCTTGGTTAAGATCATCAATAGCCGTCTTATTTTTGATAAAGTACTTGGCATTTCCTAACTGTTCGTAAACTTTTAGGTCATTAGCCCCTTCCTGCACGGCTAAATCCAGGGCTTCTACGGCTGCGGTATAATTCTTCGCCTGATACTCTCCCTCACCTAGATGCCGATAGGTAATTTTGTCTCCTCGCCCCAGCTTAACTGCTTCTTTCAGATTGGGTAGAGCCTTGGTGAGATTTCCCGCTTTCGCTTGGGCATTTCCTAGCGTGTAGTACACTTCGTCGGTTTTCTCGCCCTTAGAAACTGCTTTCTCCAGATTCTCTACCGCAGCTGGGAATTGATCGAGATAGTACTGCGCCCCGCCGAGTAGCGCGTAATTCTTACCATCCACCCAGCCGAGCTCCTGAGCTTTTTGAATGTCTGCTAAGGCAGGTTGATACAACTTTTGATCGTAGAAGATTGCGCCCCGTAGGTGGTACAACTCCGCTTCTTCACTACCGGCCTCAATAGCCTTTGTCAGAAAGGGCATACCATCTTGAGGTTGATTTAGGTAGATATAGGCTTTCCCTAGCAGGTGGGCAATTTTACTTTCGGTCTTGGCGGGTAACAAGGCTTCTACCGCTTTCTGATATTTTTTTTGGGCAAAGTACGAGGAACCCAGTGCCATCCAGACTTCAGCATCACGACTTTCTGGTTGAATTTTTTCTAAGATAGTAGCAGTTTTTGCCGATTGATTAAGCTGATGATAAGCCAACCCCAAGTATCGATACATTTCGTCAGTCAACCATTCGGCTTCTTGAGAGCTGACAATCTTCTCTAAATCCCGGATTGCCTCACTGTATTTTTCCGCTGCAAAAGCGGTTATCCCTCGGTAGTAGTTGAGTTCTGAGCCACTCAGCCCTTCTTTTTCGGCTTGTTTGAAAGCTTGCAAGGCTTCCTCGTACTGTCCTAACTCCCGGTAAGCCCTGGCTATCTGGAACGAAATGTCTTGAGAGGATTCGCCTAGACTGGCAGCTTTCCGGTAGGATTTGATTGCCGCTTCCCATTGCTTTAGTTGATATTGGGTTTCCCCTAGATTACTCCAGCCTTTGGCGTAGCTTTCTTTCACCGTCACTGCTTGGGTGAAGTCTTCAACGGCCCCGGTGTAGTCATTTTGGTAGAATTTAGCCTTACCCCGGTTATTGAACACAAGTTCATCCGACTGCCCCAAACTTATCGCCTGATTGTAATCTTTAATGGCTTCAGCGTAGCTTTCATTCCGGAAGTAGGCATTTCCCCGAGTATAGTAGGCATTAGCCTGCTTGGAGCCTTCTTTAATGGCTTTGTTCAAATCCAGAATCGCCTGGCGGTAATCTTGGTTCTGATACTGCAACAATCCCCGGTAGTAAAATACATCGACACTATACGCCCGAAACGACACTGCCTGGTTCAGGTCCTCCAGGGCAGCATCGTATTTCCCGAGTTGGTAATTGGCAATACCCCGCCCCTCGAAGCCTTCCGGCTTTTTCGGGTACTGAACAATATACTGGGTATACGCTACCTTAGCACCCGCCCAATCCTGCTCCGCTACTTTTTGCTGGGCTTCGGCTAAATAATCAGGCGATGGTACATCCTGGGCAACCGTGAGGTGGGTGAAACCCACTCCGCAGAGGATGAAGAAAACCGTTATTATTTGTCTTTTCATGGTAAATTGCTCGGCACAATAATGGTTAGATAACGAGCAAATTTACCTTTTCAGGTGCCGGGTTTGGCTGTAATATGACTGCTTTTATCAGAAGTGTAAGGTATTGCGATAAATTGCGGAGGGATGTAAACTGAAAAAGCCAACCCCGTGGTCAGGGCTGGCTAGTAGATAGTTTTGGAAAGCTCTTACTTAAGATTCGGCTACGATGTGAACGTAGGAACGATCTTGACGGCCTTTCTTGAATAGAACCTTACCATCGGTTAAAGCGTACAGGGTATGATCTTTACCTATACCCACGTTCTCGCCCGGATGGTGCTTAGTACCCCGCTGACGTACGATGATATTTCCGGCAATTACATTTTCGCCGCCAAATTTCTTTACACCGAGTCGTTTACTTTCCGAATCACGTCCGTTCTTAGAACTACCGGCTCCTTTCTTATGTGCCATAATATTTTCTGTTTAGTAGATTAACTTTCCATTTAAGCATTCAGTTCTTTGGCCTGGGGAATCCAATCGTCCTGTACCATCTCTACGGTAACACCATCCACCTCTTCGGCTAATTTTTCAATCTCCTCAGCCGATAGGTCAATTATCTGTTGATAGGTGTGGATCCCCTGCTCATTCAGTGCTTTCTCAAAGGCAGGACCTACTCCGTTGATTTTCTTCAAATCGTCTTGCGCAGGAGTTTCTACCGGAGCAGCCTCAGCTTTAGATTCTTCTTTCCTAGGTTTCTTAGCAGCTTTTTGCCCAGCTAACAAAATGTCATCAATCATGATTTTGGAATAGCCCTGACGATGACCTTGCTTTTTCTTGTAACCCTTACGGCGTTTTTTCTTAAATACAATGACTTTATCGCCCCGACCGTGCTCTAAGATCGTTCCCGCTACCCGGGCACCACCCACCGTAGGGGTGCCAACTTCTACTCCGTTATCATCCTCGATAAGGAGTACGCGGTCAAATTCAACGGAAGCGCCGGTTTCGCCAGCTACACTGGGAGCGTAGACGAACCGATCTTTTTCTACTTTAAATTGCTTTCCGGCTATGTCAACAATTGCGTACATACAGTTGAAAGTTGAAAATTGATAATTGACAATAGACTGTTACCAGTGTCAATTGTAGTTATGTTTGTTACTTATTTGAAAACGAGGCGCAAATATAGTGTTTTCCTGCATTTCTATCAACCCCTAGCTCAACCCATTTCTATTTAAAATAGCTGCCCCGTTGGCTAACAAATTTCAATTTCCCGTCAGAGTTTACCTAAAATAAGTAGATTTACTGGGTCACATTAGTATTCCAATGTTAGGTAAATGTGTCGAAAGCTTTACTCGCAACACACTACTACAACCTATTACTAATCAGTATTTTATACTTACTCCCTGAATAATCAGTTAAATATAAAACTAAAATTCCTGTCGGGAAATACTGGAAAACCTTTTTCTTTCTCACCTAAATCAACATATTTGTAAAGGGTGCCCGGTTCAGAGCTAGCTTTTTCGTACCTTAAGCCTATCGCTCTTTATCTATGCGCTCTTTTGGTGAATTCGCGAATTTTTTCGCGGTTTTTCAAGAACAAACACACCAAATCCTAGCTTACTTATTTAAAGTATAAATCTTAATCCCAAGCTGTTATGAGCGAGAAAACTGTTGATGTAAACGAACCAATTTTACAAGAAAATCCTAACCGATTTGTGCTATTTCCCATCCAGCACGACGATATCTGGCAATGGTACAAAAAGTCAGAAGCCAGTTTCTGGACGGCGGAAGAGATTGACCTGAGCCAGGATCTGAAAGATTGGAGTAATCTGAACGACGGTGAGCGACATTTTATCTCCCACGTGTTGGCCTTCTTTGCGGCTAGCGATGGTATTGTTAACGAAAACCTGGCGGAAAACTTCGTAAACGAGGTGCAATATACCGAAGCCAAGTTCTTTTACGGCTTTCAGATTGCCATGGAGAACATCCATTCCGAAACTTACTCTTTACTAATTGATACCTACGTAAAGGACGGTCAGGAAAAGAATAAGCTATTCAATGCCATTGACACGATGGACTGCGTGAAGAAAAAAGCCGATTGGGCTCTGCGCTGGATTGATGAAGGTAGCTTTGCTGAGCGGTTGATTGCCTTTGCAGCCGTCGAAGGTATTTTCTTTTCTGGTTCTTTCTGTTCTATTTTCTGGCTGAAGAAGCGTGGTTTGATGCCCGGACTCACCTTCTCTAATGAGCTAATCTCCCGTGATGAGGGAATGCATTGCGATTTCGCTTGCCATTTATATAATAATCATCTGATTAGCAAGCTACCTGAAGAAACGGTTCAGGAAATTATTACCAATGCGGTAGAAATCGAGAAAGAATTCGTTACCGATGCCCTTCCTGTAAGCCTCATCGGAATGAACGCCGATCTGATGTGTCAGTACATTGAATTTGTCGCTGACCGGCTGTTGGCTGAGCTGAATTGTGCCAAGGTATACAACGCCCAGAATCCGTTCGACTTTATGGAAATGATCTCGCTGCAAGGCAAGACCAACTTCTTTGAGAAGCGAGTGGGCGAATACCAGAAAGCCGGGGTAAAAAATAGTGCCCAGGAACAAGATCGTCCAAAATTCTCACTAAACGAAGAATTCTAAATCATCTTATCTACTAAATTAATCAATAGGCTATGCTAGTAATCAAACGCGATGGCAGGCGGGAATCGGTAAAGTTCGATAAAATTACCGCCCGTATCGAGAAACTCTGCTATAATCTGGACACCAACTACGTGAGTGCCGTAGAGGTGGCAAAAAAGGTAATTTCCGGAATCTACGATGGGGTAACCACCGTTGAACTGGACAATTTGGCCGCCGAAACTGCGGCTACCCTCACGGTAAAGCACCCCGACTACGCGGTATTGGCCGCCCGGATTGCGATTTCTAACTTGCATAAAGTTACTAGCAAATCGTTTTCCAATACTATGAAGCGGCTCTACTCTTACGTAGACCCCAAAACGGGTGAGCATGCACCCCTTATTTCGAAGGAGACGTATTCCATTATTAAGAAGCACGCCGCCCAGCTCGATTCAACTATCATCTACAGCCGGGATTACAGCTACGATTTTTTCGGCTTTAAGACGCTGGAGCGTTCGTACTTAATTAGACTAGACGGAAAAGTAGTAGAGCGTCCGCAACATATGCTGATGCGGGTAGCGGTTGGGATTCACGGTGAAGATATTGAAGCGGCGGTTGAAACCTATAATTTGTTATCCGAAAAGTGGTTTACCCACGCCACCCCTACCCTCTTCAACGCGGGTACGCCCAAGCCTCAGCTTTCCAGTTGTTTCCTACTAACTATCCAAGATGATTCCATCGACGGCATCTATGATACGCTGAAGCAGTGCGCTCAAATTTCGCAATCAGCCGGAGGAATCGGGTTAAGCATTCACCACGTGCGGGGTACAGGTTCGTATATTCGCGGAACCAACGGTACTTCTAACGGTATTATACCGATGCTGCGGAACTTCGATATGACTGCCCGTTACGTCGACCAAGGTGGTGGTAAGCGAAAAGGTAGCTTTGCTATTTATATTGAGCCTTGGCATCCCGACATCTTTGAGTTCTTACAGCTAAAGCGTAACCACGGTAAGGAGGAGCTTCGCGCCCGTGACCTGTTCTACGCCCTGTGGATGCCTGACCTGTTTATGAAGCGAGTCGAGGATAACGAAGAATGGTCGCTGTTCTGCCCTAACGAGTGCCCCGGCTTGTACGATAAGTACGGCGAGGAATTCGAGAAGATGTACGAGAAGTACGAACGCGAGGGCAAAGCCCGTAAGACAGTGCGCGCCCAGGACTTGTGGTTTGAGATTCTGGAGGCTCAGGTTGAAACGGGTACTCCGTATATGCTCTTCAAAGATGCGGCGAATAAGAAGTCGAACCAGAAAAATCTGGGAACTATCCGCTCGTCTAACCTCTGCACCGAGATTATTGAGTACACTTCTAAGGATGAGGTAGCGGTTTGTAACTTGGCCTCTATTGCCCTGCCGAAGTTTATTAGTCAGGATGAAAACGGCAACAACTTCTTCGATCATCAGAAGCTGTACGAAATTACCAAAGTAGTGACCCGCAACCTGAACAAGGTGATTGATGTGAATTACTACCCGGTAAAAGAGGCTAAGAATTCCAACATGCGACACCGCCCCATCGGGATCGGTATTCAGGGACTAGCGGATGCCTTCATTATGCTAAAGATGCCGTTTGAGTCGGAAGAGGCGCAGGGGTTGAACCGCGACATTTTTGAGACTATCTACTACGCATCGATGGAAACATCAATGGAGCTGGCGAAAGTGGAAGGGCCTTATAAAACATTTAAAGGCTCACCAGTATCGAAGGGAATCTTCCAGTTTGATATGTGGGGCGTAACCCCCGAAAGCAACCGCTGGGACTGGAGCAAGTTGAAGAAAGAAGTGAAGAAAAATGGAGTGCGTAACTCGCTGTTGCTGGCTCCGATGCCCACCGCTTCTACCTCTCAGATTTTGGGTAATAACGAATGCTTTGAGCCGTACACCTCTAACATTTACACCCGCCGCGTACTTTCCGGTGAGTTTGTGGTAGTGAACAAGCACCTGCTACGGGACTTGGTTGATTTAGACCTTTGGAACGATGGTATGAAGAACCGCCTGATTGCCGAGAACGGTTCTATCCAGAATATCGATGAGATTCCTCAGAACCTAAAGGATTTGTACAAAACCACCTGGGAGATTTCGCAGAAGACCATTTTGGATATGGCCGCCGACCGAGGTGCGTACATTTGCCAGAGCCAGAGTCTGAATATCCACATGCAAGACCCTAACTTTGGTAAGCTGACGTCGATGCACTTCTACGCTTGGAAGAAAGGACTGAAAACCGGAATGTACTACTTACGTACTAAAGCAGCGACCGATGCTATCAAGTTTACGGTTGACAAACAGGCACTTACTCAGGGGCAACCGCAAGCAGCGGAAGTACCCGTTGGTGCCCCGGCTTACGGCGGAGGACAAGCCCAAGGCAATGCGGGCAGCGGCCCCCAAGCCCAAAAGCAGTCCGACATGCAATGTTCCCTAGATGACCCCGACAGCTGCGAAGCTTGCGGAAGCTAGAATAGCTCAAGAAATATGAGAAAGCGTCGGCATTGATTTGTTGGCGCTTTTTATTATGCAACAAAAACTCAAAAAAAGAATAAAATTACTCTCCAAAGTATTTTTCCGATTTTTAAATGAAACATATTTATCGTGAGAATCAACTCTCTATACATTGAAAATTTTAGAGCTATCAAAAGACTTGAGCTTAATAACTTGGGCGATATGGTTGTTGTTGCTGGCTCTAATGGTTGTGGAAAAACTCAGATTTATAATGCCATACGTCTATTAAAATCTACATATGGAGGATACCAGCCAAATGAATATCAACAATGGTGGAGTGAGTTCCAAATTAACCTTAATAAGCCTACAAAGCATATATATGGAATATTTAGAGATAAAAATAAACCCATAGAAATAGGCGCTTCATTTAATCTTACAGCAAGTGAAAGAGCTTTCCTTCGTAATAGAGCCGAATCGGCAATACGTACTAAAATTTGGCAAGAAGTAGCTCCGGGTTTACAACAATCTAACATAACTGGCAGTGCTGCATTTGCGAATGCACAGAGAGTTCACGGTGAAGCAGTAGATCGGCGTACCGAAGACGATTTAGTACTCGTCAATAGCTTTTTAAACAAAGCAACATTAGATGGACATCTTATCGTAAATACAGATCTTAGATATAGAATTAATGAGAATATAGTTCTCGAGCTTCTTTTCAGCATATATGAACCAAATGATCTAGGAATAATAGATTATCATGGAGCCCATAGAACTTATAACAGAGAAAGACTTGGCGGTATTAATTTAAACCTTAATCAATCTGAAGAAAGAGGAAAACAACACTCGTTATATAATTGGATAAACAAGTTTACAAATATTAAATCAGAACTTGCAGCGGGCTATGTTCGAGATCTTATTTCAAAAGAAGCTGGTAAAACAGGGCATAAATTGTCATCCTTAACAAGTACACTTCAGGAACTATTTAAGACCTTCTTTCCTGGTAAGAAATTTATTGGACCAGCCCCTGGTACTGATGGTACTCTTGATTTTCCCGTACAATCAGATGACAATACAGAACATGATATCGATGACTTAAGCTCAGGTGAGAAAGAAGTATTATTTGGTTATTTACGACTTAGAAATAATGCGCCTCAAAACTCAGTATTACTGATAGATGAACCTGAGCTTCATCTCAATCCTGCACTACTTCAAGGTCTACCTCAATTTTATCACAAACACATAGGAAAAGAGTTGGGAAACCAACTCTGGTTAGTAACACATTCTGATGCTCTTTTGAGAGAATCTGTAGGTCAACCAGATTTTTCAGTCTTCCATATGCAGCAGGCTCGTATCACCAAAATAGGTGAAAATCAACTTAAGAGAATTGACGTTGGAAAACCTCTAGAAAGAGCCCTAATAGATCTTATTGGAGACTTGGCTACTTACCAACCGGATAAAAAGGTAGTTATTTTTGAAGGTGGAGGTAATGTGGATTTCGATGTTAGAATGACTACTGCTCTTTTCCCAAAGTTTAATGTGGAAGTCACTACCATATCTGCAGGTGATCGTGAAAAAGTTCAGAATCTGCACGCACTACTAAAGAAGGCGTCAGAGTCCAGAAAGATCGACTCGAAATACTTTTCAATCGTTGATCGTGATTCAGGGCCAATTGAACGAAGTGCAGACTCATATAGTTGGGATCGCTATCACATAGAAAACTATTTACTTGAATCTAGCTATATCCTTGAAGTACTCAAAGATTTAAATACTAAGTCAGAAAAGCTAAAAACACCTAATGATGTCGATAAAGAATTAGTAGTTTGTGCTCAGGAAACGCTTAACGATCTTGTGAGACATGAGCTCGAATCCAAAGCAAATTCGGAAATGGTTGCTGCAATTAAAACACAGGTAGCAAGAAACCCTGGCTCAGTGGCATCAGAACTGAGTAAAGCAATCATTAGTACAAAAAATCGCATTGAGGATGCTATCTCAGGCTCGCTTTCCTTAGCAAGTTTAGAACGTGACGAAAAATTCATTAGAAACAAATACTCTCAACACCTTAAAGATGGTACCTGGTTAAAAACATTTAGAGGAAGAGACGTATTAAAGCGTTTTGTAGATCAGCACGTCAATTCTGTAAAATATGAGGTGTTTCGCGACCTAATTATTGCTAGAATGAGAGACAAAGGTTTCCAACCTATAGGCATGCATGAGGTAATAGAAAAAATTCTAAGAGCCTAGACTGATATTAGAACTTCATGAGTCTAATCGACATTTCTCAAGTCATCGTTGGTAAGAAATATCTCTATCCAAAACCAAAAATACTTGATACTCTAACATAAAATGAAATTTATCAGTTTACTCACTACATTTTTCCTGATAATCGTCAGTACGCTATGCCTGGCTCAGGGAAGCAGTGCTACAGATAATTTTTTCACTAACCCGCTGCTGGAGAAAGGACAAGACCCCTGGCTGATGCAGGATGAATCGTACTACTACTATTGTTTCAGTGCGAAAGGCGCCATAAACGTACAGAAGGTAGGGCGACTCACCGACCTACGTACTGCGGATACCGTTGTTGTCTGGACGCCGCCCGCCAATTCTATGTATTCCAAAGAGCTTTGGGCCCCTGAGCTGCACAAGATCAACGACAGCTGGTACGTTTACGTAGCCGCCGATGACGGAAAGAACAAGAACCACCGCATGCACGTACTGGCATCGAAGGGATCAACCCCTGAGAGCGGGTTTGAGTACGTCGGGCAGTTGAAAGACCCCGATGATAAGTGGGCTATTGACGGCACCGTGCTGCACCATCAGGGTAATATGTATTTTATCTGGTCAGGTTGGGAAGGTAATGAGAACGTAGCCCAGAATTTATACATTGCTCCGATGGAATCGCCTACTGTAATCAGTGGAAAACGGGTATTACTTTCGTCTCCTGAATACGAGTGGGAGAAAAGAGGCTCAAGCGACGAACTGCCTACCATCAATGAAGGCCCACAGATACTTGAGAAAAATGGGCAGTACCATATCATCTATTCGGCTGCTGGAAGTTGGTCAAACGATTACTGCCTGGGCATGTTAAGCTTGATTGGCGATGATCCGCTACAAGCATCATCGTGGCAGAAGGAAGATCAGCCCATTTTTTCCGGTACCGAATGCGTAATTAGTCCGGGCCACTGCTCCTTCACCACCATCGGGCAGCAGGACTGGATTGTGTACCACGTGACTGGTTACCCGAATGGCGGCTGGGACAGTCGCTACGTAAAAATGCAACCGTTCTATTGGGTAGAAGACCGACCTGTATTCGGGAAACCTGCCGAAGATGGCGTTATCTTTCCGGTGAGTTATGAGTAGAGCGATTTAACTTTTCTTGTATTTTCAGCATTGCTAAAACCTACGAATGAGTGAAGTAATCTTCTGGTCACGCAAAGTAGGTTACTTCGCTTTTTTTCATACTGATAATTTCCTGAAAGAATTCAACTTGTAGCGACAAATTTCGTATACTATACCGACAAAAGTTTTATACTATGCAAGTAGCTCAAGTACTAGAGACTTCTAAAAAACAATCTGTTGACTGGATAAAACTGGCCCGAGAGGGCGTCAGTAAACAGTTTATGCAGGAAGTACAGACTCGGATGCAATTGTCACAGAAAGAACTAGCTGACTTACTGCATCTTACTCCGCGTACCATCCAACGGATGAAAAACAATGATCTACTGTCTGCCTCAGCTTCTGGTCAATTGTTAGAACTGGCGCGTCTTTACCGTAGGGCATTGGAAGTACTGGGTAGTGAAACTATCGCAAATCAGTGGCTAAGAACCCCCGTCACCGCACTAGGTAGTGAGCAACCGATTAGCCTACTAGATACTCCCGTCGGCATTCAGTGGGTGATGACCATTTTGGGGCGTATTGAGCACGGAGTGTACTCCTAATGCTGGTTTATCGACTCGTCCGTCGCCCCTACGCCAGTCAGCTCGATGGTCGTGGGGCAGCGTTGTTTGGTGGAAGGTGGAACTCAGTTGGCTTAGCCGTTATTTATACTGCCCAGCACCGCTCATTAGCAGTTCTAGAATACCGGGTCAACAACCCCAACCCTGTTTCTGACCTAATGATGGTATCGATAGAAGTACCGGAAGAAAACCTAAAAAAAATCACCTTTGAAGATTTACCAGAAAATTGGCAGCAGTATTCTTTTGAAAGCCCTTGTGTCTATCTGGGCGATCAGTGGCTAAAGAGTCAAGAAACGTTGATGTTACAAGTACCTTCAGCAGTAGTTCCTCAAGAGCATAATATTTTGATCAACCCTACTCACCCAATGATGAGCCAGGTAAAAATACAAGATGTATTACCGTTTATGGTAGATACTAGAATGTATCAATCTGATGATACCGAAATGTGAATTACCAAATCATCCTATATAGCAGCCTGTACTACGTTCTCACAGTATTACCTGGTTAATACCATAAAATTATTGTTGCGCTCGTCTCTCAGCACCAGTTTCTCGGCATTTGTCCGGGGAATAATGTACCGCCCTTTGCTATCTCTTTCTAGCAGGCCCATATCAATATTCAATGATTGCCTTCTAGATTCTAGCTCAATATCGTAGTTTTTCGGACTGTATTTTCTGATCGCCCCGGTAGCAATATCAACTACCCAACCAACCAAGCCGAAAAGATTCAGGATGCTCACCACATTAAATTCTGCCTGGAGCAAAAATACTCGGTCTTCGTAGCCATCTAATCGTAGGGTTACTTGTTTATCTGACAGTCCGGGGCGCTTGATTGGAACCGTAGCCGGAGTAGTGCCAACATCCAGTCCTTCAACAAAAATTTTGGCTCCTTCTGGTTGAGATTGAATATATACGTTATCTGTAGTTCCTGTGAATAAAGTAGCACACCCAGAAGAAAATGCGATTATTCCGGTCAAAGTGAAGAATAGCATTAAGCTACTGCGATTGAAGAAAACAAGGTTCATAGTCTGTCTATTTATTTGATTGATAGGATACACAATTATAATCAGTATTATGTGAAGTTATCGCTTACATAACCAATTCTTTTTAGAAGTCAGCTAAAAAATAATTCGATGAAATGCGAATTTTTCCTATCTGTATTCAGTAACTAGTCTACCACTAAATCCAGCGGTTCCTTCACCTTGGTTTTAAGTAGGGCTAAATCTAGCACCTCGCTCACGGTATTGACAAAATGAACCTTTAAGCCTTTTACGTAACGATCGTCAATCTCCTCAATGTCCTTTCGGTTTTTCTGACAAAGGATGATTTCTTTGATTCCGGCGCGACGGGCAGCCAGGATTTTCTCTTTGATCCCGCCTACCGGCATCACCTTACCGCGCAACGTAATTTCCCCGGTCATCGCCACTTTAGCTTTCACCTTGCGTTGGGTGTAGACCGAAGCCATGGCGGTGAGCATGGTAATTCCAGCGGATGGCCCATCTTTGGGAACAGCACCAGCGGGGACGTGCACGTGCAGATCGTAATTCTCAAAAACTTTATAGTGAATACCTAATTGATCAGCTTTAGACTTCAAGTACGAAAGAGCCGTCATGGCTGACTCCTTCATCACATCGCCCAATTGTCCCGATAAGGTAAGCTTTCCTTTGCCTCGACTTAGACTACTCTCAATAAACAGAATCTCGCCACCCACCTGGGTCCAGGCTAGTCCGGTAACTACGCCCGGAGTTTCATTATCTTGATAATTTTCTTTGTCAAAGGTAGGTGCACCCAGAATACGCCGAACTTCGGCTTCGGTAATTTTCTTGGAGTACTCTTGTTCCATCGCTACCGATTTAGCTACACTGCGAATAACCGTCGCTAGTTTACGTTCCAGGTTCCGTACCCCCGATTCGCGGGTATAGTCTTCCACTACCCGAACAATCGCTTTTTTATCAAAGGAAATATCTTTTCCGGTCAGACCGTGTTCCTTACGCTGCTTCGGAATCAGGTGGCGTTTAGCTATTTCTACTTTCTCCTCCTGCGTGTAGCCCGAAATGTCAATGATCTCCATCCGATCGCGCAGGGCGGGATGAATGGTATCCAGGGCATTGGCGGTAGCGATGAATAGCACATTAGAAAGATCGTAATCTACTTCCAAGTAATTATCCAAGAATGTACTGTTTTGCTCGGGGTCAAGTACTTCCAATAAGGCCGAAGACGGATCACCCCGAAAGTCGGAACGCACTTTGTCAATTTCATCCAGAATGAATACCGGATTGGCCGACTTCGCTTTTTTGATATTTTGAATGATTTTCCCGGGCATCGCCCCAATGTAAGTCTTACGATGTCCGCGAATCTCGGCTTCATCGCTTACTCCTCCCAAGGACATACGGGCGTACTTTCGGCTCAGGGCCGAAGCAACTGAGCGGCCCAAAGAGGTTTTTCCCACACCCGGAGGACCGTAGAGGCAAAGAATTGGCCCCTTCATATCGTTCTTCAGTTTGAGCACTGCCAAGTACTCAACAATCCGGTCTTTCACTTTATCCAACCCGTAGTGATCGCGATCGAGGATACGCTGGGCGTGGTTTAGGTCGAAATTATCTTTGGTATAATCTTGCCAGGGTAAGTCCAGCAAAAACTCTACGTAGTTGTAAGTAAGCGGATACTCAGCCGCCGCTGGGTTCATTCTCGACAGTTTGTCCAGTTCTTTATTGAAATGCTCAGCAACTGTACCCGACCACTGCTTCTTATCACCCCGCAACCGCATTTTCTCTACTTCCTGGTCAGTCCCACCGTCGCCCAATTCGTCTTGTAACACTTTCATTTGCTGCCGCAAGAAGTAGTCGCGCTGCTGCTGGTCAATATCGGAGTGTACCTTGCTATGAATTTCGTGGCGGATTTCTAATAGTTGGATATCCTTGAGCATATATTCCAGCAGTAGCTTAGCCCGCTCCATACCATTGTTGATCTCCAGCAGCTTCTGCTTATCCTTTACCTCCACATTAATATTAGAAGAAAGAAAATGGGTTAGAAAGCTGGGGCTATCAATATTATCCAGGGCTTGTTGGGCTTCCTGGGGAATTTCAGGATTCAGCCGAAGAATTTTAGCAGCAGCTTCTTTCAGTGACTGCACCAGAGCAACCAGTTCTTTTCTCTTAGGCGAAGGAAACTTCTCTTCCAAGTACTTGACTTGAGCCACCATATAGGGCTCATCCTGCACAAAACTACTTACCTTAAAGCGTTTTTTCCCCTGAATGATAATCGTCGTATTTCCATCGGGCAATACCAGTACTTTAATAATCTTAGCTACGGTTCCTACTTTGTAAACCTCATCAGTATCGGGGTCTTCAGCCTGATTGTCTTTCTGCGCGATTACACCAATCAGACGGCTACCTTTATTGTAGGCCTGTTTTACCAGCTTAATCGACTTCTTTCGCCCAACCGTAATGGGGATCACTACCCCAGGAAACAAGACAGTATTGCGGATTGGTAAGATAGATAGCTCCTCGGGAAACTCAATTACTTCATCATCCTCTTCTTCTTCGGCAGTTACTAGCTGAATAAGGTCGTCGGTTTCCTCGTCGAAGTCTTGGGTAAAAAATGGGGCAAAAGCTGAATTTATATTCATACACTCGGTTTTCCTGTCAAGCTGACAGTATTATGACTCTTTCTCAAGAATTACTTTGGTTCACTATTATGTCAATCCTTATGCCAGCCTTTTAACGCTGACGAGTAAATGATAAAAACAGACAATTTCCACCTGCGTTTTGGACCAAACTTAGGCTAAATCTTACACTCCCCGGCATTTTGCACGTTAGTTGCTGATTTATAGTGGATTATCATACCAATGCGACGATTACTACTGCTTTTCAGCGCGGTATTTACCTGCACGGTAAGCCTTGCCCAAATTAAATCGGCCCAAAGCCCGTTTATGCTGCAAGATACTGCCAAAAATGCAGTCCCAACCAAAATACAGGATTTATTTTCTTTTCCGAACTTACATAAGGTTCCTTTCTACCAGAACTCCCGAAAACTTCAAGCAATTGATAAAGCTGCCAACCGGCAAGATACTGCTAAGTGGTACCCAGAGCTGTACCAATATGTGCAGAACTTCGGAGTGAAGAACTTCTTCAAAGATAATCCACTCATGTGGCAACTAGCTAAACTAGAAGAAGCCCAGGGTGATACTTTAGCAGCCATCGGCCTTTATAAGCTAATCCTGAAACACTATACCGATGGAATGGCGGCCAAAATGGCCCGTAAAAACCTGGAAAAGTACCAAATTGAGCAAAAAGAGGACTACGTTCCCCTGGAGTACTACTACGAGCTAGTAGAGTACCGTAAAGAGATTGATACCCTCCGTCCACCCCGGGGAGTATATCTGAATATGGGCGAGGGCATCAACTCTTCTTCCGGCGACTACGGTCCTTCACTCAGTGCTAGTAACGACATGATGCTATTTACCTCCAAGCGGAACAAGTTGGAACGAGGCTTCAAAACCTACGATAATGAAGATCTAATGCTCAGCCGCAATGAAAACGGTTACTGGATGGATGCCGAACCACTGGAAAATATTAACTCGCCGTACAACGAAGGCTCAGCGTGCCTAAGTCCCGACGGAAATACGCTATTCTTCTCTCGTTGTCTGGCTCCCGATGGTTTTGGTAGCTGCGACTTGTACGTAGCTTATCGTAATAGTGATGGAATATGGGGCAATCCAATCAATTTGGGTGCTTCTATCAATAGCCAATACTGGGATTCCCACCCCTCACTCTCGCCGGGAGGCGATACGCTCTATTTTTCCTCCGACCGATTAGGTGGGTTCGGGCTATCGGATATTTACTATACCTTCAAGAATGAAAAAGACCAGTGGATACCCCCCCGAAATATTGGGCCGACAGTTAACACCCGGGGTAGCGAGGTAAGTCCGTTTTTTCATCCTAAATACCGAGTCTTATACTTTAGCTCTAACGGTCACCTGCTTAACTTTGGCGAATACGATATTTACAAATCGTACCTAAAGAGCACGCTGTGGGGCGAACCGAAGAATATTGGTCCATTAGTGAATGGCGAGGGTAGTGAGTTCTATTTCACCATTGACGCCAACTCTGAGAACTTGTACTACGCCCGTTCGGTAGAGAACAACATGGCAAACCTCGATTTGTATTCTTTTCCCCTACCAATGGAAGCCCAGCCAACGGCTACGGTGAACTTGAAAGGAACGCTGATGGATGCCGAAACTGGTGATCCGTTTACCGAAGGAATTGTCTCAGTAATCGACCTGGACAATGGTGTAGAAGTAGCCCCCAAATTTCTGAAGAAAGACGGCAGTTTTTCCTTCGATCTGATTAACAATAACAATTACCTGCTGATTATTCAGGGTGAGCACTTTTTCCGACTGGAAGAAATATTCTTCCTATCAGGCAATCAAGAATTTAATCTGGAAACCCACTCTATCTCCAGTCGACTGAAATTTGAGAACCTGGTTTTTGACAATGGAAAAGCTGAACTGAAGACCGAGATGTACGGCGACCTGAACAAAATTGCTAATTTTCTGTTGGATAACCCCTACGTAAACCTTCGGATTGAAGGCCACACCGACTCGGATGGTAATGCCGACGCTAACTTGAAGCTCTCCCAAGACCGGGCCGATGCTATTAAAGAATACCTCATTCACTTTGGGGGTATTGAAGAAACCCGTATTGAATCTATTGGCTACGGCAGCTCCCGCCCCATTGTTGAAGAAATTACCGATGAAGATAAAAAACTCAACCGCCGGGTAGAGTTTAATATTGTGAAGAAGTAGCAAGTGAAGAATAAGCGTCGATTAGCGGATGGCCGCCCCAACGTTTAATCAACGGTTAAGACTTCTTTTTAGCTGCGCCAATTTGTACCTTAATTGATAAGCAAGTATAAACAGATTATTAATACCAAATACTGCGACAAATTGTACACATTTTGAAGCTCAAGGCAGTTTCTACTTCAAAAAAGGAGTAGATATACGACAAATAAACGCACCGGTGCGTTTATACAATTGTTGTATGCCATTGAGGCGTCAGGGCTCACAACCTCTTGGCTTAGACCAAGTCAACACTAAGTTAATTAACTTTCTAAGCGTGATGTGAATGTGAATGTGAATTAGACAAGTTGATCATGAGCGAAGGCAAAACCATTCAGGTCAAAAAAGGACAAGTTTTACAGCGAATAGGAGATTTAAATACAAACGTCTATGTAGTAGTCTCTGGCTTATTAAGAAGCTATACGATCTGCGAAAAAGGCAAGGAACACATTTTTGCTTTTGCACCTGAAAATCACATTATAGCAGATACTTGTCTCCCTGAAGATCCATGCCAATTGATGATCGATGCGCTTGAGAACTCCACCGTTCAAGTTCACACAAAAGATCCGGAAATTGCTATAGGCGATAAGAACATGTTTCGAAAAAGGATGGAGGTGATGCAAGCAAGAATAATATCACTAATCTCAGCTTCATCTGTCGAAAGATACGACCGTTTCGTAAGGATGTTTCCCAACGTTACGCAGCGAGTTCCACAACATATGATTGCTTCGTATTTGGGGATAACACCGGAGGCATTAAGCAAGGCTAAAGGCGACCGGATAAGAAAAAGAAAGCTGTCTTAATATCCTTAATATTTATTAATGGATTTGATTTTCTGACCTGCCAGATTTGTACTATCAGTTTGAACGCTGATACAGTTTTGCAAATTTGAAAATCACCTTGTACGCTGATAGATCTCGAAATATTCTTGGTATTCTTAGGAAACTGGCTCTCTTGCTGATTTTTATTCCTTTTTCGTTGATCGCACAAATTAGATTCATGGATCAGCGTGCCAATGAGGATTATAGTCACCTAAAGGACAGCAGCAAGTTAAGTGGATTGGAAAAAATAAAGTTTGTTCCATTGGGACAAAAGCGCAATGCTCACCTAAGTTTTGGAGGGTCAACAAGGCACAGATATGAGCACTTCACAAACCAAGCCTGGTTGCAAGGAAATGATGAAAACTTCTACAGTCAAAGATTTGCCTTTCATGCTGACTTAGTGCTTGGGAAACATATCCGATTTTTTAATGAGCTTCAACATGGTTTGAAAACCGGGGGAGAAACTTTTCTACAAACAGATCATCTGGATATCCACCAAAGCTTCCTTGAGGTTAGCATGATAAATACAGACTCCAAGAGATTTGCAATGAGATTAGGTCGACAAGAAATCAAACTAGGGTCTGGTCGATTGATGGATCTAAGAATAGGGCCAAATGTCAGACGCAGTTTTAACATGACCAGGATCTATCTTTCCAACTCAAAAATCAATATCGACGCATTTTACGGGAAAGAAACTCCTATCAGTTTCAAAGTGCTCGATAATCAATTCAATCTATTCAACGATAATGTTACTAGCCCCAAAACTTGGGGAGTGTACAGTCAATTTTCTCTTTTTCAGGGAGATCACAAGGATGAGATCTACTATCTGGGCTTTCAATCAGATTTCTCGGGATTCAATGATGTGCTGGGAAAAGAAATACGGCATAGTCTTGGACTTAGACGCTTTGGCACGGTACAGGCAAGACTGACCTACAACTCGGAATTCATTTTCCAATTTGGAGATTTAGCAGGACGAGCGATACGGGCATTTAATTTCGAAACCGATTGGAAGTACCTTTTCAGTCCAAAGCAATGGAGACCAACAATCGGTTTAGGGCTTGACTGGTCATCGGGAGATAGAAAATCCGATGATCAAGAATTGAATAGCTTCAATCCAATGTTTGTCAATCCTGCCACGTATAGCTTGGCTGCCATTAATACGCCAGTCAACCTTTTCAGTGTGCATCCTTCGCTATTCTTGTTTCCATCAAAAAAGCTATTAATAAAATGTGAATTTGCTACATTTTATCGGTCCTCTGCAGAGGATGGCTTTTACTCACCTCCTCGATTTCAATCCCGCGAGTCCAATGGCATTTCAGATAGACACTTGGGGAATGTTTTGGGTCTTTTTCTGAAGTACACTTTTAACGAGTCAATAAACTTTGATCTTCGAAACTCTCTATTCCTATCGGGTGACTTCATTCAAAAATCTGGAGCATCTGCATCAGTCTTTCAGTTTGCTCCCACTTTTAATTTGACATTTTAAATCAGTTCATGATGATGGACACCAAGAAAATCTTTAAAATAAAGAACGATCGACATGAATATTCATAAGAACACATCTTACATTTTCGCTTTTACTTTTGTCAGCGCAGTTGCTTTCATTTATGCCTTCATTGCGATTGGCTTAGTTCCCTATTGGCAAGAGTTATCCGGCACGGAAATTCAATCTTGGTGGGCGGGTCCTTTTACCCGATTTTCAATCATCATGGTACCTCTACATTTCCTATCCATCATCACCATGGTATACGCCTTTATTAAAAATCGAAAGGAAAGTAATGGTAAAGCTCTGTGGTTAACTGCACTCATTACTTTGCTGATTTGCCAAGCATTCAACTTTGGATTATATGGTGGGGTTTATAATCCGGCTTTACAGTCTGGTACACTTGAGGTACAACAGGCTTTAACTACATTTGATAATTGGGATTTGTATCACACCGTAAGGACAATTTCTGTATATATAAGTTTGGTTGCCCTCATCATTATCGGCTTAAGACATGAATCAAAATGATTTAAAAAAGTTGCCTTTGAGGCTCGAACGGCCTTCAAGCTATAAAAAATTAAGAGATAAATGCATTGTTGAAATGAAAATATAAAACGGCATACAACATTGTATAAACGCAATAGCGGTTTAGGTTTTAACCTGAACCGCTTTTGTTTGGATTAAAGTATATTTATTTTTTCAAGTGGTTAGCTAAAGCCCGATACTGCGTTTATACCAGGCCGTTATATGCCGATAAGTTTCAGACTAAAAAATCTCTTTAAAAATATCATTGAAGATGGCAAAGGTCATAAGCGATAGCAGTAGCACCATGCCCACTTTCTGCGCTCCTTCCAGGAATTTATCCGAAGGCTTTCGTCCCGAGATGATCTCGTAGCTAAGAAAGGCTACGTGTCCCCCGTCTAGAGCTGGAATTGGCAGAAAGTTCATAAATGCCAGCACCATGGAAAGTAGTCCAGTGATGCGCCAAAAATGCTCCCAGTCCCAGGTTCCGCCGAAGAATTTAGCAATAGCTATGGGTCCACTTAATGACTTTGAAGCAGACACCTCGCCCTTGAATATCTTGCCAATCGCCAAGGCATTTACCCAGATGACGTTAAATGCATCAAACGTACCCTCAGGAATAGCTTCGGCTAGTGTATACTCAGTGCGACTTAGCTCCAGAAGTGGTTGCTGATAAAATCCGATTGTACCGTCTTCAGTCACCTCAGTTTGCAGTGTAATAGGTTCTTTTATTTGATTCTCGGTACTGCTCTTATCCGGACGAAGTACTTTGAGAGCCACCGTCTCCCCTTTCTTTTCTGAAAGCAGCGTTTGAATTTCATCAAAAAAGGAAATAGGTTGATTTGCTACGGCCATTATCTGATCACCAACCTGTAAGCCTGCCTTTTCAGCATTACTACCATCAATTACTTCACCTACCTCAAATGGTACTCGTATTTGAATAAAATTCCGGGCAGCTTCTTTGTCAGAAAACTTATCTAAAAATCCAATCGGAATGGGCACGTCAATAATGTTACCATCTCGCTCAACAGTGTAGTAAGCATCATCTGCTAACAACACTTTAGCACTAACCAGATCTGTGAATTTTACGTATTCTTCCCCGTTTACCTTTAAGATTTTATCCCCGGTTTGTAATCCAATCTCTTCGCCCAAACTGTAGACAACAATACCGTTTTTCAGCACCTCCTCCCGAGGGATATACGTATCGCCAAACTGGTAGGTGAGCAGAATAAAAACAATGATCCCCGTGATGACATTTACGATAATACCGCCCATCATCACAATCAGGCGTTGCCAGGCCGGTTTAGCCCGAAACTCCCAGGGTTCGGGCTCTTCACCCAAGTTTTTCGTATCCAGCGACTCGTCAATCATCCCAGAAATCTTCACGAAGCCCCCGAGTGGCACCGCACCCAGGTTATACTCCGTCTCGCCGTAGCGAAATCCAAAAATCTTGGGAGGGAAACCGATGTAATATTGCTCTACCCGCATCCCAAACAACTTGGCTGTCAGCAAATGACCTAATTCGTGCAAACCAACCAAAATAGATAAGCCCAACAGTAACTGGGCTACCATGATTATTATTTCCATCAACTATTCAATTAATTCTAGTGCTTTAATTCGTGTTTCTTCGTCAGTGGTAACGTAATCTTCGTAAGTAGGGTACTTTATGAAGGGAACTTTCTCTAAACAGGCTTCAACTACGTCAGACATATTCAAGAAACCAAGTTTGTCCTGCAAAAATTCGGAAACTGCAATTTCATTTGCGGCATTCAGCACACAGGGTGAGTTTCCACCCCGCTGCATAGCCTCGAAAGCCAACGCTAAGTTACGAAATGTATCGGTATCCGGTTGCTCAAATGTAAGCTGAGGATAATCTAGAAAATTGAAGCGGGGGAAATCCGACGGCAAGCGTTCGGGGTAGCCGAGAGCGAATTGAATGGGCACCCGCATATCGGGTAAACCCATTTGGGCTTTCATGGAACTATCCTGAAACTGCACCAACGAGTGAATAATGGATTGGGGATGAACGATCACCTCAATTTGTCCGGGTTTAAGCCCGAATAACCACTTAGCCTCCATCACTTCCAGTCCTTTATTCATCAGTGAGGCTGAGTCAATAGTCACTTTCGCCCCCATATCCCAGTTGGGATGTTTTAAGGCTTGTTGTTTAGTTACTTCGGCTAATTCCTCGCGCGTCTTTCCCCGGAATGGCCCGCCCGAGGCGGTCAGAATAATTTTCTCAATCGGATTGTGAAACTCCCCTACCAAACACTGAAAAATCGCCGAGTGCTCTGAATCTACCGGATATAGATTTACTCCATTTTCCTGCGCCAATTTGGTAATCAATTCGCCCGCCACCACCAGTGTTTCTTTATTTGCTAGTGCGATGTGCTTGTTGGCTTTGATCGCCTCAATGGTCGGTAGCAATCCAGCGTAGCCTACCGTAGCGGTAAGCACCAGATCAATGTCTTCCATCGTTACAATTGAAGCCAGGGACTTTGCTCCAGCGTACACTTTAATATCATGAGGATCAAGGGCGTACTGTACTTTTTCGTACTGGCTATCATCTACAATAACGACCGCATTGGGCTTACATTTCAGACTCTGCTGAATGAGCAAATCCGCATTGCGATGCGCGGTGAGCACTTCTACTTCAAATCGATCTAAGTGTTGCTCGATAACTTCTAGTGCTTGGGTACCGATAGAGCCGGTTGAGCCCAGGATAGCGATGTGTCTTTTTTCAGGCTGTTGTTCCATAAATTTCGTAGCAACTAGCTAACGAAGTGTTGTAATCCGTCGGCTAATATACGATCATTTGACAAACGGGGCACTTTGTTCTGTCCGCCCAACTTACCCTGGCTTTTCATGTATTGCCGAAACCCATCTTTTTGCAATAACCTAATTTCCAGCGGACGGAGAATATTTCCACTAATCAGGTCGTCGTAGTAGGGATTTAGCTTCTGCAAACGCTGGTCGATAAGCTGGGAAAATGCGGGTAAATCAGTGGGTAGTTGGGCAAATTCTACGTACCACTCGTGCAACGGTAATCCTTCGGCAGGGTTTACTTGGGGGGCAACGGTGAATTCTATTATCTCAGTTTCGGGAAATTTCTCGAGGGCGTAGTCCATCGCTTTTTCCACCTCTTCACCAATGACGTGTTCGCCAAAGGCCGAAATAAAGTGCTTAATCCGTCCTGAAACAATAATCCGGTGGGGGTACTTAGAGACAAACTTGACCGTATCGCCAATAGAGTAACCCCACAGCCCAGCATTACTATTGAGAATGAGGGCGTAGTTTTTTCCAACCTCTACTTGGTGAATGGACAAGCGAGTAGGGTTTTCATTAAAAAACTCGTCAGTAGGAATAAACTCGAAGAAGATACCACTGTTGAGCAGCATCAGTAACCCTTCGGCCGACTGGGAATCCTGGTAAGCAATAAAGCCTTCCGATGCGGGATATGTTTCCACGCTGTCAATCGTTCTCCCAATAGACTCAAACATTTTCTGGCGATAAGGGCCAAAATTTACCCCACCGTAAACTAGTACGGAAAAATTGGGGAAAATATCTTTGATCGATTTCCCAGTTCGTTCAATCAGCCAATCAAAATACATCTGCACCCAGGGCGGGATACCCGAAATGAGCGACATATCCTGATTGATTGTTTCATCTACAATGCGCCCCAGTTTGGTTTCCCACTCTTCAATACAATTAGTTTCGTACGAAGGCAACTGGTTGGTTCTCAGGTACTGCGGTACGTGGTGATTTACTAAACCCGATAATCTTCCCAGCGGAATCCCACCCTTTTCCTCTAGCGTAGGGCTGCCCGATAAGAAAATGAGCTTTCGATCCAGAAAAGCTGAATTGCCCGTATCGGCCACGTAACTGAGTAACGCATTCCGGGCTGAGTCAATATGGTTAGGAATAGAATCTTTGGTAATGGGAATGTACTTTGCTCCGGAGGTAGTACCCGAGGTTTTAGCAAAATACGCTGGTTTACCCGGCCACAGCACGTCTGATTTGCCGCCGATAATTCGGTTGATGTAGGGCTTTAGATCCTCGTAGTCGCGGATGGGCACCGCCTGTCTAAATTCTTCATAGGTACTCACTTGGTCTAGTTGATGATCTTTCCCGAACAGGGTGTTACGACCTCCTTTTAACAAGTTGCTGAGCATTTTATCTTGCACCTTCTCCGGGGTAGCACTCCACTGCTGTTGCTGACGAGCCACCCAAGAAGCTAGGGGCTTACTTAAAAGAGACCGGATTCCCATGCAAATTGACTTTGCAACAAAATTAAAAATATCACGGACACGCTTGCCCTTTTCGAATTTTATTTCGTTTTCGGAGTAGGTAAACTTTCGTAATTACGCGACAGATAATACGATGTAACCACACTAAGTTAAACCCTACCTATTATGGCTGATTCTAGATTTGCTGCCCTGCGCTTCCTGCAAAAAAAATGGCCACTTATTCAAAAAGTATCCTTCTTTTTAGCAGTGATATTAGTCGCACTTTTTCTGACCCAAGTGCTCCGATCAGATGAAATGTCTACCCCTGCCGTAAACGCCTTATTCTTACTGCTACTGGCGGCTGGGTTATGGATTAGCGAAGCAATCCCCCCTTTCGCGGTAAGTATTCTGGTAATTGGTTATTCCATGTATTTTCTCGATAGTATTGATCTATCGGTCGTTTCTAAGGATTGGGAGAGATACGTTAGCACCTGGTCGAGCCCAATTATCTGGATTCTGATCGGTGGATTCTTCCTGGCAATAGGCGCTCAGGTGACTGCCTTCGACCGAAAATTTTCCCGCTTTGTGTTGCACTACTTTGGCAATCGCCCCTACAACATTTTACTAGGGTGTATGCTGGTTACCGGGATTCTCAGCATGTTTATGTCAAACACCGCTACCACGGCGATGATGGTGGCTATTCTCACCCCTATTATTCAACAGATTGACCGCCGAGATCCGTTGGCAAAAGCTGTTTTTCTGGGAGTAGCAGGCGCGGCTACCGTAGGCGGGATGGGCACTGTCATTGGCAGTCCACCTAATGCTATCGCCCTCGGAATTATTCAGAACCAGGGGCTTTCGTTTGGGTTTTCGCAGTGGATGTTAGTTGGAGTCCCCGTGGCCATAGTTTCTATTTTGGTGATTTGGGTGGTTTTGAAAAATTATCATAAGACACAATACGACCACTTAGAACTGCAGATCGGCGCGGCCGCCCCTACTATTTCACAACGAACCCAGTATCGTTACCGGGTTATTGTTGTGGTTACATTTACATTGACCATTGGCCTGTGGCTAACTTCTACTTTGCATAATATTCCGGTAGCAGTGGTTTCTTTCTTACCCATTGTGTCGTTTACCGTTACTGGGGTAGTAAGGGCTGAGGATCTTCGTCTACTTCCCTGGGATACGCTGATTTTGGTTGCGGGGGGACTAACACTCGGTATGGTAATCAGCGATACTGGATTAGCCAATCATATCGTGAGTGGTATTCCTATTTTCGAAGATGTCGTAGTAATGCTACTGATTATGGGGTGGCTAACCACTTTCTTATCCAACATTATGAGCAATACCGCTGCCGCCAGTATCCTAATCCCCGTAGGCTCTTCTTTTCTTCCTGAACACAGTTTATCCATATCGTTAGTCATCGGTTTATCAGCTTCTACTGCTCTATTTCTTCCGATCTCGACTCCACCCAATGCTATTGCTTTTTCTACGGGCTACCTAAAGCAATCCGATTTTCGGCTATTAGGCCTGCTGATGGGTTTGGGTGGCCCCGTGCTCATCTCCCTGATTGTAATGCTTTTTTATTTGTGAGTATTGCTCTCTAGGTAATCAGATTGAGTAATGGCGAGCCAGGGTAAAATCATTTCCTCAAATTTTGAACCCATCTTTTGCAGTTGCGTTGCATTTGCTAGCTTGCAACTTAGTTGCGTAACTATGAAAAATAAACAAGCTGATTTTTTAGGAATTACCAGTGCTGTGTTGTGTATCATCCACTGCTTATTGGTTCCGATATTAGTGGTCTTCGGTACAATAAATGACTCATTGGCTGAACAATGGGAATACCTAGACTTGGGGTTTATTCTGCTAAGTGGCCTTGCCGTCTACATGGCTACTCGTCATGAAGGTGATCGTCACGAAGGTGACCGCCGTGGATACAGTGGTCACAAACGTAATCGGCGACTATCTCAGCAGATGTGGGCCACCTGGTTGGTTTTCACCGTCGCTCTATTGCTGCATGACCTTTGGCCACCTGCTCTCTGTATTTCAGTTCTTAGCTCGGTAGGATTAGCTTTATTGCACTTTCGACACTTTCGCAAAAAGCACATTGCTGTAGCTGCTAAATAAGATCGATCACTATTTCCCTCGACAGACTTAAGATTTTTCAGATCGTTCGTGCACTTTCCCTTCTTGCATCACTAGCCCTACTTCTTCCATCACTTCAATATCTTTCTTGCTGTCTATCAAACGTCCGCAGTGTAAATAGATGGTTTGAGCCAACAGCCCGTGGGTGACAATGAACAGGAGCAAGGTGAGGCATTTCATCAGTAGGTTAGGATGAGGTGTGTTTAGAAATTACCAAGATAGTAATACCATCCCACGTTACCAGACTAACCACTAAATACTTTGGTTTACGATTTTTTTAATTAATTTTTTTGTGATTAATTAAAATTATTTTAATATTTTTGCTAAAAATTTTCACTATAAATTACTATGAGAATACGTTTTCTTTCTTTTGTATTAGTATCGCTTTATATTAATCTTGGGTATGCTACCGATGCCCCGGAAATAAAATTTGGCAAAATCAGTAAGAGCGAGCTGACCATGCAGTTTTCCTCGATCGACAGTAGTGCCAGCGCAACGGTACTGGCTGATTTTGGTCGCACGAGAATCAGTTATACTTCCCACGGTGGTTTTCAGTTAGTTTTTACCCGCCATCGGCGAATCAAAATTCTTACTTCTAATGGGTATAACTGGGCAGATGTTGCCGTGCCTCTTTACAAAAAAGGTAGTAACCGGGAAATGATTTCCCACGTCAAGGGCTATACCTATAATCTGGAGGGAGGTAAAACGGTAAAAACAAAACTAAAGAGCGAAGGTAAGTTCTTAGAGCAATACGACGAAAACCACCAAATCTATAAATTCACCCTTCCCAATGTAAAGGAAGGCTCGGTCATTGAATATACTTACCAGATTACCTCGGACTTTATTTTCAATCTTCAAGACTGGACGTTCCAACATTCTATTCCGACCGTATGGAGTGAATATGAGGTAGAAATTCCCGAGTATTTCTTTTACAAACCACTATCGCAAGGATATTATCCATTGGTCATTAACGAACAGACAAAGTCGGGTGGTACGTACAATATTGACTACCGCTCTCAAACTCCTAACGACATCTCTCAAGATCGATCCCAGGCCCGCCGGGAGCAGATCAATTACGCCGCTACTAAATATCATTGGGCCGCCCAAAATGTACCATCTTTAGTAGAGGAGCCTTACGTAACCACTATGAGCGATTATGTACTCAAGGTAGAAATGGAGCTGGCGGGTACCCGTTTTCCCGGCGAGGTGTACAAAAACTTTACAACCACTTGGGAAGAAATTGATGAGGAATTACTAGAGAGCACTTATTTCGGGGATGTGATCAAGAGGAAGGGTGCGGTAAAAGACCGGGTAGATGCATTAGTTGTAGGTAAGACCTCTTCTTTAGAAAAAATCGCTGCGATATATCAGTACGTTCAGCAGCACATTCGCTGGAATCAGTCCGCTCGGATGTCAACCAGTCAGACTTTACGTAAAACCCTAGATGAAAAGTCAGGCTCTTCCGCTGACATCAACTTACTACTGATAACTATGCTGCGGGAAGCTGGTATATCAACCGAGCCGGTAGTGCTCAGTACCCGATCGCACGGCTTGCTTCGTAAGGCTTTCCCTCGCCTCAATCAGTTTAACTACGTGGTTGCATTGGCCTCAACCGATGATGGACAGATTTTATTAGATGCCACCGATAATGCCTGTCCCATGGGCGTACTTCCCACCCGATGCCTTAATCAGGAAGGCCGGATTATCAGCGAAGAACCGGGTGAAAAGTGGGTGAGCCTCATGCCGTCTCAAAAAGCCGAAGGTGCAACTATGGCAACCTTAACGCTAGAAAATGGCGAACTTAGTGGTTTGGTAAGCCGATCGCACACGGGTTACGATGCATTGCGTATTCGCCGAAAAGTGAGCCGGGAAAACGGCGTAGACGGTTATCTCACCAAACTGAAAGAAAACAATCACTCCTGGAATATTCAAGACTACCAAATGGAATCATTAGAAATGATTGGTAAACCAGTAAAAGAAAAATACCAAGTATCTTTCCAGGAGTCAGTGCAAGAAGCGGGCAACTTACTGTACCTCACTCCTATTCTAGTTAATCAAATGGATGAAAACCCATTCAAGTCGGAGCAACGCGCTTTCCCGGTTGACTACCCTTGCCCTGAGAGAGAGTTTTACATGCTTAATCTAACAATACCCGATGGATATCAGGTAGATGAAATGCCCGAGGATATGATTATTGCCCTACCTGAGCAGGCCGGTCAGTATACCTTTACGACTAAGCAGGTGGGTAATACCATCCAGATTGTAACTCGCTACAACATAGAACGAATGAGGTTTTACGCCCAGGAATACCCTCAACTGCGGCAATTCTATAATCTAATTGTAGCCAAACAACAAGAGCAGATTGTATTGAAGAAAATTAACTAACCCATTATGCGTTTATTTTCATTTAACTGTAAAACTACCACTAAACTGGGAGGACTGCTTCTCTCGATGCTGCTTACCTTTTCCCCCGGCTATGCCTCTGATGATTACCGGGTTTCTACTATTCCGAAGGAACTAACCCAAGATGCCCATGCCGTTATCAGAAACCGGGAAGAGACGTTTATTATTCACTCGGTTGACCGGGCTACTTATCAGATAAATCAAGCCGTGACTATTCTTAACAAAAATGGGGATAGCCAGGGACTTCTAGCAGTATTCTATGACCCTCAGCGAAAAGTAAAAAACATACAGTGTACCGTGTATGATGCCACCGGTAAGGAGATAAAAAAGGTAAGAAATAAAGATATTAACGATATTAGTGCGTTTTCGTCCTTCTCTATCTATGAAGATAATCGGGTTAAGTACTTCGAGTATAATGCCCCTGAGTACCCTTACACTGTGGTATATTCTTACGAGCTAGAGTACGATGGCTTGCTTGATTATCGCGACTGGATTCCCGTTGATGACTTTAATGTATCGGTCGAGAAATCTATATTTTCTGTAACAGCCCCAACTGATCTCTCAATAAGATACCATTTACAACACAGTCCAGAACCCAAAACCTGGTCTGAGAACGAACAAGTCTTTTACCAATGGGAACTCGAGAATCAACGGGCAATTAGCCAGGAAAAATTACGCCCCAACTTATTTTCTGTAGTACCTCAGGTACAATTAGCTCCGGTGCAATTCAGTTACGAGGGCTACACCGGAGACCAAAGTAGTTGGCAAAAAATTGGCGAATGGATTAATACGCTGAACGATAACCGGGATCAACTGCCCGTCACTACCCAACAAGAGATTAAAAGTTTGATTGCAGGAATGAGTGATACCACTGAAATCATCCGAAACCTATATGAGTATATGCAGGGTAAGACCCGCTACGTCAGTATTCAGCTAGGTATTGGTGGTTTTCAGCCCTTCCCGGCAGAAACGGTAGATCGACTGGGCTACGGTGACTGCAAAGCACTATCTAACTACATGAAGTCAATTTTGGCCGTAGCCGGAATTGATTCCCGCTACACTTTAGTAAATGCTGGCCCATCGGCTCGCCGGGTTATTGCCGATTTCCCTAGTTTACAGTTTAATCACGCCATTTTGGGAGTCCCACTGGCTCAGGATACCATCTGGTTAGAGTGTACTAGTCAAACCAGACCCGCTGGCTATCTCGGTGATTTCACCGACGATCGGCACGTGCTAATGGTAGATGAAACTGGAGGGCGACTTGTAAAAACAGTAGCTTATTCGGCTGCTGACAATCAGCAAATTAGAAACTCCATCTTGAGCCTGGATGAATCAGGGGGAGGAAAGTTATCGGTGAAAACTAGCTATTCTGGGCAGCTATACGATAATATAGCCAAAATAACCCGGCTCAATGAAACCGAACAAGAGCAGGCTGCTTATCAACAGGTAGACATTCCGAACTTTCGAATTACCCAGTTTGAGTATAATTTGGACAAACAGCGATTACCGGTAGCTACTGAAACTATGGCTATTAAGGTAGACCAGTACGCCAGCGTGAGTGGTAAGCGTTGGTTTTTTAGTCCCAATGTAATGACCCGATTAGAAGAATTGCCCGCGAATACTGAAGAGAGGACCCAGCCGATAGTTATCCGCCAAGCTATTACCGAAATTGATACTACCATTATTCAGATACCGGAAAACCTGTACCCAGAATTTACTCCCGAAGCCACTGAAATTTCATCGGTATTTGGCAGTTATCGTAGCGAGTATCAAGTAGATCAAGGGATTATTATCTACACCCGAAGCTTTGTTAGAAATGAGGGCACTTTTGACCCTGAGTCTTATCAAGAGTTACTCGATTTTTATCAGAGAGTAGCTAAGGCTGATCAGCAACAGATGGTGCTGCGTAAGGCGACCTAAGGACACAGTCTAGGTGCTTCTTACTAAACCAAAACCGGATCTTCGTCAGGCTTCCGTATCGGTCCGTCAATGGGTAAAATAACACCCGGGGGTAAATCCAGTTCAGGCTCATCCCACTCAAGTGGTAAGCCACCGTCGTTATTCGACTGATTCGACCGTTCGTCGCGGATAATTTTCATCAGCACTAACGTGAGTGCTAATAGAAATAGAAAGAAGAGAATAATGTAATCAAGGGTCATAACACAACTAAGTTACTCTGTTTTTAGCTAACGTTAAATCAATTTGCTTATTGGCTAACACTCCGAAAAGTAGCCTACTTTTAAAGTATCAAAAACTGAACCTATTTTTATCTTATAAGATTTTTTCTACTCAGAAAGGAATCATAAAGTGAACAACTTCTTTACTGATAAATTATTTGTCTACGGTTTGCGTAATTCGCTGGGAAAATGGTACACGGCACATTTTCATCCCGACCAATCTTTAAGTAACCTGAATATTAGCACTTGGGTTGGTTAAATCAAAATGAATCCACATTTTTGTAACCTTGTAGCGAATAATGTAATCAAATACCCTTATGGAAATTCAAGGAAAGCTTATTGAACTTTCAGATACCACACAGGTGACAGATACCTTCCGAAAACGTGAATTTGTGGTAGAATATGTCGAGAATCCTCAATATCCCGAGTACCTGAAGTTCGAGTGTATTCAAGATCGTTGCGATCTCCTCAATAATTTTCAGGTAGGTCAAGAACTGACGATTAGCTTCAATCTAAAAGGCCGGAAGTGGGTAGACCGCCAGGGTATTACCAAGTACTTCAATTCACTGCAGGCATGGCGTATTCAACCTATAGCCACTGAAACCCCAGCACCACCCCAAGCAACAGATAGCCCTGCTCCATCTTCTGGCGGTGACGAGAACCTTCTGTCTGCCTCAGAAGGGGAAGATGACTTGCCATTCTAATTCTCGGTAAGCAAGCATTTAATCTGATGAGCCTGTCTACTGCTAACGACTGGAAAATACTAAAACAGCTTTGCCAGGTGCCGGCTCCTTCGGGCAACGAAGCCCCGCTGAAGGAGTATATTTTAGCTTACGTCCAACAAAACCAACAAGAGTGGCAGTGCCAGCCCAAAATTGTACAAGGATCTGCTTTTCAAGACTGCTTGCTGTTAGTATTTGGAAAACCCCGAACGGCAGTATTTGCCCATATGGACTCGATAGGCTTTACCGTGCGCTACCAAAATCAACTTGTGCCCATCGGCAGTCCCAAAGCTGAAGCGGGTACTAAACTAGTGGGTGAAGATAAACTCGGCCCCATTGTATGCGAGCTACGTATTGAGCAAGCCGACGATAATTCTCCCAAACAAGCTAAGTATCAGTTCGGGCGGGGTATTGAGCGAGGTACCGAGCTGGTATACGAGTGCGATTTTCAGGCATCTGAAGAGTATATTCAAAGTTGCTACCTAGATAATCGCCTAGGTGTGCTGAACCTGCTCACTATGGCTGAGACTTTGGAAGATGGCATCTTGGTATTTAGCTGTTGGGAAGAACACGGAGGTGGCTCAGTACCCTACCTAGCTAATTTTATTTTTGAGGAGTACGGTGTTTCCCAGTGTCTTATTTCGGACGTAACTTGGGTGACAGAAGGAATACATCATGGGGATGGAGCGGTTATTTCCCTTCGTGACCGAAACATTCCGCGACGTACCTTTGTCAATAAAATTATTGCGCTAGCTGAAGCGTCGGGCATCCCCTATCAATTAGAGGTGGAAGGTAGTGGCTCTAGCGACGGTCGGGAGCTGCAACTAGCCCCCTACCCTTTCGATTGGTGTTTTATTGGCGCGCCAGTGACTGATACCCACACTCCCCACGAAAAAGTCCAGCAGCAAGATGCCCGCAGCATGTTTGCATTGCATCACTACCTGATGAAACATCTGTAAATTGCTACTCCCAATCTATGCGAATTAAAGATCTTGATTTTGAGCCTTACCTATCCTCTGACTCTATTCAGCAGCAGCTAGCTAGTTTATCCGAAAATCTTAATCGCGATTACGCCGGGAAAGACCCTGTTTTTATTGCGGTTCTTAACGGTGCCTTTATTTTTATGGCCGACCTAGCCCGGCACATTAGCATTCCTTCGGAGATTACCTTCGTAAAAGTAAAATCGTATGAGCAATTACAGTCTAGCGGCGAACATCGGGAATTTATCGGTCTGGAAGTTCCTATTCGGGATCGACACGTAGTGGTGGTAGAAGATATTGTAGATTCAGGTAACACGGTTCAATTTCTCCTCCAGCAGCTTCGGGAACAAAATCCGGCCAGCATCGCTATCGCTACCCTACTATTTAAACCAGAGGCTTTAAAGTACAGTATTGATCTGAATTACGTCGGCTTCCGAATCCCCAATGATTTTGTAGTGGGCTACGGGCTTGATTACGATGGCTTTGGACGCAACTTGCCCGATATCTATAAGCTAAAGAGCTAGAAGGTAGCTATTCAGAAAAAGAGGTTAGAAGAGTAAGAGGCTGGAAATTGAAAGAAATTTTGACTTTCTGAAGAGTAAGAAATTTCCAAATCCGAACCTAGAGTCGTAAAATTGCCTTCTATATTCTTACTAAGATTACTATTTTATGCTAAATGTAGTGCTATTCGGCCCTCCAGGTGCCGGCAAAGGAACACAAAGCCAGAAATTGATCGAGGAATTTGGACTTACCCATATTTCTACGGGTGATCTTTTCCGAAAACATCTAGGAGAAGGAACCGAACTGGGCAAAAAAGCGCAAGCATTCATGGATGAAGGCCGATTAGTGCCCGATCAGTTGGTGATTGATATGGTCGATGACAAGCTGCAAGAAGAGAACAATGCTAATGGAATCATCTTCGATGGTTTTCCGCGTACTATTCCTCAGGCTAAGGCTTTAGACGAGCTACTCGATAGGAAAGACACCCCCATCAATGGGATGATTGCCCTCTCCGTACCCGACGACGAGTTGATTACCCGATTGTTGGAGCGAGGAAAAACCTCTGGCAGAGCCGATGACCAGAACCAGGAGAAAATTGCGACCCGCTTGCAAGTTTATCAGACTGAAACAATTCCTGTGGCTACTTATTACGAAGCTCAAGACCGTTATGAGCAGGTAGATGGCGTAGGTACAATTGATGTTATCTACGAACGAATCAAGCAAGCTATTAAAAGGTTGGAAAAGTAAAAAGTTGAAGGGCGACGTTATAGGTTGCAGGTTACAAATTAGGGTATAGACATCATTCAAGTCAGAATTGAAAACTTGCAACTTGCCGAACCGCGCGACGGTCGCCTGTAACTATTAGCAATCAACAACCAGCAATTCAAAAATCAGTAACTAGCAACCCACTCCATATCCTGTGTCCTCTCCTAACTTTATCGATTTTGTAAAATTTCACGCCCGGTCGGGACGAGGAGGTGCTGGGTCGGCCCATTTTCGGCGGGAGAAGTTTGTTCCCAAAGGTGGGCCCGACGGTGGTGATGGTGGACGGGGTGGTCACATCATCTTGCGGGGCAACGCCCAACTCTGGACACTGCTTCACCTGAAATATCGAAAACACGTAATGGCTAAAAATGGCGAAGGCGGTGGTCCATCCCGCAAGTCGGGGGCCCAGGGCGATGATATAGTGCTAGAAGTCCCACTAGGTACTATCGCTCGTCTCGATGAGTCCGAAGAAGCGGTAGCTGAAATTACGGAAGATGGCCAGGAGATTATTATTCTAGAAGGCGGCCGGGGCGGCTTGGGAAACGACCACTTTAAGTCTTCTACTAACCAGTCCCCTCACTACGCCCAACCCGGTGAACCCGCTCGGGAAGCCTGGTTTATTTTAGAACTAAAAGTCTTGGCCGACGTAGGCCTGATTGGATTTCCTAATGCCGGAAAATCTACCTTGTTATCAGTAATTTCGGCTGCTAAGCCCGAAATTGCCGATTATCCATTCACTACGCTCACCCCTAACTTGGGAGTAGTTCAGTACCGCGACTTTCAGTCGTTTATTGTAGCCGACATTCCCGGGATTATTGAAGGTGCAGCCGAAGGCCGGGGGCTGGGAACCCGCTTTCTCCGCCATATTGAGCGAAACTCAATTTTACTATTCGTTATACCAGCGGATGCCGACGATATTAATCAAGAGTACCAAACCCTACTACATGAGTTAGAGGCGTATAATCCGGAGATGATGGATAAGAAACGTCTGTTAGCTGTCTCCAAAGCGGATCTATTAGATGAAGAGCTTCAGGAAGCTATCCGGGAGGAAATAGATATACCAATTCCCTTCCTATTTATATCTTCGGCACAAAACTACCACATTACCAAGTTGAAAGACTTGATTTGGCAAACACTACATGCCTAATTCTGCCAATCTGGCATAAAACTAAGCTTGGCAAAAAAGTTGCCCTTTAGCTGATGTTCTTGAACCAAAAGTTTTTAACAATGGTAGATAAGGAGAACCAAAACCAGCAAGACCCTATGACTGAAGATAAAACTGCTAACGAAGAAACTGAACAAGATATAGCTGAAGAAACCGAAAGTAAAGTAGAGGGTTCAGCTAACCCATTTGATCAGCCCAACGAAAAAGAAGAGAGTGTTCCCGAGCCAGAAGAAGATGATATGGCGATTGCCCTGGCCGAAGCTAAAGATAAATATTTGCGTCTCTACGCTGAATTTGAGAATTACCGCCGACGTACTTCCAAAGAACGGCTCGATTTGATAAAAACGGCCAGTGAGGACATCGTGTCGGTACTACTGCCAGTTATCGATGATTTTGAGCGTTCGCTGGATATTTTCAAAGATAATGAGGCTGTTGCTCCAATGTACGAAGGAATACAGTTAGTACATCAGAAAATGATAAAGATACTGGAGCAAAAAGGCTTAGCCCGAATGGACGTAGATCAGGGCAGTGATTTTGACAGTGAGTATCACGAAGCAGTAGTACAAACTCCAGCTCCCAGTGAAGAGTTGAAAGGTAAAGTGGTTGATGTGATTGAAAGTGGCTACTTTCTGGGTGAGAAAGTACTACGCTACGCAAAGGTTGTGATTGGATCTTAATATTATGGCGAAAAGAGACTACTACGAAATTCTGGGGGTATCCCGCGATGCCACTCCCGACGAAATTAAAAAGGCATATCGTAAAACTGCGATAAAATTTCACCCGGATAAAAACCCAGATAACCCTGAAGCAGAAGATCAGTTTAAGGAAGCGGCTGAGGCCTACGAGGTGCTGGGTGACCCTGAGAAACGCCAACGCTACGACCAATTTGGTCACGAAGGTATGCGAGGTGGAGCCGGTGGCTTCGGCGGTGGTGGTATGTCCATGGACGATATCTTCTCCCAGTTTGGTGATATTTTCGGCGGTAGCGGTAGCCCCTTCGAGAGCTTCTTCGGAGGTGGAGGGCGTTCTTCCCGTCAGCGGCGAGGGTCTAATCTCCGCATTAAGCTGAAACTCACCCTAGATGAAATCGCTCATGGGGTTGAAAAGAAAATTAAAGTAAAGCGGTATACTACCTGTGACACCTGCGGTGGTAATGGTGCCGAAAATGGTACTGCCCTGCGAACCTGCCCTACCTGCAACGGAAATGGTCAGGTTCGAAAAGTAGTAAATACCATGCTCGGGCAGATGGTTTCTACCAACACCTGTCCCAATTGCGGGGGCGAAGGTAAGATTGTAGATGAGCGTTGTGGCACTTGCCGAGGCGAAGGTCGTAATCTCGAAGAAGAGGTAATTACTGTAAAGATTCCCGAAGGTGTAGGTGAGGGTATGCAGCTTTCTATGTCGGGGAAAGGAAACGTACCCAAGCGGGGTGGAATGCCTGGCGACTTACTCATCGTGATTGAAGAGAAAGAAGACGAAGAACTGAAGCGGGATGGAACGAATATTGTCTACGACCTTCACGTTAGTTTTGTCGATGCTGCGTTAGGCACCTCAGTAGAGGTGCCAACCATTGATGGAAAGGTGAAGATTAAGATTGATGCGGGAACCCAAAGTGGTAAAATTTTACGCTTGCGGGGCAAAGGTATCCAGGATATTAACGGCTACGGAAAAGGCGATCAGCTCATTCATGTGAATGTTTGGACTCCAAAAAACTTATCCTCTGATGAAAAGAAAACACTAGAAAATCTGCGGAACTCTCCCAACTTTCAGCCTCAGCCCGGTAAAGGTGATAAAAGTTTCTTTGAACGAATGAAAGAGTTCTTTTAGCAACTATTTTCTTCTTTAGATTGAGATGATATTTTTTCGCGAACCCTCTGTTTTCCGTTCAACAGAAGCTAGTCTCCCTCATTCTTTTTCAAAAATCTAGTTCCTAATCCCGACTGACCAAAACAGCAATTGAGCCATCGAGCCGCGCCACGCAGCGGGCGCCAGTAGCTGCCATTCTTCCACTCACTCTGTCAAATTTCTCAACTTCAGAATCAAGTCAGTTTTGGTAGTAAATAGCTTTTCTTCCAAACCTACCGGATAGCTATGAGGATTGATAAATCGTTTCACGCCGGAAGGCAGCTCGGCCAGACTATCCAACGTTGTTTTTCGGATAGCTTCTATTTCGGGTGATTCGTACACTGCTTGTCCTTTTTGGAATATGGGTACTAATAGCTCTTCATAATTAGTCTCATCCGAGTGAATAATTTTCCGGCGGGTAATATCCAATGGATCAATAATCTTATGTCTTTGCCCCAGTGGTTGCAGCGTATCATAAAGCATGTCCGCAACCAGTTGTCTTTTGCCATTCTTTTGATTGAGGAACCTTCTTACTTGTTGAATACCCGGGTTATTTACCTTGATCGCTTGTTCTGATAACTTAATCTTATATTTCCAGTTCTCTCCATCTTTAAGTGCGGCCAGTTTATACACTGCACCTAAAGCAGGTTGGTCGTAGGCGGTTACTAGTTTCGTACCAATGCCCCACACATCTATTTTGGCATCCTGCGTTCGCAGACTACTGATAATGTTTTCGTCTAAATCATTACTAGCAACAATTTTGGCGTCAGAAAACCCGGCCTCGTCTAGTAACTTTCTAGCTTCAATACTAAAATACGCCAAGTCGCCCGAGTCTATTCTGACCCCCAACAATTTTTTGTCTTTAGTTTTTAATATTTTTCCAACTTCAATCGCTTTTTTCACTCCCTCTAATGTATCGTAGGTATCTACCAAAAGTATGCAGTTGTTAGGCATAGCTTCGGCATAGGCTTTGAATGCACTAAGCTCATCGTCAAACGCCATAATCCAACTGTGAGCGTGGGTACCACTTACGGGTATTCCAAAGAGTTTTCCAGCTAAAACGTTAGAGGTAGAATTGCAACCCCCGATGTAAGCCGCCCGACTAGCTGCCAACGCTCCGTCAATCCCTTGGGCGCGACGTAACCCAAACTCTAACACCGGCTCACCCTTAGCCGCCACATGAATTCGGGCTGCTTTAGTGGCAATAAGGGTCTGATAATTAATGATATTCAGTAAGGGGGATTCAATCAGCTGACACTGCAAGATTGGTCCTATCACTCGGATAAGCGGCTCGTGGGGAAACACCGCTTTACCTTCCGGAATAGCATCAACATCGCAAGTGAACTTTAGTTGCTGAAGGTAACTGAGAAACTCAGACTCAAACATGGGTCGACCATCCGGCCCTTCCAGGGTTGATAAATAGCTCAGATCCGTGTCGGTGAACTGAAAGCTTTTGAGCAAATCAATCACGTAGGATAACCCACAATTTATGGCAAAACCACCGTTGAAGGGATTTTTTCGAAAAAACAGGTTAAACACTCCAGGCTTCTCGGCAATCCCGGTTTTCCAGTAGCCGTAAGCCATCGTAATCTGATAGAAGTCGGTTAATAATGCTAGCGAACTGGTATACAGATTATTCGTCAGGTTCATCTCAATTAATGATTAATGCCGACGCGGCACGGACTAGTGAGGAATGATTGATGGTAAGAGAATATTTATACAAGTATTATTCATTAATCATCCGCGCGGCGACCGCAGTCATTATTCATTATTTTACTACTTGAATTTTCACCATGTTAGTGCGGTCTTCCCAGTGCAGTGGCATACTAGCGGTGCAGATATATGTATCGCCGTGGTGTAACAAGCCTTTGCCTCGCAAGATCTTTTCCAAGTCATCAAAAGTTTCATCGGTAGAGCGGGTGCCATCGTAATAAAACCCTCGAAGCCCCCAGTACAGATTGATAATATTGAGCAAACGACGGTTAGATGTAAAGATATAAATGTTTGCTCTGGGGCGATGACCCGAAATTCTGAATCCGGTATATCCTGATTTCGTCATCCCCACAATTGCTGCTGCTTGTACTTCTTTACTAAGGCGACATGAGGTTCGCACTAAGCTGTCATTGTAAAAAGTAGGTGATTCAGCAGAAATATGTGACAGTTTGTCGTACACCTCATCACTTTGCTTTTCTACGGCCAAGATGGTCCGCACCATACTTTTCACGGTTTGTATCGGATATTTCCCCGAAGCAGTTTCTGCCGAAAGCATAATGGCATCAGCTCCATCCAACACTGCATTAGCCACGTCGTTCGTCTCAGCCCGGGTAGGCCGGGGGTTCTCAATCATGCTCTCCATCATCTGGGTTGCAATAATTACGGGCTTGGCCGCCGCATTGCATTTCTCTACCATCATTTTCTGCTCCATCGGCACATCCTCCATTGCAATTTCTACTCCCAAGTCACCCCGAGCTACCATTAAACCATCGGTAGCTTTAATAATCTCATCAATATTTCGCAATGCCTCAGGTTTCTCAATTTTGGCAACAACCTTAGTTTCTTTGTCTTTAGACGCAATAATATCTTTTAAATCATAAATATCACTTGCCTTGCGTACAAACGAAAGCGCAATCCAGTCTACATCTTGCTCGAGACCAAAGTGCAGGTCTTTTCTATCTTTCTCAGTTAGTGAAGGAGCCGAAATCTTGGTATCTGGTAGGTTTATGCCCTTTCGCGATTTTAATGCCCCGCCGTATATCACCGTCGCTTTTACCTCATCCCCTAATGTTTCATTTACCTTCAACTCAATTTTACCATCATCGACTAAAATAGTGTCGCCTATTTCCACATCGGTAGGCAGGGAGGTATAGGTGGTACTTACCTTTTGGGCAGTACCGATCATGGTCTGAGAGGTAATGGTTAACGTTTGTCCGGGGGTAATCTCTACTTCACCGTTCTCTACTTCACCAATTCGAATTTTTGGTCCCTGCAAATCCTGTAAAATGCAGACATTTGTACCCAGCTCTTCATTAACTTCCCGAATGTATTTTATCACCTGCTGATGACCCGCGTGGTTACCGTGGGAAAAGTTAAGCCGAAAAACTCCAACGCCTGCTTTTACCAACTCAATGAGCATCTCTTTATTATTCGTTGCCGGGCCCAGTGTAGCTACGATTTTAGTCTTGTTGGAAGGTAAACGATCCATATTAAAATAATAGGTTATCTTTATTTGGGAGTAAATCTACCGAAATTTGTGAAAAGCTGTTGATATCGGGGATAGTTTTCAGGCTTTGCTGTAGTTGATCCAGACATATATGAGCACCGGGATCGTGCAACCAGAGCAAAAAATTCCACTGATGTAATTCAGGTAGTAAGAATGCGCTTTTCTCTTTTTCTAACCAAGCCTGGTTCTTTAGCAACCGCCAGATTTGCCCTCCTTTCTGAAAGTAAAAATGGGAAAATAGTGCCTCTGAACCAGCATTACTATTTAGAGTAATATCAGGTAATTTTACAAAATGGCAGTAGCAACTTTGGTTTAACACCCAAGCTAGCTTATACTCTTTGGATTTAGAGTCAAGCCCAAATAAAGTAAAGTCGTACTGAAAGTCGGTATTTAACTGATTATACAAAATTGCGCCTTGGGCTAAGTAAACTGCGAAGCTAGGACTAAATTTTTCAAGTTCTCATGGAGTTACAAAAAAAAGATTGAAAAGCTTTCGTTTGACATTATTACATTAAATTTCTTTATTTGCGCCGTTAACTATAAATGCAACCAACATGTCTGAAATCGCACAAAAAGTTAAAGGAATCATCATCGATAAGTTAGGAGTGGAGGAGTCTGAAGTAACTCCCGAGGCCAGTTTTACTAATGATCTTGGCGCTGATTCTTTAGACACTGTCGAGCTAATTATGGAGTTCGAAAAAGAATTTAATATTTCTATTCCCGATGATCAAGCAGAGAACATCTCAACGGTAGGTCAGGCCATTTCCTACCTCGAAGAGAACGTAAATTAGTAGATCACTTTTCCCCTTAGTATGAAGTCTAGGAGAGTCGTTGTAACGGGTTTGGGTGCACTTACTCCCATTGGTAACACAGTAGCCGATTACTGGCAAGGGTTATCGCAGGGAGTAAGTGGGTCGGCTGCTATCACCCACTTTGATACCGAAAAGTTTAAAACCAAATTTGCTTGCGAACTTAAAGACTTTGTTGCCACTGATCATTTTGACCGAAAAGAGGCTCGCAAGCTCGACCCCTGTGCCCAGTACGCTATGGTAGCAGCCACTGAAGCAGTGCAAGATGCTAGTTTAACTCAGAATACCTTCGACCCTGACCGGGTCTCGCCAGACCGGGTCGGAGTTATCTGGGGCTCCGGTATTGGTGGGCTAATTACCTTTCAGCAAGAGGTGATGCAGTTTGCAAGGGGTGATGGTACCCCTCGTTTCAATCCATTCTTCATTCCAAAAATGATTGTGGATATTACCCCAGGACATATCTCAATAAAATACGGTTTCCGGGGACCTAACTTTTCTACTGTTTCAGCTTGTGCTTCCTCTACCCACGCCTTGATAGATGCCTACACTTATATTAAGCTAGACAAAGCTGATATTATTGTTTCGGGTGGGTCGGAAGCTGCAGTTTGCGAAGCAGGTGTTGGTGGATTCGGAGCTATGAAGGCTCTTTCTGAACGAAATGATTCACCGGAGACAGCCTCCCGCCCTTTTGACAAAGATCGGGAAGGGTTCGTATTGGGGGAAGGTGCCGGGGCACTCGTTCTAGAAGAATTGGAACATGCTCAAGCCCGGGGGGCCAAGATTTATGCCGAAATTTTGGGCAACGGTATGTCGGCTGATGCCTATCACATAACCGCTCCTCATCCCGAGGGTGTAGGCGTGAAACTGGTGATGCAGAATGCCCTGGAGGATGCTGGTATCTCCGCTGAAACAGTTGACTATATCAATGTTCACGGAACATCTACCCCGTTGGGAGATATCAGTGAAGTAAATGCCATTATCGATGTTTTCGGCGAGCATGCATTTAACTTAAGTATAAGCTCCACTAAGTCTATGACGGGACACTTGCTCGGAGCTGCCGGGGGTATTGAGGCAATTGCTTGTATCATGGCTATCAATCACGGAGTAATTCCGCCAACTATTAATCATTTTACCAACGACGAACGAATAGATAGTCGGTTGAACCTAACTTTTAACCAAGCCCAAGAACGAAAAATAGTTACGGCTATTAGTAATACCTTTGGTTTTGGTGGGCACAACACCTCCGTAATCTTTCGTAAATTTGAAGATTAAATGTAGTCGGTTTATTGATAGGTCGCCTCACTTCTCTGTTTCGCATTCTTCTACTGGCTATTCCGCCACTAGCTAGTCTTTTTATTCCTGACGCAAAAGACCGAAAGGTTTCTCGTCGGGTGTATCAAATGGTGGGACGCCCCCCAGATAATTTAAGCTTGTACCGATTAGCATTTAAACATGTATCGGTTGCTAAGCGTAATCGTTATGGCCTCAAAGAATCTAACGAACGCCTGGAGTATTTGGGCGATACAGTGCTCTCTACCGTAGTTGCCGAATATCTATTTAAAAAATTCCCGTTTCGCGACGAAGGGTTCCTCACCGAAATCCGGGCTAGGATTGTAAACCGGGAATCGCTCAATGGCGTAGCCCGTAAAATTGGTATTGATCAGTTGGTGGAATACGATAGTTCACACCGAGGCGGATATCGGGCTCATAAATCTATTAACGGCAATACTTTGGAAGCTTTGGTCGGAGCGGTTTATCTGGATCATGGCTTTGCTTTTTGCCGAAGGTTTGTGCTCCGTCAAATTTTAGTCCCCCACTTTGATCTGAATGTTATCGTAAAAAATAACACCAATTTCAAAAGCATGATTATTGAATGGGCGCAGAAAAATAACCACCAGATACGTTTCGAGATTATAGATACCCGTGGTACCAGCCATCAGCGAGAGTTTATTGCCCAATTATTTCTGAACGAAAAACCTATCTGCCAGGGAAGTGGTTATAGTAAAAAGAAAGCTGAACAACGCGCTTCTGAAAACGCCATTCAGGAACTTGAACCCGAATTTGAGTAAATTTTCTCGTTAGTTTACACTCTATTTTCCGCATCTATGAAGCTCACCGTAGCTGGGGCAGCCCTTAATCAAACTCCGATTGACTGGGAAGGTAACTTATCTCGCATTCTGACGACCATTGAGATGGCTCGGGAAAAGTCCGTCGATATTTTGTGCTTACCGGAGTTATGCATTACCGGATACGGCTGTGAAGACTTATTCCTCAATGATTGGATTTATGAAAAAACCCTGGAAATTTTACCCAGGATCATAGACGCTTGCCAGGATATTACGGTAGCCGTTAGTTTGCCCCTTATTTACCAAAACCATCGTTACGATACCGCTTGTCTTGTTCAGAATCAGAAAATTCTTGGATTTACTGCCAAGCAGTTTCTAGCAAATGACGGCGTGCACTACGAACCTCGCTGGTTTACCCCTTGGCCCGCTTACCAACAGGAAGAAATTGAGGTTAATGGACAGACTTATGATTTTGGTGATCTAGTATACGACGTAAACGGAGTCCGAGTAGCTTTTGAGATTTGTGAAGATGCCTGGCGGGAAGATCTACGTCCCGGCTGGGTTCATAAGACCCGTAAGGTAGATCTGATTCTGAACCCCAGTGCCAGCCACTTCGCGTTTGGTAAAACCCGAATGCGCGAATACCTGGTGGTGGGTGGCTCGGCTGACTTTGACTGTACTTATGTATTTGCCAATTTGCTAGGTAATGAGGCCGGCCGCATGGTCTACGACGGCGAAATTTTGATTGCCCAGCACGGTAAACTCTTGAAGAAAAATGACCGCTTATCCTTCCAAGATATCAACCTGCTTGGCTGTGAAATCGACTTTTCGGATAACAGCCAATCTGAGACCGCTCTGGTTACTGATGAATACGATAAAGAAGTGGAGTTTACAAAAGCTGAAAGCCTGGCTTTGTTCGATTATCTGAGAAAAAGCCGCTCCCAGGGGTTTGTGCTCTCCCTCAGTGGTGGGGCTGACTCGTCGGGCTGTGCCGTTTTAGTTTCAGAGATGATCCGCCGGGGAGTGCGGGAACTGGGACTAGAAACCTTCCTAAACAAGCTGGGAATGTCTTCGCTGCTAAACGAACTGGGTGGGTTAGTTGAACAAAATCAGTTCCGCCAATTGGCTCAGCACCTTCTGGTAACGGCTTACCAGGGCACCGTAAACTCATCCGAAAATACCCTAAAAGCCGCTCAGACCTTAGCAGATTCTATTGGGGCCACGTTTCATGAGTGGAAAATTGATGATGAGGTAGATGGATACACCCAAAAAATTGAAGAAGCCCTCCGGCGCAAGCTTACTTGGGAACAGGATGATATTACGCTGCAAAATGTGCAGTCTCGCGCCCGAAATCCTGCTATCTGGATGTTGGCCAATATCCACAACTCTTTACTGCTGACTACCTCCAATCGCAGTGAAGGCGACGTGGGTTACGCTACGATGGACGGTGACACCAGTGGCAGCATCGCCCCCATTGCCGGGGTAGATAAGCACTTTCTCATCCAGTGGCTCAAGTGGGCGGAAGAACACCTGGATTATCCTGGTTTGCACTCGGTGAACTGCTTAAGCCCATCGGCTGAACTACGCCCACTCGAGCAAACCCAAACCGACGAAGCCGACCTGATGCCCTACCCTATCTTGGTAGAAATTGAACAATTAGCCATCCGTGACCGCCACAGCCCTACCGAAGTATATAGGATCATGCAAAAAGAGGGAATAGCGAATGCAGATGCTCTCAAAGCCCATATTACAAAGTTTTTCCGGCTGTGGTCGCGCAACCAGTGGAAGCGAGAGCGTATCGCCCCATCATTCCACATGGATGATTTTAACGTTGACCCCCGCTCCTGGTGCCGTTTCCCTATCTTATCGGGCGGTTTTCAGGAAGAGTTGGCTAAACTGAGGAAACTGTAGTGGCTATTTTTCATTAACAGTGGTAAGAATTAGATCAATGAGACTCTGACTCATCCTAAACTCGGCTGTATTAGATAACTTTTCAATAAGTGGCTTGACAGCTATGATGACTCCTTTTTGTTTGGCTTTAACTAGGATTCCCAAAAGGCCAATGATTTGAATACCCAGCGCTTCAGCATATCTCCTCCCTTTCTTCTCATCAATTAACAACCAACCTGCTTCAAGCTCTTTTGCTAAAGTGATTGCTTCTATTTCGCCAATATCCAGTTTTTCTAACTGCCTACTCAGAACCTCATCTACCTCTACCGCTCTGACTTTTATCCAAGCGGTTTCCAACTTAGAAATATCATAGCCAAATCTGTCAAGATCCATTAGTTCGTGATGCACAGCTTTTGGAATAGTAACTTCATCAAATAACTCTTCTAAAATAGAAAGCTGGTCTAAGATTAAGAGTCCCGAAATTACTGATGTATCACTTACAACAACCAACCCTTATAGCTTTTTTAAGCTTTCTATATCTTTTAAAAATTCCTCTTCGTCATAGTTCATTGCTGTACCCCGTAAACCTAGCTCTCGCTGAAAAGCTATCCTAGGTAATTCAGCTAAACGACTAGCCTGCCCTAATGTAAGCTTATCATCTCGGTAAAGAGCTATCGCTAATTCCAGCCGTAGTACTTCTTTACTAAGGTTCGTACCACGTAAAGCCTGATCGTCTAATACTAAGTTCATGTCAAGGGAATGTTCTCTTTCATTTAAGTACGTATCTTGTTCACTGGGGTTCAGGTGAGCAACCTTTCTAATATCTACTCACTTCGTAAGGCTTTAGAAGGATTGGTTCGGGCGGCTCGAAGCGCTTGGGTAGTAACGAAGGCCAATGCAAATACTAAGGCAGCAACTCCGGTCAGGGGGAAAATCCACCAATGTACGTCGGTACGAATGGTATACCGCTCAAGATATTGGTTTAGTGCCCACCAAGCGATTGGAGCCGCGATGATAAAAGCGATAATTACCAGCCGGGAAAAATCCTTAGACATGAGCGCAATGATACTAGGAACAGAAGCTCCTAGTACTTTACGAATTCCAATTTCTTTGGTACGCTGCTCAGCCGTGTAGGAAGCTAAACCAAACAGACCCAACCCAGTAAGCAGAGACTACTCTAATTCTCCTTTCTATTAAAAATCACTACAAAACCGTTACCCCCAGCAGTATCGGAATACTGAGCATAGCTAACAAAGTTTGAATAGTGATAATCGCGGCGACTAATACTTTATCGCCCCCCAGTTCAGCCGCTAAGTTGTAGGAAGAAACTGAACAAGGCAGACTGGTGTATAGCACCACAATTGCTAAAGGCAGGCCTTGAAGCGAAAAATAGCGCCCTAAAAAATAAGCGAGTAGTGGCAGTAGACCTAGCTTTAGCAGGCTACTCAAAGTTAGTGCCCCCCAGTATTTTCCCAGCGTGCGTATTTGCAACCCAGCCCCCACTGATAATAAGCCCATCGGTAAAGCCGACCGACCGACTATATCAGTTAAGGCAACAAAGACCGAAGGAAGCCCCAGGCCACTAAAGTTGATGATCAGCCCTAAGGCGCAGGCAACGATCAGTGGATTGGTCAAGATACTACGTAGAACCCGGGCGGGATTAGGCGAGTTGCTAGGTACCCAGCGGGCAAATCCCAGCACGCTAACCACATTAACCAGTGGGATCACACTTGCCAGAGCAACTGCGGTTAAGGCTAACCCCTCTGCTCCAAATAAGGCGGAAGCCCCCGCTAGGCCAATGTAGGTATTAGGCCGGATACTGCCCTGTAACACCGAAGTTTGACTCGCATTATTCCAGCTTACTAGCGGTTTGATAATCCAGGTAAGCACTGACACCACCAAAATAGCCAAAAACAAAACTCCCATCATCGGAAGCAGTTCGGGGCGGTCGAGATTGGCAACGGAAAGTTTATTAATCAGCAGTGCCGGAAATAACACGAAGTAGGTCAATCGGTCGGAGTAGGGCCAAAAGGCATCTCCCGGAAACTTTATTCGCTTGAGGATAAAGCCAACCACCACCACCCCAAAAACCGGAAGTAACGCCCCGAGTACTACAATCATAACTTCTTTAGTGTTATAGTGCTTGGTATTAAGGTGTTAGAGTACTCGATGTTAAAATTGGAAGTAAGTAATTTTTGAGAACCTTAAAATAATAACACTGTGCGACGGTCGCTAAAACACCATAGCACTATATTATCATTGGCAATAGTTAAACTGAGGGTAATCAGGGCAACCTTCGCCTTCGGATGCTCGAATGGTGTGTAACTGCCGCTTTTCTTGCTTGAGAACATCATGGTAGAGAAAGTCAGTGATTTCAGCTACATTGGTAGAAAGCGGACGACTGGCCCACTCGTGGCGCCCCTGGCACACCGTATACAGATAATAGGGCTTACCTAACTCCCGAAGTTTCGCGGAGATGGCTTCAGCTCCGTACAACGGCATATAGCCTGGCTCTTCTACATTACAGTAGTGATGAGTTGCTTCGCCGTAGGGCACCAGATTATCGCAAGTACCGTGGAAAAACTGGGTAGGTATCGCCGATTCTTCGGTGACCCAATCGAGAGACACCAATGCCCCCGCCATACTAATCACCCCGGCGTAGCTAAAATCATCCGGCAATAATTCTTGACCATCAGCCACCCAGGTGTCGCGCCAGTACGCTGCATGAAGTACTGCTTCGGCACCTGCACTACTGCCAGCGAGCACAATCTGATTGGAATTAATCCCAAATTCTTCACTGCGCTCCGCGAGGAATCGGGTTGCCCGGGCAATATCATTTCCGGCTACCCGAAAGGTATTGATTTTATTAGGCGTAGGTTGATCACAACTGAACGATTGCCCCTTCATGGTCAGCGTATAACTCATAGTAGCTACGGCATACCCTTTTTGGGCAAGTTGCCGACAAAATTGATTCGTGCGATCCCCATTTCGCTGCCCACCCGAGAACCCCCCGCCGTGTACATACAACAAAAGCGGTCGTAACTTTTCCTGATCGTTTTGAGGAAGGTGCAAATCCAATTCAAGCGACTCGTCCGACTTTTCAGCGTAAGTATAGGTTTCCATCTGCACCGAAAAGAGACTATCGAGATAGCGTTCTTGGGCCGAGCTACTGATCGTCATCAATAAACCAATAGTTAATCCTAAAAGGGTAAGCAAATCAGGTCGTTGCATCGCTATTTGGTTAGTTCCGATTCAAAAATAGGACTTTATTCGTAATCTCCCGAAACTCGTAAATCATCAACGTACTGTCCGCTCACGAACACCTTACTGTATCAGAATGAAACATTCAAACTAGCCAAAATACCTCTACGACTACTCAGACCAATTGGCACACTATTCTCAATGTAATGATTAGTGAGTAATGAAATTTCCAACTCATTAGTCACTTCATTATTCATTCGTCATTAATCATCAGTCATTATGCTCAAGAACTACCTCAAAATCGCTTACCGAAAACTGACTCGCAAAAAAGCCTTTGCGGCAATTAATATTATTGGACTAGCTATCAGCTTAGCGGCTGCTTTACTGATTTTTTTGTACGTACAGCACGAGCTTAGCTACGATACGTTTCACGAAAAAGCTGACCGTATTTATCGTACTATTCGGGTGGGCATGAATGATGAAAGTCACTATACTCCCGATCCGTTTGCCTCGGTTGTGAAGCAGCATGTTCCCGGCATTGTGGAAGCAGTACGAATTTGGTCTCATTTGGACGAAGCCCCCATCTTACGGACTGAGAAAGAAGCCTTTAACGAGGATCATATATATATCGCTGACTCCGGCTTCTTCTCGCTATTCACTACTGAAATGCTGGTAGGTAATCCAGCTACCGCTCTAACTCAACCTCGCTCTCTGGCATTATCAGAAGCAACTGCCCAAAAGTACTTTCAAACAGCAGAAGACGCAGTAGGAAAATCCATGTACGTTACGGTCTTTGGTGAAGAACATCAGTACAAGGTGACCGCCGTAGCGAAGGATTTGCCAGCTAATTCTCACTTTCACTTCAATGCGTTACTCTCTATCGACTACAGCAAGGAAGAATATCAGTGGTGGAATTGGCTGTCGGACTGGCCTGATACGTATTTTCTACTGGAAGAAGGCATAGACGCTGAGCGGGTACAAGAACAAATGGTTGCTCTAACTGATACCCTACTAAACCCAGTATACGAAATGCGATTCGGGAAAAGTTACGAATCATTTAAGGTCCGAGGGGATATTCATGAGTATCACTTACAACCTCTGCGGGATATTCGGCTGTATTCCGCTCATGTGTATGATAATAACCAAGGCGATATCAGAACAGTATATATGTTTGCCACTATTGGGTTACTGCTGCTGTTCATCGCCGTATTCAACTACATTAACCTAGCCACTGCTCAATCAGCTCAGCAGGCAAAGTCAACGGGCATTCGTAAGGTGTTGGGGGCAGTTCGTTCACAACTGTACGGACTATTCTTAACCGAATCGGTACTGATCTGCCTAATAGCGGCACTGGTGGGGCTAACGATTTGCCAAATAGTGATGACCACTGGCTTAAGCTTGGTTCATCAGTTCCTTCCTACCGAAATCACCTTTATCTCAATCGTCGCTTTGCTAGGACTAGCTGGGGTTATCGGACTCATTTCGGGATGGGTACCAGCGCAACTACTTAGTTCCTTTCAACCCACGCAGGTACTAAAGGGTCAACTAGTGCGTGGCACCAAGGGTTCTCGTCTCCGCAACGGCTTAGTTATCGCCCAATTTATGGTTTCTTCCGGTCTGATCATCAGCGTCATACTCATCAGTCAGCAACTATTTTACCTGCAAAATAAATCGCTAGGTTTTGATAAGGAACATTTGCTGGTGGTGAAGAATATTGACAAACTAGATGAGAAGAAACATACCCTAAAGCAAATGGTCAGTACGGCCACCTATTCTGTGAATACTTCATTGGCGTATAATGTGTTAGGGCAACCTTACAATGGCGATGCATTCACTCCGGTGGAATTTGTTGAGCGAGGGCAGACCGAAGCCGTTGGCATTCCTCGCTATTCGGCTGATCGAGATTACTTAGCCACCGTTGGTATTAATCTGCTCATGGGAAACAACTTTTCACCTAACCTCACCAAAGAGAACCAGCAAATTCTGCTCAACCCAGAAGCACTACGAGCCTTCGGCTGGCAAGATCGCCCCGAAGAGGAATTAATCGGAAAAATGATTGACGTAAACGGACGCCGCTACGAGTTGGTAGGAATCATTGAAGATATTCACTTCCGCTCACTGCGAGAAAAGATTGGGCCAATGGCGATTATGTCCCATATTTATAACGAATATGATAACCTCTTTATTCGTCTGAAGCCAGGTAGCACCGCCCAAGCTATCAGTGATTTAGAAACCAAATGGAGGCAAATGGCTCCCGAGCTACCTTTTACGTACAGCTTTGTAGACGACGATTTGGATTCGCTCTACGCTTCTGAGCAAAAAATGGCGAGACTCTTTCAGATCTTAACCGGATTGGCAATCGGAGTAGCCTGTTTAGGATTATTAGGATTGGCGATGTTCACCGCTGAACGGCGTACTAAAGAGATCGGGGTACGAAAAGTATTAGGTGCTAGTGTTCGGAGTATAGTTGCCTTACTTTCGGCGAATACGCTCAAACTCGTAGCATTATCGTTACTACTAGCAATTCCCATTACTTGGTACTTAATGCAGCGGTGGCTAGAAAATTATGAATACCAAATCACTATCGGCTGGGAAGTATTTGCGCTGGCCGGAAGTAGCGTACTCCTGATTGCTCTGATTACTATTAGCTTTCAAACAGTAAGAGCAGCATTGGCAAACCCAGCCGATGCTTTGCGGAACGAATAAATTTGGCGGGGGACTAGGCCATTGTTGCGCGGCACTTCTGATACTCCTGGCCCTCTGACCCAACCCTTGGCCGTATGATGAGATAGAAAATAATTAGGGCAACGCAAGGAAAAAGCAACTGGAGCAGAATTTGCTCGTTAACTTTACAAACCACATAATTCCCAAAAATGCGTTATTTCCTCGTTCTCACCACTCTCGTTTTGTTAGGTGCGTGTCAATCCTTCGATTCTTCTAAGATTATAAGCCCCACGGATTATCAAATTCAGTCGGTTAGCTTCAATTTGACTCACGATGTGTTTGCCACGAACATGGCAGCCCAAAAGGTAGGTGACAACCAAGATTTTACCCTGGTTGGGGCGACACTACAGCAAGGTGACCAAAACTTTGTGGCCCTTTGGGTATTTAATTCCCAAGATCCTTCCGACATCCGTAGTATCAACCCCAGTGCCCAAGAGTTCTCCGATTTTCCGCACCTCACCGCTATTTCAGCCAAAGATGAAGCGAGTAATCTCATTGCCTTTTTAGAGCGTAGATAAAGCTTGCTTCAGTAAGCCTCTACAAACTAGATTTAACTTAATATTGCATGATCTACGAAAAAAATCGTATAGCAGTTTGCAAGTACGATAACTATCGTATATAATTGTAGTACGATAAACTTCGTAGATCATGAAAGATTCCCCTAAACCCACCGAAGCTGAGCTAGAAATCCTCCAGGTCGTCTGGCGACTGGAGGCAGCTACCGTTCGGGACGTTCACGATGAACTCGTCCAACAGCGCGATATTGGCTACACCACTACTCTCAAAAATATGCAGAACATGGTTCAGAAAGGCTTATTAGTCCGGGATGAGTCGGCTAAGAGTCATATCTACTCCACGAATATCCCTCAGGAAAAAACTCAAAAGCTGCTTATTGATCGCTTACTAGAAACTGCTTTCGGGGGTTCAGCCGGGCGGATGGTTTTACAAGCCCTCGGCCACCGCAAAACATCACAAGAAGAATTAGAACAGATTAAAGCCCTTATTGAAAAACTAGAAGGAGGAAAATCATGAACTGGATACCTGAAACTTGGATACAAACCGTTGGTTGGACAATAGTCCACAGCCTGTGGGCAATTACCCTACTTGCGTTAGGATTACGCCTGATACTTGGTCTACTACCTTCCCGACTAGCTAAATTCCGCTATCTGGTCGCCGTAGGGACTCTTCTTTGCTCGCTCATAACCTTGGTGGTTATTGGAATTTACGTACATCAGCCTTCCACCACCAACGCCACCTCAACTACCGAATATCCGGTGACGATAGTACTGTCTACTCCAATTGTAGCTGAGTTTGCCCCGACCACTCCCCTGGTTCAGCAGATTGATCGTCAGCTCCAAGAGTGGCTCGCTCCTCATCTATCCGGTATTTTGATTATTTGGTTTAGTGGGGTATTATTTTTCTCGATTCGTGGAGTGGGTTCTCTGTTTTATCTGCATCGGCTCACTCGGCTCGATACGCAGTCGATTAGCCCTCGCTGGCAAGACAAAATTACGCAGCTCACCAATATTCTGGGAATCAGGCGAAGCTTATCCGTGCGGATATCTTCCGGCATTCGGGCCCCGTTTGTAGTAGGATTTCTTAAACCGGTTATTCTGCTACCTCTCAGTGCTTTCTCTCAGCTAAGCCCTGAGCAACTAGAGACAATTCTAGCTCATGAACTGGCTCACATCCGCCGTTGGGACGATATTGTTAACTGGATTCAAGCCATCGTAGAAACTGTACTATTCTATCATCCTGCCCTATGGTGGATTTCCCAGCTCATCCGGGATGAACGAGAAAAATGCTGCGATGACTTAACTGTAGCCACCTGTGGAAACGCCATAGTTTACGTCAAAGCCCTCACTCAGTTGGAAGCTTTGCCCAGCAGCACTTCTTCTTTCGCACTAGCCGCGTCGCGTTCAGGAAATGGTTTATTAAAACGAGTAGAACGATTACTTCAACCTAACCGCCAGAGAAGTAAACTTTCGCTAGTTCCCGCTACGGCGATGATTTTGCTGATTGCCACCCTACTGAGCAGTTTCTGGCTTGATCCATTTACTACCCACTCATCCAAAACCTCTCCAGCAGTTTATTCTGGGGCAGTTCTAGGTCTACAACCTCAGTCAGAGTCAGAAATACCTCAACCATCATCAGATTCGCCCTGGCAACCTATTTTACCCAATTGGCTGCAGGAAGAGAGTATTCTGGATACGATCCCGACAGAAAGCGATACCACAGCCATTGAAAATACAGAAAAGACCAAACGTAATGCTTACCGTTATTATTTTTCGTCAGAATCGGAACGATTTAAAATAGACTCTTTAGGGAGAATCCATAATATGGACTCGCTATTAGCCATAGTAGATTCTTTATCGGCCAGCCGTTTTAATGTAACTAACTACGACTTTTCTTCTCTAGACTCTACGCTACAAGCCCTAGCAATATTATCTGATTCAAACTCGACAACCCACATTTTCACCTATCCTGATGTTGATTTAGATATTTTAGAAGATCTTAATGTAGATCTGGATTTGGATGTTCTGGAGGACATTGAGGTATTAATCGACTCAGCCCATCGTTGGGGGCATAATTTCAATTTTCATTTTTCCGATACAGTTCCCTTTCCGGCCATAGGAGCGTTGCCCGCAGTACCAGCTATGCCTGCCCCACCAGTGGCAATTATGATAGATTCTAATTATCATCACCTAAAGCGACTTGAGGAAGGTCTAAACAGCGCCATTGCTAAATTTGATTCTTTAGCTGCCCGAAAAAATTCAACCAGTAGGTACTCTCGTACGCAAGAATTACAATCTCTCTCTGACGATTTAGAAAATCTAAAACCTTTTGACGAACAGAGAGAAGAGGTTTTGGAAAAACAGCTACGCACCTTGGAAGCACAACAGCGCAACTTTGAGATACAAAAGCGAATACAGGAAAGACAGGCCCGAGAGTTGGAACGCTGGCAAGAGCGGATGGAGGCTTGGGAGCAACGGCAACAAGAATTACATCAACGCTACGAGGAACAAGTGCGGGAAATGTCAGAACGACAGCAGGAACAGCTACAGCAGCAAGAAAAACAATGGAAGGAGCTAATGAAAGAACTTGAGAGCAAAGAACAATCTAATCGCCAATAGGATTCAGACTTTCTTGTTTCAGGGTAGGCTAACTTCAAGGTTAGCCTATTTGTTTTGGGTTAGAGACTTTTTTCCCAGAAAAAAATTGATATGTGAATTTCTATACTTTTTTCCCCGATCAGCTTTTCATTTTTGCTATTTTTCCCGTAATTTCTGTATCAAAATAAGTCGTTAACCCACTTTGGTACTCGGGAAGAATACTCTCCTGGGTGCTGGTTCGTTCTAATCCAAAAGGGGGAATTTATGGAAGATAGGAACCATAGGTTTGAGCAATTGTCGCTAGAAAGAAAATGTCGCTACATTCTTAACCGATGCACCTTCATTGCCTCCCGGCTTGAGAAACAGGGAAAGCGGTCTTTTAGAATTAATTTGTACCACCGCGGTAACTTTTACTACGAGATTTGGTACAATAGTGAATACCATTACATTGGCGAGGTACGGATTACCCAAGACCGTACTATTGTAAATGCCTACGCCGCCTCGGTGCAGCTTCAGTCAATCGACTGCTAATGCCCGATCAAGTTCCATTGTAAAGAATAGTCTGTTTCAGGTTAATAGATTACAGGTTTTCTTAACTTGTAACTTATCAACCTGAAACTGTCTCCAGCACCGCAAAAAACTCAGATAACATCATAGCCGTAGCTCCCCAAATCACTTTATTCTGAACAGTGTAGGCGGGTACTTTTAAGCTAATATTTCTCACCTGTATATTCTGGATCGAGTGACTCTCAGCTCGCATGAATGATTGAGCCGAAACATCCAGCACAGCCGCTACTTCGGTCGGGTCGGGCTGATAGGCAAGGGGCTGATCCGTGTACGCCACTACCGGACTGACTACGAACTGGCTTACCGGAATGTATAAATCAGTCAATTGCCCCAAAATCTGGCCTTCGCTCACCTCTACCCCAATTTCTTCTCGGGTTTCACGCCGGGCAGTAGCTACGATAGATTGATCCTCGGGTTCTACCTTCCCGCCCGGAAATGCAACCTGACCGCTGTGTGCCCCTTCGTACTGAGGCCGCTGGATGAGTGGAAAGGAAAGTTGCTGGTCTGCGCCCGGATAAAGTAGCAGTAAGACTCCGGCTTGTTGAGCAGTCGGTGGAACCTGAACCCGGGCTCGACGGTGGATTTCAGTCGCCATCCGGCTCTGAGCATCCCAACCGGGCAAAGGCTGCTCAAGTCGATTCCGAATTTGGGTAATCAGTTCATCCGAATAAGGAACTTCCATTCGCTACTTAGCCGCTTCTAGGGTTTCAAGTACGATATTATGGTTGGTATAAATGCAAATATCCGCAGCAATGCTCAGGCTTTCTTTCACCATATCTTCGGCTGACAGGTTCGACGAATGCTTTTTCAGAGCTAAGGCCGCTGCCTGGGCGTACATGCTGCCGGAGCCAATGGTCGCAATATGGTGGTCCGGTTCCAGCACATCTCCGGTACCCGAAATCACCAATATTTCTGAAGCATCCGCTACGATCATCATGGCTTCCAAACGGCGCAGATAGCGATCAGTACGCCAATCTTTGGCTAACTCAATCGCGGCCCGTTTCATATTGCCCCCGTAAGAGTTTAGCTTCTCATCAAAGCGCTCAATCAGGGTAAAAGCATCAGCCGTAGACCCGGCAAACCCGGTGAGAATTTTGCCATTTTGCAGCTTACGGATTTTCCGAACATTGCTTTTGGCTACAGTATTACCCATCGTAGCTTGTCCATCAGCCCCGATAGCAATTTGATTTCCGTGCTTGATTGCGACGACAGTAGTTGATTTTATCTTTTGCATAACGTAATTGTCTTAAAAATGAAAAAAGGCTAAACAATAGCCTAGCCTTTTGGACGAATAAAGCCACGAAATGTTTTAGACCTTAGGGTAATTTCGGGGTTTAACCGTGATTTTCTCACGACTACGGATTTACTGCCTCTTCTTTTCCGCCGAAATAAATGAGCCGAATTCCAGTTTCATTTCCGGTGAGGAGTAACTTCCTACTGGACTGAGAAAGATAAGAATTGCCGTAGTAAAATTCTTGCCGTCGCTGAGAACTATCGGCAAAAGTAAGCTGGGCACTTAATACGTCTTTTGGAATAGATATAGCGTTTTCAGCATCCGGCCATACGCTAGCGTACACTTGGAGTGAGTCTGAATTATTAGTAACAAGGTATACGCTTCTATCCGCTTGCTGTAATACGGCTACTCCTCGTGAATCCCTGTTAATGACTAATCCGCTCTCAACTGGTGAAATAGCTGTGAAGTCACCATCTCCATCACCCTTCAGTAGCGTTCCGACTGATGCGTCGTATCTTCCAGTAATTGTTTCGGTTCCAAAATTATTGCCAGTAAGCAGTGCGTCTAGGAAACCATCCCGGTCAAAATCTTGCACTACAATTCCGTACACGGGTGCCCACTGGGCTTGGAGTGGTAAATCGGATAACGCGAACTGTCCGTTCCCCTTGTTTTCTAGATATGCGGAAGCAAAGCGAAAAGCTCTGGCCGTGTAGGCCCTACTTTTGTCAGCAGAGGTTAAAATATTCTCTACCGTTGCCTGGGCGTAGCTAGCGTAGTCGGTAAACTTCTTTTTGAGATTAGGAACCTGGCGAATCAGATCGTCCCGGGTTGGCACGGGAACTTCCTGGTGATTAAGGTAGGCAGTAATGATAGGGTCAACAAAGCCATTTTGGTCTAAGTCAGCCGCATACACGGTCAGTGGCTCGTCGGGGGACGCTTGATAAGCGGTATTCAAACCCAAATTACCAAGTACGTAATCCATATCTCCATCCTGATCAAAATCACCACTGTTGATACTATTCCACCAGCCTGCTGTAAATCTTAGTCCAGCTTGAGAAGAGGCATTTTTCAGTCGTCCGCCATCGTTCTCAAAAAACTGAATCGGCATAAACTCCCCTACGACAATGAGATCAGCGTCAGCATCATTATCTAAATCAGTCCAGAGGGCATCTTTTACCATACCCATTCGGCGTAAATCAGGAGCCAACTCGGAGGTTTTATCAGTAAAAGCCCCGTCTTCATTTATCAGTAAGTAGCTGTCCGGCGGTAGTGGATACTTCAGTGGAACAACTCCACCACCCACAAATAAATCCAGATCGCCATCGGCATCAATATCGGTGGCCCGCACGCAGGTTGAACTAACCCGAAGTGTAGGCAAAACATTTTGGGTAAGGGTAAAATTTCCCTTTCCATCGTTTTCATAAAGCCGATCTTGGTAGTACTCAGAATTTTCGTAATGCTCGTTACCACCGCTAGCGATGTACAAATCCAGGTCATTATCATTATCGTAGTCAAAAAGTAGTACTCCCAAATCTTCTTCGTACTTCTCTTGGTCAGTCAGTTTCTTTTCGCGAAAAGTGCCATTTGGTTGCTGAAGAAAAAATGAGGCCGAATGAGAGTAAGCTCCCCCCACAAAAAAATCTTCTCTCTGATCACCATTAATATCACCAACCGCGATACCGGGACCCTGCTGGGATAATTTGTGAGGCAGTAAATACTGACGGCTAAAATCATCGTACTCGGGGTCAATATGTTGATAGTTCAAGTCAAGTTGTTCCGTAATCTCCGCAAACCAAGGTTTTACAGCAGGGGAAGTATATTCTTCTATCGTTTGTGCCTCTCGGTAATTAATCATGATTTTCTGATTAGCTCCCACCGAGCTTTTTTTAGTCATTTTCCCATCCGGCCACTGCACTATAAGGCTATCCACCCTACTGTTTTCCCCCAAACCAACATGGATCAGATTATCTACTGATGATTGATAACCCCGCGTGACTGATTGCGTAACAACTTGCTGATTACCAGAAAAGTAAGCGGTTACTTTCGCACCAACTCCCTGAGTGTTCTGATAATCGCCCAGCAGTTGAACCTGTAAAAAGTTATTAGTACTGATTGCATTGGTGTGATTTTCGTAAACAAAGGCTGATTGGTTGATATTATTGACGACTAAATCTAAAT
>JBCCTI010000016.1:0-102472 GCA_039198955.1 Bacteroidota bacterium | reverse complement strand
GGATCCCCTCCCCCCACATTGTAGCGCAGGTTCACCCCTTGGGAAAAGCTGGTGAAGCGCAGGTCGCCGAAGGGGGTGCCCGCTACGGCCGAGTTGATACCCAAACTAGGCTGGTCCACCAAGCCGGGCGACTGGCTGTTCTGGATCTGGTTGTCGTAATCGCCGTAGTAGCCTTCTACACTCAGTTCATTAGCCCACTTTTTATCTCGGATACCCACTCGCAGATTGGCCCCCCAAGCCCCGTAGCCATCGTGAAAGCGTCGGATGGTTTCCTGCCGTAGCCGTCCGGTGGGGCTGCCATCTTCTCTTGTTTCACTGACCGCCACATCAATCTGGTAATTATTATCCGTCTGGTCAAAGAAGCCCCCGGCTACGACAAACAATCCGGTTTGTTCATTGGCGTAGTTGAGGTTGGCCGTCACTCGGTGGGTACCAAACGAACCCACCTGATAGGAAGCTGACCCCGCCAGTCCCTCGTAGATTTCAGGGGGGACGAGGTTGACTGCCCCGCCCAGGGCATCGGCCCCGAACTCAATGGGGACGACGCCTTTGTAGATTTCTACCCGGTCAATCATGTTCACGGGCACATTGGCAATACCAAAACTGTAGGGGGTAAACTGCAACGGGATACCATCGTAGAAGAAGCGTACCTGGTCGCCCGAGAGGCCGTTGAGGGCAAAGCGGGTGTTGGAGCCCAATCCCCCCGCTCGTTGCACATTCACCCCTTCGGTCTGGGCGAGTACTTCGCCCAGATCGGCTGACTTGAGCTTTACCTCGCGGGTATCAATGACCTGCACGGCTTTGGCCGACATCCGCAGCACCTCGGCTTCGGACTCGGCCTGGATGACCACCTCTTCCATCTGGGTGGCATCTTCTTGCATCACAAAATCCTGCTGGGTAGTTTGCCCGGCTGAGATGGACACCCTGACTTCTTGACTAGCTAGACCCACCCCTGAGACAACAATGGTGTGATTTCCGGGGGCAATGTCAGCTAGTGTATAACGTCCGTCGATCTGGGTAGCTGTTCCTTGGCGGGTGCCCTTCAGCATGATGGCGATACCAGGTAACGCTTCCCTCTGGGCATCGGTCACTTTTCCGGCTAGAGTACCCATCGTTTGCGCTAAACAATTCATTGAAACAATAAAAAATCCGATAGTAAAAAATAGTTTAGTCATTCGTACGTAGAATTGAAAAATCTCCTTTTAGTGAAAAATTACCAGGACCCTGGTCTGAAAATCGGCTATTATCCGATAGACTAGCAGCACTATCCGATCCGCTCAGGTAGTAGGTATGGTAGGGCTCCAGCACAAACTGCTGATCGCCACAAGTGATGCGTTTGGGAGCCATTGATCCATTGTGTAGTTTTATTGTACCCTCGATCTGCACGTGAAACTCTTCCCCACTCAGCGTACTATGCACATTCCGCATACCGTAGACGTAAAGCAAATCTTTCGGTTCCAGATTAACCATTGGTTTAGCGTAAGTAGTAGTTACCGAGAGCTGGCCTACGGCAAAAAACACCATAGCTATACAAGCTACCGCCGCGTAGCGCATCAGCCTTTTGTACAGTGGCACTACGGGAACTTTCGTTTCGGGACGACCTTCGGTACGAAAAAGAGCAGGGAATAATTTATCCCGAATCCGCTCAGGCGAATTACCGATATCCTCTTCGGACAAAATAGCGTCGTCATCGGCGAAAGCCAACCAGTGCTCAACTAACTGAATTTCTGCCTCGGTACATTCTCCTCGGCTGTAGCGGCGCAGTAGCTCGGGAGTTACTTTCATCTTTGGTGCGTTTACTATATACATCGCACAATAGAGGCATTACCCTGAGTCAAAGACTAAAAAAAATTAATTTTATTGAGATATTTATGGAAATTTAAGATTCAACTTACTGATTTTCAGATACTTATTCTGATGAAAAAACTAGTAAATTTTTACCTTATAGATATCTGACATCTATTTTAGACGGATCATTAGAGGGCAGATATCCATATCACTTATCCCAGAAAACTAAGCAAAAGTAGGGTGCAATAAGAATAATCGGTGAGGTTTTGGCGCAAGCGAGAGAGTGCCTTGGTGATGTGGGACTCTACACTTTTTTCGGAGATCAGCAAGGCTGAGGCAATCTGCTGGTTGGTCATGCCCTGCTCCCGGCTCATCTGGTACACCTGTCGGCAGCGACAGGGCAGCTGATCTACTAGTTCGGTTAGGCGACCTTTGAGTTCGGTCATGTGCAGTTGGTCATCGGTGCAGTTGGCGTATCCACAGTAGTCTTCCGTGGCTATCGCCATATTTCTCTGGCTTCGTTCCTGCTGGCGATAGTAGTCAATCACCTTGATCTTGATTGCCCGGGCCAGATACTTTTCAACCGAATGGTCTTCGTCGACAATCTCGTGGCGTCGTTCCCACACCGACCGAAAGACATCGTGGACAATTTCTTCCGCATCTTCACGCTTACCGGTCCGGCTATAGCAGATCGTAAACAGCTTATTCACATTATTTTCGTAAAGTTTCCGGAACCCGAATTCGGTTCGGAAATCCTCATGGGGCGGTACTGATGAGAGAGCTGTCTTTCGCTTAAACATAAAAATAGCAACAGTATCTAGTAGAGGTAGTAGCTAGACTAAATAAAAAGTGATATAGCAGTACATATTAACAGTACTACACTGAACTTTGTTTAGAATCTATTTAAGTAAATAAGGATAATTCTCTCTCGATAATTGCCGAAGATGACTCGAGAATGTAATTTGTCTCTGACGAGCGAGTTGGAAGTAGATACAGAATAATTTTAAAAGTCTGCCTCGGTTGCCATAAGACGGACGACCAGCCCATCCATATCTTCGGCAATTCGCATTTGGCAGGCTAAACGGCTGGTATCCGTTAGTTCGGGGAGCGTATCCAGCATGTCCAGCTCAGTGTCAGTAGCCTCCGTGTAGGCATCGCCCTCCAATACTTCTACGTGGCAGGTAGCGCACAAGGCCATGCCTCCGCAAGTAGCTTGTACCGGGTAGTCCGATGCTTTCAGTACTTCCATCAACGACAGTTGCATATCGGTGGGTGCTTCAACGGGACGACGCTCGCCATTTTCTTCCTCTACAAAAAGGGTGATTAAACCGTCTTCCATAAATTATTTTTTAGGTAATAGTTAGGGATTGGGGAATTGCCAACGCCGTGCCGTGCAACACGCCCAATCTCCAAGACCAGAATTCTACAAAGTAGGTACCCCGTTAACAGTGGTGTACTTGAAGCTCGGTTTCTTGCCCCCGCTCACAACGCGGTAGGCCGATTGGGACATCAACGCTGCCTCGTGAAAGCCACTCAGGATCAGCTTCAACTTACCTGGATACGTATTAATGTCACCAATGGCGTAGATGCCCGGTATATTGGTAGAATAGTCCTCAGTATCTACCACAATGGCATTGCGGTCTAGGTTGAGGTTCCAATCAGCAATCGGACCCAGTTTAGGGCTCAGGCCGAACAGGGGAATAAAGTAGTCAGTCCCGACCGTCATAGTATTTTTTTCCTTATCAGTAATGATACAGGAGTCAAGCTGGCCATTGCCCCCAATGGCGGTAACGTTAGCGTTGAGTTGTAGGTTGATCTTTCCCGCTTCGGCCAGGCTCACTACCTTCTCGGCTGAGTCGGGAGCACCTCGGAAACTACTACCGCGGTGAACCAGGGTAAGCTCTTTGGCTAGATCAGCGAGGTAAATTGTCCAGTCGAGGGCTGAGTCGCCTCCTCCCGCCAGCACCAGCCTCCTATCGCGGAAGACCTCAGGGTTTTTAACAATGTAGGTAATGCCTTTCCCCTCGTACTCTTCTAAGTTTTCAATAGCCGGCTTACGCGGCTCGAAGCAACCTAATCCGCCCGCAATCACCACTACCTTACTAAATACTTCAGTGCCTTCGTTAGTCCGTATCCGGAATGAGCCTTCGTCTAGTTTTTCTAGCTCTTCTACTCTTTCCCCCAGCGTAGCAGTAGGTTTGAAGGGAGCGATTTGTTGCTCGAGCTTATCCACCAAGTCCTGCGCTAGCACATCGGGATACCCCGGAATATCGTAAATAGGTTTTTTGGGATAGATTTCGGAAAGCTGCCCACCAGTCTGAGGTAAGAAATCCACTAGGTGGCAGCGCATTTTGAGTAAACCAGCTTCAAAGACAGCAAACAGCCCGACTGGACCCGCCCCAATAATACAGATATCAGTTTCTACTCGTTTATCTTCTATACTTTGTACCATGAAAATGAATGATTGAATTACTCTCCTGTTCAGAGTTTATAGATATACTTACTTGTATATTATAATACTAGAAATCAGTCAAATTGTTTGCCATACGAAATATTATTGCCGCAAAGAAATTGATGAAAATTGTTACGCTTTCAGATTCTGATAAATCTTATTAAGGGTATATTGAAAGTGATCAAAATCTTCGGGCTTCAATCCCTTCCAAGCTGCCTTCCGAATCTCACTCACCTTTGGCTTCATCTCTTCAACTTTCGCCTTACCGATATCCGTTAAATGTACCTGACATCTGCGGCGGTCCTGGGGGTCAGCAATGCGTTGGGCAAGTCCTTTGCTACAGAGCAAATCTACAATGCGGGTGAGGGTAGGCATTCCTTTGTAAGTGGCCTCAGCTAGTTCACTCTGATTTAAATCCGAGCGGACATATAACTGCTTCAGCACCATCCACTGATCAACCGTTACCCCGAAGTCAAATTCGGCAAATTTTTTCTGAGCGTATTGTTTAATCCGCCGTTGGGCCTTCTCTAACAAAAATGAATATTCGCTATACGGGTCACTGTTAGACATGAGTTGATTTCCATTGGCACGTGATACTGCCAAATATAGTCATCTCAAATAAAACTACTTTAGTGAATCAGTCATTGGTAGAGCAAAAAAACCGCCGACTCACTGTAAAAACAGTAGCCGACGGCGACAGCTTGGTTTGGTAGTGTAGCTGTAAAAGAGAACGTTAAAGAACTTCCTCAATCAGGTGCATAACCTGTTGCAAATTTCGTTTATCTACTTCAGTGAAGTTATATAAATGGTTGCTATTGATATTGAGAATAAGGGCAACCTCACCCCGGCGATACGCTGGTATAGCTATTTCTGATTTATCGTAATCATTAAGTGAGACATATCCAGCGTACTCTTCAACATCTTCCACCATTATCATACATTCTTGGGCGTAAGCGGTACCGCAAACCCCTTCTTCTTTCTGGATTCTAGTTTTTGCTGCTGGTCCCTGAAATGGCCCCAACAATAGCTCATTCTCTTTAGCAAAGTAAAAACCTGTCCATGAAAAGCTCATTCCCTGGTGCAGAATGGCCGCGATATTACTTAGGTTAGCAACTAGGTCATTTTCGTTATACACAATATCCCGAATCTGGCGTAGAAGAACATTATACTGCTGTTGTTTAGTATCAGTATGGGGTGGGGCGAAAGTGTTGAGCATGACCATGGTATCCAGTTTATTATTTCTAATGAATATTATTTATGATGTTTATTAGTAATAATATTTTAAAAACAAAAATATTTATTACAAAGGTACTATAAAAGTCGTATTTGTCAAATTTTTGTTGAAAAATTTATAAAATAACTGTTTCCGAGGTTTTTTAGTTGATTTAATGATGTAATAAACCTATTGTAAATGCGACTTTTTGTGCCTCTTTTTTTCTTATTATTTCTTTTGAGTATGAAACTTACTGGTCAGCATACATCAATATTAGAAGAGTATCAGTGGAAAAATCGGATTGTACTGGTATTTACTAGTACTCAAGATCAGTTGTACCAAAAGCAGCTAGAAGTACTCAACGGAGACCAATCTGGTATGCGCGATCGCGAACTTTTGGTATTCACCATTTTACCGGAAGATGTTATTGACCCCAATGAGAAAGTATTGGGTAAGGAAACGGCTGACAAACTGCGGCAGAAGTATCGTGTTTCAGTGGATGAATTTGCGGTAATACTAATTGGAAAAGATGGTGGGCAAAAGTTACGTGAGTCGGATCTACTGACTACTGACCAACTGTTTGGAATTATTGACCAAATGCCGATGCGAAGAAGGGAGATGCGGGAAAAACCGGGCTAGTTCCGAAGGTTCTTCATTTCTTTGATATCAATTTCCAAAGCCCCGATAGCGAGTTTCGCCTTAATCTTGAGCGGCACTTTGTTGCTATCGTCTGACATCCACACCTGAACTGGGTCTTTACTACCCTCAAAAAAATCGTTCTCGGGTAATGAGGGGGCTACCACAATGGCATTGATATCCCCTACTCTAGTTCGTAGTAATTCACGCCCCAGAATTTTGATTTCAATTTTGTAGACTTCGTTATCGAAGAACCCTTCTACTGGAATAACATCGCCTACTTTATAGTCACTGTAATCTAGGGTACGCAGAAAATAGTATCCGCCTACGATGTCTACTACATTATTCGGTACTGCGAAGGACTTACGCTCCTTCACCGCCCGGGTTTGCTTATCCAGCTTTAGTACTGTAGCTACATCATTTTCGTGATCAAAATTAATCACCTCGTTTTTACGGTAATTACCCTCTTGAATGTAACGATACGAACGCATGGGCAGAATAGCAGTAGTATCTACGTATGAGCCAAAATTATCGCGTACACTGTACAGCAAATCAGCCACCCCGGTGGTATTTCCGAATACATCAATTTTGTAGCAAGGGCGACCATCAATATCATAATAGTTATCGTGCACCTGCATAATAGCCTCGGCAGCACTGATGAAACCATAGTGAATACGATACTTTAAAACCTCGCCAGTACCAAAGCTCCGGTTGGATATCCGGCGGAGGGCACCTGGACCCCGGTATTGGGATGCAGCCATTAGTAAAATGCATCCGGCCAGTATCAACCAATATCTTTTCATGCTACCTAGGTATTCTTAGATGGTAAAAGAAAAAATCGTGCAAAAATGATCTGTTTGACCTTATTTCTTTATCAATACATACGAATAACACAAATTTCCGTTAGCTTCATTCATCACACCCTTGTACATAAACGTACATTTTCTGCCCGAAAGTGTACAGTTATTCTATTAATAATCCCGCTATTTACTGGTTTAGCCAGCTGGCATACTTGTTGGACTTTAGTTAAGCGAACACATTAACCCAACTTATTTTAGATACGTTTTAGTTTGATTTGAGCATATCACTAAGAGCCGCTTGTACAACATCGGCTCTTTTTTATTTGGCCGCCATCAATCGTACTTTTCTTTTAAGTAAGCTAAATACTGCTTTATGTCACCATCAAATTGGTTGGTCAGTTCTGCTTGCAGACTAGCCAAGTCTTTGCGGTAGCGCACGTACGATTTGAAGAAGGTATTATTGGGTAACTCTTCCCGGCTTATTAGTCTAGTTTTAGCCCTTTGATACTGACTGGTTTTTAAATCCAGTGTATCGGTAGTTTCTATAATCTCCCGAATGAGTTTTTCTTTTTTGCTGAGCTTGGTGTCTTTCGGTAAATCCTCTGGAAAAGATTGATACAAGCTGTCCAGTTGATTGGTTCCCCTTAGCATATGGCTGATGTATTTTTTCCGGTCTTCTAAGTACTCACGATAATTTTCTACCTCGGTAGATGAAGATCCGTGCTTATACGCCAAAAAAGCCAGTGCCCCCTGGTCACCCATGAGTGAAGCAATATTTTCGTTGAACTGCAAGTTATCCTTTACGAAGATTGTACCATGGGTAAGTTCGTGGATGATCGTATTAGCTACCTGCCCATCGGAGCGAAACAAGAGTTGGGACAAAATAGGGTCATCAAAGAAACCTAAAGTACTCCAGGCACTCACCGTTCGTATTCCAGTATCTAGTCCTTGTTTGGCCAGTCCTTCTTTCTCGCTTAGTGCCTTCTCATAATCAAAAAAACCTTTGTACGAAAATGTACCTAGTAAGGGAAAATCCCACTTACGATCCTCTAGCGAGAATGGTTCCGTGGCAGTAATTACCCAAAGTATGGGTTTACCTTGTTGATCGTACACGCTACCGTAGCTACCCGAATCATTTACCCCCAAACTATCAATAGCGAACTGCTTAACTTCTTGTACTAAGCGGATTTTCTGCTTTAATGAATCGGCTACCGTAGAATCAGCCAGCAGTTCATCAATAGGCCGGGCATTCCAGAGCACCTTTATCTGACCCTTAGCCTGCATGATACCGTAGCTTACCAATTCCCGCTGCCATATCAGTAGTATTGCCAACCCTATAATCAGTCCCAAAATTATTTTTTTTATCATTTTCGCCAGGATTTTCTGTCCCTCATTTTTAGTGTATCTTTGAAGAATACGTTACATTTACTATTGTGCAATTACGTAGTTTTCAGCAGCTAAACATTGTTCCTCTGAAAAAAGTATTGTCAAATTTACGAATACTTACAGATTTAGTAGGTAAACATTTTGTTCTTATTTCACGTAATAATTTTGTGATAAATACTTAAAAAAAGTATATTTGTTATCAACTATAATTAACCAATTATGAGCGATCAAACAGAGAAACTAAAAGCCCTTCAGCTAACCATTGATAAGCTGGATAAAACCTACGGCAAAGGCACTGTAATGAAACTAAGTGATGACCGGGTGGAGGACATTCCGGCCATTTCTACCGGATCACTCGGTTTAGATATTGCTTTGGGAGTAGGCGGTGTTCCCCGGGGCCGGGTGGTAGAGATTTACGGTCCCGAATCATCCGGAAAAACCACTTTAGCTATGCATTGTATTGCCGAAGCTCAGAAAGCGGGTGGAATTGCGGCGATTGTGGATGCCGAGCACGCTTTTGACCGTAGCTATGCCCAGAAGCTTGGTATCGACACTGAAAATCTGCTGATCTCTCAGCCAGATAACGGGGAGCAAGCCCTGGAAATTGCTGAGCACCTAATCCGTTCGGGAGCCATTGACATTATCGTTATTGACTCGGTAGCCGCGCTGGTGCCTCGCGGAGAACTGGAAGGTGAAATGGGCGACAGTAAAATGGGACTACAAGCCCGACTCATGTCCCAGGCACTGAGAAAACTGACCGGAGCTATTAACAAAACCAAATGTACCTGTATTTTCATCAACCAGCTACGGGAAAAAATTGGGGTGATGTTCGGAAACCCTGAAACTACTACCGGGGGTAACGCCCTGAAGTTTTATGCCTCGGTTCGGCTAGACATTCGTCGGATTGGGCAAATTAAGGAAGGGGCAGACAACGTAACTGGAAACCGCACCCGCGTGAAAGTGGTCAAAAACAAAGTGGCCCCACCATTCAAAGTAGTAGAGTTTGACATTATGTACGGGCAAGGCATCTCTAAAGTAGGTGAAATTCTCGACCTGGGTGTGGAAATGGAAATCGTAAAAAAGTCTGGTTCGTGGTTCTCGTACGGTGGTGAAAAACTCGGACAAGGCCGCGATGCCGTAAAGCGTATCATACTCGATAACCCTGAATTGATGGGCGAGATTGAGCTAAAAATCCGCAATAAGGTAAATGGAGTGGAAGAAACTGAGAATAATAACGCTGATACCGCTGCTCTAGCCGACGCAGCGGCAACTTCTGCTAACGGTAAAGGGAAAAACTAATTTCCCTCCATTCCATAATTTGTAGATTATTAGAGAAACCGCCCGCGCGCGGTTTTTCTCGTTTTCCCGAAAATGAAAAAGCCTCCCTGAGTAGAGAGGCTATTTTTTCGGTGTATTGCTACTAAATCAATTAGCGTTTAAAGCCTAAGACAGCTCCACCGCAGTGTTTTTGGGATCCCTCAAATGTGAAAGTGATGTAGTAAATACCCGTGGCGTTGCAGGGGTAAATAATTCCTTTGTTAAAGTTACCGTTAGCAAAGCTGGTACCTACCTTCTTTCGGTTTGAGTCATATAGACTCACTACAATACCGTCAGTCTGGTCGCCATCAGCGCAGATATTGAGAAAGTACTGAGTACCCTTGGCAAAAACATAAGAGTACTCCACTTTATCTTTTGCCCCACCTTCTCCATTCACTTCGTAGCTCTTTACAAAATTGAAACCATCAGCCAACTGAGGAATACAAGCCTCAGTATGAACCGTGGGATCGCACTGAGCTTCAGCTTCTGGTACATTCAGGAACAGACCCAGTATTATGCTCAATACACCTACAATAACTTTCATGTGTTTGTGTGGCATTTTATTCAATGATATAGTCCCGGATAGATGAGGTAATACGAGAGATTTCTTTAACATTTTCGTCGGTAATATTAATAGTAGTTGTACTATTGTTTGAGATAGTCACAATTCCGTTTACCTCTTCCAGGGTTGATTCAGCGTAAGTCTGCGTAATATCGATTTTTTCAAACTGGGCTTGTAACTCAGCCATTTTATCCGATAGCTCTTTGACATTTGGGTTGCTATCGCTGTAAAATGACAGTAGTAGCATAATATTCTCTAAAATAATTTTCTGCTCACCAATACGCTCCTTTAGCTCTTCATTATTCATGTTGCGCTCAGTTACTTGGCACATGATATGAAGTGCCTCGAGCCAACCGCCCGTCAATAACAATACACTTAAATTGGCCCGCTGTTGCTCTTGCAAAGAAGCGTTGATGTTGTTAAAGTTCTTGGTGGTGATAAGGAGTAAAGAGTCTAAATTTCTGCTGTTAGTAGCTAGCCGACGGATTACCCCGAAATCAAAAAACTGACCGATACTTAGACCATCAGCCAGATCGCGAATAGCAGTCAGGTACTCGAAAGCATCCTGATTTTGTTCATAAATATTGGTGTAACCTAAGTCAGTACCGTACACTCCTAAATTCAGTGCCTTTTTAAAATTACTATTGTAAGTAGCTAACTGATCAGTGCCATTCAACAGCTCAATATCATAATTAGTGCCTGACTCTTTGAGAAGCACCGCAATTTCCAAAGGTGAAGGAATTTGCTGAAGAATACTCTCCAATACTTCTTCGGAGATGACCGGACTGTTACTCTCAGCCGTCTGAAGGCTATCCAGAAAAGCTTGCTCATCTATTTGTGAACCTGAATCACAAGACCACAGTAGAAGTAAGCCCGCACCAATCAGTAATGATAGTTTTTTCATGCAAAGTTTCCAGATTTGATGTAACAAAGGTATCATGCGCTATTTCGAGTTGAAATTGAAATAGAGGAAATATCTTACGTGTGAATTGTTTCCAACATAAACCGACTATTTTTTCTGAGGAAGCTTGATATTGCTAATAGCTGAAAACACCTTTCGCATTACTTCGAAATATAAACTTAGATACAACAAAGCGGTCATTGTCCAGATAATTATAATGTTGAAAACAAATGTATCAATAAGACTTCCGGCTAAGTGCTTTCTAGGGGCAAAGAAATGGGTGCGATAGCTAAAAAAGTCAGTATTGGCGATAGATGGCTCGTTAAAAACTGGATCTATCTGTTGTAGTAACCGCCCGTTGTGCTCGACAATTCGTTCGGCAGTGTTCACATTTCGTACGAGGTCAGCTAAACTCTCGTTGTAATATTTATTCTTATACTCATTCAAGTCATAATCCAGGCCGGGCTTATTTTCCAGATGGTACACTAGTTTTTCTTTTTTACCCACTGCATCGTTGAATATTTGCACATAGTGCTTACTCAAGGCTTTAAGGTAGGTACGGAGCTGTTGAATAGTTTCTTTACTAATGTGATCGACCATCAGTGCCGAATCGAGATTTAGCTTTTCAATTCCGCCTCGAAAAGATTCTGCTTTCAGTTCCCGACGAACAATATATAGATCAGTTGCCAGCACTGATTTGAGTGAATCATCTTCAGACGCAATATTATTTTGAATGCTTTGCAGCTTGGACTCTAGCTTGGGTATTACATACGCCGACGTATAATCGGCTTGTCGTTCTTGTTTCTCCAATTCGTAATAAGGTCTTTGATAAGGGTTTTCTCGGAATTGGTAAACTGCCATTGCTTCGTAAGCCCAGCGGGATGTCATTAAATCTGCGACAATAGGGACCTCGCTCTTTGTACTAATCAGGCTGTTTAACTTATCGAATTTGAAGAGTAGACCACTTAAGATCATCTGCGGGATCAGCAGAAGCGGGATAATAATGTATACTGTTACTGCCGAGTTAAATGAAGCAGAAATATTTAACCCAAGCACATTGGCAAAGCAAGATACTGAGAATAAAACCAGCCAGAAGCTTAGCGTCATTTCCTTGATCTCCAGGATAATATTCCCAATCAGCACAAAACTTAGGGTTTGGATGGCCGACATGGTAAAAAGTATCAGCAACTTGGAAGAAAGGTAGCTGCTCCAGCTTAGGTTCAGAAATGATTCCCGTTTCAGTATTTTCCGGTCCCGGATAATTTCTTCAGCACTGATGGTAAGCCCCATAAATAGGGCGACAATGATACTAATCAGCAAATACGCTGGAATATTTTCGTTGAACCGAAATAGGTACTCTGAACTTCCCACCTCAGTGTACCGGATGATAAACGAAAGGAATAGGGCTAATGCCGGGGCCTCTAAAAAATTGATTAGTAAATATTGCTTGTTGCTAACCTTGGAGAGCGTATCCCGAATGGTGAATATAAAAGATTGTTTGAGGCGATTAGGAATTGATAGCGATTTGGGCGGAGTTTCTAAAACATCAGGTACCCGCTTAAGCGTGAAGTTTTCTTGGTACATCTCGCTCCACTGGGGTGGGCTTACCTTGCGTTTGTTGGTAAACTGTCCGTATTCATCAACGACTTTGGCCTCAATGATATTGAAGACCTGCTCGGGATTTACGTTGCCACACTCTGAGCACTGCCCTCGCTCAGCGTCTACCTGGTTGGATGCTTTCTTGAAGTAAGTAACTGCTGCTACTGGGTTTCCGTAGAATATGGGGTAGCCTCCGGTATCCATAATAAACATCTTATCAAACATCTTATAGATATCTGACGAAGGTTGATGAATTACTACAAATATCAACTTTCCCTTCAGAGAAAGCTCTTTCAACAGGTCAATTACGTTTTCCGAGTCGCGGGAAGATAGCCCTGAAGTAGGTTCATCGACAAACATGACGGCGGGTTCCCGGATTAATTCCAAGGCAATATTCAGGCGTTTGCGCTGACCACCACTAATGGTCTTGTCTAATACGCTACCAACCTTAAGGTCTTTACGATGCTCCAGTCCTAAACTCTCCAGTGTGCGAAGCACGAGCTTGTCAATCTCCTCATCGCTTTTATCGGCGAAACATAGCTTAGCGTTATAGTATAGATTTTCGTATACCGTCAGCTCCTCGATGAGCAAGTCATCCTGCGCTACATAACCAATTACTCCTTGAATATGCTCCTTCTGAAGATGAATGTTGTAGCCATTAATCAGCACCTCTCCTTCAGAAGGTGCTTCAATTCCTGCTAAGACGTTGAGCAGTGTGGTTTTGCCCGCACCACTGGCTCCCATGATACCAATGAGCTTGCCAGGCCCTTCCGAAATATTAATATTTCTCAGGCCTACTCCCCCGTTTGGAAACCGGAAGGTTACTTGGTTTACATTAAATGAGATTTTCTGTACTTCATCGTCCGACAAGAAGTGCCGGATCATATCACTGTAGTACAGTGCATCTCCTATCGGGGTTTTAATGGTGCTACCGTTAGAAAAAAGGTAAGATTGATTGGGCTTCATGATGAAGCCATTCAGTACAATGTCACTTTTTCCCAGATATTTTACAAAGTACAGATCAACGCTATTGACTTTCAGGAAAATAATTTCGCCCTGGATGTCGGCCACCACGTGCTTTTGCTTGCCCGTATCACCCGTACGAGCACTGACAGTCAGAATATCCTCCGAATTCTCCTGCACCTCCTGATCGTTCAGCGCGAAGCTTTCAATCAGTTTGTACTCTTCGGCTTCAATATTAAATACTTCAGAAACCGTGTTGATGATATTTACCCGCTGCTCCGTAAAGTTACCATCCGAAGCTACCAGCTCTAATACTTTAGCCAGCACGACAACTTTCTGCTTCTGCGTAAGCGTTTTATTGATCTTCCGGCAGATCGCCAGCGTTTTCACCGAATCCCGAACTGAGGTTAGCTTACGCTTTTTAACTACCACCTCGCCATCAGTAGACTCATCAGATTTTCCCCAATCGGCGAATTTATCGTAAAGCTCTACGTACTCTTTGATAGAGTCATGATCCAGCTCTTGGGTAAAGAAGCTGATAACAAAATCACGCTCTTTCTCAGTAACGCCACCATCTTGCTTAGTGATGATCGCAAATAATTGGGTTAACGCTTTAAGAATTTCTTCACTCATGGTCTTACGATCCGTTGCATGAATCTGCTATGACCTCGGGACTCCTGAGGTAATGCAAGATCGGGTAATCACAGTTGGATAGCAGAAAAATAATTAGCCAGCACCGAAAGTGTGCTGATATTTTTGGGAGAAACTGAATTTAGTAGGTACTGAACTCGAAAGATACCTCGACCAACTCTGAGAACTCTTCCCCAGCCTCTTCCATGTCTTCATCATCTTCGTGAAAGTACCAGTGTACTTTGGCCCCTTCTACCTCTTCAATTTTAGAAAGCACATCGAGAATAAGTTTAGAAGAAGCGGTATTAAAGTACTCTAACTTAAATACAAACTCGCTGCTGGGGTTTGGATCTTGGGCGTAAGCACTTAGCCAGTCTATTACTGGCTGATAAAATTCGGCTGAGTCTTCGGGCAATGAGCGGCCAGAAACCTCGAATATACCATTGCTTTTATCTAGAATAATTTTGGGGGTATCTTCTGTTCCTTCTAAGTGTATAATTTCCATGACAATAAGATGGTTAAAATTGAATTTTTGCTTTGGTTTAACTACGAATAATGGTCGTCTTCAATGTAAAAAACGAGCGGTTACCGTCCATCTCCACAAAGTCGTACTCCAGCTTACTGCCTGACTTACGGGCCATGTCAACAAAGCCCAATCCGGCACCACCTTTTTCCGAAATTGTGGTGTTTTTAATGATGTCTTTATAGAGCTGCTTGAGACCGTCTTTATCCAGGCCATTCACTTTATCTAGCCGCTCGCGAAGATCAGTTATGTCTTCATTTTCCATAGGGTTTCCCGAGGCAATGATGTACTCATCCCCTTTTTTACCGATCATGAATACAGCGTTGTATTCGTATTCATTCTCTACTTTGTACCCCTCGCCGTGCTTTACAATGTTTTGAAGGCATTCTACCATCACGTTAAATACTTTTCGCTTCACCGAAGATTCTTCGCCCATGGAATCCATGTTGCGTTCGGCCATAGCCAGTACGGACTTGGTGATTTCTTGCGTAAATTCCCCCTCATATACTAAGATGAGGTTCTGATCCCGCATTGTTTTGTGTAAGTCATACACATACTTCATAATCTGTGAGATTTTAGATTATTTGTCGATCAATTTAATTTAAAACTTAATACCTATCATCAAGACGTCGTCGGTCTGTTTTTCTTGGCCCTGCCACTCTTCCCAAGAAGAACCAAGCACCTGGCAAACTTCCTTCATCGGCTTGTGATGATGTTCTTGAATCATAGCCCGTAGGCGCTTAGGTCCGTACTTGCGGTTATTAGGTCCACCAAACTGGTCAGGGAAACCATCGGAACAGAAATAGATAGAATCACCTTTAGCTGCTTTAATGGTTGTTGTAGTAAAATTGGTTTGGTTTTTATAGATCCCACCACCAATGGGGAATTTGTCTCCTTTAATTTCAACCATTTCGCCCTTTTTCATATAGTACAGCGGACGATGAGCCCCAGCGTACTGTACCTCATTCTTGCGAATACGACAGAGCGCGATGTCCATTCCATCTTTACTCTGAGAATCTTCCGAATCTTGACGAAGGGTTTTAGTTACCCCATCGTCTAGCTGGTCTAAAATCTCACCAGGATCAGAAATACCCCGGCTACGAACTATATCGTTGAGTAGAAAGTAACCAATCAGTGAGATAAGTGCTCCGGGAACTCCGTGCCCGGTACAGTCTACCGCGGCAATAAAAGTATCTTGGCCTCGCTGCATAAACCAGGGGAAATCGCCACTAACAACATCCCGGGCTTTGTAATAGATAAACGACTCGGGAAATACCTGCTTAATAATTTGATTATCCGGCAGAATAGCTCCCTGAATACGACGAGCGTAATTAATACTGTCGTTAATCTTTTTATTCTTGTTCTGAATTTCCCGCTCAATCTGCTTGCGTTCAGTAATATCGTGGGATACCACCAGCACGGACTCCAAATGCTCTTCCTCGTCAAATTCAGGAATAGCGTTTACGTTCATCACCCGATCGCCTAACTCAGAAGGAAAGTCAATCTCCTTGGCAACAGTTTGTTCAGATCCGCTAACTTCGTTCAGTATTTTTAGCCACTCATCTACTACCGAAGGGGCAAAGCTTGACTCATCTACCCGCTTATTTAAGAATTCGGAAGGAGCTTGTCCGGTATATGTTTCAATAGTCGGGTTAATGTAGAAGAACGTACCCTCTTTATCTACCCGCGTAATCAAATCTGGGGAATTCTCAGAAAGGGCTTGCATCTTACTTCGCATACGCTCTTCTTGCTCAGCCCGCTTACGTTCAGTAATATCTCGGGAGTTTAGTATGATTCCCTGTACGGCGGGATCATCTAACAGATTTGTCCCCGTAGTTTCTACCCACACTTCGCCTCGGTCTTTCGTATTGTAAAGATACTGGACAGTGACCGATTCCCGGGGATTCTTTATAAGTGCCGAGAACATATCCATAAACGTCTTTTGTCCTTCTTCTAAAATATGCTCTATGTCGCTGTGCCCGATCAACTCTTCCTGAGTGTAGCCCAAGATTCGCTGCACTGAAGGACTGATGTAGCGGATCAATTGATTTTCTTCGTAGATGGTCACTACTTCCGAAGCATTTTCTAGTAGCGAAGTCATACGGTTCTGCGTCCGTTCTACCTCTTGGATTTGCTCTTCGAGTTCTTTATTTGTTCGTTGTAATTCCTCTTGGGTAGCCTGCATCTCTTCGGCGTTCTGCTGTAAGATTTCTTGCTGCTCCTGCAACTCGTTACTCATCTCCTGAGATTCTTCCAGTAGCTTTCGGGTCCTTTCATTTACTTTTATATTAAAAACTGTACGGGCAGTTATGAGACTGATCTCTTCCACAAATTTTACGTCCCGACTACTGAACTTCTCGAAGGCGGCAAACTCCAAAACACCGTATACCTGCTCATTGGCAATCAATGGTACAATCAACAATGATTCCGGTCGTTGGTCACCCAAAAGCCCCGAAGTAACGGTTACATAATCGTAGGGAATTTCCGTTCTTACCAGCGTATCCTGCTCAATAGCCGCTTGCCCTACCAAACCTTCGGCGAACTTGAATGTATTTTGGAGATACTTCTTCTTATTGTAAGCGTAGCTAGCCTTCATTTCAATTACAGCATCGCTACCATCACCACTTTCATCATTTACCACGTAAAATGCTCCTTGGATGGCACCAATCTTCTGGCACACATACGCTACTACCGCATCGCCTAACTTATCGATCTGATCGTGGGAACGAAGAATCTCCCCAATTTCGGCTACCCCGGTAACAATCCAGTTGCGTTCGTCATCCCGCTTTTCAGCGTTCTGGATGTTATCGCGCATATTGATTAAGGCATTTCCCAGGGTATCTTTTTCGCTCACTGGCTGAAATGAAGCGTTTAGTTTACCTACCCCTATTTGATGGGCAAAAGAAGCAGTTTTCTGAAGGGTATCTACTACTTTGGCAGTGGTTTCGGCCATCTGGCCAACCTCGTCATTACTTTTTTTATCAACCCGTTCGGGCAAAATGCCTTCGCTTAGCATTTGTAACGTACCTTTCAACGATAGCAAAGCTGATGTTAGCACCCGGGAAAGCAGTACCGAAATGGCTAAGGCTATCAGTAATAAAATACCTCCAGCTATAAGCGAGCGGTATAGTAGCGAACTTAATTGGTTATGGAGAGCTGTTTGATTAACTTTAGAGACAATGCCCCACTGCTGGACAGGAAGATAATCCCACGCCGCCAAGGTAGATTCACCTCGGTAGTCAGTATCGTGAATATAACCACTAGGTATACTTCCATCTACCGCCCGCTGAGCGGCCTGTTGACCCTCACCACCTATAGTAGCCTGAAGCGATAATGGCTCACTACCGGTTAGCCGGGCTCCGTTAATATAGCTTATCTTATCGTCAGTGGCTTCTACCAAAAATGATTCGCCGTAACTACCCAAGTTGGTAGAATCGTGAACAATGGCAAATAGTTTCGATACATTTATTTTGGCAATGGCTAACTGACTACTATCGTTTATCACTTGCCCTACCAAAGAAAAGTACTGGTCATTTTCCTTAAAAATCCGGCTGGTATATGTGTTTTCTCGGGCTTTTTCTATGGTTTTGCCATCTGGGTCGTAAAAAGATTCTCCCGGCTGCTGATTGAGGTTATCGTCACCACTAGTGAACAGAATGTCGCCTTGAAGCGATACTAATGAGATACTAGCAATACTTGGCTCACGGGATAGTATGTTACTTACTTGTTCAGCATTAACGGTGGGCGTACTTTCAGCAATATCAATTTCATCGGTGGTCCCAGTATTCATAAGATCTAAACCAAATATATCAGCAGGGTCGCTATCTTCTGCGCTTTCTCCTTCCTGCTGTTCAACTTTTAACAGTACTAGTTCAGAAGTAATCTGCTGAAAGTAGTTTTCTATCTGACTTTTCTTGTAACTGTTAACTGATCGTAGCTTATCGGCATATTGCTTCTCTAGCATTTGTTTAGCCACATGATAAGTAATAGCACTAATCGCTACTACCGCCAAGGTAGTAAGCAATAGCACTAATGCTGTAATTTTACTTCCGACTTTAATTCTTTTCAGCATATCCTCTTACCAAATTATTGTTCCCACTAGAAATAATACCTGGATTGGTTCTATTTGGCTTGTCCGCAAATTGCAACAACCAAATAAATATTTTATGATTTAGCTGCTTCCAAACTTACATTGTCATTATTTGACAGTTTTAGTGCTAATTTTCCGAAGTACTGTTCTAGGGCTAGTATATGATTTTCCTGAAACTGCTTGAAGGACGATAGCTCTACCATACCCACTATATCCTCGCCTTCCTTCATGGGCAAGACCAATAAGTGCTTAGGGGTGGCTTTACCCAATCCAGAAAATATCTGGATGTATCCCTCGGGCACATTATCTATATTGAGCACCTTTCCCTCCTTGGCAGATTGCCCAATTAGTCCCTCGCCCCAGCGAAAAGAGAGCGTATCCCCTTCAGGAATGTGGTACGCATAGGAAGCAAACAGCTCTATCACCTTATTCTCCTCTTCTTCAACTATTTGATACACTGCCCCCTGACTCGCTTCTAGTGTCTCACATACCTGGGACAATGCCCGACTAAAAACAGCTCCTGTTTCAGTTTCCAATGACAATAGTTCTTCGGCATCCCCCAAATAAAACTCGTCTGCCTTACTTTCTTTAGTTGTCTCATCAGAGTCGGTTAATTCTTGCTCAGAGACCTGAAACTCAGCTACCTGGATATTACTTTGCTGCCCTTTGGAATTAACCATAATAGTAATTGCCCCTAAGCCTAATAAGATTGTTGCACCCACAGCCACATATACTTGATACAACAGTGGATTTAGCTGCTCTACTGATGATAAATCGAGGGCGGGTGAATACAGAGGCATGAGATCAGGCAACTGAAACAGTAAGTAGGTAGTTACCCCAGCCGCTATGACAAAAGCAGTAATCACCGCCCACCTGATTATATTGATAGAAATTTGCATGATATTATCGGTATTGTTGATCTAACTCAAGTAGAAACTCAACGATCTGATCTACTCTTAATACATAGTCAATAGCTGTAAGACTCATGGCGGCGGTAGGCATAGTATCAATCATACATTCTTCAGGGTCTTGTACAATCGTTAGCCCCCCCCGGTCTTTAATTCTCTTTATCCCCATGGCGCCGTCTTTATTCGCCCCCGAAAGCAAAATCCCCACTAATTTTTGGCGATACGTGTAAGAGGCTGTATCTAGTGTTACATCAATCGCTGGACGGGAATTATTTATTGCCGCCTCAGTAGATAAGGAGAATGTATTGCCTAACTCAATAGACATATGATAATTGGAAGGTGCTAGATAGACCCCTCCCTTCTTGATACTTTCTTTATCGCAAGGCTCGGTAACTGGCTTGGAGCTCTTGATTGACAAAGCCTCCTCAAAACCGTGCCGCACGTGCTTTAGGCGGTGCAAACACATGATGATAGGCAAAGCGAAATCTTTCGGAATAGATGATAATATGCGGGTCACCCCTTGAAAACTCCCGGCTGAACCACCGATTAATACGGCTTTGTAACTATTATTGACTTGAAATTTGCTCATAGCTAACTGGATTACACCTCCTGCTAGTCTTTGATTTTTTTGTAAACTTTTTCTTCGTTATTAACGATAATGAACTTGCTAGCGATTTCGCACCAGATCAACGATTCTTTTGAGCCAATAGCCAGATAACTGTACTTAAACAAGCTCTCATGAAGCTTTTTCAATACTCGATTTTGTAAGTTTTGGTTAAAATAGATCATCACATTTCGGCAAAGAATCAGGTCGAATTTATTGAAAACCTCGCCTTTCACCAGGTCAAAATTGCGGTAGGATACGCCAGCAAATAGGGTGGGATCAAATATTGCCATTCCGTCTTTCTCCTCGTAGTAATGACTCAACGTTTCTTGTCCTTGGTAGCGGATGTAATTTTTCTCATTGAGAGCCATGTTCTTGATAGGGACTCGTCCCAGCTTAGCTTTCTCCAATATTGGCCTATCAATATCTGTAGCAATAATATTTGCTTTGTGGAGAATATCCATTTCTTTGAGCATGATACACATACTCATGACCTCTTCTCCCGAAGAGCAGCCCGCGTGCCATATATTTACGGTGTCGTGGTTCAGAAAAAGATTGGGCACAATGTGGTCCCGGGCTTCTCGCCAGAAAGAGGGGTCTCGGAACATTTCAGTTACATTTACCGTGATCTCAGCTAAGAAGTTGTTAATAAACGAGTTATCGTTTTCCAGCTTGCTGATAACTTCCTGGGTAGAAGTGAACTGAAACATCTCAATAATCCGCTGTATCCGTCTTCGGAAAGAAGACTTTGCATAATCAGAGAAGTCGTAGCCATAGCGGTTCTTTACCACCTCGGTTATCTTTCGCAAATCGGCTATCTCTACCTCCACACTCTTTTTACTCCCGGGCGACTGCTGTGGGTCAAATACGGCTTTTTGGCTTTGCATCATTGCTTTTTCACCTGTTTTTGAATCATAAAACTAGTACTCTTCACAAGTAGCTATTTCAAAAATAATTCAAAAAAAGCGTACAATAAGAATATCCAGTTTTACCCTACCCCTAAGCAAGTGTAATAAAATGAAACGGCTGTTCGGAAAACTAGGATAAGGGTATTTTGCCAGGGAGATTCTCTACAAAGTAAGGGAAGGTAAGGAATTTGGCAGCCTGACCACCAAATTCAAAGAGTTGTATTTGGCGAATTCTTTAAATATTCCCTGTGCCACCATTGCACTAACTGTTCACAAATAGCTTCCCACGACTACTTCAAACCAGTTTTCTTCCCGAAAATACTGCTGAGCTAGGGCTTGAATGGATCCTGCTTGTGCTTCATGAAGCACCTTCAGATATTCCTGAAAATAAGCGTAGTTCAAGTTATATAGATAGATACTCTTGAATTTTTCGGCTAAAGCAAAGGGGGTATCAACGGAAGTGAGTAATCTTCCCGCCATGTAGTTTTTTACTGTATTTAGCTCATTACTATCGATGGGTCTATCGCGTAAAGTAGCTATTTCTCGGTAAATCTCAGTTAAGGCGGCTTGCGTATGCTCTTTCTTCACATCAGTGCCAATTACTAAATATCCCGCTTCCTGCAGGTTCACTACACTAGAGTAAATACCGTAGGTCAAACCTTTTTCTTCCCGAATGTTCTTCATCAGACGGGAACCAAAATACCCACCCAACACCGTATTGAGCACCCGCATCAGCATGGCATCAGGATGATCTTTGGTAAACAGCGGCATTCCTACCCGAATGGAAGATTGTAAGCTCTCGGAGCGCGGTTCCAGATGTTTTTTATCTTGAGAAAGATGATTCCATACTCCCGTTTGAGAGACAGGTTTCTGCCGATCGGCGGTTAGCGTGCCGATGTGCTTCTCCAGTAAACCGAGAACCTCGTCATCAACTTGCCCAGAAGCTACAATTTCCCAATTTGCTGAAACCCGGGTTTGGTAACAGTCTATCAGCGCGGCCTGATTTACTGTAGCCACCCGCTCTTCTGTCAAACTTTTTCCATAAGCTTGATCCCCTCCAAATAATACTGACCGCATCTTTTTGGAAGCCACTACACTAGTTTTCTCGTTACTAACCCGGATTTTCTGAGTCTGAATAGCCTTCAGTTTTTCTAGCTCATCAGTGGGAAAGGTAGCATCAGTCAGTAGCTCTACTAGTAGTGACAGTAAAACGTCGGTGTACTTCTTTAGGGTATAGATCTCAATTGAAGCATAATCTAGTCCCGGGTTGAGCTGTAAGAAAGCCCCGTAAGAATCTACAAAATTAGATATGGCGTAAGCCGTGCGTCGCTGAGTGCCCTCGATCAGCATCTTTACAGTAAAAAAGCCCGTGCCAGGCTGCACCTCATGTTTGATCCCGGCGAGAGGTAACAGTAGCTCAATACCTACTACAGGTTCTTTTCCAGCATTGATATAGTGAACGGGGACACCATTCGATAGATAATGCGTCTTCGCCTCAGCTAATTGAACCCGATTGATGGGCTGGGAAGGGGGCGGTATGGTACGGTCGAGGATCATGATTTACTTGATAATGAAGCGTTGAATGACTGAAGTTGGAGATTAGAAGTTAGAGGTTGGAAATTAGGAAATTATAACTTGTAAAACAGTCCGAAATTTAGAAGTTGCTCCGTAGAAATTAGAAGTCGGAAGTCCGAAGATAGACGCTTAAAAATAGAAATTGTTGGAAAATTTGACCAGTGCCCCTTCGGTAATCAATAACCAGCGATTTAACGATAAACACTTATCTATCGACCATTGTGGGCCAATAATCCAGCTTTAGTGGCTAAGTAGTAATACTGCTGATAATATCTGTCGAAATCAACTTCATGAGAGAGTAATTCTTCTGAATGATTCTGATAACAACGAATCCAGCTTTTCTTCAACAAATTATTTAGTACCTCGCGCAAGTCCGGTTCTGACATACCGACCGCTTCCCGAAGTTCCTCAAAAGAAACAACAAAGTATAATTCATCCAATACGTCAAATTCCCGGTCAGTCATGGTGCTGATGTTTTCGGTCTTTCCAGGTATACCCACCTCCACTCGCAATAAGTCCAATTAGTATAAAATATGCCGAATAGAGCAGTTGCATCGGCAAAAGATTTACAAGATTACTCTTTTTCTTCAGAAACCGTAGAACCGATTTCAGAAAAAACCACTCTACCCCTACTTTTAGAAGTAACAATCCCGCCAGCCAGTAGTCTAACCTGGCCCACATCACAAAGTAAATCAAGCCCACCAGAAAGCACAGGTGAAAAGTAAAGACCAGTAGCGATAACAATATAACCTGGGTTTCGCGGTGTAATTTCCATTTGCCAGCCCAACGCTTTCGCTGCTGAATAAAAGATACTAATGTTTTTTTAGCGTAGGTACTTACGACAGCCTCTGGGCTTTTAAGAAACGCTACTTTTTCGGGAAAATGTTTGAAAATGGCGTGAAGCAAAAATTCGTCGTCACCGGAGGGAACATGCCAGTGCCCCTGATACCCACCTACCCGCTGAAATGCCTCCCGGGAAAAACCCAGATTGGCCCCGTTACAAGTTAAAGGTTGCCCTGCCTGAATACTAGCAGCACTCATCCCAATCAAACTAGCAAACTCTATTGTTTGCAGCTGCTGAAACCAGGACTTCTCCTGATAGAAGGTAACGCCGCCGGCAACCAAGGCCGGACGGTGCTGCTGAAAAAACTGTAACCAGGTCAGTAGCCAGTAAGGCCCCACCCGGCAATCGCCGTCAGTAGTAATAATGTAGTCACCCTGCGAGGATTGAACACCTTTCCAGATAGCCTTTTTCTTGGGTGAACGATCTTTTTCTTCAGCATCTGATGAGAGTAAGGTAAGCGATAATTCTGCTTTGGTGGAAAAATGCTGCACCAAAGTAGCGGTTTCATCTTCAGAAGCGTCATCCACCACAATCACCTCCCAGTTTTTTTTTTGGAGAAGTTGCTCTTCACTGAGCCGCTGCTGCTCTAGATCCTGAAGTAACCGCACAATATGTTGTGCTTCATTGCGTACTGGAATTATTATTGATATACGCAGAGGTCGTTCAGAAGGCATGGTTGGTTGGGGGCGGAATGTAGGAATTTGTAACCAGTAGTAATTAAACCGCACTACTAGCAAGCAGTAAAAAAGCACAGAAATAGTGAAAACAATCTCCATAGATGATAGTGGCAAAGGTAGAAAAAATAGCGAGCCGATGAATGTTAAGCGTTAACTACTGCGATGAAAAAATGAGTGATAAAATACGGGAGTGGATGATTATTTTATACTACTGTTACTGGCTTACACCTTTCCTTCTTAGCACTTCCGCCGCACATTTCTTATTTCATGTTTCATATCTCTAAAACATAATATCTATATTTAACCCAGGATGACCAAGAATAAACTAACCGCCGCCCGGCAGACCCCTAGCGAAAAAATCATCCTGGGCATTGACCCGGGAACGAATGAGATGGGCTACGGCATGATTTGTATCCACAGTTGCCCCCCCCGCCCTAGTGCAATTAAACTACTACAATACGGCATTATTCATCTCCGGAAGTATTCGCAGTATCAAATTAAGCTACAAAAGATTTTTGATCGGATTACCGGGCTAATTGATGAGTATCATCCTGACGAGATGGCGCTGGAAGCACCATTTTACAGTAAAAATGTACAGTCAATGCTGAAGCTAGGACGGGCGCAGGGAGTAGCCATGGCGGCAGCTCTCAGTCGGCAAATCCCCGTAACTGAGTACGCCCCGCGAAAGGTAAAACAGTCGGTAACTGGTAACGGAAACGCTTCCAAAGAACAGGTTTCTAAAATGCTCAGCAGCTTACTAGAAATCAATGACCCACTACTGAAGACCAATCAGCTTAACGACGCTACCGACGCTTTGGCGGTTGCCCTTTGTCATCACTACCAAAAATCTTCGCCTATTCGGCATAACAAAAGCTGGAAAGCCTTTGTAGCGGATAATCCTGAGCGCGTCAAATCTTAGCTATGTCTTATAAAAAATCGCACCGACGTTTATTGGTTCTAGATGATTCGCTGCACGATATCGATGATAAAATCCGGGAAGAGCTTTCGTCAGTAGTCCGCACGGGCGATTACCTGTGGCTGGCTTTTGATGAAGGCTACAGCCTGGAACGTTTGAAACGGGTGAGAAGTACCTATAAGAAACACCAAAGCTTTTGCCTAACTGACTATATTGATTTACCCGCCGGAAAAGACGAAATGGATATTGAAGGACTGGCTTACGACGGTAAATATATCTGGATCGCTGGTTCGCACAGCAGTAAGCGCGACAAGCCCGATGACCGGGAAGAGTCGGTAAAAAGGAGAATTAAGCGGCTAGGTAAACTCAAGATTGATCCTAACCGCTACACCATTGCCCGCATTCCGGTGCTGGAAGACCCGGAAACTGGAGAATACACATTGCATAAATCTTGTACTAACCCGGATAATCCCGACCAAAAACTAACTGCGGCTAAACTCAAAGCAAAGCAAAGTAGTAGTCAACTGTCTAATTACCTGAAAGAGGATAAGCACTTTGCCCACTTCATGAATATTCCAGGAAAAGATAACGGACTGGATATTGAGGGCATTGCCGTAATGGGCAAACGCATTTTTCTGGGCTTACGCGGTCCGGTGCTTCGCGGTTGGGCGATCATTCTGGAGATTCAAGTGAAGCAAAAGGGTAAAAAAAAGCTGAAGCTCCAGAAAATAGGGAAGCATAAACAACGCTACCGTAAGCACTTTGTACATCTGCACGGCATGGGCATTCGCGAACTAGCCGTTGCCAAAGATGACTTACTGATTTTAGCGGGCCCCACCATGGACTGCGACGGTACCATCGCCCTGTACCGCATTGTAAACGGCTTACCCGACACCAAAGAATCTATTTTGTACAACGATGAGATTGAGCGCTTAGCCAATGTCACACTAGGGCACAAGACCGAGTACGGTAAAGACAAAGCCGAAGGGCTTACCTTGACCGAAGATGGGGCACTGCTAGTCGTATACGATGCCCCCGCTACTAGGCGCAAAAAGAACGAAAGCGATGCTTATGCCGATATTTTCACGTATCCGGAAGGAGAAAAAGTCTCGTAATGACTAGTCAGCAGCGGAAAAATTTATATTACGTAGGACTGGCTTTAGCCGCTTATTTATTAGTGACCTATCTACTCTATTGGGTGGAACACGATCAAGAAGACGCCAATATTACCGAGCTTAACGATGCCTATTGGTATACTATTGTTACTCTCTCAACCGTTGGCTACGGCGATTATTACCCTACCACTGGAGTAGGCAAATTCATTGGGTTACTATTCATTGTCGGCAGTGTCAGTATTCTAGGCTATCTTATCAGTCAGCTAACTACGCAGGTTTCAGTATATTTGGAAAAAAAACGTTTAGGACTTTTGGGAACAAAATTTACCAACCATATTTTGGTTATCGGCTGGGACAAATTTGGTAAAGAAGTGGTAGAGGAAGTTGTCCACTCGGGACAACGGGTAGCTGTCATCTGCGATGATAAAAGTGAGATCGACCTCATCCATGAGGCCTTCGATAGCAAATCAGTATTTGCCCTATTTACCGATTACAGCAACGTAGAAGCCCTCGAGAAAGCTAATATCCGGGAGTCGGCTACGGTATTTATCAATTTCTCAGATGACACTGAGGTGCTGATCTATCTGATTAACTTAAAGAAGACCTACCCCGACCTGAACTACGTCGTTTCCCTTGACAATCCTAGCCTGAAAGAAACATTTGCAGCTACGGGTGTGCGCTACGTGGTTTCCAAAACTGAAATTGCTTCCCGCTTAGTGGCTAGCTACACCTTTGAACCTGATGTGGCGATGATGGCCGAATCGTTGATGACTTCCGCTTTGGAAGGCGAGGATTATGATCTGTTAGAGTATCGCGTCACTGAACAGAACCCCTATTTAAACCAGGATTATCTGGACGCTTTTATTTCTCTAAAGAAAGACCACGATTGCGTACTGGTCGGTATCAACAAAAAACAAGCGAACGGAAGTCGCCTACTTAAGAAAAACCCATCTGCCGGCGTAACTATTGCCGAAGATGATTACCTCATTCTGATTTGCACTGGAACTATAAAGAGCAAAATGCAGAAGCTATTCGGTGTACCCGAAGGCCGCTTACAGAAGCGAGGCATCTCGCAGGGAGTGGAATAGTTAGCCACGAAGAATAATTTTTGTAGTCTATATTTGCTAAATATAGACATATTTTGTATCTTTTGTCTAAATATTCACACTATGAATATCAGTTTAACTAAGCAACAAGAAGGATATATTGCGGAACAAATTGAATCTGGGGATTACCAGAATGCAGCAGAAGTTGTACGCGAAGCCTTGCGATACCATCAGCTATATCGTGCTAAGATCGCAAATGAATTAAAAGCAGCAATTGATGAAGGCTGGGAAGGTCTGGCTAGCAACCGATCTGTGCGAGATATTATTGCTGCTAAGAAAAATGCGAAAAAATAATGGCAGAGATTCAGTTTTACGAACTCTCGCCCGCTGCTGACCATGACCTAGAAGATATTTTCGATTATCTTGATAATCAATATGGAGTTCATCGAGCCGAAGAATACCTTCTAGCTCTGGAATCCCTGTTTGATCAATTAGTGGATTATCCTGAAATGGGAGTGAGTCGTGATGAGATTCGGACAGGATTACGTAGCTTCCCAAAAGCAAAACATATTGTGTTTTACCGAATACTACCAGATCGAATTCGAATAGTACGAGTACTACATCAGCATCGTGACCCTCGCAAACATCTGTAAACAATATGTGTATATGCCTTTTAGAGAAATCAGAGCTTAATAGTGGTTTCGTTTTATACTCTATTGGTTATCCAACCTAAAACTAATAGGTAGTACCATACGCACTTCTACCAGTTTACCACCTTGGGTGCCGGGGTACCATGGAGAGGATTGTTTAACCAACCGAATAGCTTCTTCATCACAGCCATATCCAATACCTTTTATCGCCTCTAGCTCAGTCAAAGAACCGTCGGTTTCTACTAAAAACTTCACAAATACTTTTCCTTCTACTTTCTGCTGGCGAGCTGAGTCAGGATATTGAAGATTACTAATAACATACTCCCAAAAAGTTATCATCCCGCCTCTGGGTTCGGGTTGTAATCCATCATCACCTATAAATATAGGTCTGAACCTGATAATGCTCGCCATTTCTTAAGTAAGACGTTTCGCCGCTCAACCAGACCTATTAAAACCTGATAATCTTGATCCGAAGCAAGCTCGTGCAATTTATACAGCGTTCGGTCGGTAAATCGATCTTTATCAGGCAGGCGAGGTAACGATTGGTTTCTTCTAACCAGCATCGCTGAATCAGTTGGCTGTTTAGGATGGTAGCGTTTATCCAGATAGCGGTGAGTTATAATATCGATTTTCTGGGCTACGCTATCATACTGTGCCTTTATCTCTTCGAGAGATTGCTCATTAGTTTGAGCAGATAGATCATTGGCTTTGGACTGATACAAGAGAATGAATAAAGACAACGGAAAGAATAATAAAGAGCACTGCATAGTTTACCGTTTTACCTAGAGTAATGTAACTAATTCAGTGCCCTTTGCCTATCTAACAAACTTAATTCTTCTTTTCATAGCCTACCACCACCATCTCGTCTAGCTTCTTGGTAGACTCATCTTTCTCCACTGCACTAATAGATTTATCGGTGTTATCAACTCCATCATCAAGCTTGAAAGTGATAGGCATTACCATTCGGACTGGAACGGGTTTACCATCGGTAGTGCCGGGGTTCCAAGCCGGGGCACCTTGTAGTACACGAATCGCTTCATCGTCGCATCCGGCGCCAATTCCCTTCAGGGCTTGGAAATCCGTGAGTTCACCGTACTCGTTAACCACAAACTGCACAAATACTTTTCCTTCAATACCCATTCGGCGGGCTTGAGTGGGGTATCTCATATTATCTCCCACGTATTTATAAAACGCTCTCATCCCTTCTGTTGGCTCAGGCTGATTTTCCACTACAGTGAATACTCCATCAGCATCAGGTAATCCCATTAGTTTCTTGTGCAAAGATTCCTGTCGCTCAAGTAGATTCTTAAAATTGTTATAGTCACCACTAGAAGCAATTTTCTTAAACACGGTAAGCTGTAATTCCTGTAAAGATCCTGATTCTGGATTACTTAACTTTCGGCGCTCTTCATGCACTTCATCAGCAAAGTGCCCCTGATTTTCATAATACTTCTTAATTAAGGTATTTATCTGCTCTCCTGATTCTCCAATTTGAGCCTGCACCTCTTCATACGACTCCGCAATAGCTTGCTGCTCTAGTTCTTCAGTGTCGGGTTGACAGGAGAAAACCAGAAATAAAGTGGCTATGACCGGAACAACTAAGGCGTAGCGGTACCATCGGATGTTATTATTCTTTTCCATCATTTTAATACGTTTTAAGGTTTTGGATTTATAAAAATGGTTTACCACCGTCCACTGCAAGCTGGCCATGGATTGCTTCGCTAACAAACGGGAGTAAGTTTGACGGTCGGCCGTAGGGTGCTGCAGTGCCCCGGCATCCGCCGCGAATTCGTGATTTTCTACCAAGGCCCGCTCCAAGAGATAGACCAATGGGTGAAACCAGAATACGATCTTTAGTAAGGTAAAGTAGCTAATGTCGTAACTATGCTTTTGCCGAATGTGGGTTTCTTCGTGTGCCATGATCTGCTGGGTTTCGGCGGCTGATAATGTCTGAGTATTGTCCCACAGCAAAAATTGAAAAAATGAAGATGTGGGGAATTTGCCCTCAGTATGAAGTAACCGGTAATCTTCTGAATTGAGCGAATGAAGCCGACTGCGACGAATAGCTTTCACTACACTGGAGAATTGCTGAAAGTAATAACCAGCTACTCCGGCGGCTCCCAACCCATAGATAATTCCAAAAAAGTAATCCCACCGCCATTGAAATGTAGTTTTGGCTGCGGTTGGGGCATCTAGGGCAAGAAATGGATCGAGCCAAATAGCCGATGGATTCACTACATTAGAAGTTGTAGTACCCAATGGAATTTCCAGTAAAGGAAGCACAACTCCCAAAAGTGAAGCGGACAGTAAATAAAATCGGTTGTACTGATACGTAGTTTGGTTAGTCAGCAGAAAGTGGTAGAACAGGTAAAAAACTCCCCAGCAAATGCTGACTTCCAGCAGGTAATTGACGATGGTGTTCATATCTATCAGATTTGTTGTAGTCAAAATGTTTTGGTTGCCGGACGAAGCTCGGAGAAACGCAGTTGCGAGTTTCCTTGTTCGTCAAAGGAAAAATCAAACTGCATCGCCACCCGCGTATTCACCGATTTTCCATCTTTCTGACCCGATTGCCAGCGAACTTTCAGATTGTTCAGAGCTTTTACGATTAGTCCGTCTAGTTTATAAGCTTCGTCCCGTTCAGTTTCGCGGGTACTAAACCCTTCTACAACCTGAGGCGAGCCGGCTTTTCCACCAACAGTGAACTCCGCAAGCACCACCCCGGCCATATCGTAAAACTGAAAGTACACCAGTTGGTCTTTCAGGTACTTTTTCAACGCATTGTGAAAGTAGTTTTCCCCTCGTATCGGTTTAGGTGAAATATCTACTTCAGTTAGGTTGTAGGTTTTAGTATCGTGAGCCATTTCATTTTCGTGAACCACGAAATAATTAGCAGTATCCTTAATAATACCCACGCGCAACTGCCTAAAATCAGCTTCGTATTCAGAGGAGACGTAGTTAACTACTTGACTATGAAAATCCCACTTTTCTTTATCCCCTGAGCGGGCATTTTCCCAATAGTCAGGATGCTCGGCTCGATTGAAACTGGTTACTCCTAGCAATCTTTCTTCTACCAAATGTAGTGCTTCCGAATTGGTTACCGGCTGAGACACGAGGATCATATTGGTGGGGTCATCGTCCAGAAAATAGTGTCGGTTAATGTCATCGGTCTCAAAAAAATAGTAGAAGAAGTAGTTATGGGCTGAATCATTTTTTACGAGTTCTTCCATCCGCTGCTTTAGTTCTTCGGGCAGTAAATCGTAATCCAGAAAACCAGTGCTGGAATTTGGTTTGGGGATCAATGAAGCCTGTTTAGTTTTTGGCCTAGGGGGGTTATCCAGCAGAGGCAATAGCAGAAAAGCCAATAGCAACGCTAGCGGAATCAGTACGATAGGATTTTTCTTGAACCAGCCCATAGTCTCTCTACTTTTCTGATTGATCCAGATTATCCTTATCGTCCTTCAAATCATCCTCTACGTACTTCATCAGTTGCTCAAATTCGCGGATATCCATATCATTTTCCTGGGCGAAAAAGGAAACCAGCTTGGGAAATGAGCCGCCGAAGTAGCTTCCCAGAAAGTTCTTCAGAAAGAAACTGCTGTAGGTTTTCTTATCAATTAGCGGATAGTATTCATGGGTTTTTCCGTAAGCGGTATAGCCCACAAACCCTTTCTTTTCCAAAATTCGAACGATGGTAGAAACCGTGTTGTAAGCGGGCTTAGGCTCTTCCATTTTAGCCAGAATATCTTTGACAAACCCTTTTCTGATTTTCCACAAAATCTGCATAACCTGCTCTTCGGCTTTGGTTAGTTCTTTCATCTTGTTAATTGTTCAATTGCTGATTGCTGATTGCTGATTGCTGAAGTTACTTTTATTTTTCATTGTCATATCCCTTTTCAATTGTTCATTGCTCATTGTAGACGGAAGGTAATTGGTAGTACCATTCGTACCCGCACGGGTTGGCCCCGTTGCTTGCCGGGATTCCAGCGAGGTGATGATTTTAGCACCCGCAGGGCTTCCTCATCGCAGCCACCCCCTATTCCTTTAATTACCTGAACATCAGTCAGCGAACCGTCTTTGTTGACCACGAACTGCACGAAAACCTTTCCGTCAATTCCCTGCCGAACCGCCAGTTTGGGATACTTTAGGTTCTGGCCCACGTACTGATAGAAAGCTCGCTCACCGCCCGGAAAGGAAGGTTCTTCTTCTACAATGAGGTGAACTTCATCGGTTTCTTCCTCTTCGGGTTCATCAATCTTAGTAAAATCGGGAGTTGGGTCACTTATATCTACATCAAGAATAATATCAATAACATCTTCTATTTCTTCTTCGTCATCTACCGGAATAATTACTGGCTGCACTTTGGGCTTGGGTGGCTCCTGAACTGTGCTTTTGATGGGAGGAAGCACTTCATCAATAACTTCGGTTGGTTCGGGAAGTTCAATAATCCCCACCGGCGAACGCCACTCAAAGGCAACGACTACTACGGAAACCGACATGATTAACCCGATAGTAAAATGATACAAACGACGGCGCTCCAGATCAGCTTTTTTAGTTTTCTTACTATTCATGATACGAAACGATTTGATGATTTCGTTCAAGATAAAACGAATAATTTAGTTTAACAACTATTATTTTAGTTTTTTAACTAAATTTTTAGTTTTTTTAGATAAAAAGAAAGCTAGCAAAAAGCTAGCCTTCGTATCTATGGGGTAGAATTACGCCCGTTTCAGTTTTCTTATTTTGATAACTTTCAGTGACTCCAACACCTTCATGACCGGATACGTTGGATCAATTTCAAACCAGCGGGCAGCAAAATCCTGTCGCTTAGGCAGCTTGTGATGGTTATTCTGAAATAACTCACCCAGCATCAGAAAATCAAACACTAAGGTGTTCTTAGATTCATCGTTATTGTCGAAGTTAGAGTAACCATACTTGTGGCCACACCAGTTAACAATTGCCCCGTGAACCGGCCCCATCAGGTAGTGCAAAGGCAGCAAGCTGTACATCCACCAGTGAGTTCCAGGTAGTTCGGCAATAGAGATAGCCCAGATGTAGAACAAGCTGTACAGCACTCCCCAGCCTACCCGTATGTACCACAGATCGGCAAACTTGTCAAAAGCGGCCCAATCGGGTAAGTCTTTCGTAAAACGGGCTTCAGGTTTCACATCGTAATCTAGAATATCATTGTAGATATTCTTAGTTTCCCACATCATCGTGAACAAGTTTTCAGTGTGATGCGGTGAGTGAGGATCGTTCGGGGTATCACTGTAGGCATGGTGCATCCGGTGCAACACGGCGTACGCCCGAGGACTCAAATAAGATGATCCTTGGGTCAACCAGGTTAAGATATAGAATACCTTTTCCGATATTGGTCCCATAGTAAACATTTTATGGGCGGCATAACGGTGCAGGAAAAAGGTCTGGAAGAATAGTGATAAGTACCAGTGTGCAATGAAGAAAGCGATGATAATCACGGATAGATGATTTTAGTGGTAAATGAATTAGGCAAATATATAAATTCTGTACTATTGATAAGTGTCTATTCAACAGATTTGTTCACAGAAACTCCTGTTAGTTGAACTCAACAATAAAGCCCATCGAGAAGTTCTATCAACCTTGTTGCTTATTCTACCTGAGTGAAGGCAAAGGTAATGATATTTGCCCCCATCTTTAGGGCTTGCTGCCGCTTTTCTTCGGGGTCGTTATGGATACGCTGGTCTTCCCAACCATTGCCCAAATCGCTTTCGTAAGAGTAGAAACATACCAGTCGTCCTTCGTATATTAGGCCAAACCCTTGGGCAGGCTTGCCATCGTGCTCATGGATTTTAGGCAACCCCTTCGGGAAGTCATACTTTTGATGATAAATTGAGTGTTCGGCGGGTAACTCAACAAACTCTAACTCGGGAAACACTTTTTTCATCTCCAGCCTAATAAATTCATCCAGACCGTAGTTATCGTCTACGTGCAGAAACCCACCCGAAACTAGGTATTTCCGAAGGTTTTCAGCCTCATCTTCGGTAAGTACTATATTACCGTGCCCCGTCATATACACGTAGGGATAAAGAAAAATCTCAGGACTCCCTACATCAACTACCTCTTCTTCCAGCGTCAGGTTGGTATTAAGATTACTATTGCAAAAATCAATCAGGTTAGGTAATGCTGTTTTGTTGGCATACCAGTCGCCCCCGCCTTCGTACTTTAGCTTGGCTACGGTAACCCCCTGCCCACTGACTGTCTGAGACAGACCAGTGAAGACGCTCAGTGCCAATAATATCCAGAAAGATAAGTTGGTCAATAGCTGAAAGTACTGCATGGTTTACTTAGGTAAAAGATACCATGAGAACGGTCGATATCCCGAAATCGTTTAAGATGTTTATTTTTTATTCTACCTACCGATCTATCCAGAAAATTCTAAAGATACAGATACTCCCAAGTTCATCATCAGAATAAGTTAATAATCTAAGGAATAGTGGTAACCATTATGATAATCAAAGCAAAACTAACAATTTGTTAACGGCTTTATATCAAAAATCTACTTTTTTTGCAAATTGGCTTGTCATTCATTGTTTTAATACCGTATTTAGATGTTCATGATATATTTATTTGCACAATAAACTGCCTATTCGCCCCCTTCCAAACTAATCTTTCGCACACTTTTAATCATACCCAATAATATTATGAAAAAAGTTGAAGCCATTATCCGAACTTCCAAATTCGAGCAGGTGGTGGAAGCCCTTGCCGATGCAGGAGTTACCTTTTTATCATTTTACGATGTAAAGGGGCACGGCCTGGAAAAAGAATACCGTACCTACCGGGGTACTACTTATGACGTAGGTTACATTCCCCGCACTAAACTGGAGATTATAGTATCTGAAGAATTTCTCCAGAAAACAGTAGATACTATACTAGCTACTGCCAAAACCGAAAAAGTAGGGGACGGTAGAATATTCGTCACTGATCTGGAAGAGGTGTACCGCATTCGGACGGGCGAAATGGGGCACGATGCTATCAATTAGCAGGGTGAAATTGAAAGTTGATAAGGGATAAGTAAGAAATTAAAAAACGAAGTTACAGGTTTGGGTACAGACAACTTTCAGACTTGTAACCTTTTAACCTGTAACTTTTGAACCTACAACTTGAACGCCATAGCACCCAAAAACCACTACCCAAGTACTATCAACCAAACATCAATTCAAGAAAATATTCTACTAAAAATCTACTGTAACTTATGGAAGGAATCTTCACTACGAACAATTTATGGATGATGATAGCGACCGTCCTAGTCTTTATCATGCACTTGGGATTTGCCTCGCTGGAATCAGGGCTCACCCAGTCAAAAAACACCGTGAATATACTGTTCAAAAACGCAACAATTTTGCCTATTGGGATACTTACGTACTGCCTTTGGGGTTTTAACTTAATGTATCCCGGTGGAGACTTTGCCGGTGGCTTCTTTGGCTTTGCCGGGTTTGGTTTGGAACTGCCGGCTGGATCTGACAGTGGTGAATATAACGAAGGCTACACCTACTGGACAGAATTCATCTTTCAGGCTATGTTTGCCGCTACGGCGGCTACCATTGTTTCCGGGGCTGTTGCCGAGCGGATTAAGCTGAATAGCTTCCTGATTTTCACCGTTATCTACGTTGGGTTAGTGTACCCGATTGTAGGCATGTGGAAGTGGGGCGGTGGCTTTTTGCAAACGATGGAAACTCCTTTCTATGACTTTGCTGGGTCGACCTTGGTTCACTCCGTAGGTGGTTGGGGTGCCTTAGTGGGCGTTATGCTGCTCGGTGCCCGCTTAGGTAAGTATATTGATGGTAAGATTCGCCCAATTCCGGGTCACAGTATGCCACTAGCTACCATCGGGGTATTTTTACTGTGGTTTGGCTGGTACGGTTTTAACGGTGGCTCAGTCCTCAGTGCTGATCCCGGTTTGGTATCATTAGTATTTGTGACTACTTCGTTGGCAGCAGCGGCTGGTGCTATTGGTGCCTTGTTTACCTCTCTAATTGTTGTTCGTTCCAATGATCTCTCAATGGTGCTCAACGGTATTTTAGGCGGACTAGTTGGTATCACCGCCGGAGCTGACCAGATGGGTGTAATTGATTCTATTGTAATTGGTCTCATCGCTGGGGCGTTAGTCGTATTAGCCGTAGTATTCTTTGACCGCGTGAAACTGGACGATCCAGTAGGTGCTATTTCGGTACACCTGGTTTGTGGTATTTGGGGAACATTAGCTGTTGGTATTTTTGGGTCACTAGCGAGTGGCGCCCAGTTTATTAGCCAGTTGATCGGCGTAGCCGTTATTGGCGTGTTCTGCTTTGTTTCGGCCTTACTCATCTTCTATGTGCTTAAAGCTACACTGGGTCTACGGGTATCGGCTGAAGAAGAAATCGAGGGTCTGGACATCGGCGAGCACAAAATGCGGGCTTATCCTGATATAGTGGAGGATCATACTCAGGAAAAAGTATTTAGCTAAGTCGACCTGCTCATTACTATAGTAAAACCGCCCCGGTTGTAGGAGGCGGTTTTATTATTCGTAATCTATCAATCGTTTTAATATTGATATTTTTCTCTTAGATTTGCAGTCCTTTGCAGCCAAGCTGTACACCGCACTCGTAGTTCAACTGGATAGAATACCAGATTTCGGCTCTGGGGGTTGAGGGTTCGAATCCTTCCGAGTGCACAAAACCACTTCTCATTATTTGTAAGCATAGTTTGGAGTAAAAGCGGGTAGTAATTTTTGGGGTAAAAAAGCTAGACTACTCCGGTAATAATGAGATTTCAAAAATATTCCTAGAAATCACTCCTACATCCCACACCATCAACCCCTCTAACTATCAACGTACAAATACTTCCAGAAGGCAAAAACCGGACGAAAAGCTAGGTAGTCTAATTGCTGCTCGCAGTCGAAGGCCTCTCGTTCAAAGCTAATGGCGCGATAAGCTTGCCAATGATTATTACCTCTTAGTCTGCGTGCCGCGTACTCTCCTAAGTACAGCAGATAAAACGGGATTACAAAAAGCTCTAACTGTTGCCGTAAATGTATTCGCTCATGATTTATCAGTCGGGCATTTGCTCTATCATCCGCCCGCGTGATAAAGACAAACGGAAATAGGGTAATTGCCCGGGCAAATCCAAAGGTTATTAGTTTGACAAACCGAGGGGTCAGGATGATCATAGACTAAACTGAACAAAAGCAACTACACGAAAGATAAAAAACAGTACTCTTTACATCTGCCTTATTGCGACCGTATCCATTGTTCATTAAAGGTATTGTCAGTACCACGCTGGGTGAAGGTATTACCTTGTATCTCAATTTCAAAACTATACGTAGTGCCGATTAAGTCTTGTGTACCTTCCGCAGCAAATGTAATAGTTTCAGTGTACTCGTTACCGCTAAGGGTATAGGTTCCCCCGTGGTGAAAGATGACCTCCCCGGTAGTGGTATTAAAATTAGTAATTGCCCAACGATCAAGCCCCCAGTACTTGAGCCTGGTTATGTCGTCTGCTGAACTTTCAGCAAGTACCCAAGTACCTAGCATCGCCTGACGCAACTCGACGGGCTCAGCTACTGAATCATCTTCACTGCATGAGGTAAGGGTGACGAGGCTGGCACAGATAAACAAAAGGAAAAAGCGATAGATAAGCATATCATCAATAGTAGGTGTATAACTGTAAGATATAATTTTGGGTTTCGTGATGCAAAACCGACGCCGTTTTCTGTTGAGAAATTATTTAGCGTAAAACAATGTTTTTTGTGAGTCTGGCGTATTTTGGCTGGGCTTTTGTACTTTGGCAGTATTGACCCAATATGGTTCGTTTCCTGAATAGACCACGAAGTTGCGGTGTATAATTTTACAGTCAAAAACCTTTCGCTGTTTATTGCTGGTATTGCGTTACTGTTAGCGCTGATACTACGCATATTCTTTATTAGTAGTTTTAGAAGTGAAAAGCTGTACTTTCAGGATGTTCAACAAAATGTTACCTACAGCCTTAATCAGCTCGATGATGAATCCCAGCGCATTCGTCGCACCTTAACATCGCTAGACTCACTCACCTTTTCCGACTTCTCTACTGACTATCAGCACCCTTTTTTCATATTTCATCAGCAGGAATTACGGTATTGGTCAGACTATCGGTTTGTGCCTACTTATGAGCAGGTGACTGGAGAAACCACTTATCAATTCCGGGCGTTTGACCACGGTAGCTACGTCATCCACCGCGATACAGTTGGTGAGTACGAAGTTTTTCAGTTGCTACTTATTCAAAACATTACCAATATCGATAATCGGTACATCAATTCAGGGTACAATCCCCGCTTATTTCCTGAACCCGAAACCATAGAGGTGCGGGAGATTAGTGCTATTGATGCTGCCAACACCATTATCCGTTACCGCGATCATTCCCTGTTTGCCCTGCTAGCCAACGCTCCTCCTATTGGCTACCGGGAACACGATACTGCCAAATCGTTTCAGACCATGGTAACTGCTCTCATTGCTACTTCCATTGTTTTAATACTGTTTAACCTTTACCAACAGGTACAGAGGAAGCTCCGTAGTCAGCAAATAGATCAGGCTTTACTAATAGTTACTGTATCTCTAGTGGTGCTTCGGGCAGGCATGATCTTTTTTAGTTTTCCTTACGGAATACTTCCTACGGATTTATTCGATGGCCGACAGTTTGCCGCTTCTTCGGTAAACCCCTCTTTAGGAGATCTGCTTCTCAACAGCATAGCTATTCTTATCATAGCAACCCATCTATTCGTCTATTACCGCGATTCCCCATTCTATCGCCGTCTCTTAAGAGCCAAGCCTATCGCTAAAATGGTAATTTCGGTGATCGGTTTACTGATTAGTTTTCTAGCCTTGTTCTGGCACTATGATATTATCCGAAGTGTGTACTATAACTCCCAGTGGACGCTAGATGTTACTGAAAGCCTTTCTTTCTCTTGGCTGAGAAATATCAGCTTGCTTATCTTTATTATTAATTCTATCAGCTACTTCCTGGGGGCTCATATCATTTTTCGCACTTGTATTAGTCTGAGCCAGAAAAGCTACCTACCTATGCGGGTCAGCTTTGTTATTGCCCTGGGAATAGGGTTGTTGCTGAGTACGCTGGGTTTGCCACCCACTTTTGCTATGGTAATTTTAGGTGGTGCCTACTTTATTGTACTTTATCTATTTGACTTACCTCGCTTCCTCACCAGGGTGAGTTATATAACCTTTCTCTATGTATTTGCTGGGGCCTTGGTGTGTGCGGCGGCCTGCGCCATTGCGGCTTACGATATGTATCAGATTGAAACACTGGACAACAAACAAAAATTTTCTTCCCGCCTAGTAGTCGATAATGATATTCTAGGGGAATATTTACTGCAAGAGGCCGGCGAGAAGATTAAAAACGACCCGCTCATCAAAAACCGATTATTTAGCCCTCTGGGTTCTAAAGAAATTATCCGCCAAAAAATTAGGCGAATCTACTTGAGTAATTACTTTGATCGCTACGAAATAAAGGTGCATCTCTTCAACAGTAAAGGACAGACTCTGGACGAGAAGCCCACCTACACTTACGGTGAATGGAAAGAGGACGTAAACAGTTTACGTTTTTCTACTGAATACCCGAATATCTTCTTTATCGGTCAGAGTGAATCAGTACTGAATGCCGAGGTCGGACGGCGGTACTATCTATTTCTGGATATTGAAAACTTTGGAAACACTATTGGCTCCATTATTGTAGAACTGGTGCTTCGCCGATTTACTCCCAATCAGGTGTATCCTGAACTGTTGGTAGACCGTAGCCAGATACCCGAATATTCCGAAACAGATTTTCGTTACGCCATCATTACCCCAGTTTCTTCAGAGGGAGAACCAGTAAACCAGATTCGGTTTACCTCGGACAATGCCCAGTTGTTCAACTACTTCCGATCGTATGATTTTGAATCAATTGAGAAAGAAAGCACAGTTAGCCAGGGTGGCTACGACTATTTGATAATGAAAGGGGAAGATCAAGAACATATTGTCATTGCCTCTCCGGTGTATTCGTTCATCAATATTATCTCTAATTTTTCCTTTCTTTTTTTGCTGCTGGTGTTTTCTATCTTACTACTCCTCGGCTTATATTCTGTGTACTTTGTCTTCCGGCGGGAAAACCTCAACTTCTCTACCAAGATTCAGCTTTATCTAAACGCTGCCTTCTTCATGCCCCTGCTAGCACTTAGCATCACGACTATCAGCATCATTAGTAGCTCGTACAACCAGGAGGTAAACCAGTCGTATCTGGAACGTACCGAGCAGATCAGCCAAAATCTAGTTGCCCCTTTTGAGGATTTTACCAAAAACAATCTATCTACCGACGATTTGTCAACCACCGTGAATCAGATTGCTAGTGTCACTCAAACTGATCTGAACGTGTTCGACACTTCGGGCGAACTAGTGGTTGCCAGCCAGCCACTAATCTACGAAAATGGCTTGCTCTCGCCCTACATTAACGTGGAAGCTCTGGTGCCTATTCGGGAAGAGGGGGATACTAAGCTGGTACTAGAAGAGTCGGTAGGTTCGCTCTCCTACAAATCTTCCTACGTTAGTTTACGCTCATTCCAGACTGGAGAGCTTTTGGGCATTGTCAGTATTCCATTTTTTGAGTCCCGTAGTCAGTTAGAAGCCCGCATTATTCAGGTGCTTACCAATGTGATGAACATCTTCACCTTTGTTTTTATTGCTTTTCTGATTATTTCTTACCTAGCTTCGGTGCTACTTACCTATCCATTGAAATATATCACTCAGAAAATTCGACGCACTTCTCTGGCTGATTACAACGAACCTCTCTCGTGGGATAGCAGCGATGAAATTGGGCTGATGGTAGGCGAGTACAATCGAATGCTGGTCAACCTAGAGGCTAGTAAAGCCGCTCTTGCCCGTAACGAAAAAGAATCAGCCTGGCGAGAGATGGCCAAGCAGGTAGCCCACGAAATCAAGAATCCGCTCACTCCTATGAAGCTCAGCCTGCAACTGCTCAAACGAAGGTTAGCCGGAGAGTTTAAACGAGGTATGAACGCCCAAGAAGTGCAGGAAATGGACAAACCACTGGATACGCTGCTGCATCAGATTGATACCTTGAATGATATTGCCAGCTCCTTTTCGTCCTTCGCCCAGATGCCTTTGCCCGAGAGTATTCCCTACGAACTAACCGCTGTAGTACGCCGTACGGTCAATCTCTACGCCGAAGAAAAAGTCGCCATTGATCTGGATATGCAGGAGGAGGAATACGTAGTACTGGGTGATAAGAAGTTGATGGGACGCATCCTTAGTAATCTCATTATTAATGCCAAGCAGTCTATTCCCCAGGACCGCACCCCCAACATTCGGGTGAGCCTTCAGAGGTTTAGCACCGACCGCGTAATATTGAAAGTGATCGATAATGGTACAGGCATCGCCAAAGAAATCCAGAATAAAGTATTTTTGCCCAACTTTAGCACCAAATACGCCGGTTCGGGCATAGGACTCGCCATTGCTAGACGAGGTATTGAACATGTAGGCGGCCGCATCACCTTTGATACCAAGGAGGGAGCTGGCACTACTTTCTTGATAGAACTGCCTTTAGTTACCCAGCAAAAGTCCGTGGTCGAGCTTTAGACCACATATGCTAAAAGCGGTACTGCCCTTTCTCTTTTTCTTATTACTAGCGTGCGCCCGGGGGCTTTCCCAGCCGTTCCCATCTCCCCCTGATAGTCTACATCAGATCATCTGCCGTACCCTACCGTACTCTCCCGACTCAGTTTGGCTCGATTCTCTCTCCATTGTTCCCAAATCATTGCAAGTAATTGTAGAAAATGACACGTTATCGGCTGACCAAGTGTACTATAATTACTCGTCAGGATACTTAACAGTAGACTTAGCTCCTACTAGCCCAGTTAACAAAATGACGGTTTGCTACCGACGCTTACCCTTTGGTCTCCACCAAGTTCACGCCCGGCGTGATTTATCCGTCTACGACTCTACTGCTCTCTTCCAGGAAATTCGGTACGCAGACCGCTACGCCAATCGGGCTCTCTCCGCTCAGGAAACTCTAATTAGCACGCCCGAATTGCAGAAAAGTGGTAGCTTGAGCCGGGGCATCTCCTTTGGCAACCGCCAGGATGTGTTTGTGAATGCCGCCCTAAACTTGCAACTGGAAGGTAAGCTCACCGACGACCTATCTATTCGAGCGGCGATTACCGACCAAAATGTTCCGATGCAACCGGACGGGACGACCCAGCAATTGCAGCAATTTGATAACATATTTATTGAATTTAGTCATAAGTACGCTACCCTAACGGTGGGCGATGTGCAACTCCATCCTACTTCTACTAAGCTGACTGATGCCTCGCGTAACTCTTCATTGTTTGCCCAATCGGGACAGTCGTACTTTAGCAAGTATCGGCGCAACGGGCAGGGTGGCGTTCTTCAGTCCCGGTTTTTGCTAGGAAAGGCTCAGACGACCGTAGCGGCCACGTTGGCTAAGGGTAAGTTTGTTTCAGTGAATCTGGCGGTGCAAGAAGGAGTACAAGGCCCCTATCGTCTCAATGCGTTCTCGGGAGGAGATACTGAGGCGGGGCGCATGTTTTACATACTTGCTAATTCGGAAAAGATTTATCACAACGGAGAATTGCTCCGACGGGGCTTTGACCAAGACTATACGATAGACTACAATCTAGGCGAAATCACCTTTACGCCCCGGGTAGTGCTTACTCGCTTCTCCCGGGTAGTAGCCGACTATGAGTACGCCCAGCGCAGTTACAGCCGGAGTATTCTCACGGCTAATCATCGGCAAACTCATCAGCGAGTATCTTTTTCTGTAGACTTTTATCAGCAAAGCGACCATGCTCGTCAACCGATTGGACTAGCGTTAACCCCTGAAAATTACCAGCAACTGAGCGAGGCGGGGGATGAATTGACGAACCAACAAGTATTAGCCGTTGACACCGTTACCCAGCCATCCAACAACTTGGCTTATGGAAACCAGCAGGCGGATATACCGGGAGTAGGCAATGTTTACCAAGTTTTGTACGCCCAGCGGGATACGATTATAAATGGAGAGTCCTACTCCTACTTTGTTTTCAGTCAGGGTGATGATGCAATCTACCGTCCTCGCTTTAGCCAGGTGGGCGAAGGACGAGGGAATTACCGGGAGAAAAACAGCGCAGTTAACGGCAAAGTGTTCGAGTGGATTGCTCCGCAAAGCGGTGTGCCCCAGGGAAACTACGAACCTGTGCAGCAGCTTCCTGCTCCCCAACGGCAGCGATTGCTTTCCATCAACACGGAAGTATCCCTGACTAAACATGACCAGTTGTATACCGAGTGGGCGGTATCGGAGAGAAATCTCAATACCTTGTCGCGCCTCGATAGCGAAGACGACCACGGTAACGCATTTATCATTGGTTACCGTCGGCCACTACGTCCGCTTTTTTCAGGCGCTGACTACCAATGGTCACAGCAGATTCAGCTAGAATATACTGATCGTTACTTTCAAGCAATTGACCCATTTCGGTCAGTTGACTTTGAGCGGGACTGGTCTTCTCCGCTCAATTTGAACCAATTGCCTTTGACCGATGATCGTATTATCCGCAGTAAAACCCAGCTCGTTAAGAACGTTCATAACCGATTTCAGTACCAATGGGTGAACCGACAACGGGGCGATTGGCAACAAGGACAGCAGCATTCGGTAGAAGCCGCTCAAGAGTGGGCCGGTTTTCGCTTAGTAGGCAATGGCTTTCTGATGCAAAGTCGCTATCCGCAGCAGCAAGCTTCCTGGAAACGTCTGAAGATTGATGTGTATCGCCCTACGCGCTGGATCAATCCGGGCTATACTTATCGCTGGGAAGAGAATGAAGTTCGTAATACTGAGACTGACTCCGTGCTGTTTAGTGCCGAACACTACGATGAGCACCAGTGGTATCTTGCCAAAGGCGACAGCATACAGGGAACGTTTCGTCTGGACTATCGAGTACGAAATAACCGCCTACCATTAGCGGGGGAGATGAGAAGCCGGGAGCAAGTACGCATGGTTCAGGCCGACTGGAATAAGCATTTGGGCGAACAGCACGCCTTGCGGATGAATCTTACCTACCGCCGGGCTACCCCTCGCCAACCGGAACTTTGGCAAACTCAGCCGGAGGCTGATATACTTGCCCAAACCATTATGGGACAAGCCGACTGGAAGGGTAGCCTACTCAAGCGGGCTTTGCAAATGTCGGTGGTATATTCGGTGGCTAACGGGCGAGAAATTCGGCGAGACTTCATCTACGTGCGGGTGCCTACTGGCGAGGGTATGTTTACCTGGCGGGATGCAAATAATAATGGTATAGAAGAATTAGATGAGTTTTTTGAGGCTCGCTACTGGGATGAACGCAACTACGTGCGGGTACTAGTGCCGGGCAATGACTACATTCAGGCGTTTACTAATCAGCTTCAGTACCGGCTTAAGGCGCAGTTCCCCCAGCAGTGGCACGAAAGCTCGGGAATAAAATCAGTGTTGGCGCGGTTCTCTAATGTAACCCACGGGCAAATGATGCAGAAGCAAACTGACCAGTCGCTGCTCGCCCGGGTGCTACCAGGCTACTCAGTAGCCGAAGAGGAATTGCTTTCTGCGAAAGAGACAGTTAGAAGCACACTGTTTTTTAACCGGAAAGAACCACGTTGGGGAGCAGAAGCCGGGCTTAGGGTTACTCGCTGGAAGCAGCTTTTGCAACAAGGCAACGAAGACCGTTCTAGCAAAACCTACCGCTCTCAGCTTCGCTACCAGTGGAACCGCAAGTGGAAAGTACTAATTAGTGGACAGCAATCTAGGCGGAAGTACTTTCTCACTACCCCCAGTTCGGGTAGCAGTGCCCGTAATTTCAACATTATTTCCCGGCAGCTTTCGCCCGAGTTGCACTGGCAACCTCACCTCGATACGCGGGTTGTTGCCCGTACTTCTTGGACAAATAAGATTAATACCTTAGCCATTTCACCGGAGAGCCCTAGAGAAGAAGCCACCTTGCAGTCAGTAGGTTGGGAGATTCAACGCAGCCGGGTGCTCAAGCACAACGTATCAGCTACACTAGAGTGGCTACGGATTGACTACAATGCTTCTGCCAGTGATGCCATAGCCTACGAGATGCTGGAAGGACTGCTACCGGGCAACAACGCCCGCTGGTCGGTCAACCTTCAGCAACAGCTACTACAAGGATTGCAACTCACCCTGAATTATCAAGGAAGAAAGTCACCGGAACAGGCAGCTATACACAGCGGTAGCGTATCGGTGCGGGCACTATTTTGATGAAAAGATGCAAATAATGCGGCTAAATCACTAGCGTACTTCTTTGCCCCAGAAGTACTTTACGGCTGATCATCAATAGCATTTTCAACATACTCCCGAATGGGCACACCATCAATCAGCACATCTTTAAGCACTGCTTCCCCCTCTTTAATCATTACTAAGGCGTAAGCTTTTCGCCCTGTACTATTTCCTGCCTCTCGATAAGCCTGCTCCGCTGCTGGTGCTTTAAACTCTTCCATATAATAGCGGTTGAAGGGCAAAATAAGTAATAGTCCTTTTTCTTCATTCTCAACTATATACTCAACCTGAGTAGCTAAGTAATCCTGGTCAGCATCAGGAGGAGACTTTAGAGCTTCGGTGAAGATGGCAAACCCTTCTTCGTCAGTACCTAGTACGGCATACACATCATCGCCCTCTTTCCAGTCAGATAAATCAGCTACCGGCACATTAATTTCCTGAAAGTTCAGGATAATGTATCGGCCTCGGAAGGGATCGTAGGGGTCAACCGGGGCAGTTTTGAACTTATACTCACTGCCAGAAGCTATAACTTCTTCCCGACTTAAAATCATTTTAGCTGGAACGTAGAGTTGAACCAAGGCAAGCAGGATGAAGAGAATAAGTATTGTTTTTTTATTCAGCATGGGCTTTGCGTCTTTTTAGTATTTGATAGTTGGCGAAGAAGAAGCCGATGCCAACTAGTACAAACAGGGTTCCTCGCAGAATAAAGCTTAATCGCTCGTCGAAGAAACGGCACAGCACCAAAGCGGCAATCACTAACAGACCATAATTTAAGATACCTAGATGATCTTGCCGGGCACCTTTTCGGGTGATTGCCAGCCCAACTAACAAGATGAGTACGTTCACTAGTATTACCGCCACGGCTGAGTACAATCCGATAATATAGATAAGAATGAATACAGCAAATACCGGGGCAACAGGCTGCAACTTACTAATAGCATGTTTTCTAGTGGATCGGAGTAACAACCCACCTGCTACTACTGATAACACCACCGCAGCCCAAAACTCTGGAGCTGATAGTAGTTCAATGAAAGGTAGGCTCTCTTGGCGGATTTCTTCCCAAATACTATCGTAACTAAGTATTAGTAGGATTATTACCGTGCCCAACGATCCAATTACAGTGTAGGCGTTTCGGTCGTTTTTCTGCCCAGTAAACCAGTAATTGCCCACTAGATAGTACAATCCAAATAAGCTCATATAAGCAACAAACAGTAATATACCATAGCCATTGGCCAACGAACCCAGGCAAATTACTACTGACAAAGGCAGGAATAAATGGTGAAAATAAGTGTAATTACTGTCAGGATGAACCCGATACAAACGATAGTAGTACGGAATAATCAGTAGTAATAACAGCCAGTAGAGGTACGCCGGAGGAGTGATATGCGACCAGTAGCTCATCTGCACGGCATAGTAGGTGCTTCCGATAATATAAAGTAGTGATGTAACTGACGAGCGCAGGAGATAAACGAGCGGAAGGGCCAACAACATCCAGGTGACAAGGAAGCTACTCAGATTACCCGGAATATTATAGATCTGACTGACTAATGAGATACTGCCCCCAACAGCAAAGAACAAAAATACGGCACTTCCCTCTCGCCATACCGTATAATCATAGCGTTTTAACAAAGTAAATATGCCTGCCAACTGCCCAATTAATAGGGGTAGAAAGGCAAAAATGGTCTTAACTGGTCGGGAAAGATCGTCCCAATTGTGAGCAATAATGAGGATAATACCTAGCCCTATCAGAATTGCCCCTAGTATTCCAAAAACTACAAATAAGCGACTACCCGATTCCTCAGACTTTTGCTGATAGTACTGCTGTATCCGCTCCTCGGTTTCTGCCGAGATTACTTCAGCTTCCCGTAACTCTTGTAAATCTTTACGCAAACTCATAACGCTGAAGTTAATAGAATGTGGGTAAAGGTGCTACTGACTTTTACTGATGATAAATAGAAAGTGAGGGCAATTTACTGGCTTACTTCTTTAGTAAATAAGTACCTTTTACCTAAAACCTTACATGCGTAGGAAATAGGCTTCTGTGGTTTTTTCTAAACTGTGGCAGACAGTAGTATTGCACTCAACAACTATCGCCTTTTCTCAGACCACAAAAACCCAAAAATGATATGAGTATTCCCTTTAATGTTGTACCCAAAGTAAACCCTGCCAAGCGTAATGCTGCGCCTAAGTACTATGCCGTGGCCAACAGTAATGGGGAGGTTGACTTTCGGCAGTTAGCAAAAGAGATTGCCGAGATTACTACGGTTAGTTTACCTGATGCGGTGGCGGCATTAGAATCCTTGGTGATGATTATTTCTCGCCACATTGAAAAGGGAGAAATTGTCCGGCTAGGTGAGTTAGGTTCTTTGCGGATTACCATTAACAGCGAGGGTAGTGATACCGAAGAAGAGGTAAACGCCAGTAAGATTAAAAAGGCAAACTATCGCTTTGCCGCAGGGTCGGAGCTAAAGCAAACCCTGAAGTTATTGAAATACCAACGGGTAAAAAAGGCTGAATCAGCCCCAGTGCCCGAGACAACTTAAGTATTTATCTACAAACATTTGAATATATTTTTGCCGGATGAGGCTCTGCGAATTCCGGCATCTCCCGCGTAAAAAGAGGGAGACCCCGGAATAAATCCGGGGAGATACATAAAAGCTTCATTTTACAAATTAAAGAGTATCTGTAAGTTTTTCCACTTCTACTAAGTTAACTAAACCAACGTCCATTAGTAATCTACTGAGTAAACAGTAATCATTAGAAGTAAGCAATGATAAAACCCGAGGGTAGCCGCTCTTGGGTTTTTTGTTGGTTTTTGCCTCAATCTTCTTTTCAGGTCTTTACTAACTTCTTTTTACTAGTTTATCGGCTAGTTTCCTATAGGGTACCGTTAGCCAATAATAAACTGTTTCAAAAGTATTTATAAAGGCTTTTGGAGTAGGAAGATACTAGAGGGAAACGAAGGAGCAGTATCTTATAACATGGGGGAGTATTAGGTTTCTGAAATTACTGTTGGACAAGATAGATCTTTAAGATCTCATTAAACGCACGAGGATTATCCATATTAGCATTATGAGCAGCCTGCCTTATCACCTTTAACTGTCTACTTTCTAGCTTGGCCCATCGATTACTGTAAGCTTTAACCCTCCCGGTCTTATCATTCGCTCCGTAGGTAATTAGGATGGGAACCGATAGAGTCGTGTTTTGATAGTATTGCCGAACGCCTACATACACGGCTTTCATTACCTTGACTATTTCGGCTTTAGTGTATTGTTGTAGTGTGTTGAAGGCATAGGATTGTCCATCCGGTGTGCTCGATACTTGCTGAGCAATGATCTTTATTAGGTACTGATAAGGATACATTTTTAAAACGAAGGGAGTAATGGATAGCAACCAGTTGTCAATAGCTGAATAATACTGAGGTTGAAGAGGTGATGATCCAATGATTGTAAGGCTATTTACCCGAGAGGCATAATCACGAGCAACGATCTGAATGATGTACCCTCCCATAGACTGGCCTACTAAATGAGCCCTTTTGATACCTTCAGCATCCAGTAGGGCTATCATATCAACAGCAGCTTGCTTCAAACTAAACGGTTGATAAGGCCGAGATAAACCATGGGCAGGCACATCCCACGTAACAACCGTGTATTCTTTCGCAAAAAAATCTATTTGGCAGCGGAATAAGTTGTGATTCATCAGCGCACCATGTGTGAATACGATAGCGTCTTTCTTTTTATCCGATACCCAATAGTGAACCTCCCCGTATTCTCTTTTGATAGTTTTGTGAGTAAGCATTAATGCTATACTTTATTTTATTCTGTCTAACCTGACGTGTTAGTAATTTCCATACAAAGTTTTCTCTCGATCCCTCTTCGTAGAAATTCCAAAAATAGCAGTTTATTATAACTAGTAACGATATAGAAAGGAGCAAGTCTTACCCGTTAACCCACCGTTTTACTATTGCCCGAATGGCGGCACTTCCTCCAACAAATGGCAGGGCAAAGACTAAAAAACTGATTACTCCCCAGAGGTAAGGATTTTTATTGGTAGTGGGTTGATTGCTGATTCTTTCTTGTAGTTTGGTTACTGGTAGCTGAAAAATCTCATCTTTGATTAGACCACTGGTTAAAGCGTTACGCATCTTTCGTCCCCTTTTAAAAGCCCTTAGAGTAAATTGAGGGTAGAACGTTACTCCTAAGCCCATTGCCCATAGGGTAAGCAGCCAGGGAAAGTAGTGCTTATTCCAACCACCGGAGGCTACTTCCCAGGCTGAAACCGCACTTTCTCCTTTCCAAGAAGTATCATGTCCAGTGACGATATGGCTTACATCGTGCAGGTAAACCGCTTTGCGCCTACTTTCGAGATTAGGGATAGGCACTGAGAAGAAGCCAAATTTAATCCAAGCCCATTTTTCATTAGTTCCGCCGTCTTCGCCAAAGTCATATCGCTGGTAAAATGCTTTAATAGCTTGTTCTACTGTCATATAGGCTTTCTTTCATCTAGAGTATGTTGAAAACTTTAATAAGTTATACGATTCAAAAAACGAAATTATACTCCTAAGACGTTGGTTTTTTGCCTGTTCATTTTTGTCTTGACACAAAAACGAACCAAAAAAGTCAAGAAAATTCAATGCTTCCACACACAGGGGCTAGCGCACGCCCGCTGAATTTTCGGCCCAACGCACTAAATATTAGAAACTAGAAGCTTAAATAAGCTTTTAATCGTTAGTAACGGGATAAGGACCTTCGGTGAACTTTTGGTCGTGGTAGCCCTTCTTTCCTACTGCTTTTGCTAGTGGGCTTTGGAAGTCTTTACCTTCTTTTAAGCAATCTAGCACGTGCCGAAAGTCGTACTTGGACTGCCAACCTAGTTCGGTTCTAGCTTTTTCGTTAACGTACACCCGATCTATTCGGGGGTTCATCCGCCAGCCTTTTTGCTGATAAATTGCCGCAAAATCAGGATAAAGCTGTTGAACTACTGAGACTGCGTCGGTATTGAGTGCTGACAGATGCTCTTCTTGAAAGGGAGAGGTGGCACTGATGATATATTTGGCAAACCCTATTTTTTCTACTTGCTCAATAGCGAGTAGATGAGCAGCAACGGCATCTGCCAGGTCTACCCGCCGATACAACAGTTCATTAGCCCGTAGATTGGCATCTTCGTAGGCATCTCTAAGCTCTTTTTTATCATCTTCTTCGGGAAAAAAGCGGGAAGTTTTTAGTACAATAGTAGGCAGCTTATGGTTGCGACAAAACAACTGACACAGGTCTTCGGCCGCATTTTTAGTAACTCCGTAGATATTCTTTGGAATCGAGGGGGTTTGTTCGGTTACCCAAACGGCGGGCTCATTAGGTTGAGGAGTCAGCATATCCCCAAATGTACTGGTGGTGCTAGTATAGATCAATGCCTTTACATTGTGGGCAACCGCTGCCTCGAGTAAATTCAGTGTTCCCGTGATATTGGTATCAATAAAGTCTTGATAAGTGTGGGTAGCTACATGGGGCTTATGTAAGGTAGCCGTGTGAATAATGTAATCCACCTCTTTTACTATATGATCTACCCAGTTTCGGTTAGTAATAGAGCCTACGTGAGTAGTAAAATCTGAAGAGTTTAGGTCGATACCTATGGGAAGACTACTCGTTTTCTGTAACTCCCGGACAATGGCCTCCCCCAAATGACCATTACTTCCGGTGACTAGTATTTTCATATTGTTGACAGTCTATTGCTACTCATGTGTGCTGATAAGTCAGTGCTAGGTTGAAAGGTGAAATACGCTTACCAGATTTATGGCGGTGACTGATATGATTAACTACTATTGCCCCAACGGCATGGCATCAAAAGAGGTCACGGTAATTTCGCCTTCGTAATTTTCTACGGTAAAAGTCAGTTCAATTGGATTACAGCATACCTCGCAATCTTCTACGTAGGACTGATGACTTACGGAAGAGTCTAGCAGCATAGAAATTTGGGAGAAGCAGTAGGGACAGATAAAAAAGTGCTCAATCATAGGATGCCCGACTTTGGTTCCGAGTACTAGAGCCCAGCGAAAAGGTGATGGGCAATATCATTCGAACCCGTACTGGTTCACCATCAATATAACCTGGCTTCCAATTCTCTATGTTCTTTATAACCCGCTCAGCCTCCTGGTCACATCCGCCCCCTATTCCTTTAATAGTCTTCACCTGCGTAATGCTACCGTCTTTATCTATCACAAACTGTATAAACACTTTTCCCTGAATACCTTTTTGTCGGGCTTGTTGCGGATAAGTCAGATTATTGGCAACGAAGCGATACAATCGCTGCATCCCTCCCGGATACTCAGGTTGTACTCCAACTTCTGTACCTTCCGCTATCTCAAATTCTTTCAATTTTTCTAGATGCGGATACTGCTCTCTAGCTTCTTCGTCAGCAAAAATAAATTGCTCGGTAACGTGTAGCTTAGTAGAACTGGGTATCTTATTATGAATTTCGCTATCGTAGCCTACTAGATGTTGATCTTTTGGATCAACCACGCTTCCTCTCACAAACCTTCCTCTTCTAAACTTCTCTACGTAATACTGCCGTCCGTCCTCATCGTAGCACTTCCATTCTCCACTCTTCCGACCATTGAGGAATTCGCCTTCTATTGTAATCTTTTTTGGATTATCCAACTCGTAGTAGCTATTCTGCCACCGACCAGTTCCCTCATTTACGAGGGCATTGCCCAGACTGTCGTAGTACTCCCAAACATAAAAACTACCCTCAGTAAACTCCACCCGTTGCCGAAGGGCCCCGTCGGAGTAATAGTAAAGCCATTCCCCTACTCGGCGTCCCAGGTCGTAGTTTCCCTTCATGTTAGTTTGCCCATTAGGGTAGTAAAACTCAAATCGGCCGTGTCGCAATCCCATTTGGTATCTTCCGCTCATTTGCAATTGCCCATCCCGAAAATAATCTTTTACGCCCCCAGAAAATACCAGATGGGCAGTATCTAAAATGCTCGTACGAAAGTAAACCGCCTTATCGCGGGTGGTAATTTGCCAGTAATCGTCATAGTAAAAGGGAGAGGTAACCTGGGCTAAGGCCGAAAAATATGCGAGCCCACATAAGACTAGAAGACTAGCAATTTTCATGGCTTACATATATTTACGGTTAATAATTTCACTCAGAATAATCGCTTCCCGGGCACTTCTGGGATTACTCAGTGCCTCAGCAACCTCTTTGGCTACTGTATTTTTTTTCTGACTAACGTCTACCGTTTCAATACGCTTACCGCTATCCTCTAGCGATATTTTATCGGTGATTCGCCGGGCGGTTCCCACTGTGGACGCACCCCGCTGGGCAACACCTCGCTGGGCTTTTTGAGCAGTTTGCCGATCCTGATTAGTTTTCTCCTTAGCTCGAGAAGCTGGTCTTTTCACGTCCCCGGGAGGCTCAGGTTGAGGCTTGGGCTTCCGCTTCGTTTCTCCCATCATCTCCCGAAGTATTTCCTCAAAAGAAACAGGCGGGGGCTGAGACTCCGGACGTTCCGGATCGACTACCGGCTTTTCGGGTTGGGGCACCCCCTCATACCCTTCGGTTTCACCACCTGATGATTTTTTTTTACGGTTTAGGAAGCGTGATATAAATGAGAAAGCCGCAAAGGCCAGAAATATTAGTAACTCTAAGTAGTTTTCCATTAGTAAGTGCTCAAGCCGCCTGCAGAACGGTATTCAATCGCTCAAGTTACTTACGAACACATGAATATACAAACACTAAAATACATTGTTGAATCTTCCAAATTACTCTATATTCGCCGTTAATTCACAAGCAAAAAGGCAGGTTATTACCCTTTATCAGTGTCTTTTCGCAAATTATCTGGCTGACTTTGAAGGGCTTATATGCAACTTTCTACACTAGAACTAAAAGGTTTTAAGAGTTTTGGCGATAAGGTTACCATTCACTTTGACCGGGGTATTACGGGCATCGTAGGCCCAAATGGCTGCGGAAAATCCAACGTGGTGGATGCCATTCGCTGGGTACTGGGCGAACAAAAATCGCGACTGCTTCGGTCAGATAAGATGGAGAATATCATCTTCAACGGTACCAAAAAACGAAAAGCCACCCAATTAGCTGAAGTATCCTTGACTTTTGATAATACCCGCAATCTACTCCCTACTGAATATACCCAGGTGACCATCACCCGTCGCTACTACCGCAGTGGCGATAGTGAGTATCTGCTCAACGGTGTACCCTGCCGGCTGAAGGATATTGTCACTTTATTTATGGATACTGGTATTGCTTCCAATAGCTACGCGATTATTGAGCTGAAGATGGTCGACGATATTCTGAATGATAAAGATGGATCGCGCCGGACACTATTTGAAGAAGCGGCGGGCATTAGCAAATTTCGTATCCGAAAGAAAGAAACCCTCCGTAAGCTTAAGGCTACCGATGACGATCTAGACCGGGTAGAAGATCTACTATTTGAGATTGAGAAAAATCTTAAATCGCTGGAGCGGCAAGCCAAGCAAGCTGAGCGCTATTACAAAACCAAAGAAGAGTACAAAGAACTAAGCATCACGCTGGCCAAATCGCGTATTCGGGCTTATCAGGAATCAACTGCCCAGGCCAAACAGCAGCTAGACCAGGAAACCGACCGCAAAGTCCAGCTCAGTCGGCGGACCGATGAACAGGAAGCTACGCTGGCTCAATTGAAGGCTGACCTAATACAGAAAGAAAAACTGCTAGCCTCTCGTCAGAAGTTCCTCAACGATCACGTAGCCGACATTCGTAATGCCGAGAGCGATAAGCAGGTGAAGAACGAACGGCTGAAGTTCTTGAAAGACCGCGAAGACCGTCTCAATGCCCTGCTGAAGCAGGAGCGGGAAACGGTGGATTTAGCTTCCGAGCAGTTAGAAAAACTACAATGGCAACAAGCATCAGCCGCGGAAGAACTGGAACGAACTCAGCAGCAGATGAACGCACTGGAGGAAGAGCACCAGACGTTTCAGTCTCAGACCCAAGGCTTGAAAGATGAAGTAGCTGAAGCTGACGAGGCAGCCCGCCAGCGGCAAGATGAAGCATACCAGTTACAAAAACAATTGGAAATCAAGCAGATGCAACTGAATGCCACTCAGCAAGAGTTAGAGAAAAGCGCGGAAGATACATCAGCTCGTAACGCCGCCCTCACCGAGTTCGACCAAAAAGCTGTGGCTATCCAACAGCAAACCGAAGAGCAACAGCAGTATTTACAAGATACTGAACAGCAGGAAGAAGAGCTGCAAGACCGTATTGCTGCTTTGCTCGATCAAATGGAGACCACCAAAGAAGAGCGCACAGCACTTAACCGCCGGCAAGACGCCCTGCAAAATGAGTACAGCCTCACTAAATCGCTGGTCGACAATCTGGAAGGCTTCCCTGAGGCCATTAAATTTCTAAAGAAGAATGTGGACTGGGCGAAAAAATCCCCCCTTTTGTCTGACGTAGTAACTTGCCCCGAAGAATACCGGGTTTGTATTGAGAACTACCTGGCTCCTTATATGAACTACTTTGTGGTAGGTAGTCGTCAGCAAGCCCTAGAAGCCATTCAATTATTAGGTGATGCTGCTCAGGGAAAGGCGCACTTTTTTCTTCTGGATGAGTTACAGCAGTTTATTCCCCAGCGCACCGAGCCTACTAATGGCTACCAAGCTGCTCTAAACATTGTAGAGTACGATGCTAAGTACCAAAAGCTGATTCAGTTTCTGCTCAACGATGTCTACGTCACCAGCCCTCCCAAACTTACTCCTCAGGAAACTTTCTCTCTGATTACTGCTGATGGGCAGATTGTTCAGCAACCTTTCCGCTTATCGGGCGGATCGGTAGGCTTATTCGAGGGCAAACGTCTGGGCCGGGCCAAGAACCTCGAGAAACTCAAGGACGACTTAGCCGAAGTGAAAAGCCAAATTGAAAAGAAAGAAGCCTTTTTGCACGAACAGCAGCAACAGTTGCAGCAGCTTCATCAGCAATCCCACGCTTCTGAGCTGATAGAAATACAGCGGACAATCAGTCGCTTACAGCAAGATCACACTACTTTTACTTCTAAGAAAGAGCAGCTCTCGGAGATGCTCTCCAGTCGAGCCCAGCAGCGTGACGATACTTTGGCACTAATTAGCCAATTAGAAGAAGAATTAGCACAAATTACCCCTCAGCTTGAAACTACTGAACAGCAACTCCAGATAGCCCAAGAACGACAGCAGCAGCTGAGCAGCCAATTAGCAGCAGAAAATGACCAGCTCAGCGAAAAATCGGTGGCATTCAATCAGGAGAAAATTCATTTCTTCCAACAAGAAAGTGCACTAAAAACGCTTAGTCAGGAGATTGGCTATAAAGAAGAAGCCTACGAAAAAGGGATACAGAATATCACTAAAAACCAGCAAGAGCTGGAAGCCAACCATCGGAATATCAATGATTTACTAAACAGTAATGAAGTCGGGGAAGATGAGCTAACGGCCATGTACGAAGAAAAGCAATCCATTGAAGCTGGAGTAAACGAAGCGGAGCGCGACTACTACGCCCACCGGGGCGATATCGATCAGAGTGAGCAAATCATCCGGGAACTTCAGCGGCAACGCAATCAGCAGGATAGTTTGATTATGGAGCTGCAAAACCAGTTAAATGGGATCCAATTGGAGCTTACCAGTATTCAGGAGCGACTGTCGGTAGAGTTTGATCTGGACGCTAAAGAACTGCTTACCCAAGAAGATAAGACCAAAGTACAACCTTCTGCCGGAGAATTGGAAGCGATGAATACTAAGCTGGAGAAGCTTAAAGAGCGCATTCGCAAAATTGGCCCCATCAACCCGATGGCAATGGAAGCTTACGATGAAATCAAGCAACGTTACGATTTTATCAGCAGTGAAAAAGACGATCTACTCCAGGCGAAGGACTCGCTGATGACAACCATTGGGGAAATTGATACCGTAGCCCGCGAGACCTTTATGGATGCTTTTGAGAAAATCCGGGAGAACTTCATTCGGGTGTTCCGTACCTTGTTTACCGAAGAAGACGACTGTGAACTCAAGCTCTCCGATCCCGACGACCCGCTGGAGTCTTCTATCGAAATTATGGCTCGCCCCAAGGGTAAACGGCCCCTGACGATCAATCAGCTTTCAGGCGGTGAAAAAACGCTGACCGCTACTTCCCTTCTATTTGCCATTTATCTGCTAAAACCTGCTCCCTTCTGTATTTTCGACGAGGTAGATGCCCCGCTGGATGATGCCAATATTGACAAGTTCAATAACATCATCAAGGAGTTTTCGGGCGAGTCGCAATTCATCATCGTAACCCACAACAAGCGCACTATGGTCAGCACCGATGTGATTTACGGAGTCACCATGATTGAGCAGGGCGTTTCTCAGGTAGTTCCGGTAGATTTGCGGAAAACCGTAGAGCAAGAAGTATAATTGTTGATGAATACTCTCGTCATTCATTCCACAATTACCCCATCTTTGATTTCCAGCTTCTGGTCAGCCATGTTGGCCAATTCTTCATTGTGGGTTACAATCACAAACGTTTGATTGAGTTCATCGCGCAAGCGAAAAAATAGTTTGTGCAATTCTTCCGCATTGCGAGAATCCAGATTACCACTGGGTTCATCGGCAAATACTACTGATGGATTATTCATGAGGGCACGGGCTACGGCAGTGCGCTGTTGTTCACCCCCCGACATCTCCGAAGGCTTGTGATGAAGACGGTCGCGCAAACCCAATCGCTCGAGCAATTCAGTGCCCCGCATCGTAATTTCCTTATCCGAAGTATGATTCGCTAAGTAGGCCGGAATACAGACATTTTCTAAGGCAGTAAATTCCGGCAGCAGATTGTGAAACTGAAAGATAAAGCCGACGTGGCGGTTGCGATACTCGGCTAATTGGGCCCCCTTCAGTCTGGTAAGCTCCCGGTCGCCTAAAAAGACCTTACCCTGATCGGGCTGATCGAGTGTACCTAGAATATGTAACAATGTGCTTTTTCCGGCTCCTGATGCGCCCACGATTGAGATCACCCTTCCCTGCTCTACCGTCAGGTCAATTGATTTTAATACCACCAGGCTACCGTACCGCTTCACAATATTTTCCGCTCTCAGCATCGTAGAATTTATTTAAAACGCTAAAATTAAGAGTATTTTTAATACCTTCGTCAAAAAATTTTTTCTGCATGAATATCCACGAATATCAAGCAAAAAACCTATTGGAAGGTTACGGAGTACAAGTACAACAAGGTATCGTAGCCGATACCCCCGAAGGATCTGTTGAAGCCGCCCGGGAATTAAACGCTGAAACGAGTACCGAATGGTATGTGGTAAAAGCCCAAATTCATGCCGGGGGACGGGGAAAAGGCGGCGGGGTAAAACTTGCTAAAAGCCGGGAGGAGGTAAAAGAAATTTCCAAACAAATCCTGGGGATGCAGTTAGTTACGCCCCAGACCGGGGAAGAAGGCAAGAAAGTTAACAAAGTACTGATTGCTGAAGATGTCTACTATCCGGGCGAAAACGAACCTAAAGAATATTACCTGAGCGTACTACTCGACCGTGCCAAGGGCTGCAACGTCATCATGGCCTCTACCGAAGGTGGAATGGATATTGAAGAAGTAGCTGAGAAAACGCCGGAAAAAATTATCAAAGAATGGATTGATCCAGGTATCGGGTTGCAGGGGTTTCAAGCGCGTAAGGTGGCATTTGCCCTGGGACTAGAAGGAACAGCTTTTAAGCAAATGGTGAAATTTATTCAGGCTCTGTACAAAGCCTACGTGGCTTCGGATGCTTCCCAGTTTGAGATTAATCCTGTGCTAAAAACATCTGACGACAAAATTCTGGCAGTAGATGCCAAGGTAAACCTGGATGATAACGCCCTCTACCGTCACCCTGACCTCGCCGAATTGCGCGACTTAACTGAAGAAGAGGAACTGGAAGTAGAAGCTAGCAAATCAGGCTTAAACTATATTAAGCTGGATGGAAACGTAGGTTGTATGGTAAACGGGGCTGGACTGGCTATGGCTACGATGGACATTATCAAGCAATCCGGTGGTGAACCCGCTAATTTTTTGGATGTAGGCGGTAGTGCGAATGCTGAAACGGTAGAAGCTGGCTTCCGAATTATTCTGAAAGATCCTAACGTGAAGGCTATACTAATTAATATTTTCGGTGGTATTGTCCGCTGCGACCGCGTAGCTAATGGAGTGGTAGAGGCCTATAAAAATATTGGGGATATTCAGGTACCGATCATCGTTCGCCTACAAGGAACTAATGCCGAAGAAGGGGCTAAGATTATTGAAGAATCCGGCTTGAAAGTGTATTCGGCAATCTTGTTGAAGGATGCCGCTAAGCGGGTAAAAGAAGTTCTTGCGTAATAGAAATAGAGGTTAGAAATTAGAAGTTGGAAACTTCGGAAATTGAGAAATTATTTCACTGATATTTAATTTCTTAATTTCTATCAATTTCCAACCTCTAACTTCTAGTTTAATCTCTCCTGGTAATTGTCATCTCTACGCTACGGGTTTCGCCGTCTACGGTAATATCCACCGTTTTATCACACTCACCCTCGCCGTAGTCTACCGTTATGTCGGCTCTACCTTCCCGGGTAATGCTGCGAATACCATCAACCGCCATGAAAATCCCGTCAGCCCGGCAGCTTCGCTTATACACCAGAGGCTCAGTAATGGTGGAGTTATATCTTACGCCATTGCGGTTAATTCCGGTAGCACTACCTTCCACGGTAGTCTCGCCCGAAGTTCGGTTCCAAGTCTTAGTAAACGAGCCGTTTCGCTCAATTACCTGTCCATTTTCCAAAGTAACCTTACCCTCAGCCAAGGTAATTTGTACTTGCTGAATACCCGGTTCTACCGTAGAATACACCCGAGTTCGGGTTCCTTCTACTTTCCTTCCATCCAAGAAAAAGTCTCGAAAAGTAGTAGAAACCGTATAAGTAGATTCGTTGGTATCCCTAATGTGGGTAATAGTCATAGTTCCCTGGCGCTCTCGTCCTTTGGGCCCTTCGCAACCTTCTTGAAAATCTAAAGTCACCGTCTTTGTGAGTACTCCGTCCGCAAGAAGCCGATCTACTCCCCGCCCCACACAATCGCGCATTATGGCACTTTCGTCGTTTTCCAGGCGTCCGCCCTGAGTATCGCCCTCGTATTCTGCTGCTTCATCGCTAAGCAGATCGACGTCTTCAAAAAGATCATCGGCAATAGCTTCATCCGTAGCGATTGACTCCGCATCATCGCCGCTGGAAGTAATTTCCTCTTCATCCCGGTCACAGGCGGAGAAAGTAGCTAAAATAGCCAGTGATAATACCGCCGAAAGGGTTTTCCAATAGTTTGCAAATTTCATGTTCTTACTGTTTTAGTAAATGATACTGATTAGATACAATAAAAACAGAAAGGTTTAATGAGATAAGAATAATTTTTCTGCTTTTATTTTAAACTTTTCAAATATTTACCAAATTTCAAACAATATGCTGAGAGAAAAATTTACATTTTTAGAAAAAGACCACTCAGGTAACTTTATCAGTCAGATAAGAACCTTGAATAGAAAACGCTAAAATTGATATTAGTAATTGAGGAAAGGTTGCCACTCCTTACGCATTGCCCCGGAATGGTCGCGTAAGAACATGAGATACGTTGGACGACGGGGGGTTTGCCTAAGTTTCAGGTTAGCTTCGTGGGGAAGACGATCGCCCTTGCGGGTATTACAGGGTTGGCAGGCGGTCACCAGATTGTTCCAGCTAGTTTTTCCGCCCTTAGAGCGAGGAATTACGTGATCGAGAGTTAATTTCTTAGTAGCACCACAGTATTGACAGGTAAACTTATCCCGCTTAAACACATTTTGTCGGGTGAGTACCACACCACGGTACGGCAGGTTTACGTAGCGGTACAGCCGGATGACCGCCGGACAAGGAAAGCTTTTGTTAACTGTTCGGATTTCTTCGTTCTCAGCTTCGGTAAGCAATTCAGCCTTATTGAGAAATACCAGCAGAAACGCCCGTTCCATTGAGCAAATAGTAAGTGGCTGATAATCCTGATTCAACAGCAGTACACTACCCTTCATATAATAGGATTTCTGAAAATTTGTGGGGCAATAGAGTGTTTTACAATCATACTACTAAAATTTCATGCGGTCTAGTTCCCGGCTGACATCACGTTGCTTAATATCATCTCGCTTATCAAATAATTTCTTTCCTTTTGCCAGGGCAATATCTAGTTTTGCCAGCCCCCGGTCGTTAATAAACAGCCGGGTCGGAATAATCGTCAGCCCCTTCTCCTTCATTTTACTTTCTAATTTAGCTAATTCTTTCTTTTTCAAAAGCAGCTTACGTTCCCGGGTAGCCTCATGATTGTAGTGAGTAGCCTGACTAAAGGGCGTGATGTGCATCTGCTTCACAAATAATTCACCATCGTTAAAGTAACAGTAAGCTTCCTGTAAACTTACCTTTCCTTCCCGGATTGACTTTATTTCGGTACCCATTAATTTCAGTCCGGCTGAGTAGGTATCCAAAAAATGGTACTCAAAACGAGCTTTTCGATTCTTTATGGAGACCTTACTCGAAAACTTTGGTTTTTCTTGCTTACTCATATACGCCAATAAACAATTTTTTTTGGAACAAATACCTAATTTAAACCGGATAAACAGCTTCACCAACCAGTCACCTGATTTAATTTTATATTTTCAAGCTCAAATACTAAACAGAACCCTACAACCGGGGAAAAAACCTAAATCTCATTTCTTCTCCCTAAAATTTTTCGCCAATTTGGGCTTCCCTCTTTTAAACGGCTTCTCTATGAAATGGCAAGAAAAAGGTTGGTTAAAGAAATATTTGGCTACCCGCCATCACTACGTACTGCACCAGGAGTTCCAACGCTTACAAAACCAGAAATCCTCGACTGCCCCCTTCGATCAGCTTGTTTACGAACTCATGCAGGCTACCGGGTTGCTGTACGGATATCCAGCCCAGATGCCCTATTCTTACAAAGCACTACTGAAATCGCTCAAGGCTGATCAGCTTTCTGAGCAACAACGCTGGAAAATACTGTTATTAGAAAGCTTGTTCAATAGTGCCCTTACTACCGATCGGTACAATAGTCTAAAGAAAGAGGTCGATTTTGCCGATGCTACTACTGAAGTAGCGTATCGTATTGGGGAATATTATAGTGCACTATACCCAAATATCAAACTAAAATCGCGAGGTGGTCTGCTTGGCCGATCTTCTAAAGCCGGGGTAGACCTCTCGGAGCAAGCATTAGATATTCGTGCTCAGTCAAATATTTCTAAAGAAGAGTTCTGGGGAGCCATCATGCATAGTGCTTTATCATTTATTGATGTTTACTGTTTTCATCCCTGGATTCAATCCTACGGAAGTCCTGAAAAAAAGGAAAAAGTAATTAAAGGGCATACTTGGTTGAGGCTACTGATTCTGTATGTACTTTCATCGGCTGCTTGGGCCAACGGTATCATCGAAAAGGAGGAAAAGGAGTTTATGGAATATTACCTGAAACTTGCCCAACTGCCCGACGATTTGCAGGAGCAAGGTAAAAGGATGATTCAGGAACGGGTTAGTATGCAAGACATTAAGTGGGATCAGGTAAAATCCCCCGTTTTAAAACGCTACTTACTTGAACTGGCTACTATGGTTATACTTTCCGATAAGGTGATTACTAAGTCCGAACGACAGTTTTTAGATGAATTACGTGACAAGCTAGAATTATCCGAAAGCCAAGCCGGGCATAGCATACTCGCGGTAGAAAGCTTCGTGGTAGAGCATTGGCAAAACATTCCCTACCTACACGGAAATAAAGACGTAGAGGCCATGACTATGTATTTACTGGCTAAATTACGTCCGTACCTCCAGTTGCAGTTGGATTCTTTGCAAGAATACATGAGCGGTAACCCTGAACTGGACGCGCTTCTGCAACGCTCTCAGATTGAGACCATTAGCACCAGTGAACGAAAGAAAATCCGGCAAGGACTTCTGTCGGCTATTCAAACTACGGTTGCCTACCAAAGTGCCGTAGTCCCCCGCTCAGTACTTACGTACTCGGTACTAATGGAGACGATCCCTGGAGCACTGTTCACCGCATACCAACCCAAGAATAATGATTAATGACGAATGACTAATGTGATGGAGTCATTAATCATTACTTGTTACCGAACTTCATCCGGGGATTAGGGCTGGCGGCTAGTGTGTCGGTTTGTCCAGCCAGATATTGATAGTGGGCGGCGATGGCAATCATGGCGGCATTATCGGTGCAATACTCAATTTTCGGAATATATACATTCCACTGATTGGTTTGAGCCAGATTTTTCAGTTGGTTGCGCAGGCCTGAGTTGGCAGATACGCCTCCGGCAATCGCAATCTCACGAATGCCTGTTTGATCAGCGGCAATTTCTACTTTCTCCAGCAGCATACGAATTAAAGTATCCTGCACACTGGCGCATAAATCAGCCTGATTTTTCTCGATAAACTGTTCATCTTCCGCCAATTGTTTACGCAAAAAATAAAGTACCGAGGTTTTTATTCCGCTAAATGAAAAATTTAATTCCGGCAAAGAGGTAGCCGGAAACAAGAAACGCGTAGGATTACCTTGAGCAGCTAGTTTATCAAGATGAGGGCCGCCGGGGTACGGTAGCCCTAACAATTTGGCAATTTTATCGAACGCCTCCCCCACCGCATCGTCCAAGGTCTCACCAATGATTTCCATCTCCAGATAATCCCGCACCACCACCAGTTGGGTATGCCCTCCGCTGACCGTAAGGCACAGGAAAGGAAACTTGGGAGTAGGTGGTTCAATAAAGTGCGCTAGAATATGCGCCTGCATATGGTTGACTGAAATCAGAGGAATATTCAGCCCCCATGCCAGTGACTTAACAAAGGAAGACCCAACTAATAATGCTCCTAAAAGCCCTGGCCCCTGGGTGTAAGCCACTGCGTTCAGCATAGTTTTTGTTATATTTGCCTCCCGAAGGGCCTGATGCACTACCGGGACAATATTTTGTTGGTGAGCCCGTGAGGCTAATTCCGGTACCACGCCACCGTAATTTTCATGAATCGCCTGGGTAGCAACAATGTTACTTAACACTCTCCCGTTTTTACTAATAGCTGCTGAAGTCTCATCGCAAGACGATTCTACTGCCAGAATAACCGGGGAAATGGATGGTTTAGGGGTATCTTTAGTCACAGCAATTACTCATTCACCAGCCATAACGGGGGATTTACGCAAATAATTCGGAGGCAGCATTAAGGTTAGTAAAATTATCATTCAGTAGGCTTTATTGGTAATTTGAGGGAAAGAAAGTCACATATCGCTCACAACATCTCGAGAAAGGTCGTAAAACTATGCCTGTGGTTTTCGATAAGTGGACTTTTTCTGACGGCATTGTTGGTAGGCGCAGTACAGATACCCCAAGTACAAACCCAACTGGTACAGTATCTAGCCAAAACCATTACCGAACGAACTGGCTTCTCCACCTCTATTCAGGCAGTCCAAATTAAGTGGTTTGATACCGGAGTGCTCGATAGCGTCACCATTCTTGACGATGAGAACCGCCCGATGATTATCGCCAATCAGCTCACTGTAGATTTTGACATACGAACTATTGTCGATGATGGCAATATCCTTATTGATGAAGCCCAGGTAAAAGGCGGGGTACTCAACCTAAGGAAAGACGCAGTAAACTCTACCCTCAACATTACCCGGTTTATCGATACGGTAAAATCTATCCTTCGTAAGCCCCGTAATCCAAAGGTACGTTCTAGCCCTCCAGTATTTACTATCAATGAGGTTGGCTTAGAAGAAGTCACCTTTCAGTTTTACGATGCGGGCAAAAACTTACTTCCCGACCGATTTGACTATAATCACTTTACACTCTACGACATTTACGCCGATGCTTCTAATCTTCGAATAGTAAGTGACACCCTTCAGGTAGATGTTCACCATATGCGAGGCTACGAGCCTGATTATGACTTTACTATTCATGATTTTACGGGCTTTTATCAGTTCACTGATAAGAATATGCTGTTTGATGACTTCGAGCTACACGCTGGTAACTCTATTCTGCGCGACTCCCTCGTCTTTAACTATCGTACTAAAGCTAGTCTAGGCTACTTTAACGATAGCGTAACGCTGGTTGCCAATATCAAAGACTCCGAACTGCATACCCAAGATTTAGCCCGGTTTGCCCCTAACCTGCTGGACTACGACGACCTCTACCGGGTCTCTGGCAATTTTAACGGTGAGGTCAGCGACTTTACCCTCCGCGATATGACGTTCTCCTTCGGAAACTCCAGTCGCCTGGTGGGGAAAGTTAGTTTTAACGGCTTGCCCGAAACCCGGGAGGCATTTACCGACTTACAACTACGTAGCTCTCAGGTAAGTCCGGCGGATCTTCGTCAGTACGTAAACAACGAGGAAGCATACCGCAATGTGCAAAAATTTGGCACAGTTAGCTTCGATGCCGAATTTCTGGGTTTTCCCTACGACTTCGTTGCCAACGGTCAATTCAGCACCCGCCTGGGCAATATTGAGTCGGATATTAACCTAAAACTGCTGGACACCCCAGTGTATTCGGGAAACCTGTCGCTGCAAGACTTTGACTTGGGAGTTCTAACGGATGATCAGGAACTGTTACAAAAAACTAGTTTTCGGGGCTACATTGAAGGCGAAGGCATTACCGTAGAAGAAGCTCGTTTTAATCTGGAGGCTGAATTCGATTATCTCGGTGTCAATCAATATACCTACCGAAACATTACGACCGATGCCCGCCTAGCGCGATCATTTTTTGAGGGACAGCTTACCATTAATGATCCTAATCTAAAGTTAGCCGCCAACGGAACCCTTGACTTCCGGCCAGGTGAAGAGCGGATCAAACTGGTAGCTGAGCTTGATACCGCTCTCTTTCATGAACTTAATCTATCTGATGAATACCTCTTTCTAAGTACCCAACTAGATGCTGATACCCGGGGGCTAAAAGTAGACGAACTGAAGGGAAAAGCTGCGTTCGACGACCTATTCGTGACCTACGATGATCGCAAACTCTTCATTGACTCTCTACGCTTTCAATCAGACTTCGACAGCCTTACCCGACGGGTCGCCGTACAGACCGAACGTATTCAGGCTCAACTCACTGGAGATTTCAGGTTTACCACATTAGCTGATGATATTCAGAAGCTGGCCAAAGAGTATCGGTTGATTTTTCAGAACGATGAAGAAGAACTCGATGCTTACTACGCCTCCCGGCAGGTTCAACCCATTCAGGATTACCAAGAGCAGTCTTACGAAATTGAGTATCAACTAAGGCTACAGAACGCCAATCCGCTACTCCAGTTGTTTGTTCCGAATGTTACCTTATCCCGAAACTTTCAGGCTGATGGGCGGTTCACCGGTGGCTACACCAATATTTTCAGTCTTTATTCTACTTTCGACACGTTGCAATTTCAGGATCACTATTTTTACGATAATAAAGTAGAATTCACCACGTCGAAAATAACAGACAGCACCGAGGTACTGGCAATGGTCTATTTACAGTCAGCCCGCCAAGATATTGCTACCAACAACCTGCAAGCACCTATGGAGGATTTCTCCTTTGAAGCCATATGGAGTGGGGAGCATATTGATTTTCAGCAGTACGTGCGTCGAGAAGGCACTGATAACTTTGCTAGCCTACTGGGTGAAGTAGAGTTTCTTTCGGATAGCACCCTGATTCGGTTTCAACCCTCCAACCTGCAAGTGCTCGACCAGAGCTGGCAGTTTACCCCTTACAACCAGATTCTTCTTTCGGACGGCGAGGTGGTTTTTGACCAATTCAAGCTGTATAGCGAAGCGGATGGCCTACGGCAGGAAGTCTCAGCTATAGGCATGCTTTCCCCCGATCCTGATAAGCAGCTAACCGTTCGGGTCAATCGCTTTCAGGTGGCCAACCTCAACCCTTTACTAGAAGAAGAGTACGCGGGTGAGGTAAATGGTTTTATAGACTTAAGGGGAACATTGCCCAATCCGGCTGATACACTCCAGAATTTGATTCTGGATAGCGAAATAGCCATCAATAATTTTGCTATCAACGAGTTTGAGGTGGGAAATATCATTGGCCTAACCGAATGGAATAACCAGAAGAAGAATTTGGATCTCAACGTTATGGTGAACCGCGACGGGCAGCGCATCATTTCGGTAGTTGGCGATTATGACCCTAAGCAGGCCGAGGACCAGCTTGACCTCAAAGCAACCCTGCAAGAGGCCTCGGTGAACATTGCTGAGCCTTACGTCGATGAATTTTTTACTGAACTGGCGGGCAAAGTAAGCGGCTCTATTGACGTTACGGGTCGCCTGAATTACCCCATCTTACGCGGTAAAGGCACGGTGGCCAATGGGCATGTCAGAATTAATTACCTAAATACCCATTACAACCTCGATGGCGGTATCTTCTTCGATGCTAATACCATCGGGGTAAGAGATATGGTACTCCAAGACGAGCGCAATCAAACTGCAATCTTTAACGGAGGTATCTTCCACGATGGCTTTCGCGATTTCGTTCTCGACCTCAATGGCTCGCTTAATAACATCGCCGTACTGAACACCACGCTGCAGGATAACGACTTGTTCTACGGACAAGGCTACGCTACGGGTAGCGTCTCTTTGTTGGGGGCAATCAATAACCTAAATATCACCGCCCGAGCCAAAACCGAAAAGGGAACGAAAATCTATATTCCGGTGGGGGGAATTGAAGGAGTAGAACAATCTGACTTCATTAAGTTTGTTAAATCCGACTCAGTGCTGCTAGCAGAAAGTGAAATTGATAAAGTAAGCCTCACGGGATTAAACCTGGATTTGGATATAGAAGTAACCCCCGACGCTTACGGGGAGATTATCTTTGACGTAAAAACCGGAGACATTATTCGAGGCCGCGGCCAGGGACAGATACAGATGCTAATTAGTTCTCAGGGCGACTTTAATATGTTTGGCGATCTGCGATTCCTGGAAGGCGGTTATAACTTCACGCTTTATAATATTATTAATAAGGAATTTAATATTCAACCGGGTAGTAGTATTGCCTGGCTGGGTGATCCCTACGGTGGTGTACTGGATATTCAAGCTACTTACGATCAGGTGGCATCCCTAGCCCCGCTAGTAGTAGACCCCAATCAGCGGGAAAATGACGAAGTACGGCGTAAATACCCCACCGAAGTAGTGCTGGATCTAACCGGGGATTTAATGTCACCCGACATTGATTTTAATATCAACGTAAATAATTATCCGCAGAATAACCTATGGCTAAGAACAGCGGTAGAAACCCTAAAAAACACAGTTACCTATGATCAGGAAGAATTGAACCGGCAGGTATTTAGCTTAATTGTACTTCGCCAGTTTTCCGAGCGAGGTTCGTTCGATGTAGGTGGCTCGGTCGGCAGTAGTGTTAGCGAACTTCTTTCCAACCAGTTTAGCTACTGGCTAAGCCAGGTAGATGAAAACCTGGAGATTGACGTGGACTTAGGCAGTTTTGATAACGACCGTTTCAACACTTTCCAGCTTCGACTATCGTATTCTTTCTTTGACGGACGGTTGCGCGTAACTCGGGACGGAGGGTTTACCGACCCTAACAACAATGCCAACACCGCTACAGTCATTGGCGACGTGAGTGTAGAGTACTTATTGACCGAAGACGGAAGGTATCGGGTGAAGATGTATAACCGCAATAGTTTTAATTCACTCACCAACCCTCTCATTCAGAATTTCAATACTACCCAGGGTATCAGCTTAATGTATATTCAAAGCTTTGATAAGCTAAGCGACCTTCTGAATAATACTCGAAATCAGGCGATTGAAGAACGTAAAAATGACACTCAGGTCGATAAATCCGTAGACGCTAAACCTTTGAGCCAATCACCCAGTGAGGCAACCAGACCTGGCTTACGCGAAAATATGCCTAAATAAGCTACTCGTTCTCCATGGCCTGATAGGCCAATATGCCGCCCTTTAGGTTATAAAGATTGTCAAACCCGTGATTACTTTCCAGGTACTTTACGGCATTGGCACTGCGGCTACCACTACGACACTGCATAATCACCTTGCGGTCTTTTTTTACATCGTCTACGTGCTCCGGAATTTGCCCTAAAGGAATCAGTTCGCCTCCTAAGTTAGCCTCTTCGTATTCATGCGGTTCCCGCACATCAATCAGTTGAAATTCCTCGCCTTGCTCCTGCATGGCTTTCAATTCTTCTACGGTAATTTCTTTCATATTCATTTTCGTTTTGCTGCGATTCCTACTAAGTTTGACGACTAATTTTTTAGAAATTTCGCCAATAACCAATCAGAATGCAAATAAAAATAAAACGCCTCAATGATGCTACTCATTTAGAAGCTACTAACGGAGATGGGCTTTCTTTTCAAATGGATGGCTCTCTCGATGTAGGTGGGAGAAATTTAGCTATGCGACCCATGCAGGTTCTTCTTTCATCTTTGGGCGGATGTAGTGCCATGGATATCATCAGCATTCTCCAAAAACAGCGTCAGCCTTTGGAAGATATTCAGTTTACCCTGGACGGAAGCCGGGAAGAAGGAAAAGTGCCCGCTTTGTTTACCGAGATTCACATTACCTACGACCTCTATGGAAACCTGGATGAAGACAAGGTAAAACGGGCGATTGACCTTTCCCTCGAGCAGTACTGCTCGGTGGCTAAAACTTTAGAGAAAACCGCGAAGATTACCTATTCTTTTAAGATTCATTCTAGTTCCTGACTTTTCATGTCTGCCAACAAATACCACTTTGAAACCAATGCGATCCGTACCCAAACGGAGCGCAGCCAGCACCGGGAACACAGTGTTCCTATTTTTGCTACATCCAGCTTTGTATTTGATGATGCTGAACAAGCCCGGGCTTTGTTCGCCAGTGAAATAGATGGCAATATCTACTCCCGCTTTTCTAACCCCAACAATGATGAGTTTATTCAGAAGCTGTGCCTGCTAGAAAATGCTGAGGCAGGAATAGCTACTGCCTCGGGTATGGCCGCCATGTTCATCAGTATTGTTTCTTTCCTGAAATCGGGCGACCATGTAGTAGCTTCCCGCTCCTTGTTTGGTTCTACCCACCAAATTCTGACGGGCTTACTACCCCGCTGGAACATTGCCCATACTTACGTGGATATTCACGCAGACATGGCAATGTGGGAGCAGGCCATTCAGCCTAATACTAAAATGATTTTTGTGGAAACTCCTTCTAATCCGGGGCTTGATCTACTGGATCTGGAAGCCCTGGGCAAGCTAGCTAAGCGGCACGGCTTACTGTACAACGTGGATAACTGTTTCGCGACGCCTTACCTCCAGAAGCCGGCTGATTGGGGAGCTGACCTGATAACCCATTCAGCAACTAAATTTATTGATGGGCAAGGACGCACTATCGGTGGGGCGGTATTGGGTAAGCAAGAAGCAATTGACGAAGTTCGATTTTTGGCTCGTCACACCGGCCCGGCTATGTCGCCCTTTCACGGTTGGATTTTGTCGAAAAGTTTGGAAACGCTTTCAGTACGGATGGAGAAGCATTGCCAAAATGCCCTGGCTTTGGCTAAATTTTTAGAGGAACAGCCTGAAGTAATCAGCGTAAAGTATCCTTTTCTTCCTTCGCATCCGCAGTATGAGTTAGCGCAACGGCAAATGCGATTAGGAGGTGGTATGCTTACTTTTGAGCTTTCGGGCGGGCTAGATCGAGGGCGCCGTTTTCTTAATGCATTAGAGATGCTATCGTTTACCGCTAACTTGGGCGACTCCCGAAGTATTTGCACCCACCCGGCTTCTACTACTCATTCCAAGCTATCGGCCGAGGAGCAAGCTAGGGTAGGTATTACCCCGGGCTTAATCCGGGTTTCGGTAGGATTGGAGCACCTGGAAGATATTCAAACTGATATCATTCAGGCGATTGAGAAGAGTATAGTTTAACTACTGTGTTAGCTAAGGGATTCTACCAGCGTACCTTCGGCGCGGAGTTTCTTAATCAGATCAGTGATTGATTTCAGGGCTTCAAGTAAGTTAATTTTGTTTCCCCCGAAGTCGATAAACTCCACTTTTTTACCTAACACCAAAGATGTCCGTTCGGCACTTCCTTTTTTCAGAAACTCATGCAGGGTAATAATCTGATAGTCAGTTTCCGAGTTTTTGATAGCTACCTGAGCAATATTCGTTTCGTTGTTGCTTATCTTCATAGGTTTAATGATTAATTCATTTCTTTCATTAACTCCAGAAGATCCTCATCCGAAGGATCGTCATCTCCCTCTTCTTCTCTTACGTGGTACAGCATAATTCCCTTGCGCTCTTCATCGGGAGAAACCCGCAGTCCAACGGTTCTCTTTAGCAGATAAAACATGACGTAACCAATACCTCCGGCCCAAACAAAACACGCAACAACACCTACTAACTGAACACCCAACTGGGTAAGACGATCATGCGTCAGCGTTTCAGCCGGGGCAAACAATGCTACCGCCAGTGTTCCGAATACCCCACAAAAGCCATGGATGGGAATGGCTCCCACGGCATCGTCTATCTTCCATTTCTTCGCGAGCATATCAAAGCTAAGGTTATGGATGACCCCAGCAATTGCTCCAATTAACAACGAAGTCAGCGGCGTTTGCATGTGAGGGGAAGCGGTAATTGCAACTAACCCACCTAAAGCCCCGCCCAGCATTTTTTCGTAAATGTTAGCCTTATTCTGGAAGATAAACGAATGTAAATAAGCCGCTAGTGCGGCAGCAGCTCCTGCCAGATTGGTATTTAATATGATTACCCCTACATCGATGCCAAACGCCAGAGTACTTCCCCCATTGAAGCCCCACCAGCCAAACCATAAAATAAATACTCCCATCACCGCCATGGGGATGCTATTAGGCTCAAATTCCCGTAAGTTTCCCGCGTGATCGTAACGACCTAATCGGGGACCCAATAGTTTTAGTCCCGCCAAAGAAACCCAGGCACCAACCGAATGGACTACCGTGGAACCTGAAAAGTCAATAAAGCCTAAATCAGCCAGCCAAGCCGAATTGTCCTCAAAAAACAGGTTTCCCCACACCCAATGACCGAATACCGGGTAGATTACCAGAGCGATGATTACCGAAGCCGTTAAATAAGGGATAAATCCCGTTCGTTCTGACATAGAGCCAGACACGATAGTGATGGCAGTACCGACAAAAGCTAACTGAAACATAAAGAAGACCGGTCCCAGTGGATGGCCGCCTTCAGCTCCCCAACTTGAGGGTAGAAACAGATCAGAACCCATGAAACCACCGAGCGAATGCCCAAACATAAGACCGAAACCAACTACAAAAAATATGATGGAGCCTACTGTCCAATCAACCATATTTTTCATTGCCACGGCAGCTACTTGATGGCGACGTACCATTCCGACTTCCAGGCTTTTGAATCCGGCTTGCATTAAAAATACTAAAGCCGCCGCAATTAACACCCAGAGGGCATCAAGACTAAAATCTAAGGAAGAAATTAATGAATGAGTAGTAGCCTCATTTTCCAATTGTTGCATCCTTTTGAGTAATTTTCACTATTTATCAGTTAAGCAAAGATTACTCAGGAGATGTTACTTAAAAACTTTAAGGAGAATTCACTACTGCAAAACGGAGTAAGAAAGCAGGGTTACTGGTGAAAAAGTAAACCGTACTATTGCTAAAGTTCGCTTATTTTACTTGCGAGTAGTCTCAGAAGACTTACTTTATCTAAAGAATAGAGAATAGAAAAATTAATTTTATTATACTAATAATACGTTTTGAACAAAAATAAATTTTTTTTTGGAGACGATCTGTCTGAAATTTTCCCCACGTAATAGATTATTCAACTCTAACTAAAAGAGTTAGGCATATTGTACGGCTTTTTTAAGCCAAAACGGAACTTTATGCTCCCGTACTACTTCACCGATAACAATGATTGCCGGGGCACCCAATTCTTCTTCTTTAGCCATTTCTACCATCGTACTAACGGTAGCCACACCGATCTTCTCTTCAGGCAGAGAACCGTTCTGGATAACAGCTACCGGGGTTTCACATTGGCCGTGAGTCTCGAACACTGACTGAATTTTAGTTAGCTGACGCATTCCCATCAGAATGACCACCGTAGCGGTTGACTGGGCGGCTAAGGCCACATCCTGCGATAAGGAACCATGACGGGTAGTTCCGGTAATTACCCAAAAACTCTCGCTCACTCCCCGGCGGGTCAGTGGAATAGCTTGTAAAGCCGGAACCGAATACACTGAACTAATGCCCGGGACTACCGAAACGACTATGCCGTACGATTCAGCGTAGGTTTGCTCCTCGTGCCCCCGTCCGAAAATATAAGGATCACCACCCTTTAGTCGTACCACGTGACCGTAATATCGGGCGCAATGAACGATTAGCTCATTGATTTCCTCTTGGGATTTGTACTTTCCGCCACCCCGTTTACCTACGTAGATTCTTGGAACGTCCGGTCGCACGTACTTGAGCAGTTCCTCATTAGCCAGGGCATCGTACAGTACGATGTCAGCCTCTTGCAAGGCTCGCATTCCCTTGAGGGTAATTAATTCTGGGTCACCAGGTCCCGCTCCTACTAGAGTAAGTCGAGGTAACTGGTTGATTGTAGCGGTCAATAACGCTTTACTCATGAGGCCGAAACTGTGAGTTGTTCTTGGCGTATCTGCTGAACCTTTTCTAGGAAATTTTGGGCTTGCTGTAAGTAGTCTTTTGCAAAATCAGCATTGGGTTCTACTTTGTTTAGCTGTAAAACAACATTTTCAAAAGAATCGCTTAATCCGAGCAACTGATGCTGACCGAAATGTTCGCCAAACAAACGGATGATACTCATTTGGGTATTGGTTTTTACATCGTTAGATAGCAACATAGCTTTGGCTCCCACTACGAACGAATTGTAGGCATGATAGATAGCATCGGCGTAGTGTTGCTCTTGATAATTTTCTTTGGCCCAACCTAACTTTTCTTCAGCTTCGTAAAACAGAGTGGCCACCAAATCAATAATTACCCCCGCGCACTCTCCTACTCCAGCCTGCACTTTGAAATCTTCTTGAGCGTGTCCCCAATCAAAGTATTCATCCGCCACCACTTCGTCCAGCTCAGTGAGGGGTTTTAATAAGTGATAGAAGTACATTTTGCCTTGCCGCTGATAGTAGTCAGCGTAGTATTCTCCCTCTAGCTGGTTTCCCTCGTAATCGTCAAATAATGTTCTCAGTATCTGAGGGGCGCGTTTGCTGGGTGTTTTTAGCAGTTTTTCAGCTACCCGGCCTTGCCCATTGCCGTCTACCCCTCCACCTAATAGTACTTGTAGAGCCGGAACTACCCGCTTTTGCTTGTCTTTCAGTGAGCTTCCGTGGAATCCGATACTGGCAATGCCGTGCTGACCGCAGGAGTTAGGACAACCGCTAATCTTGATCTTGATGTCTTGATTCTTTACTAGATCGGGATACTCTTCGAAAATGACTTTTTCCAATGCCGAAGAAACCCCGGTGCTGTTAGAGATTCCCAGATTACAAGTATCGGTACCAGGACAAGCGGTAATGTCGGCCACACTATCAAAACCTGGGTCGGCTAAACCCAAACCTTTCAATGAAGTGTAGAGAGCAGGTAAGGCTTCGGGACGAACGTAACGCAACATTAACCCTTGATTAATGGTAATCCGGATATCGTCGGAGGCGAGCCAATCAACGATAGTGGCCAGCTTGCGGGCCGTAGAAGTACTAATATCTCCTAGCGGAACTTTTATAAATACTCCGTAGAACCCGGTCTGCTTTTGTTCAAATACGTTGGTATCTTTCCAAAGGGCGTAAGCATCTTCATCAGTAATTTTAGCTTCTACCAGATTTAAATCTTCCGGAAGTTGGTGGTCGGGAATTTGGGTAGTATCTATCAAGTAACTTTTGGTTTTCAGTGCCCTCCACTCTTCTTTCACTAGTTTCATCAACTCCTCTAGGCCGAGAGACTGCAATAGAAACTTCATTCGGGCTTTACCGCGTTTATTACGCTCGCCGTGGCGGTCAAATATGCGGAGTACCGCTTCGGTGAAGGGAATGAGTTGATCTGCAGGTAAGAATTCGTGAGCTACTTGCGCTAAGCGCGGTTGCACTCCCAAACCACCCCCGAGCATGATTTTAAACCCTCGTTCCTCTTTTCCATCAATGGTTCTAATCTTCGGAATTGCCCCGATGTCATGGATGAAGGTAAAGGCTGAGTCTTTCTCACTAGAAGAAAACGCAATTTTGAACTTACGCCCCATCTCCTGACAGACCGGATTTCGTAAAAAATACTCGAACATTGCCTCGGCGTAAGGAGAAACATCGAAGGGTTCTTCCGGGTCAACTCCAGCCTTGGCCGAAGCAGTGATATTCCGAACGGTATTACCGCAGGCCTCCCGCAAAGTAATTTTATCTTTTTCCAGTTCAGCCCAGAGTTCGGGGGTACGGTCGAGGCTTACGTAGTGGATTTGAATATCTTGACGGGTAGTGAAGTGCAAATTACCGCTGGCATACTCATCCGAGACATCGGCAATTCGCAGCAACTGCTTGGGGGTAATGCGCCCAAATGGCAGTTTAATCCGTACCATTTGCACGCCGGGCTGACGTTGGCCGTACACGCCTCGTGCCAACCGAAGGCTTCGGAAGCGGTCGTCATCGATCTTTCCTTCCTGGAACTGTCGGATTTTCCGTTCCAGATCAATAATGTCGCGCTCTACGACTGGGTTCTCAATTTCGGTTCTAAAACTCTGCATGATTTAGAAGGTTGGATAATAAAAAAAGCCTTTCCAACGAATTGGAAAGGCTCCAGGGTTACTGTTAAATATATTTCGTCTAACAGACTGTCAACTTAATGGCATACCTAAGTGCTTTCCGTAGAAGGATCGCATCTGACAACACCAAAACCAGCACGCGCAGCGCTGGGCAGCCATTAGCTTTTCGTTGGTATTGGATATTAGGTACAGCATTGATTAAATTTTCTGTATGCAATGATACGTTTTGTTACGAACTTTTCAAAAAATCTGGCAAAGATGCTGAGAAAAGTGGTCTACGTACTGTTGACAGTTAAGCCAATTGGGCATCCAGTTTTTGGGACAATATACTTTTGTTTACCGCTCCTATCTGCTTATCGACCACTTCGCCATTTTTAAACACTAGTAAAGTAGGAATGCTACGGATACCAAATTTTCCGGCTACTTCAGGGTTAGTATCAACGTCTACCTTCCCTACCACCGCTTTGCCATCGTAGTCACTGGCTAACTCATCTACCACGGGGGCAACCATTTTACACGGCCCGCACCATTCCGCCCAAAAGTCTACCAGTACTGGCTGGTCAGAATTAATTACTTCATTGAAGTTACTATCGGTAATTTCTAATGGTTTACTCATATCATTTATTATTTAAATATTAAATTTCTGTAATCTGTATGCTTGTACGAAAATAATTTAAAATAGATGTATTTTTTCTAACCTTCCTACAATTGATTAGTTTTAGCTAACACTCGTTCAATCATCCGCCCGACGGTTTTAGCGGGATTTGTTGAAAATTTCCCGGAATTACGATGAGCAAGAATAGCGTTTACGCTCAATACTCGATGACCCAAGAGCTGACCCAACGCATAATAACCCGCCGTTTCCATCTCTAAGTTTGCAAGAGTAATATCCGAAGAACGAAAATTAATTAGTTTCTCTAAAAAACGACTTTGTCGGCTAGCTAACCTTAATTGTCGCCCCTGAGGCGCGTAGAATCCAGGACAGGTTACAGTGTTGCCCACCTGAAATTGGGATTGAAACAAAGTGATCAGCTCAGAATCAGCTTCAGCAGCATAAGGAGTAAACTCCAAATCAAGATCAGACTTTAGTTGATCCACAGCTTTCTTAAATGACGAAGGCATCCTATAAGAATAGAACTGCATCAGTGTGTCTAGCCCGAACGCTGTCTGGCTAATCAAAATACTGTCTAAGGGCACGTTTGGCTGCAATGCTCCGGAGGTTCCTAGGCGAATGATGGTCAGTGAACGTAAACTAGCTTTGGTTTGGCGCGCCTCCCGATCAATATTGACCAATGCGTCTAACTCGGTCATCAGAATTTCCACGTTATCTGTACCCATCCCACTACTGATCACCATCAGTGAGCAATCTCCTACCCGGCCAATATGAGAGACAAACTCCCGATGAGTAACTTTGGTTTCTACTGAATCAAAATACTGGCTAACGAGCGGAACCCGTTCGGGGTCACCCACGGTAAATATCAAATCTGGTACCTGTTCACTATGCAGTCCCAAATGATAAATGGAACCGTCTTCGCAATAGATCAGATCGGTCTCGCTGATTGGCATTGCGGGCTATATCGGTTTAGCCGGATTTCCAAATACGGTTGCGCCAGCTTTTACGGGTTCTACCACTACCGAACCGGCCCCGATCCGGGCTCCTTTACCCACGGTGAGTGGCCCGGCAATAGTAACTCCGGCACCGATAAACACATCATCTTCTACAGTGGCGCCAGCGTGGACGATGCTCCCCGCCCCCACGTGAACGAAGTCGCCTAAGGTTGCTTCGTAATCCACTAAGGAGTTGCTTTGCAATATGCAACCCTGTCCTACTTTAGCAAAGCTACCGACAACTGCCGCGGCGTTGGCTAAAATGCCGTAGGAGAAATAAGCATTACTAGAAATGGTAGCCCGAGCGTGAATAGCATTGGTCGGCATTACCTTATGGCGTTCGTTCAGCATTTCAAAGTATTTCTTGCGAACATCCCGCTCATCAACGGCGACAAAGGCGTCACACTTTTTCCCGATCAATTTCAAAAAACCATGATCGTCGGTACTTCCCATCACGGTTACTTCGTTGATCTCAGTGTTGTGCAACTCTTTATTATCGTCCAAAAAGCAGTAGACCACTACCCCGTTCGACTGAAATATCTCCAAAGCCGCTTTTCCCAGACCATCCGCCCCAAAAATAATGATAGGATTCGTATTCATAAATTTGTATAGTTTTTGCTGACTACAATGATGGAATGAATAATTGAGAGAATGGTTGAGTAAATGAAGTGCTTACCTGAGACCGCTATTCAATCGCTTGTTATTCGCTCAATTAGTCATTAGAAGTTCAAAGATAGAAGGTTCTTATGAAACTACCCATAGTAATTAGTTGCCTGCTACTCAGTTCGCTTTTCGCTCAAAGTCAGGATAGTTCTGAACGGTCAATCAGGGTTTCGGTAGCTGAGCAGAAATTATATTTAGTAGAAGATGGTGAAACGATGAAGCAGTACCCAGTTTCTACCTCGGTATACGGTATTGGTAGCGAAGCTGGCAGTAACAAGACCCCACTGGGAAAACATCAGGTGATTAGTAAATTTGGGGATGGTGCCCCACTTGGGACGATCTTCCGAAGCCGGATCAACACCGGACGAAAAGCTAAAATTTATACCGATGATACGGACTTGGAAGATGATGATGTGACCACTCGTATTTTGCGCCTCACCGGACTGGAACCTGGAAAAAATAAGGGGTCGGGAATAGATTCTTTTGCCCGCTATATCTATATTCACGGCACACCCGAAGAGGGCTTAATCGGAAAACCCGCTTCCCACGGCTGCATCCGCATGAAAAATGCTGATGTTGTAGAGCTATATAATCTTGTTGGTGAAGGGACGTTGGTGATGATTGAGCGCTAGAATTTCGTTAGATTGATTGGCTCAGCGTTGACCCTTCATAACTCAATAATCCCGTAATACCTTCGCCGGATTCTGAATCACAACCTTAGTTACGTAGTAGCCAAAGGCTAGTAATGATATTGTGCTGACAATCGAGATAGGCCAAAAGCTAAACCAAGTCCCTAAATCGACTTTTGTCACAAAGTTATCTAGCCAGCGGATTACTAAAAAGTAACTTAATGGAAAGGCAATTAACAGTGTCACTCCTATTAACTTCAAATAAGATGACCCGAAAAGGGCAACGAGGTTCGTCAGATTCGCCCCGTATACTTTTCGGATAGCCATTTCTCTAGTTCTGTGCCTTGCATAGTTTGATGCTAACCCGATGAAGCCTAGCACGGTCATAAAAACAGAAATGAGCGTAACTGCATCAACGATTTCAGCAAATTGATTATCCTTATTAAACTGGGCATCGTAGCGATCTTTGGCGTAAATGAGTGTAGCCGCATCTACTGGAAACGCATCAGTGTAAGCCTTTTGTACTACGTCCATGATCTGCTTTAATTCTTTTCCATTCATTGGAGTAGTTCTTACCGAGATGCTGCTAATGATTGCTGATAGCTTACCTATATTCAGATAAGCACAAGACGCTATCTCGTCTTTCAAGGATTGATGAAAGTAATCGTTCACTACTCCCCGAATCGTTACGGTTCGGTACTCATTTCCAATAGGGACTTTTGCTTCTCTACCAATAAGTTCTTCGTACGGAATTTGGAACAAGTCTGCCAGCGATTCATTGATTAGCACTTCTAAGGCCTCATGGGTTTCATTGTCAGTAAATGAAGTTCCTGCTAAAAGACTAATCTGAAAGGTGTTAAAATAGTCTTTTGAAACCACCTGTATATTACAGGCTTCCGCCGCGTCTTCGGGCTGTTCTGCCAGCCGAAACGATCCATCCCGCTCAAACTTCTCCCCTGGAATCGTTTCAGAAAAAGCAACCGTTCTTATTTGTGCCTGTTGTCGTAGCGTATTTTCTAATCTTTCTAGTCCGGCATCCGCGTAGCTTGTGGGTAACATGGTGGATAATGTTAATACATGCTCATTACTAAACCCGGTATCTACTTGCCTTAAAAACGCCAGTTGCTTATTTACCGTGATTGCTAAGGCAATCAGAACCACTGAAATGACAAACTGAGGAACCGCTAACCACTGCCCTTTACTCGAGCCAATATTTTCGGTTGAGCGTTGCTGCTCCTGCAAGGGCAAAGCGACTCGTTTGACTAGTAGCAATGCAGGTATAAGAATATGGATTAAGACAAAGGCTCCAAGAATACTGAGCAATATTATATAGTTTCTTCCTTCGTAGAACTCAATACCGAAGCCACTTCCACCAAATGTCATTACCATCTTGATAAGCACTCCAGCCAATAACAGCGCCACCACTGTAAACAATGACGATTCTAGCAGATGTTGTCTAAAAAGTTGGAAAGAGGAAGCACCAAATACCTTTTTAACGTGAAACTCCTGCATCCGCTCTTCCTGAATTAACTTCAAAAGGTTGGTGTAGTTGAAGCCCGATATGATCATCATCATTAGAATAATTGCCAGCATTAAATAAATATCTTGCATTGTCCCATTGGTTTGATGCTCAAACGCTAACTGAGAATGCAAATGAATGCTAGCCAGCGGCTGCAAGTTTGCTTCCCATCGGTATTCTTCGTCTGAGAATTGATCCGATATTCGAGAAAACTCCGCGCTAAAGTCTTTTAGTTTTTTCTGTAGTGCTTCTGCATCTGTCTTTTCGTTTAGCAGTAGATACGTATAATGGCTATTCCCACTCCAGTAAGCTTCTCGATACTCTCGTTCCCGGTCAACCTGGAGCAAGTGAAATTGTGTATGAGCATTGGACCTTATATCGTAAAACACTCCCTTTACTTTCCAAGGCTGACCAAACATCTCAACTGTTTCTCCGGTAGGGTCTTCCGATCCGAATATTTTACGGGCGAGCGACTCCGAGAGAAAGATATCTTTGAACGCTGGACTTTCGCTAGTTCCGTATTTCATTCCCAAATCGAAGACGTTGAAGAAGGTGGAGTCAATCACCGAAACATCCTCAATAACATACACCTCATTTTTGTACTTGACAGATGTATTTCCCATTTCTTCATTGAGGATTCGCACCATACTCTCTACTTCTGGATAGCGAGCAACCAACTCGAGACCAAGCTGAGGAACGGATGTTGCCGTTGAACGCTGATACGTATCATGGGGGGAATAATGATCAAGACTAACCCGATAGATGCGCTCGTAATTAGGATAGAATTTGTCGTAGCTTAATTCGTAGGATATTTTTTGTCCGATAATTAGGCAAACAGCTAGACCAACTCCGTAGCCAAGAAACGTAAATAACGCTAAGACCCAACGCTTTTTTAAGATTCTTAGTAATAGCACCAAATGGTAGTAAGTCATGTATGAATAAGTTTTTGAGAGCTAATAAAATTGGAATAAAGACCATCTACCATTTGGGCCAGCTTCGAGTAATGGAATTACCCCCTTAAATTCCTTCAATTCTTACTGTTTCATACCCAACGGCACTAACAACAAGATCATTAGACTCATTAGCCTCCAGACTGAAATTACCATCTAAGTCTGATACTGTTCCGGCGGTGGTTCCTGCTACTACAATGTTAGCTCCGGGAAAGCCCGTGCCATCCTCATCATAGATAGTACCCGTCCACTTACCATTAGTGTAATCAGCATTTATTTGGAGTTGATTATTTACCAAACCTACTTCTTCTACCACAATCATTGCCTGTTTACCAAGACTGTCTTCATTTAGTTGGAAAGTAATTGGCATAACCATTCGTACCCTGACTGGTTTGCCTCGCTGTTTTCCGGGTTTGAACGAAGCAGCATTCTGCATAACTCTCACGGCTTCACGGTCACAGCCAGCCCCAATGCCTTTTATCGCCTGTACATCGGATAAAGTTCCATCTTTCTCCACCACGAACTGGACAAGTACTTGTCCTTCAACCCCTTTCTGCCGGGCCTGTATCGGATACTTTATTTCACTGGCTATGTATTGGTAGAAAGCATTCATTCCTCCTTCATATACTGGCATCTCTTCTACCACCATGAAGAGCTCGCCATCCATTTTAGATTTTTCAGAAAGGTAGTCGAAGTTGGCTCCGTCTTTTTTAAGGGCAACGTAAATGGCTCGATTAGATTTATCCACGTTCACCGAATGAATGAGTTCAGGGTCGAGGTCTTGTAATTCCTCTACTTTAGATAGGTCATCATCCGCCGGTACATCTACTTTCATGAACGATAAGTCGTCCTTAATCTGAACTAAACCTGATTGCATCTCGGCAGGGAGCTGATCAAAAGTAATCGCGTTGCTTTGGCTACCCATTTCTTTTATTTCTTGATCAAGCTCTTCGCTACACGCAAATACTACGAAGAGTAAGGCACTGAGTGCGGATAAGGTCCCTAGCTTCCAAGAGCTTATGTTTTTCGCTTGTTTTTTCATCGCTTTTAATCGTTTTTGAATTAAACCATCGTGAAACGAGCTGGCCAGGCTTATTCCATTTGACTTCAAAGTAGAACTGATCAGTATAGACGAATAGTGGTCGATAGGGCATGACTTTAGTGCGTACCCATCGGCCTGATATTCGTGTATTTTTTTAATTTCTTTGGTGATAAACCACGTGGTAGGGAGCCACCAAAAGCATACTTTAAACAGCTCGAGAAACAGTATATCGTAAGTATGTCCCAAAGAAGCGTGGGCTTTTTCGTGCTTCAAAATTACCTCATAATCTGGCTGGTTTTTGTCGGTCTCATCACTGAGGAATACCCAATTGAAAAAGGTGAAGCTACCTGCAATATTCTGAACTTTACGGATGTATAGATCACCAAATTTCTCGTAGCTACTCCGGCGTTCCAGGTATACTATGTGAAGAATATTACCTAAGAATTTAAGCAAAAAGAATGCACTGATAACTACGTATACCCAAATCAACAGATTCGTGCTCCAGATTGACGCATTAGTAGTAGGCGTGACCGATATAGCTTCTAAGGTGACGGCATCCATCGGCACTGTATAAATTGGTTCTTGACCACTGAATAACTTAGGTAATCTGAGCAATGGAATAGTAAGTGCCAGAAGTGTCGAGCCCAAAAGGTAAAATCGCATAGTCGCATACTGCCTTTCTCTTCTCAGAAAGAACCAATACCCTAGCATGAGTACGACATGAATGACCGCAAGCTCTAATAGATAATTACTCATGAGTCTTTGGATTTAAGTTCTTTGATAAGTTCTTCCAATTCACTGAGGCTGAGGTTATCTTCTTTGGTGAAGAATGAGACCATCTGTCGGTACGATCCGCTGAAGTACTTTTTGACAAACCCTTTCATAAATGACTTGGTGTAAGCCTCTTTAGTAATTAAGGGATGGTATTTATGCGACTGACCGTGGGATTCATGTCCGACAAACCCTTTTTTTTGCAAGATGCGGACGATGGTAGAAACAGTATTATAAGCCGGTTTCGGCTCAGGGAATTCGGTGATAATATCCTTCACAAAAGCTGCCTCCAGTTTCCAGAGAACCTGCATGATTTCTTCTTCGGCTTTCGTTAATTCTTTCATTGCTATGTACTATTTATGCTACCAAACTAAATAATTAGTTAAAACTAAAAATTTAGTTTGATTTTAGCAAGCAAATCGAACTAAATTTTTAGTTTGCTATTAATTGAATAGGTAAAGAGAGGATATTTGACCGAAAGATTAGTTTTCCTTTTAAAGGAAAATAAGCACCCACTTGGTAAATCTTTCGTATAGTTTACCCTTTAAGATAAGCAGATTTGCCTCTTTTGTTTTGCTGAAGTCTTAACCAACACTTATCTCTTCTTGAGTAAGTCTCTCGCCGATTAAAACAAAACGTAAATGATGGGAATACAAGTTGAAAACCAACCTTCCGGCTGTAGCTGAATCCGTATCAAAGGTATCACAACAGCAGGGCTATCAAGCTACCAACAGAAGATAATAGCAATTGAGCCTTAATACTAGTGATTTACCATTTCTGGCTTTCCCCGGAAGAGATGAAGTAAGGTGGGCACTAGGGCTAGTCCACCAAAGACGGCTACCATGATGAATAGATTGGTTGACGTGGCAAAAAAGTCACTGGCAGTACAAATCCCCAAAATCAGTACCGTTGAGAATGGAAGCGAGCAAGCTAGAATATTCATGGCAAACTCTAGGTTAAAAGTAGGGTTGTCGCTACGTTCATTTGCTTCTTCCATACCGCCTACCGCTGACATGTGGGCGAAGGGCCAGAAGCTGCACGCACTTTGAGGGAAAATTACAATCAGCAGAGCCATACCAATGTTCTGAACCGGAAGCACTATCAGTAAGACAGCACTAATTAAAAATGCAATACTGGAGCGCAGTAGTAATAAGGAAAGGATCGTGCGAAACTGCGACCAGTCCAACTTAACTGAAATTCCGATAAAAAGCAGCACCAGAGGGGTCATCATCAGACTGAGGCGCTGAGCACTCATCTGAAAAAATTCGGGTAGTGAGCTAAAAGAAAACCCAAACGCTAGCATACCTAAGGCTATCAACAAGACCATGTTAATGGGTTCTTTCACCAGCGAAAGCAACATTCCTTTTACCTTAGCACCTACCGGCTGGTTCTCCATCTGATGACGACTGTAATACCAGCGCATCGCGATCAGGTACAGTAGAATCAAACCAAACACTTTGTTTCCTACATCAGCTAGAGCAGCCATTGCCAATGGTTCTTCACCAAAGTATTCGAGTATGAAAGGGAAAGCTGATAAACCTGGGGCCAGCGAAGGGATTAGCATTTGCATGGTACGGTGGTTGGTCGAACCAGCTTCTATGCCGGGCTGTACCAAGTACATTTTACCTGCCAACCAAAACATAGTCAGATTGAACCCAAGAGCCAATAAAGGTACAATTGCCATCTCCCAACTGAACTCAATCTTGAGAAGGGCAATAAAAATAGTAGCAGGTAAGGCAATACTCAGAATGACGGTTTTTAAACCAGCTTTTTGCTCTTTCCCCTTAATCTTAGACTGGAGCGAGTAGCCCAGCAAGATCAGTATAACTAATGATATGGTTTTAACAACTGCAGGATTCATAAGTAGACACAGCGGTAGTGAACTTTCTAAGAGAAAGGCTCGGCACTATTAGTAAAAAAAGTCTCGTATAATTGAAGAGAAAAGCCAAGGACTTTTGTCCTTGGCTAATGATCTATTTGCCTCCGGCCTGAACGGTACTTTTGTCAAACACTTGGGCTAAGGCAGTTGTAAACTGCTTCATTTCATCCATTGTACCCATACTCACACGACAGTAAGGCTGATCGTTGATATTGTAGGTGCGGATACCGATACCCTTATCCACCATAGCATACATAAGCTTATCGGTAGGCATGTCAACTGGGAATAGGATGAAGCTAGTGTAGGACGGATAGGGTTCAAAACCCATACCCTTTAGCTCACCCATCGTGTATTCGCGACATTCTTGGTTCAGTGTCATAGTTTTTTCCTGAAACTCAGTATCAGCTAGACTGGCCATAGCTCCTTCCATGGAAGTTACGCTTATGCCCATTTCAGTACGCACCATATCCTTGATCGATTTGATTCGCTCGGGCTGAGCCACCATGTAGCCAATCCGTAAGCCAGCCATACCGTGCAGCTTGGAGAAAGTACGCGCAATGATCACATCCTTGCCTTCTTTCACCAAACCTACGGCTGAAGTTACTTTAGGATCCATCGCCAACTCAATGTAAGCCTCATCAATGAATACTGGAGTCTTATCAGCTACCTTACGGCCAAAGGCCATAATATCTTCCGAGGAGGTAATTGTTCCAGTAGGATTATTCGGGTTACAGATGTAGACCAGCTTAGTTTCGTCATCTACCGCAGATGCCATCGCATCCAGATCATGGGCGTAGTCAGCGGTTAGCGGAATATTTTTCCAGGTAGCTCCTACTGCTCGCGAAGTGTTGACCAGCGACATGTAGGCAGGCTCGGCCGAAATAACATTACCGCCGTTCATACACCGTACAATAGCTGTTTTCTCGAGAAGATCAGTTGACCCTGGACCCAACAGTATATTTTCCGGCTTTACTCCTTCCTTCTCCGCCAGCATTTCCTCCATTTTGCGAGAACTACTGTATACGTAGCGGTTTCCTTTGCTGGCACTCTCCCCAATCGCTTTAATCGCTTTGGGCGAGGGGCCGTAGGGGTTTTCGTTGGCGAGTAGCCGTACTGTAATTTTAGAGAAATCGGGTGGAGCCATGTGATACTCCGTCAGGCTGTACGTCCCCCGGTAGGGAGTCATACCAAACGCGGGACGAGCTTGTACCTTGGGTAGTAGTGCGGGGGCACTAACTAATCCTCCGGCTAGTAATGCACCTTGCTTCAACCAACTTCTTCTAGATGTCATAGAATTCTTACTCATTGTTAAGGTATTATAATTTTATTAGCCAAAAATAAGCATTCATGCTCTAAATCAAAATTTTGTTAGTCTGAAAAGCATGAATACCTACTACAAATTTTGCAAGAAAAGCAAAATTAGTTACTGAAAGCGGAATTTCACCCCATTGTATTCTCCAACCCACGCCAAGCTACCTAGGTCTTCCACCGTTATAACCCCGTTTACATCGGTAGTAAAGGTACCGATTGACGCATCGCTAGAGAATACTTCAATGCTTAGATTGGGAATAGGGATGGAGTCAATGCCGATGTTCTGATCGAGGATGCCGCTTTTATCCAATTCATAAAATGTTGCCTGAATGTCGTTAACTCCAACCGGAGCAGTTACGAGTAATACCGGGGAAGCTACCCTATCGAAGGCCATATCGGGTTCTTCTTCGCAACTACTTAGTACCAGTAGAGCAACCGCGGCAATGAGTGTAAATTGATATATTTTCTTCATGATGGTAAAATTTCAGATTGCAGATTACAAATTGTATCGCCTTGGCAAAGACTCAACAATTTGTAACCTGAGGTTTTAATTAGTTTACTAGGGGGTAGGGTAAGTCCTCACCCCTTCAATTTTATTATTCTACCCACCAGAGTTGGGTTTTCATGTTATCGGCTCCGCCCAGTAAACCTAAAGCAGATTCTACATTAGATCCATTGAGCGAGTATTCAGTATTAGGATACTGCAAGCGAGTAGGCAATACTCCATCGTTCTCAAACTGAGCCTGAGGGTCAGCAGCTGGCATCACGGGGAAACCAGTACGACGAAGCTCAGTCCAAGCTTCAATGCCTTGACCAAATAGGGCTAACCACTTCTGGGTCATAATATTCTCTTTAGATACTGCTCCCAGTTGAGCGATGTAGCCATCGGGAACCATCAGACCATATTGATCAAAAGCGGCCGTGATACCTTCTTCAAAAAGCATCTGAGCATCTCCTGCAATGTCACCTTCTAAGGCAGCCTCAGCCTTTACAAACTTCAGTTCGGCGTAGCTCATAAGTACTGCTGGGGAGTTAAGCTGAGCGAATACATCCTGATTAATAGTAGCACTGAACCCTAGAAAGTTAGTCGCCACGGCAGCTGGCAGGCCACTGGGATGACCACTAAATTCACCCTCTGCCAAGTTGCCTGGGGTCGCATATACCTCCAGACGGGGGTCATTTAGGCTTTGCAGTTTATCCATCAGTATGCTGTTGATATTCCAGTCGGTACGACCTTGTTGTACTAGAATATCGTTCCAGGGATTATTGGTAGGAAGTGCCCCGTAGATTAGCTGAGAAATTTCATCATTGCTTTCTATCATGGGGAAGGTAGCTGGATCAGCCAGCATCGCTTGCATCTCAGCCGACGATGATCCTACAACGTGAGCCTGACGGTTCAGTAGCTTAAACCGGGTAGAATTGACAAACTTTTTCCACATCATAATGTCGCCATTGAACATGATATCTCCCGCAATAGCTGGTCCATCGGGATCTAGCTTTTCGTTAGCCATTTTCAGTTGCTCAATGATTCCGGCGTACACTGCTTCCTGAGCCTCATACGCCGGGGAGAAGATTGGCTCTTCGGCAGTTCCCGATAGAGCTTCAGTGTACGGAACAGCTCCCCACACGTCAGTGATGATTGAACAAATCCAAGCCTGCATCCCTATACCTACTCCTTCAAAGTTAGGGTTAGGGTTTTCTGAGTCAGCATCCGAAAACTCTATGATCTTCTGGAAGTTGATTAATCCATCGGTGTAGAATACCTCCCAGTTAGTAATATTCACCGAAGGCTGCACATTGTAGTTGTCACCTTCATTCTCGTAGATATTCCGGGTAAGATAACCAGCCCATGACATGGCGTGGTCGAAGTTTAACCGTTCGTTTCGGGTCTTATTGCCCCAGTAGTTATCAATCGAGGTCTGAATAGCGTGCGGTAGCAAATATTGAGGATCAACCTCAGTAGGTTTATTAGGATTGGAGTTTAATTCCTCAAAATCGTCGGTGCAAGCTCCAGCTGCAATGAGTATTCCGGCTAGCATCCAGGTTTTTATAAGTAATTTCATGAGTCTATAATTTTATGAAGAATAGGATGTAGGGAGACAAAGAGTAGACTTTTCAATCCTCCTTTATCCCGCGCCACGGTGACCCCCCTTCACCAAGGGGGAATGATGTTAGAATTTGGCATTAAAACTAAAACCAAGGCTGCGGGTACTGGGTAGTTGCCCGTAGTTGTAGCCCAGATTGGCACTGCTGATTTCCGGATCAATATGGGGGTTGTTCCGGAAGAGAATTGCCAAGTTACGTCCAATAAAAGATACCCGGGCCGACTGCAAGAAGTTACTGTCAAACCATCTGCTGGGTAGTTGATAGGTGACTGATGCTTCCCGCAGTTTGACGAAGCTACCGTCAAATACCGCGGCCTCGTGGAACTGACGACCGCTGTAGCGACCGTAGAAAGTACGGGCTTCAGCTACTACGTCGTTGGTAACATATTCCGGGTTCTCAGCCGTGCCAATATTCTTCACCCCTTGACCTATAACTCCTTCTTCCCGGCCAATAGCAGTTTCTTCCAATACACCAGTAATTCGGGCGATACTGCTACCCATATCGTAAATATCGCCACCCATGCGTACATCGATTAGCGCACTGACAGACAGCCCCTTGTAGCTAAATGTGTTCTGAATACCACCAAGCCAGTCGGGCTGGATGTTACCAATCACGTGCTGTCCATCCAGAGTGGTCGGCAAACCATTTTCAAAAATCACCTCGCCGTCGGGGGTACGGGCAAACTTGTTACCGTAGAGGTTACCGTAGGCCTCACCTACCCGAGCCTCCAGCGAAGCGCCTCGGATGCTCCAAAGTGTTAGAGACTCTAGCCCGTCAGCAAGTTCCACTACCTCATTGCGATTGCGGGCAAAGTTTACCGCCGCATCCCAAGTTAACCCGCTGGGTAATTGGAAAATAGTTCCGTTTAACACCACTTCAATACCTCGGTTGGTGATTTCCCCGGCGTTAAGCACCCGGCTTTCGTAACCCGAAGCCCGAGAGATATCTACTGCCAGAATCTGGTCACTAGTAGACTGATCATAGTAGGTTACATCCAATCCTAGGCGGCCATTGAGAAAGCGTAAATCAGCTCCCAATTCAATACCGGTGGTGATCTCTGGCCTCAGCGTAGCGTTGGCAATTTGCTCGCTTTCGGCAAACTTGGGTACGCTAGTATCCCACAGCCCTTCTGGCTCAAATACTTGTTGTAGTAAATACGGATCAGCATCATTACCTACTTGAGCCCAGCTACCCCGAATTTTAGCAAATGATAGGAAGTTGCTCTCCACATCTAGCATGTCGGTAATGACTGCCGAAAGTGAAACCGATGGGTAGAAATAGGAGTTATTGTCCGACGGCAGGGTGCTGGACCAGTCGTTACGAGCAGTGACATCCAAAAACAGGTAATTCTTAAAGCCAAACTGAGCCGACCCGAACAAACTGTTTACCTCCGATTCTTCAATCAGGCTCTCGTCGGTGTTAGGGCTGGCATTGTTTCCTAAGTTATATACTCCATCAATAGTTAATTCATTGACTTGTGAGTAGTTGCGCTTATAAAAGTTAGTACGATTAATACCTCCTACTTGAGCCACTACATTGAGGTCACCAAAGCCCTTATCAAAAGTAAGAATAAAGTCAGAATTAGACTCTTGACGACGAAGCACCTCTTCATTGTAGCGACCAGCCCGGAAAGCAAAGCGAGTACGGGCGTAGCGAGTAACGTTAATGCGGGTATCCGTCCAAACGTCGGTACCAGTACGTAGCATCAGACTGAGCCAATCGTTGAACTCGTAATTAAGGCGAATATTACCCAAAAAGCGATCCTTCTCATTGGGATTAACTAGCACCTCTTCCTGAAAGTAGGGATTGGTAAAAAAAGTATGCTGCCAGTTGGGTGGCTCGTCATTACCCTCGGGCTGAATATGTACATCCTCAAACGCCCGGTAATCCTTTAACTGATCAAAGTTAGCCTGTCGGTGATGCCAAATAAAGTTACTGGAACGAAGATACCCTCGGTTTTCCGCCCCAGACTTGATATACTCACCAAAGGCTGACACTTTCAGCTTGTCGGTGAAATTATACTCAGAATTTAAGCGAAAGTTGTTTCGATAATAATCGTTATTAAAGACAATTCCTTCTTGCTCAATTCGTCCGATGGAGAGGCGCATAGAGCCATTTTCATTACCAGCACTTAGTGCTACGCTTCCGTTGAGCGTACTTCCCGTTTCCCACCACTGCTCCCAATTGTCAGGTTCGGGAGTGAGTGGAGCAGTTTCAGTACCTGACCACCAGTGACGTACCTGCCGCCCGTCCATAGGGGCACCCCAGCTTTCGTCAGTTCCGGCAGTTCCTTTAAAACCATCTACTGTACCGCTCCAGCCATCAGCGTACCAAGTGCGGTAGCCACTACCTCCAGCGTAGGTATTTTGAAACTGAGGCTTCACTAGCGGTCGCTCAAAAGTAGTAGCGAAGTTTACGTCAACTCCAATGCCTTCAGCTCCTCGGCCGTTTTTGGTGGTAACCAAGATTACCCCATTGGCCGCCCGCGAGCCGTAGAGGGCAGCCGCGTTGGGACCTTTCAAGACACTAATATCAGCAATGTTATTTGGATCAATTTCTGACAGACCACCACCGTATCGCTGGTTGTCAGTTCTTTCATCACTAGTGCTGTTAACCGTTTGTTGCATGGGAACCCCATCCACTACTACTAAGGGTTGGTTGTTGCCAGCCACTGAAGAAAACCCTCGGATGACGAACTCGGGGGCACCACCAGGGGTGCTGTTTCCAGATACTTGCAGACCAGCGACCCGGCCCGATAAGTTATTAACCACACTTTGGTTAGGTACCTGTGCTAGCTGCTCACCGCCTATCTCCTGTACGGAGTAGCCCAGGGCTTTCTTTTCGCGCTCTAGACCAAAAGCGGTAACCACTACCTCTGAGAGTTGCTCAATGTTGGCCGACATGCCTACATCAATAGTGGACTGATTACCAATTTCCACCTCCTTGGTCTCTAAGCCAATAAAGGAGAAAACTAAGATTTCGGCATCTTCGGCAACCGAAAGAGAGTAGGCACCGTTGATGTCGGTAATTGTTCCGGTGGTTGTTCCTTTCACCACCACATTCACCCCGGGAAGTGCCGTCTGATCGTCAGCGGAAGAAACCGTCCCCCTCAGGGTACGATCCTGCGCCCAGACATTGGCAGATAATAAAAGGGATACTATCCCCCAACTTATTCCGACCCGGAACAAGCGAGGATAATGAGAAAAGGTTGTAAAATTAATCCTCATAGTTCAATAGTTAAGGTAAGCGATAAATTCATTTGAATAGGTTTGTCAGATGCAGCAAGTGAGAGAAATGCAGAATATTATATTGCTTGAGTAGCTATATCCAGCATAATAATTCTTCAATAAGTTTGAAGCCCAAATCTAAACGAATATATTTTTAATATCAAAACATAATTTTGAATTTATCGTTACTCATAGAATAAAAAATTGATAGTGATGGTATATGTGGAATTTCAGTAGCATATAGCTCTCTATTTTGTGCTTTTATCAACATAATCCCTTTTTCTTTGAAAATGCTTCAAAAAAAAATTTTTCTTTTTTTGGTAAGTATTTTTTGCTATCAGCTAGGTTAAATTACCTCTAGCAGATTGCATTTAAGAGAGGGCACGAAATAAAAATCACAGCCAGGGTTTAAGTGCCTAACCACATTGCGCTGTAAGGTCGGGACATCACGACATCCAGTCACTAACCCTCAGGCTATATGCTAGGTTTCCCTCTCTAGATTTTCAAAAGAAACTATCGGTCAATAGAGTAAGAATAATAACGATGAGCAGCGCGGGCAGCATATTGGTAATGCGAAGCGATTTTATCTCGAGTAAGTTGATGCCTAACCCTAAAATAATTACTCCCCCAGTAGCTGACATCTGGTCAATAACTAATTCGGATAAAAATGGCTGAAGCCATTCAGCCGACAGGGTAATAGAAGACTGAAAAATGAGTAATGGCAAGGCAGCGAACAGTACACCTATGCCGTAGATTGATGCCAATACCATAGAAGAAAAACCATCTAACATCGACTTGGTATAAATCAAGGATGGATCATTGTTTAGTCCTTCTTCTAACGCGCCGACAATAGTAAGCGAACCTACACAGAACAAAAGAAAGGCGGTAATCAGCCCCTCGGTAAACTTTTCGTTGCCTACGTTGATTTTTGCTTTGATATTATCGCCTAGCCGAATGAAACGATCGTGAAGCCGTAGCCCCTCACCTAACGCTCCCCCTATAAGTATACTAAAGATCAGCACGAGAATATTCTGAACTTGTAGTGCCATCTGCATCCCAATTAGTAGCGTGCACAAACCAATTCCCTGAAAGCTGATTTCCCGAATCTTGGGGGGAAACCGGCTCTGCAAAAGTAGTCCGGCAGTACTTCCGGCAATAACGGCTAAGGTATTGATGAGGGTTCCGGTGGTAATTAACATGACCGAAAAGTAGTAAAAACGACATAAAAAAGTTCAGGGTTTTGAGTTACGAGTTCTAAAGTTGCGAGTTGCGAGTCTCGAGCGTTGAGTTGTTCGGCTTTCAAATTCAAAACTCGAGGCTCGTAGCTTAATACTTGAGACTTAAAACCCTGAACTCGTAACTCCTACGCCCACTCAACTCTCCCGATAGAAAACCCGCTTGACCCGTTCGCCAATGTTGGTTAGTATTTCGTAGGGTATAGTATCAATCTTCTTCGCCAGGGCTTCCACCGACTGAGAGGCACCAAACACCACCACTTCATCGCCTTCCTGAGCATCAATTCCGGTAATATCCAGCATGGTCATATCCATACAGATACTGCCAATGGTCGGTGCCCACTGTCCGTTTATTTGCATACTAGCGTTGCCATTGCCAAAGCCCCGATCCAGACCGTCGGCATAACCAATAGCTACTGTAGCGATGGTTTTATAGCGCGCAGCTTTGCCTCGCCGTCCGTAGCCCACTGTATCGCCCGTTTTTAAGTGTTTGATCTGGGAAATTACCGTTTTGAGCGTTCCTACTGTTTGCAGCCGTTCTGGTTCTCGTCCGGCAGAATCCACTCCGTACAGCCCAATCCCGAGCCGAACCATCTCAAACTGATACTGCGGAAAACGAATGATTCCGGCTGAGTTCAGAATATGGCGAATTGGGCAATAGCCTAAACGGTCCGCAATTTGCTGGTAGCCCCGTTCAAACTGCCGAACCTGTTGTTTAGTAAATGTATCGTGTTGGCTCTCATCAGCCGCCGCCAAATGACTAAGGATACTGCCCACCTTTAGCTGGCGCTGCCCGAGCACGTCAAGTAGCTGCGGGATTTCATTAGGAGAAAACCCCAGGCGGTGCATTCCGGTATCCAGCATGAGATGGATAGAAAGCTGTTCTACTCGCTTGCCTAGAATTTTCAGGAACTGATCAAGTAAACCAATGCTGTAAATTTCGGGCTCGAGCTGATACGTTAGCATAGTTTCAAATGCCTCAGGAGCCGGATTGAGTACTAGAATCGGAGTACGAATGCCGTGTTTGCGCAGCCTCACCCCTTCGTCGGCGTAGGCTACCCCTAGATAATCTACCTGATGAAACTGGAGCAGATTGGCAATCTCGAAGGCCGCGCCACCGTAAGAAAAAGCTTTTACCATCACCATAATTTTGGTATCCGGGGCTAGTTTACTGCGGTACTGGTTCAGGTTATGCGTGATCGCGTCCAGATTAATTTCCAGCACGGTACTGTGAATTTTTTGCTGTAGCCGACGCACAATCTGCTCAAAGTGAAACGAGCGGGCACCCTTGATCAGAATATTCTCTTCGCTAAATTGGCTGGGCGAAAAAGCCTTTAAAAAAGCATGAGTATCAGAAAAAAATGTACATTCAATAGGTAGCGACTGAAAGCGTTCTTGCTGACTGGACAACTCTGGCCCAACCCCAATCAGGCGATTGATTTCTTTTTCTAGTAGTAGCTCGGCTAGTTTTTGATACAAAGCCGATGGTTCTTCCCCACTTTGTAAGATATCCGATAGTATGATACTAAACTTTTTGTTTTGCGACTGCTGCTTCAGAAAATCCAGAGCTAACCGTAAGCTCAACAGATCATTACTATAACTATCGTCAACTAAATAGCAGCCATTAATTCCCCCCTTCCATTCTAGTCGCATAGAAACTGGACGCAGTTGCGATAAGATTTGCTTCCAATCGCTATTGAAGTACTGATGATAAATACCAAAAACCAGGGTGTGAGTAATATTTTCCAGCGAAGCTTCATCCTGGAAAGGCACGGAGAGAGTCCAGATTTCTTGCTTAGTTGCTTCTTCAACTATTATTGTACTGTGCTGTTTATCTTTCTTCCAGCGAACAGTATATCTCGCCTGTTTTTCAGAATTAGTAGACCAAGCGCAACACTTCCCTTCCCCGTATTTTTCCCGGAGAACCTCATCAATTAGTTCATAATCTTTACGGTAGATAACTGACTGGACATTTGAAAATAATTTAGCTTTTTCTTCTACCTTTTGCCTTCGGCTACTAAACCCCTCATCGTGGGGCGGACCAATATTGGTAAAAATTCCGACGGTGGGTTGTACTATGTTCGCCAACCTTTCCATTTCTCCCGGTTGAGAGATTCCTGCCTCGAACAGTCCGATCGTATGCCTTTTACCCATTTCCCACACCGATAGGGGAACGCCAATTTGAGAATTATAGCTCTTGGGGTTGCGAACCACCCGCTCGGTTGATAATAACAGTTGACCTAACCACTCCTTTACGATCGTTTTTCTGTTGCTTCCGGTGATGCCCACTACAGGTACAGAAAACTGCTGCCGATGGTAACCCACCACTTGCTGCAATGCTCTCACCGAGTCTTCAACCCGCAAAATATTCGCACTGGGAAGATCAGCATCAGGCAATTGTTCTACCACAAACTGCCGCACGCCCTGATGGTACAATTCGCGCAAATATTGATGCCCGTCGTGCCGTTCTCCGCTAATGGCAAAAAACAAAGAGGCCTGATTCTGAATGCCACTACGGCTATCCGTTAGTAGGTACTGCACCGAGTATTCTGGATGAGGTGCCTGAAGAATTTCTCCTGGAAGAATAGACGAAAGATCGTTGAAAGTCATCTTATTATCCACAACGTTATTCAGAATAGTTTGATTATTCGATTTACTGCTATCACACTTACGAATGTCCCAACAAATAACTGTCCGAAAATGAACGCATTTGTTCATATCCGCACATTTCATGAGAAGAATATTTTTTCAAGTAATTGATTTTCAAATGTTTAAAACATGGCATTCTACTTGAAAAGTAATTGTTATCCGAAAACTAAAACAAAACAATGATGAGATTAATCCAACTAACCCTATGTCTATCACTAGCCTTGCTGACTACTTTAGCAGTAGCTAGACCTACCGACCAAGACCCTTATCTCTCTAAGACGTTCACGCTAAATGGTCGAGGCGACCTAATGGTTCGTACCTCCGGTGGAAGCATCGAGGTAACTGGACAAAGCGGCAACCAAGTGGAGGTCGATATGTACGTGCGAAAAAATGGCTCTTGGGGCGGCTGGTTCGGCAGCGACGATGATAATGAAGACCTAGCTGAATACTTAGACGATTACGATATTGATATTAGCCAGAGCGGGGATCAGATTACAGCAACGGCCAAGCGAAAGGGTAGCAACTGGGGTAATAACAAACTGAGCATTTCCTTCAAAGTACGAGTACCGAGGGATATGTCTACGGACTTATCTACCAGCGGTGGTTCTATCGCGGTAGCCAACGTAAGCGGGAGCCACGACGTAAGCACCAGCGGAGGTAGTCTTAACTTTGAAGACGTAACTGGCACAACTGAAGCTCGCACTTCGGGTGGTAGTATTAATGTAGAAGATTACAGTGGAACCCTAGATGCCAAAACCAGTGGTGGCTCCATCCGGGTGCGCGACTCGGAGGGTCAAATTGCGGTAAATACTTCGGGCGGTGGAATTACCATTGACGATGTACGGGGCAGCGTAGAAGCTTACACTAGTGGCGGTAGTATCCGGGCTGATATTCGCTCTTTAGAAGATCAATTAACACTAAAAACTAGTGGCGGAAGCATCAACGCTACGATTCCGGCTGGATTAGGGTTAGACTTAGACTTAGCCGGTAACCGAGTAAATACTGAACTACAGAATTTTTCTGGAAAATCGGAGAAGAACAGTATTCAAGGCAGTATGAACGGTGGTGGCATCGAAGTAACTATGCGTACTTCCGGTGGTTCAGTGAACCTGGATTATCACTCGGGAAGCTAGTCACTTAGTAACTTTTGCAAAATGTAATGGAGGCTGCTGGCCTCCTTTTTTTATCCTTTATCTGCAAATCGATCAATTTATGTTCTTTTTTTGGCTACATTAACTCCTTTACTCACCCTCTCTTTTTATCATATCATGAAAACACACATAGTACTAGCTTTTTCAGCCTGGTTGCTGCTCGTTAGTTTTGATGATTTTGGTCAGAGTTATCAATGTACGATAACCGGGAAAGTTGTCGACCGCGGTAGTAACCAATTATTATTTGCCAAAGAAACTGAGGATTTGCGAGGCGAATCGGTACTTATTCCAATTGTAGATAGTAAATTCGAATACCAATTTGAGTTTGATCATCCGGAAGCTTATCAGTTGGTTTTTGAGGAAGAGCACGATCAAGGTCTTTGGAATACTATTACATTCTTTCCTGTACCCGGAGAAATAAAAATGATTTTATACTCTGAAGAGAAATTCGAGAAAAATACCGTTGAAGGTAGCCCTTTTACTAACGAATACCATGAATTTATCAAGACTGCCAACAGCAAATTTGATACGAATCGGAGTCAAATTTATCAACAACTAGAAGAACTTGAAGAAAAAGGGAAATTCTACAGCGATACTGCTCAGGTTCTTTGGCAAGCCCTCGAGAAAGCAGATGCTTCGGAACAACCTGCTCTATCCAAAAAATTGCGCGACTTACAGGTGGATCATTCCGATAAATCGGCTCCGGCTAAAGTACTAGCTTTACAGCTAGACTCTATTGCTGAAGAGTACTACAATTTCAGGTACGAGTATATTGAGTCACATCCTTCCCCAATGAGTTACTTTCTTTTGTTTCAGGATGCTACCCGAATCGATAAAATTCCTCTAGAAGAATTTAAGCTCAGAAAGGCTTACCACGAATTATCGGGAGAAATGCCGGAACATCCATACACGGCTATGGTCGGGCAGATGCTGGAAAGTCATCAGGCCATTAAAGTAGGTAGCGAATTTATTGATTTTGAAGCTCAAGACCTGGATGGTAATCTGGTGAAGGTTTCATCATTAATGGATGGTAAGTTTGTCCTACTTGATTTGTGGGCTTCGTGGTGTGGCCCCTGCATTAAGAAAAGCAGGACCATGATACCTATTTACGAAAAGTACAAAAATAAAAGCTTTACTGTTGTGGGAGTAGCTCGAGAATTCAATGATCAGCAAAAACTACTTAGAGCCCTTGAACGAGAAAAATTTCCCTGGACCAATTTAGTGGAGTTAGATGACCGTGATGCAGTACGGCTGAAATACAACATTCCGTTTTCAGGTGGCGGCGTCTTCTTGATAGACCCAGCCGGAAAAATACTAGCCGTAAACCCAGATGCCCGTGAAGTAGAAAATATAATAAAAGGTAAGCTCCTATCTTCCACTTACAAGTAAGCGAGCATAAATATTATTTCATGCTATCATAACGATAGGTTTGTGTCGTTAAGAACCTGCTTTTCTAAAGTACACATCATTACTAATCGATTCCAGTTCTATGCTATCACCTCCCCCAGCTACGGTAGCCTCGATCTCCCAGCCTATTGGGCTTCGCCGGTTTTTTTCTGCCTCTGACTCATCGATTACCAAGTCTAAATTGGTATATACTTCTCCGGTAACTGACTTCATTGTCACTGTAGCTCCTTGTTGGCTAGGCCAGTCTACATCTACAAAGCCACTAATTGATTTAGCGTACAGCGAGGCAGCTACGCCTTGTACCGTCATATCTCCACTAATGGTCTCTACCTGCAATACCGCTGAACGAGGCACAAAAATATTGTAGGTGATCTGGCTACACACACTTCGGTTGTTCGTAGAGTAGTTCCGCCCTTTGCAGTCACCGCAATAGTTACCATCCGAGAAATCTATATCCGAAACCACTTTGATTTGACTATCAGTAGATTTAGACAGAATGCTCCAGCTATCATTTAACTCATCGTTGTTGATAGAAATGCTAACCTGTAGAGAAACTTCTGACTTATCCCAGGTTTTGATTTGAATATCTTGAGCATATTTCAACTCTAAGGCTATCTCTTGTCCCGGCTGCCAAGGAATAGTTTGTTCTTCCAGTCGTTGGGCAAAGCCTTTGAAGCTCACAAATACTATTAGCAGAGTGATTATTGGTAAACTTTTCATAATCAGCAGTTTAAATGAGCAGATGATTTTGAGAAAGATAGGTTATTCATTCTTGCGCAAGTAGATGTTACCACTCACAGTTTTCACCTGCATATCTACGCCTCCATTATTAATTGTTCCTTTGATTGGTTTGCCCATCCCTATTCGCACCAGCCCTAAGTCTCCACCTTCTTGCCCATCCATCGCAATATCAAAGTTAGTATACACTTCGCCACTTACTGAACCTAGCTTCAGGTTGGCGGGAGTTTGAGACGGAAGCGTAATATCCACATCCCCACTGACGATGGTAATAGAGCAAGGCTTCTGCTGGTTTACCTGACTGAAGTTTATCTCAACATCCCCGCTAATGCTGTTGGCAACAATCGGCCCAGTTACATTATCTAATTCTATGTCGGAAGAAGTGGTTTTCACTTCAATCTCACCGGATAAATTTTTCATTTTCAGATCTTCTCCAGAATAGTTTAGTTCTTCCACAATCACCGTAGTACTTTTAGGGATTTTAAATTCATAATCTACGTCGTTGCGCCCTACCTTTAACACGGTAACCTCATCACCTTTTTCGTTGATCGATAGACCAATACCGGAGTTATCTGTTCCGCCACTGTAGAGCGGACGTAAGCCATCCGCTCGTTTAGGCGGGGCTTCGTAGCCCCGGGCATTTACTACTAGCTCATTGCCATCGTAGCCTTCCACGCTAACTTCCGTGTTGTGCAAAACCAAGCGAATAGTATTGGCTGACATGGGGGCCCGGTATTCTTGAGAATAGGCCAGTAAACTGACCAGCAAAAAAGTTAAAATTCCTACAAGTGTCTTCATGATTTCTTACTATTAAAATAATGGGTTGCTGTCTTTCATAATGACTAATGAATAATGTAAGCTGTCCCGTTAATCATTAATCACCAATCATTATTCGTTAAAGCAACAATTGACTAATGCCGATTTCGGCTTGTTGTTTCACAATTTCGTTTACCTGGTCGCTTTGCACTAATTTCTGGAGTTCGAGTACCGCTTCTTTTTCATCCCAGATAACCAGTTGATTGATGATGGCAATTTGTACCAGAGGGTGGTCCTGTTCGTTCAGTATCTGCGCTAGTGCAGTGCGTACTTTGCCTTCTTCTGAGTAAGTGTTCAGGGCTTCAATAGCCGCCAGCCGAACGTTTACATTAGGATCAGTACCGACAGTTAGTAGCAGCGCTTCACTCACCTCCTGATTATCGGTTTCGGTAGTCTGGCTGGTCTGAATAGCTTGGATACGTTCACTCGCCGATGCCTGCTGTAACTGGGCCAGCAGCATTGTCTGGCGCATATTTTGAAATTCCTCGCGCAGAGCGACTACTTCGTCAGAGGTCTTTTCTTGCCCGTACCAGATCCCTCCCAGAAAACCTACTAAACCAATAGCAACACTGGCCGCAATACGCCCACTCCAGAGCTTCAGGCGGTACTGCCGGGCTTCTGAGACTTTTTCTTCGGCATCAATTCTCTGAAACAGATGATCGTAGCCCAATCGGTCACCAGGATCTTCCATCCGTAAGTCGGCCAAGGCTAGAAACTGACTACGATCAGCTTCTAAATCAGCCGGCACGTTTTCTTGAGCAAAATACGAGTGCAGTTGCTTCTCTTCTACCAAGGTAGACTCGCCCTCGTAGTAGCGGTCTAGCAGTTTTCTAATTTCTTTAGCTTCCATAAGCATTAATTTTGGTATACATTTCCCGCACACTACGCCTCGCCCGCGACAGGGTGACCCGAATGTTATTGACTGATAATCCAGTTACCTGCTCAATCTCTTCGTAAGAATACTCCTCCACATCCCGCAGGTGAATCACCAACCGCTGCTGCTCAGGAAGTTGCCCCATTAGTTCTCGTAGAATTCCCGCAGTATTGGCTAGCTCAGCTTTGCGGTAGGGCGTAGCATCATCGGCTGTATTAGCTGTCGATGTAAGCGGTATAATCTTCTTCCGGTAGCTGGATTTGAGTTTATCCAAGCAGAGGTTTTTGGTAACAACCATCGCCAACGCCTCAATACTTTTGTAGCTGGTTAGGTTGTTCCGATTGAGCCAGAGCTTCAGCAACGCTTCCTGCACGGTGTCCTCAGCTTCTTCGTCATCGTGCAGCATCGTTTTAGCAAACCGATAGAGCTTAGCCTGCACTGGAAAGACGTTGCTTTTGAAGGTTTGGATATTCATTACACCCCGAAGACGAGCATCTGCCAATTTCATTACAACGCCTACTCAATTTTTTTTGATTTTTTGCAAATCTGGCAATTTTCCTACTTTTTCTATCCGTGTAATAATGCTGGAAAATCTGTTTCTCTATAGCTGGGTAACCCTTTATCTTTAAGTATGGCGAAAAATTTAAATTCAGCAGACAAAACGAGATGTAAGATTCGAGGTAATTATCGTTTCAATTTTACTTTACCCGCTTTTTTCGGGATAAAAAAGTGGCTCATAATTGCACTAGTTGGCAGTTTTGGGTTAAGTTCTTGCCGAAGTACCGCCATGCCCTGCCCGAAAATAGCCACTAAACAACCGCAAAAAGGCTTATTTTCTAAGCAAGGTAATGGCCCGAAATACGATAGAAATGGCCGGATCAAATAATGACACCTTAAAGTTATTAAATCTTCGTTAAGTACTATATGCTAGGGAATTATCACAAAAGTACGGTAGTCTACCTTCTTTGCCTTATCGTGTTGGTACTGGCACTTGGGGTGGGGTCTGCCCCGAGTGCCCTAGCCCAGAGCAAAAAAAGCACACTACCTACGGTTAAACACCGTAAGACAAAGAAAAAGGTTAAGGTACCTAAAGCCCGGCGCCAGCCCAAGCAATTGAAAGATAAAACCCGGCGCAATCGCACCACCAAACGCAAAGCCCGAGCCCGGGATACTTACCAACAGCCTGCGAGTAAATCAGCCCGCAAACCGGTATTTGACCGCTATCAGCGCCCCAAAACCAAAACGTCTTCGGGGAAAGTATTTGATACTTATCAGCGTCCGGCTTCTAAATCGGCCTCCGGAGTCGTACGCGATCGTTATCAGCGGCCTAGGACCAAAACAAAATCAGGAATTATTCGCGACCGCTACCAACGTCCCCCTTCCAAAACATCAGCCGAAAAAGTATACGATACCTACTCCCGCCCTGAGTCCAAAACTAAGAGTGGAAAAGTACCAGAAGATTACCGCTACAAATCGGTGGTAAATGAGCAACTGTGGAAACCCTGGCAGTGGAAACGTATTTCTTGGTGGCTTCGGCTTAGTCGGAAATATACCCCATCGGCTCACGAAGGTGATCTGAAAGAAAGCCAGATTATTCGCCCCACGCCGAACTCCCCCGTGCAACAGCACGCGGGTAACATAAAAGTCCGGAAGCCGGAGAAACGGGAAAAGCTCAATAAAAAGAAAGCGGAAAAACTTCAGCAGCTCACCATCCAGAGTAAGGGCACTTCGCCTCAGAAGCAAAAAAGGTTGAATGAGAAACGAGGGAAAGAAGTCCATCAGTACGCGGGCAGCCAAAAGGTGTTAGTTCCAGTATTGCAGGAGAAACTCAATAAGTTCAAATCTAATAAGTCGAGTACTTACGCCGGAAGTCAGCGTCGTTTTCCTCAAAAGATTCAGGAGCGGGTGAATGAAAATTATTCCAAGTACGTACACCAGCATCGAGGGTTTTGGCGCGGAATGACCGCCAAAGCCAAGACTCGTTACTTTGAGAAACTGTCCCGTAAGGTTCATCAGTACAATGGCGATATTAAACGTCCACGACGGGGCAAAGACATGCACCCCAGTGTAGATTATCTGACGGCACGGCAAAAAAATACGCACCAAAAGAAGGAAAAGTATCGTAGGCGACGAATCTGGCTGTCACATATCTTCAAATCCAAAGATCAGCCCAAACATTTGAAAGAAAATACCCGTAAGCCAAGATACGACAAGAAAGAGGCTGAAATCTGGAATTACTAAGCTTATGGAATGGAAATCACTAACCACACTGGAGCAAATCCAACAAATTAAAGAGGAGTCGGCACAGCACCCAGTTGTCATCTATAAACATAGTACGCGCTGCGGAATCAGCAGTATGGTACTCAACCGATTAGAACGGGCCTGGAACCATTCAGAGCTAAATTCAACTACGGTATACTTTTTAGACCTAATCCGCCACCGGGATATTTCCCAGGCCGTAGCTTCTACCTTTGAAGTGCACCACGAGTCGCCGCAGGTTCTACTAATCAATCAGGGAGAATGCGTGTACGATGCATCCCATATGATGGTGTCGTACCCTAACATAAAGCAACAAGTAGTAGAACTTTCTTCTTAATTAATCCAAGTTGCTACTTACAAATCTATGTACTTGATTAGACCAAAGGCCATCACAGTGAGAAACACTTTGTATTGAAAGCCCTCGATCGTGACGGCATGGATTTTCTTCGGGAGCCGAGCGGTGATCTGGCTGAT
>JBCCTI010000015.1:0-103142 GCA_039198955.1 Bacteroidota bacterium | reverse complement strand
TTATTAGCCGAGGCATTTTTACTCAATATCTTAGCATTAATTCTGGCAGCTATCCTTATCGGATTGGTTCACCCCTTCGTATCGAATGCTCTAAACTTTGATTTAATAGAGAGGGTAGCCGATCCCCAGTTCTGGGTAATTATTTTAGTTGTAACCGTAGGCGGGACGCTTATTTCTGGCTTGTATCCGGCGTTTTTTGTGGCCCGACTCCGTCCCCAACGAATCGCTCATACCAGTATAAGTAATTTCTTTTCGCCCGGTCAAATTCGTAAGTCGTTAGTGGCGTTTCAGTTTGTTGTTTCGGTGCTGATCATTGGCTGTGCCATTGTCCTTTACAGCCAGATGGACTTTATGAGAAATAAGGACTTAGGCATCAGCATTGATAAAACGCTGGTAGTTAACGGGCCGAGTGTGGGCATTGCGAATGATTCAGTGTCTGCAACCCGACTGAAAAGTTTTAAAGCCGAAGCCCAAAGGCTTAGTGCTATAAGTGAAGTTACATTGGCTAATTTTATTCCCGGTAAAAAAATTAACGGGGAAGCCAGCGGGTACATGCGAAGAGTCGGAGACCACGAAGATCAAGCAGGCACCTACTACTTTACCCAGATTGATCACCGATTTATTTCAGAATTTAACGTTTCGGTGATTGCTGGCCGGGCGTTTGACCCAGTGTATGCGACTGACCAAGACGCTATCATGATCAATCGGGAAGCCTGCCGGCTACTAGGTTTTGCGTCGGCGGAGGAGGCGATAGGTCAGTCTGTTGTTTACCGGATGAACTCTACCCCGACCATCATTGGCGTGGTTGATAATTTTCATCAGTACGGGCTACAGCGGGATTTTCAGCCGATCATCTTTGAGGTAGAGAAGGCCCCCCAGGCCTATTGTTATCTAAAACTGTCAGAGGATAACATCGGTGCTGAAGTTCATCAAGTCAAACAACTTTGGGGCGAACTGTTTCCGGGTAATCCGTTTAGTTACTTCTTTCTGGATGATTTCTACGCCCAGCAGTACACCCGCGATACTCAGTTCGCCAACTCCTTCGGAATTTTCTCAGTGCTTGCCACGCTGGTGGCCACCATGGGCTTCTTTGGACTTACGTACTACGCTGCCGTTAATCGAACCAAGGAGATTGGAATCAGAAAAACACTAGGTGCTCAACTCAGCGATATTGTCTTATTGCTGGGACGAGGAACCGTTGCCTTTGTTTTGATCGCGGTAATTATTGGGGTGCCACTGATGTATTATACCGCTGAGCAGTGGTTACTAGATTATGCCTTTCGGATAGAAATTACGTGGTGGATGATGGCTGCGCCGGTAGTGCTACTCACCACTGTTTCAGCACTGGTCATTGTATTTCAAAGCATCCGAACTTATCAACTTAACCCAGTAGAAACACTAAACGCCGAATGATCAAACACCTCGCCCAACGCTTCTTTCGCTGGTTTTGTCATCCAGATTTCTACACTGAAATTTCTGGTGATTTGGAAGAGCTGTATCAGCGAAATGTAGAGCAGGGTGAAAGAGTGGCACAGTGGAAGTATGTTTTACAAGTGCTGGTGCTGTTTCGTCCCAGCCTAATCCGTTCCTTTTCTAATTACTCTTTAACCAACCCCGCTATGTTCAGAAATTATCTAACCACCGGTACCCGCAACTTGCTCAAGCATAAGCTTGCTACTACGATCAACATTTTGGGACTTGCTATTGGACTGGCCTCGTTCCTGCTTATCAGCGAGTATGTTCGCTTTGAAGAAAGCTACGACCGCTTCTTTACTGATGCTGATCAAATCTATCGGCTGTCTACCGTGCAAAGGGTCAACGGCGAAGTGCGCGTAAAGGATGCGATGACCTACTATCCGGCTCCGAAGGTACTGAAGGATGAACTGCCGGAGGTGAAGGAGGCGACCGTAACGTATAAATTCGAGGAAATCATTATTCGTCGGGAAGAATCAGTCATTCAGGAAAAACAAGTGATTGCGGCGGACTCAAACTTCTTTAAAGTATTTGATTACCGAATTATTCAGGGTTCAGCAGAAACCATGCTTACCGAACCCTACGCGCTGGTGCTAACCGAGAGTAAGGCTAAATTTTACTTTGGTGATCAGGACCCGATAGGGCAAACGCTGGAAGTTTTAGGCGAATTCAACCGAACCTTCAACGTAACTGGAGTGATACAGGATGTGCCGGAGAATACGCATTACAAGTTTGACATACTGATTTCCGGCAGTAGCATTAAAGAACGGGTAGGGCAAGACAATTGGAACGACTTCACCTTTTACGCCTTTGTCAAGCTAGATCAGTACACTAAGCTATCTCCGTTGGACAAAAAGCTAACGGCTTTATCGAAGAAGTACCTAGGAGATGAAACCAACCTGTTCTTTACGCTCTTTCCAGTAGCCGATATTCATCTGAAATCTGATTATACCTACGAAGCCGAGGCACCCGGTAGCGAGCGGGCCGTGGTTTTCTTACGGATTATTTCTCTATTCATCCTGCTGATTGCCTGGGTCAATTACGTTAATCTCTCTACCGCCCGAGCGGTGAATCGAGCGAAGGAGGTAGGGCTGCGGAAGGTAGTCGGAGCCGTAAAGGGGCAATTGATCGGCCAGTTTCTGTTAGAGGCAGTGTTAGTGAACTTGCTGGCGGCGTTTCTTGCCCTATTGGTATCCGAATTGTTACTTCCCTACTTTAACCAACTGGTCGGTAAGCAACTCTTGCCCCACGTATGGAATCAACCACCTTTCCTGCTAAGTCTGCTAGTGTTTTTCATCATCGGTATGTTCGTTTCTGGCTTTTACCCGGCCCTAGTGCTATCTGGATTCAGGCCGATAGAAGTGCTGAAAGGTAAGTTCCGTAACGCTCGGGGCGGTGCCCGACTGAGAAAAGGCTTAGTAGTGGTGCAGTTTGCCGCTTCGGTAGTACTGATTGCCGCTACCTTCATTGTGTTTCGACAGGTACAGTTTATGCAGGGCAGAGATTTAGGTATTGACACCGATTATGTGGTAGGCGTAAGCTTGCCGCAAGTGGCAGATGGACAGTGGAAAGTACATAATCAGCGAGTAGCGTCATTTAGTGATTTACTACAAAATCATGTCGCGGTTGAGACTGTGGGAGGTACGAGCTATTTGCCCGGTGGAAGCGGAGACGATATTGATTCATGGAGCGGTCAGATACAAATTGTAGGAGTCACCAATCAGACAACCGGCACAACCTACGTGAATTATATGGATGATCGATTCTTAAGTACCGTAGAAATTCCACTACTAGCCGGAAGGGGCTTTGACCGCAACCGGACAGCCGATACGGCGGTAGTATTGGTGAATCAAACATTCTTAAGAAGATTGAATATTGCTGAGATAGAAAGTGTAATAAACAAACAAGTACAGGTAGGGGGTTTGGAACTTAAAATAATTGGCGTAGTTCGCGATTTCAACCGAACTTCGCTTAAAGCAAATGTAGAACCTACCATTTATTTGCCTGACTATAGTCCTGCCTCTTTGGTAGTAAAACTCCGCCCCGAACAGTATCAGCAAGGCTTAGCCTACCTGCAAGAAACCTGGTCTGAGTTCTTTCCCAATGCTCCATTAGATTATTCATTCTTGGATGATCGCTTTGCCACTTTATACGCGCAAGACCAACGATTCGGTGATATCTTCGCCACGTTTTCTGGTTTGGCTATCTTTATTGCGATGCTGGGCTTGTTCGGTCTCTCTTCTTTTATGGCCGCGCAACGAACAGCCGAGGTTGGGGTGCGAAAAGTACTAGGGGCTACCGTACCCAGTATCATCGGCATCTTCTACCAAGATTTTCTACTACTCTTGGGCATTGCTGGTCTTATAAGCCTACCCGCAGTATACTTCGGCATGAACGGTTGGCTCCAGAGCTATGCCTACCGCATTGATTTCCCATGGCTACTGGCGGTGGCAGCCTTACTGATTGTCGTATTTTTTGCATTACTAACGGTGGGCTATCAAGTGTATCAAGTAGCGGTGCTTAACCCAGCCAGAACACTGCGGCATGAGTAAGCAGGTAGCCAATAGACTTACAACGACATGATTAAACGCCTTGCCTACCGCTTCTTCCGATGGTTCTGCCACCCTAACTACTTCGATGAAATTCAGGGTGATCTGGAAGAACTCTATCAACGAAATACAAGGCAGGGCAAACAAATCGCTCAATGGAAATATCTTCTTCAGGTGTTGGTCTTGTTTCGTCCCAGCCTAATCCGTTCTTTTCCTCAATCATACCTAACTCAACCCGCTATGTTCCGTCATTATTTTAACATCAGCACTCGTGTTTTGCTTCGGCACAAATTTTACTCGGCTATCAATATTCTCGGACTAGCCGTAGGAATGGGAGTTGCGCTGCTAATCTGTCAATACATTCATTTCGAACTGAGCTACGACCAGTTTCATACTGATGTTGATAATATCTATCGGCTTACGCAAGAGACAGTAAGAAATAGAGAAAATCAAGGTGCAGGTGTTTACACTACTTATGGATTAGGCCCAAGCGGAAAAGAAAATATTCCAGAGGTCAGTGATTTTGTCAGAATCCGCACACAGGCTGAAGGACCAATAGTGATTAATCCTGAAACCCAGACGAGATCTTTAGAAGATGAAATCTGGTACGTTGATAGCAGCTTTTTGCAATTATTTAATTTTTCTCTGATCTATGGTGATCAATCTACCGCCTTAAACAAAAAGCACAGCATTGTCATTACCGAACAGAAGGCCAGAAAGTACTTTGGCGACACTGATCCTGTCGGTAAAGACTTAAGAGTAAGTCTAGGTGGGTTGAGCGGTGATTACATAGTTACCGGAGTATTAAAAACACTCCCCGCAAACAGCCATCTTCAGTTTGACTTCTTAATACCACTGACCTTTGTTCTGGAAAACTATAGATTTTATAGTGAGAATGACAGTGAAGGATGGGGGCTAGCTGATTTTGTAACATACGTGAAGCTACATGAAAATGGGGATATAAATGAGGTAAGTGAAAAACTTAGCCAATTAATGGCAACTCATGCCATTGGAGATGCCGAAGGAGCAAGTACAGATTGGAAGATTGGATTGCAGCCCATCACCAATATTCATTTAAAATCAAATTTTCTCCGAGATATTGCGAGCCATCCGGGAGATATACAGAATGTGCAGTTTTTTGCGATTGTAGGTCTCTTTATTCTTTTGATGGCATGGATTAATTATATCAATCTTTCTACGGCAAGAGCCATGCATCGTGCCAAAGAAGTAGGGGTTAGAAAGACCATTGGTGCTGTAAGAAATCAATTAGTAGGTCAGTTCATGACTGAATCTATCATCATTAATGTCATTGCTGCCTCACTTTCGATAGGCGTTGCATTTTCTGTTCTGCCTATGCTCAATAACATTCTTGGAAGAGAAATGTCCTTTACTGTATTTCAAACCATAGAATTCTGGTGGACATTCTCGTTAGCGATTTTAGTAGGATCATTGCTCTCCGGTCTATATCCAGCTTTTGTTCTATCTTCTTTTAACCCGTTAATTGTACTTAAATCGTCGACCGGAACACCTAAAAGAGGGTTTAACTTAAGAAGAGGCTTAATTGCATTCCAATTTTTGATATCACTACTGCTCATTTCAGGTGCTTATCTAGTATACCAGCAGATTACTTTTATGAAAGACCAGGATTTAGGCATTGATATGGAAAAAATATTGATTTTGAATGGGCCAAGGGTATTTTTGGAAACTCTGGAAGAATCTGGATTGACTGAAGAAAGTAGACAAGAAGTTTTCAGAAATAAATTGCTCACCCATCATTCAATAACTTCTTTTTCACTAGCTAGCTCAATTCCGAGTGAAGGATATTTTTATACAGAGAGTTTTCGCAAAGCCGGAACATCAGAAGATACTGACCAGAATGCTAGTTATGTGCTGGTAGATTCAGCTTTTGCCCATACCTACGATTTGGAATTTCTTTCAAAAGCCACCTCATACGAGAAAAAAAAGTATCCTAATCAACCAGCTATCGTCAATGAAGAAACTGTAAAAGCATTTAGTTTAGGATCTGCCGAAGAAGCATTACATCAAATATTAATTAACAACTGGGGCGATTCCTTAGAAATCGTTGGAGTAGTGAAGAATATACATTGGAGTTCGTTAAAAAATGCTTATACACCTACGCTGTTCATATTTGCCAATTACGGGGGCTATTTCTCTATCCGCATGAACTTATCGGATATTCAAGTATCTATTGCCCACATCAAATCAGCTTATCACGAGGTTTTTCCCGACGATCCTTTCAATTACTTTTTCTTAGATGATGCCTTTAATCAGCAATATCAAGCTGATATACAGTTTAGAAATCTTTTCTCATCTTTTTCCATACTGGCTATCTTCATCGCCTGTTTAGGTTTATTTGCCTTGGTATCGTATTCGGCTACGTTACGAATTAAGGAAATCGGCATCCGCAAAGTACTAGGGTCGAGCATTAGTAATTTGATGCTACTGCTTTCCCGTGAATACTTGATTTTACTAGCTATTGCGGTTGTATTAGCTATTCCGGCTACCATTATTGGGGGACGTGCTTGGTTAGAAAACTACGCCTACAAAACTGAAATAGGACTTGACCTATTACTGATTCCGGGACTGATTTTATTATTTATCTCGGTGTTGACTGTGAGTTATCGCACCTATGCGGCCGCCAAGACCAATCCGGCAGAATCGCTGAAAGCTGAATAATCAAGCATATGATCAAACGCCTTGCCTACCGCTTCTTACAATGGTTCTGCCACCCTGACTACTTCGATGAAATTCAGGGTGATCTGGAAGAACTCTATCAACGCAACGAAGAGCGGGGTGGGCGATTTGCTCAATGGAAATACTTTCTTTGGGTGTTGGTCTTGTTTCGTCCTAGCCTAGATCTAGTCCGCTGATCAACAGTTCGCTGGCTGATGCCGTGCCCTGAGAGGTTAAAAAATACACTTGGTTCAGGTTAAGATTGTGGCTATTTGGGATAAACCTACTGAGCAGGCTCTCTGAATCTTCCCCTTCACGAGCCAGCAAATACGACTCCAGTAGATCATTATAATGGTAACAAACCAGCACTTCTTCACTACTTACGACCGAGGCGGGTGCCAGTGCACTGGCAAGATACTGGGCCACGTCAGTCTCTCCTCCGGGATTATACCTTAAGTCTACTACCAGGTCTGTTACAGTGGGGGGCACTACCTCTTCCTCCTCTTGCTGACAGGAAGAGATTACAGATATAATAAGCGTGGTGTAGCTGAGCAATACTGTTTTAATTACACTTTTCATGTTCTTCGTTGAGCTAACGTTAAAAAAGTATTGATTTAATCATCTTCATTATAAAGGGCATCATTGTGGAACTGCCACACATCGTCGTAGCGGGCTTGCCCATTCCGTCCCGTGGCAACGTATGCCACCGACTCACCCGATTCATTGGTGATAACGAAAGCTACGGCTTCTTCCCGGGCGGCTCCCTCCAAACTAGTGCGTTGAGTCCAATTATCGGTTACTGGATTATACTCCCAGGTGTCGCGCAGGGCGGTACCATTGGAGCCGGAGGTGATAAATCCTAACCCATTTATCGCAAAACTCACCGTATGCTCTCGGGCTATGGGTTCATCATCTTCGTCAAGGTCTTGCAGTTGAGTCCAGCGAATATCAATGGGGTCAAACTGCCAGAAGTCCTGTTCGTATAATCCGTTATTTCTGCCGCCTCCGATGTAGGCCATTCCGTCGATGACGAAGGCAAAGGCATCAATACGTTTAGATCCACTGAAAGGAATCTGGGTCCAGGCATCAGTGGCTGGCTCATATTCCCAAAAATCCTTTAAGTCATTGTCACCATTAGTGCCTGTGCCCACATACCCCTTGTTCTCGACACTGAAGGCAACGGCACCCAGGCGGGCATCTCCGGGGAAGTCAGCTTTCTGGGTCCAGGCATCACTACCCGGATTGTACTCCCAAAAGTCTTTCAGTTCGTTTTGCCCGTCGTATCCGGTGGTGACGTAGCCCCTTCCGTTGGCAGAAAAAGCGACGGCCGCATTGCGAGCAGCTCCGGGGAAGCTAGCTCGTCGCACCCAGAAGTTATTCTCTTCATCATATTCCCACAGATCGTTCAGTCGGTCGCCACCATCGTAGCCCAGCCCCACGTATGCTCGTCCGCCAATCGCAAAGGAAATGGATCCACTTCGGGCAGGTCCATCAAAGTCAGCTACTTCTACCCAGTTTCCTTCAGCAGATTCTTCCACAGTTTCTTCAACAGTACAGGAGTAGAAACAAACAAGGCTTATTAGCAATAAAATAAAGTGTGTACGGTTTTTCATTATTCATCAATTAAATTATCCAATTGTAAGTAAGTGATCTCTAGTCGGGTGTGATAGTCTTCATGTTGGCTTCCGCCCAGGTAGAGCCGACTAACACTTTGATTGAAATCAGGGATGGTCAGTAACAGAAGTTCATCAGAGATAGCCGGGTCTTCTAGCTCCGCCTGGATGAAGGCGGTCACATTAAATCGGTATTGGGTTTGTTGATCGTATTCCTCATCAAGCTGTAGTGGGCCAACCCAGGATTGAGCGGAGGCGGATGTTATTCCCAAGGATAATACCGGGATAATATCGTCTTGATTTTCCAAACGGATAAGGTAGAGGCTATCCGGCAATGGAAGTTCCTGACGGGTATTAATTACGGGTTCAACAACTAGTTCGGCATTGGTGATATACAGGTACTCGCCCAGCTCCATAAAATTTTCCAGGTACGGAAAGGCAATTTGGGTTATTACTCCAGCGCCCGCCTGCACAAAGGTTTCTTCGTAGGTACTACTATCGGGTAGCGGTTCTGTATGGAACGACAAGGAAGCCACCTGTGAGGCTGAACGATCAGTGGCGATATGGTTGAACTGTAGATTAGAGTTCGTTAGGGGAAAATCGTACTCGAAGTATAGCTTTTCCTCGGCTGATTCATGATAGTATAGCCGCATATAAACACTTTCTGGGGTGGCAGAGTAACCCAATACAGAGTTACTCATCGCTGTATCGGCAATCAGGGTAAATCCGGGTAGGTAATCCTGGAAATCCCCGGCATTTTGGAATACGGGATCATTGCTAATGGCTAACTCAAATAGCGCCTTTCCCCAACTATCTGAAACACGCATAGCTAGTGAATCTCTTAAAGAGGGCACAAAGAATATTTCGCCAATAGTACTATCGGAATAAGTTAGAGCTTGGGTATTGTAGAAGTACGTGTCATCCTGGGGAAGCAATTCTTCGGTTAGCTGGTGCAGTTGCCAGTGTTGTTCCTGATCCAGGTCGTTGTAGTAGTAATTACCAGATGTGAGGTAAAGGACCAGAGAGTCAAAAACAGCATTCTCCGAGAGAGATAAAGTGCCATTGAGACCCAGTTGAAAGAAAGGCTGTGCCACTACTAGACCTAGCTTTTCATCCCTGTAAGATCCGACAAGGATCGTTCCGGTGCCGGAAGTAACCAGGGAGTCGACCAGCCGGGTAGCCATGGTAAGGTCTACAGTATCGGTAAAGCTTAGTTGAAGGGGAGTGACAATTTCCCCTACTGGTGCCAGCATAACATCCTCGTTGCAACCCGAGAATAGGGTCATGATTCCCAGTGGAGTACCAATAAGAATCATTTTCAATCTCTTTCTTAACATACGATCTATTCGTTCTTGGATTTTTCTATTTTTCGTAAGTCAGCCCGGGGGAAGGCTCATTTACAACTATTTATTGTTTTTTCACCTCTAGATAGGTTTCCTGAAAGGAAAAAGCGGTAAATATGCCTAGTCCGTTCTGGATATTGGAGTAAGGCTCATTGAGGTTTCGGGAATCCTGTTCCAGCGATTCGTAGAGGTTTACGTACTCCTCATTGACTTTGTATACTCGGATGCGGTGCCGACCGAAGTACTGAAATTGCCCGAGAGGCCGAATCTCTAGAAAATTGTCTTGAGTAGGCCGGGTAACAAAGCGGGTAAAGCGCTGGTCTAGATCACTTAGGTTGATTGCCTCCGGACTACCTTCCAGATTCTCAACCACCATATAGTAAGAAGCATCCTCTTCATAGCTCCACTCTAGTGAGATCGTTTGCTGAAGCAGATCCCGGTTCTGAAACAGCTCCCGGGGATCAGTAAATTGGGGTAGAAAGATTTCCTGAGCACTTAACGTGAGATTGGTAGGGGGAGTAGGCACCGTGGTTTCTGCCTGTACTTCGCTGCCTTCAAACTCAAATGATAATCGGTAGGTACTACTAACCTCAATAGTCAGGTCATCACCTTCGTACTGATAGTAGCCGGGAGCTTCGGTTGAGGCCGATAGGGGGAATGATTGACCATCAGTCTCCAGCACCAGATTTGCATCAGTCACCGGAGGGGCTTCTTCCAGCCCACTGTTGAAGGGAACCAGTGTAGTTACATACAATGAATCTACCGACTTACCGGCATACAAGTAAGCCTGTACCACCGGGCGGGTCTGCTGCTCATCGAAAACGGGTACTTCTTCACAGGCGATTAACAACAGAAACAATAATGAATAGCTAATTTTTTTCATGACTAGGCGTTAAAAGCTGATATTAAAAAACAAACTGGGGGTAAATCCTATTAGGGTGACATCCGTCTCGATGACCTCTCCTTCCGAAACTTCAAACTCTTTATACCAAATATTTTCTTGGTTATACAGGTTGAAAACCGATAGTCCGGCATTGGCTTTTTGCCTCAAGAGCTGAAAGTTCAGGGAAGCAGAAAGATCCATACGATGGTAATCGGGTAGGCGGAAGGCATTTTTTTCTCCCACACTGACGTAGGTATAATTGCTACCATCCAGCATGGTAAGTTGGTATTCGCCGTAGGGAGCAGAGTAGGGCTTGCCAGTCGCATAAATCCAGGTTCCGGCGAAAGTCCAGTTGCCCAGTCGGTAACTACCCACCAATTTGAGTTCATGACGCTGATCGTGTAAAGCGTAGAAAGCATTCTCACTCAGCTCAGGGAAGTTATGTACTACTTCACCCAGCGTGTAGCTGATCCAACCTGTAAAATCTCCAGCTTTCTTTTGTAACAGCACCTCCATGCCTCGGGCAATGCCAGTACCTTCGTAGAAGAGTTGCCCCGCGAGTACATCTTCACCGGGGCGACCAAATCGGAGGGTAAATTCTGACAGGCCGTCCATCTCCTTCTGGTAGTATTCCACATCCAACAGATAGCCATTGGTCTCGTAGCTGATACCGCCAATATAATGAGTAGCTGAGCTGACAGGATTGGTTTCGTTATTCGCTAATAACCAGAAATCACGGCTTCCTTGGGTAACATCTTCTCGCACTATCCGATTGGCAAACTGATAATATCGCCCCCAGGCACCTTTCAGTTTTAAGCGGTCGGTAAGCTGGTAGGTCAGAGAGGTACGGGGTTCGTAGTAAAATTCTTCGGTGACGTCAAAAAAAGTAGCTCGTAATCCTCCTGTGAGGGTCAGGCGGTCGGTAGGTTGCCAGCGATTCTGTAGATACACTGTACTTTGAAGTCCCTGATCTACCCGGTTTAGTACATTAAGCGTATCATTCAACTGAAGATCGTAGGCAATATCATTGTACGTGATCTGGGTACCAAAGCTGAGTTGGTGCTTTCTACCAACCAGCAATTCGTTGTCTAGGCGAAAAGTATAATCTTTTAGGTCATTATTTTCCTCGGTTCCGGTACGTCGGTTGATGACCGTATCTTCTGTGGTGGTAGTAATATTACTAAAGCGATCCCGCAGACTGTAGTAGTTGGAGTAGGCCACAATCGCGTTGCTATAGAAGCGCTCGTTCCACTGCCGAGCCCAGCGCAGACTGCTGCTACGGTTTCCCCAGTTAAGTACATCTTCTGTTTCGTTGGTAATAATTCGTTCTACCGTATTATTGCCTCCGCCACCGGAAAAGGCATTCTCAGCGGTGCGGGAGTTGTCCAGGTCATCAGCTCCCTGATACAGAGACAGGGCAATGATGTCTTTTTCACTGGGGTTATAGGTGAGTTTGGCGTTCAGATCGTAAAAGTAAAAGGTGGGTTCTACGGTGTTTTGCTGAAAGCCACGACCGAGGCCTCCACCACCAAATCTGCCCCCGCCGCGAGGACCACCTCCGCCGCCGGGTAACTGACCGCCCAACTGAGGGGCTTGAACCGGGGCATCGTCATTATACAGATCAAAAATATCATTGTACAGGCCGTTCTGGATAATGTCAGTGTAGGAACGCCTTCCCGCGAGTAACAGAGCCCCTTTTCCACCCAGAGGAATCTCGAGCACTGCATTGGCATTGACTGCACTGACCCCCATTTTTCCAGCCAATTTATTTATATTTCCGGTCTTACCCGTCAGATCCATTACGCTGGATATACGCCCACCGTACTGTGCTCCAAATCCTCCTTTATACAGTTGTACATCCTTAATGGCATCCGCATTAAAAGCACTGAAGAAGCCGTAGAAATGATCTACGTGGTACACCGTGAAGCCGTCTAGCAGAATCAGGTTCTGGTCGGGAGTACCTCCGCGGACATATAGGCCAGAAGAGGCTTCATTGCTACCGCTAACCCCGGGTAAGAGCTGTAAAGACCGAAAAATATCCTTCTCTCCTAGACTGGGCAAGGCTGCCATCTGAGCCGGAGAGATAGAAATCTGACTGATATTTTCTGAGGCACGAATCATCTGACCGTCACCCTGAGTGGAGATAATCAGCTCTTCTAGTTCCTGCGTTTCTGACTCTAGGAAGATCGACAGACGACTATTTTCCATCTCGGGAGATAGTTTAATCAGTTCACTGCGGTATCCGATATAGGTTACCAGCAGAGTAGAGGTGTCAGTAGGAATATTTAACAGGGTAAAATAGCCATCTTGGTTGGTAATTGTGCCCTGACCATTCTGTCGGATGATAACCGTGGCGTTGGGCAGTGTTTCTCCACTTCCTTTTTCCCGGACGATACCATTAATAGTTATCCGCGCTGGCGGAGTGGCTTGCTGGGCCGAAACCTTGGTCATAGGCAAGAAAAATACTGCCAACAACCACAGTAGATGTTTTGTCATCGAGTAATGCTTAAAAGTGGGCTTGGAAAGGTTAATTTTTTGAGATTGGTTCAAAGGCCGATCAGCTTTAAAAAGAAGCTGATCGGAACTAAGATGATTTACCGACGGTGTAACTTCTTCCGTTTTATGCGGAAATCCATGGTGATTTCTTCGGTTATTCCATCAACCGTTTGGGTAGCTAGGTTGTCGCATTCGCCATCCCCAAAATCAGTAACTGTAGTTACTCCATCTACTACGCTTTCAATCGTACCACTGGTAATCCAACGGCAGTCTCGGGAAGAGACCAATGGGTCAGTAATGGTTTTACTGTACTCTATGCCTTCGGGGGTTACGCCACTCGATGAGCCGGTTATCTGGAAAATATCATCGGAGCGGTTTTCCGTATCCAAACCACTGATGATCTCACGGGTTCGGGTGGATGTGCGGCTAAAGGTTTCGCCTTCGGGTATCGTGATCGATCCGTTTTCCAGGGTGGAGGTTGTGACCGCTTCGCTAACAACTACCCGCCGCTGGGTACCCTCAATTTTATGTTCGTTCACATAGAATTCTTCAAAGGTAGTGACAATCTCTGTACCTACTTCGTCTCGAGGACCACTAATCGTTGTCACTATTTTTCCCTGAAATGTGGTCTCGTTCCACGAAGTACAACCATCACCATAGTCCAGGGTAACAACGATAGGGTACTCTTCCCCTGCAGGGGCCTCTACCGTGCGACTGGCACATCTTAATTTACCAAACCTGCCGATAAATCGGCCATTTGGCACAAATGGTAAAGTAATGCCTTCTTCCACCTCTAGCGTAATCCCATTAAAAACATTCTCAGCAAAGGTGGTTTCTTCCCATATTGCTTCCGAATTGCTGCTATCGGGGGTATCATCCTGGCAGGCAAATAGCCCAGTCATCATTATGGCTGCGGCAATAAACATGCTACCGCTCATTCGTACAATCTTGGTTTTTGTTGGATGTTTCATAACTATTGGTTTATATAAATTGATATTAGGTTTCTGTTTTGCGAAGGGTGTACCTCTCTTGTTTACCCCAAATGAAAAAACATATGAGGCATTAAATTCTGTGCAATCAGTTTCGCCAGTTAGTTCTTTTTAGTAATTGTTATTTGTTGTAAACCATTGTCTGATTTCTAAAACTTTATATTGAAAAACAGGCTAAAGGTGCGTCCTAGTAGTAGTTGGTCTACCGGGACCAATTGAACAGCCGAAGCTCTCCTTGATCGTTGATAAACCCCCAGGCGATCAAAGATAAAAGCTCGATCCCCTATATTTTGATGATTATACAGGTTAAAGACCGATGCTCCCACCTTCGCTTGCCCCTGACCAATACGAAATCGAAACCCTGCCGACAGATCCATTCTATGGTAGGCAGGTAGCCGATTATTGTTTCTCTCACTGTATACCAGCCGGGTTCTCCCATTCTCAGTATCCAGCGTGGAAGGGGCAGAGTAGGGCTGACCTGAACCGTATATCCAATTCAGTGAAAAAGTCCAAGGTTGCCATTCCCACTGGCTGAGAAAGGTGAATTCATGTCGCTGATCTTCATCGGCGTAAAAAGCTTCTCCGCCGTTTAATTCTTCAAATTGCTGAATGGAAGAAGATAGGCTGTAACTGACTGTAGCGGTATAATTCTTTCCAGCCTTGGTAACCATGGCATCCAGTCCGTTAACAATGCTCTTCCCGCCACTAACCAGCCGATTAAAGTTCCAGTATGGCTGGGTGCTGTTGCTGTTTACATAGCTCTCGAAGTTACTCCGGGTTAATCCATCAGTATACTTACGATAAACTTCGGCCTCTAGTACCCAGCTATTTTTTCCATAGCGCAGACCGCCGATATAGTGTTGGGATGATAGAAGAGAACCATCACCATTCCCAGATAAAAACCAGTAATCCTGATCAAAATTGAGCCCTAGGTCGGCCTGAGCCTGATTAATAAACTGGTAATACTGTCCGGTAGCCCCGTTGAGGGTCAGCCCGTTCGGAAGTTCATAACTCACCGATAAACGAGGCTCAAAGTACAGTTGATTAGTAACCGAATAATGAGTGTTTCTAAGCCCGGAGGTAATGGTTAGTTGATCCAGGGGAGAAAAGTTGTGCTGAAGATAGAACCCATTTTGCCACCCTTGATTTTGGAACATAGAAGTAGTTTCTGACAGGCTGTTCTGGTCAGTGAAGACGGTTTCATTGAAAGTTGAAAATAGCCCAAAATCCAGTTGATGGTCAGGGTGGAGATGGTATTCAAAATCAAGTTTGCTCGTATATTCTTCCAGTCTGTTTTCTCGCTCCAAAGAAAAGGCATTCTGCTGGTCGGAGAAGTTGCTTGCTTGGCTATTTAGAATAAACCCGTAATTACTATAATAATGAGAGTAGCCGATACTGGACGTACTGAATAGTCGGTCGCTCCAGATGCGATTCCAGCGTACCCCAACCCCGGTGTTTCCTAATTGGTGGGTTTCCTGTCTATCCTCAAGAAGATTGATATCAGTTGCTCTTAACTGAAGAGAGGAATGGTTGCTGTAATCATCTCCTCCCTGATAAAAACTTAAACTAACCTGATCCTGAGAGGAAGGTCGGTAATTTAGCTTGATGTGGGCATCATGATAATAGAACGACTCCTCTTCGTCGGGGGTAAAGCGGGATATGCCGGGGAGGAGGGGGGGTAAATCATTATTGGCATAGGCGATCAGGGTATTGAATTGTCCACTCTGGAGCAGGTCAGTATACGATCTCCGAAGGGCGACAAAAGCCGAGCCCTTTTCACCGAGTGGCGTTTCAGTTTGCAAATTCATGCTTAATAGGTTGACCCCCACACTCGCCGAGGGAGTATACTGATTACCACTTTTTCCAGTAATGTCGATGATTCCAGAAGTTCTTCCTCCGTATTTGGCATCAAACCCTCCTTTATAAATCCTCACATCTTTGATGGCATCGGCGTTTATGGAACTGAAGAAGCCGTACAAATGATCGAGGTGATAGATGGTAAATCCATCGTACAGAACCAGGTTTTGATCGGGAGTACTCCCTCGGATGCCAAGCTTGGCCGCGGTTTCATTGGCCATACTAATACCCGGTAGGAACTGTAGGCTTCGGAAAATATCTTTTTCCCCTAACTGAGGCAATCGGCCCACGGCAGTAGGATTTACAATACTTTGACCGCTTTTTGCGCTAAAGGTAGTCAATCCTATGGATGGGTTTTCACTGATTTCTACTTCGTTTAGTACGGAAATTGTCGGACGAAGGTCTATCTCTCCTTTAGCATTTGACTGATCAACTGGAATAATGGTGGGAGCGTATCCCAGGTGGCTGATGACTAGCGAGTCCTGGGTAGAAGGTGCGTAAGAAAGTGAAAAAAAGCCATCTTGATTCGCGACTACTCCTTGAGAGGTTCCGGCTAGGGAAATACTGGCGTAGGGTATTCGTTCTCCAGTTTCTTGGTCTTTTACAATGGCGGCGTAAGTATATTCAGGCAGCGAGGCAGTTCTACCGGGGTCTTGAAAAGTAGGAGCCCGGCGGATGACTACCCTCCCGTTACCCAGTAGCATAAATGTCAAAGGAGTTTCCGCTAGAATAGCTCGCCAGCTTTCTTCCAGTGACATTTGCTGAAGAGCAACCCGAACCTTGTAAGGCCGAACCAATCTTCGTTCGTAGGCGATCTTTAGCTGATATTTGCGCTGCATATGTTTGATAACATCTAATAATGGTTCTCCTTCAAATACTTCGGTGATTTGTAAGGATTGATGAGTGCCTTGTGACCGTGCTGTATGGATACCGGACAACCAGACTCCGACCACCAGAAAAAATGTAAGTAACTTTTTCCAACGGGTGTGCCCTCGCATAAAGACAGACCCTAAATCTGTACTGCTGACCCGCGATGTTGGCATCAGGCTTATTCTGGCCGTATAATCACTTTTTTAGTAGTACTGTCTAGTTCATACGTTAACTCCATAGGCAAACATATCATTTGTAAAGCTCCGGTCAGGTCATCATTAGTAAATTGCCCGGAATAGTTTTTATCTTGTATTTCAGCGTGTAGTTCAACTTCTAGGTTGTATTGCCGTTCCAGTTCCTCGAGTACCTCAGAAAGCGGAACGTTATCGTAGATAAAGCTGCCTGTTCTCCACTCAACTTTCTGCTGAATATCTACGCTAAAGGATGTTATTTCGTGTTCCGTAACTATGATGCCCGAGCCCGGGGTCAGGAGCTGCGCTGCCCTTCCCTGGGTAGCACTTACTTTTACTTTCCCACTGTAGCAGGCTACTCCTAACCTTTCGTTCCGGGCGTACACGTTAAAACTCGTTCCCAGCACTTCAACGCTGCCACCTTCACTTACCACCTGGAATCTACTTCCCGGCTCCACCTCAAAAAAAGCTTCACCAACCAGCCGAACCCTACGTTGATTTTCCCAGTCCGAAGCGTCAAAGGCGATTTCCGAACCAGCATTTAATGTCACCACTGACCGGTCGGGCAGCGTATAGCTGATCTGCTGGCCAGGTTCTGACCGAATGATTCTAGTAGTATCTCTCAGCAATAGGAAAGAGATTACAAATAGTGCCAGTCCGGCGGCGACAATGGCTACTTTTTGCCATGACCCATACTGACGGGTAGGATTCATTATGACTACCTTCGGCTGGTTTTCTAATCCTTCTTCAACCTGTTGCCAAATCCGCTCAATTTGTGCTTGAGAAGGCTCTTTCTCTTGCGAGTGGATTAGCTGCACCAAGGAACGGGCCTCGGTAATCACTTCATTTTTTTCAGGATGCTCTACCAACCACTTGTCCCAAAAAGCTCGACTGTTTTGATCTTTCGCCTTTACCCACTGGATGAACCAGGAGTCCTGAGCGAAATCCTCAGCGAGGTAATGATCATATCGATGATGCTCGTTGGTCATTATTCTTGGCTTTGAACAGATAAGACATCACGGAGGGTTTTGTAATCAAAAAAAATGAATGTTTTTTGAAATTTTCTATAAGTAACTGATTATCAATCAGAAAAATAATGTACTTCCGACTATACAAAGTGCCCGGATAGCCGACAGGTATTGCTTGAGGTGTTTAAGAGATTGGTACGTTAGATTTCGAGCCGCCTGATAACTGATATGCATCACCTTCGCAACTTCATCGTAGGACAGTTGTTGGAAGTACCGTAGATAGACTGCCTCTCGCTGTCGGGGGGTGAGTTTCAGAATGGCATTTTGGAGGGCAGTTCGTTCCAACTGTGTCTGTTCCTCCGCCATCAAGACCTCCTCCACCGATAGTGTAAGCTGAAATTCACGGGAAGGTGTATCTTGCAAAGAAGAGAAAGAGGCCCCTTGCCGTAATTTCCGGATAATCCCGTATCGGAGAGCACCCAGCAGATAGCGTTTGATAGAATCAGTAGCACCCAGGGTGTCTCGCTTGTGCCAGATCTCCTGAAAAAGATCCTGAATACAGTCCTCTACCAGAGCCGTATCTTGGGTAAACCGATTACCGTAAGCATACAGAATCCGGACATACTGACGAAAAATTTTCTCCAATGCGTCCCGGTGGCCCTGTTTAAGCATATTCCACAGTTCTTCATCTTCCATAACTCTAAATTAACTTGAGGCTAGCCTGTCAATAGGGGATATCCCGCCTATAGCCACTGCGCGTTAGAACTAGGATATTCTCGAAGGTTTAATATTAGGAAAAAATTTCTAATCAGATCTCATTTAAACCCAGACTTTGCCAATAGTTGGGCAAAATAATATTATTAAAATCATATTTTTTTGTAAAAAAGTTTTAATCTGAATTAAACCTACGCCAGTAGTTTAGGTCTAAGGGGCATCAATAAATCAATAGAAAAATGAAAAACTCAAGCATAATCTTGTTTTCTGCCTTCATGTTACTACTAGCTTTGGGCAGCCACGACGGAATTGCTCAACGAAAGCGGGTGGTTCGTAAGACTGTGGTCGTCAATACAGTACCCCGCTCGGCCGTGCAAGTACGCCATCATCGAGTTAATTACTGGGTTCATAATAATGTGTACTACCGCCGGGCCAATGGGCGGTATGTGGTGGTAAGCCCACCCCGTGGCATCCGTGTGACAGTTTTACCCCCGGGATACCGTAGAGTGGTAGTAGGAAGAAGTGTGTATTTTTATGCCGGAGGTAATTACTACCTAAAGCAGCAGGATGGGTATATTACTGTGCCACCACCGGTGGGAGCGTTAGTAGAAACCTTGCCCGATTCTTACGAGCAAATAGAGGTTGAAGGAGATACCTATTATATCACTGAATCAGTTCAATACAAAGCGATCATCAAAGATGAAGAAGTATGGTACGAGGTGGTTAAGGTAAATAGCGTCTCATAATTTAGGTTAAGGGTTATTTTGTACGAAAGTACTTCAGATAATCTAAAGAAGTACAGGTATTATAGACTAACATGCAAGGGGTATACGACAAAACTGCATATTAACTTGCCGGATCTGTCTCGCACCACAATGACCAGCATCTCCCCATTGTAGTGTGGGAGACCCCGGAACCAGCCTATGCCAGCAGGCAGGTTCGCCGGGCACCAGGCGTAGAGCCTCACTCGAGCCACCGCGACTGATGTCCGGTAGCACGGGATAACCTCATTTTTGCAAAATTGTCGTACACCCCGTGTAATCTTTCAGGACTAATTTCCAAAAATCAATTTAATTTCCTTATTCTAATGGCTTAGATATTTGAAAGCAAGGTGTATAAAAGATACGGTAGATTTGGTCGTTTTCTCATATTCTTTTGCCAATCGTCTATAAGCATTTATCTGCGTGGCAGCCACTAAGAAAAGCTCCGCTCCACCTGCCAACGCCCTTTCTGGGGTACAAGGCCAAGGGAAGATTGGGGCTTTTGGCTGATTTCTATCTTGAATCCGTATAATTCCGCCGCCTTCTCGAACTCACTTTGATAAGCCGAGTCAAGGCACAGCAACTTAATATGGGGAAAGCGGTCCAACTGCCAGAGCAGTTCAAGACCTTGACTGCCATCATGAAGATAGGCAGCACGCGATAGGCAGACCATATTTATTGACAACGATGTGCCGCTTACATCCTGGTTGGGCATGACCATTGATTTTCTTGTTGCCGTCCGCCCTACAGTCCTCGGACACGAAAGGGGCACTTTTCACACTCCAGCTATCGATAGCAACATGAGAAGGATAAGGGACATCTCCTTGAGCCTGACAAACTTCCTTTACTAAGCACTCCAATATCTTTTGCCAAATACCCCGTTTCTGCCACCGATAGTACTAATATTGTATGGTCGGCCTTTCTGCTCTGTATTTACTATCCCTATTCTTCCATTGCGTTCCGGGACGTGTCATCAAGAGTAGGGCATTTACGACCATACGTAGACAGGTCTTTCGCTTGTGCCCATCGTCTACGATTTTTTTGATGTATTGCCAGTGGAAATTGGTCACAGCTTCTTGAGAATCTTGCATCATCTTTTTTGTTTTAGTCAACCGCGCAGCGGCCGCTTTAAGATTAGCCGATTTCCCCCTTCTTTCCTGTTTTTCCATTCTTTCAATGTTATTGATTCCAAAACCTAAACACTTTCTTATTAAAAAAATACGTCACCAATCCGGCCGCGATAATGCCCAGACCAATCAGGCTTTCGGTGGGGCGGTCGTAGAGAGTGTAGGCTAGAATCCAGGTACTGAACCCGATAAAAAGATACTGTACATAGGGATAGCCCGGACTACGGAACCCACTACTCTTCTTCACAAACAGCACGCTGGCTACGGCTAATGTACTCATCAGTTGTAGTACAAATCCGGTGTAGAGCAAAATCTGCTCAAAGGTACCCGTCAGGGTAAGCGCAATGCTGATGAACACGTGTGCCCAGATCGTTCGTACTGGAATACCTAGCGAATTGAGTGGTCGGAGTACTCGCCATAAGCTGTGTTCCTTCGCCATCGCGTGAGTTACTCGGGAGCCAATCCAGATGTAGCCACTAATGGTAGCAATCAGTTGAATAGCAATAAAAAAGCTGACCCAGCGGCTACCGCTCATCCCAAACAGGTTAGAAAACGAAATCGTCGCCACTTCTACTTTGCCTTCCAATTGTTCGTAAGAAGCATGCTTCAGAAAAACCAGTTGCAATAACACGTAGACGACCGTCACAAACAAAGCCCCAGCAACGAGTGCCTTCGGAAGGTTCTTTCGTACATCTTGAATCTCTTCTACAATATACGCGGCGGCATTCCAGCCGGTGTAGGCGTAGGTTACGTAGATGAGTGATACTGCAAAGCCCGGAGTTGTAATTTCCTGTATCCACGAATCGGAAAATGCAATAGCGTTGGTGGGAACTTCAGTAGTAAATGCCAATCCTAACCCAATAAGCAGTAGCACAAAAACTACTTTGAGAACCGTAGTTACGTTCTGAAACCGTTCACTTTGCTTGATGCTAAATGAGTGCATAATGCCCACTAGCACAATAATGCCAATGGCTAGTGCATTAGACTCCTGAATGCCGAAGGGTAACAAATACTGCGTCATGGCGATAGCCGCAATAGCCACCGGAGCCGAAAAACCTACCACTAACGAAGCCCAACTGGTCAGATAGCCCAGCACCGGATGAAACACTCGCGACAGAAAAATGTAATCACCCCCCGACTCTTTAAAGTGCGTACCTAGTTGGGCGTAACTAAAAGCACCAAATAATGCCAGCACTCCCCCGATCAGCCACAGCAAAATGATACTTATCGTACTCCTTACATCCAGTAGTTGGTAGCCTAAGCTGGTGAAAACCCCAGTGCCCACCATATTGGCAACTACCAAGGCGGTAGCGGTCTTCCAGGAAATTTTAGTAGTAGTTTTCAAACGATAGAAGTAGGTAGTTTATGATTGGGAAGTTACCTCCCTTCTTAATAAATCCAATTGTTAAATCAGCATAAATCCTGAATTGACTGTTTATCTTTGGAAAAAACCACGATGAAAGAAAATATACTACACCAAGCCTACGATCCCGAGCAGTTTCGCCAGCAAGGACACCAACTGGTAGACCGTCTGGCTGATTACCTCACTCAAATGCAGCAAGGCCCAACGTTGACCGTATTGCCCTGGCAATCGCCAGAAGATAAACTTTATTCCTGGCAGGCCGACTTTGGTAACGCTCCCCAGCAAAATATTAATGAGTTTTTTGACCGGGTACTGATGGAATCCATCCATATTCATCACCCGCGCTACGTTGGGCATCAAGTAGCGGCTCCGGCTCCTGCGACGGCATTGGCTGGATTACTATCGGCTTTTCTAAACAATGGCATGGCAATCTACGAAATGGGACCCGTTTCGTCGGCTATTGAACGGCTGGTAATAAAGCAGATTGCTCAAAAGATAGGCTATGATAGTTCTGGTGGGGGAATTATGACTTCGGGTGGGACACTGGCGAACCTGACAGCCTTGCTGGCTGCTCGACAGGCAAAGACGAGTGGAAAAGCCTGGCAGGAAGGTACTCAGGAGCAATTAGCCCTGATGGTTTCGGAAGAAGCCCACTACTGCGTAGACCGAGCCGTGAAGATGATGGGCTGGGGCGAAGCAGGCATTATCCGTATTCCGGCAGATGCTGGGTACCGAATGCGTACCGACCAGCTTGAACCCTACTTTCAGCAAGCTCAGGAGGCGGGAAAACAAGTGGTTGCCATAGTGGCTTCGGCTTGCTCTACTTCTACGGGTTCTTACGATGATCTGGAAGCGATTGCCCACTTTTGTCGACGGAATGATTTATGGTTGCACGTGGACGGGGCGCACGGTGCAGCCGCCGCTTTTTCGGGGAAGTATCGTAGCCGGGTTAGAGGCTTATCCCAAGCTGATTCTATCACGCTGGATTTTCACAAAATGCTGATGACTCCAGCACTGACTACCGGATTGTTATTCAAAAACGAAAGCCTGTCGTTTGATACCTTTTCTCAGCGAGCTTCTTATCTACTTAATGAAGACGAAGAAGACTGGTCAAATTCGGGAAAGCGAACGGTTGAGTGCACCAAGCGGATGATGAGCATTCAGGTATACGCTTTGTTACGAACCTACGGCTGGCAACTCTGGGACGAGAATGTTACTTGCCTGTACGACCTAGCAATGAAGTTTGCTCAAATGATTTGCCAGAGGGACGATCTGACGTTAGCCATTGATCCTCAAGCGAATATTGTTTGTTTTCGTTATGTAACTACCTCGGTATCGGGGGAACAGCTCAACGTACTTAACGCGCGTATTCGGCAGGAACTGCTAGAGGAAGGAAAATTCTATATTGTGCAAACCCAATTAGCAGGCAAAACCTTTCTGAGGACAACCCTGATGAACCCTTTTACCACCGAAGCTATGCTGAGTAATCTGTTAGAGGATATTATTCAAAAAGGGAAGCAGATACTATCAAAAGTAACCTAAGCGTTAGCGGTTCGTGAGTAAGGTGACCTCTTCATCTGAAAACTGATTCTGACGAAGATAGTCGGCCAAATCAGGAGAAAATGTTGCACTTTCCCCTTTGGCTAAAGCATTTATCGTAGCCAAGTGTTGTTTTGGGATAAGCACCTGAGCCACAAATTGGCTTATTTTCTCAGTAAGTACATCGTCGGGTAACGATTGAGCCGGGTTGGTAGCGTAAAGTGTATAGTAAGTGTCCCCAGTCAGTTTATAGTAAATTCCATAACTATCCAGGCTATCTTTTTCCTGAAGAGCATTACCCGCACTGGTCTTTATAGGAGTGAGAATATCGTCCATCACTTGAGAAGAAAAGTCGGCGTAGGTGCTACTGCTGCTAGGGTTTCGTGCCTGAAATGCCGCAAAATGACAACCCTTCGCTTGCATTAGCTGAACAATATCCGACGGGGATACATCAGTAGCAGGCTCTTGGGAATGGTTGCCAGCATCGCCCACTAAAATCAGCAGGTTAGTTTCGTTAGAATTGAGATGACGGGACTCAAGTGTGCGTTTCAGTCCGTAGTACAGTGCTTCTGGTTCGTCCTGGTCAAATTTAGACTCAGTGTCTAGGGATTGGACCCAGGTAACGGGGGCATCACCCACCATTTGGTTAGTCATATACAACCAAGTACCTTCGGCAGCATCGCGATAGCAAGCAGCTTCAATTTCCGCCTGATACTGTTGCTCAATAGCACCAATTGCCTGGGCTACTGCCGGAAGGTGCTTCTCCATCCCTTCGGTAGCATCTACTAAAAAGGTAATGTTTACCTTTTCCATACGGGCTGCCAACTGGGCTATCCGTTGCTGCACATCAGCTAATGCCGACGGATTATCAGCGGGCACATTATCCTCAATGACAGAAGTTGGCTGAGGGGCATTCCCACCTCCCTTTGGTATCAGTGAATAAAACAGAAAAGGAATGATAAAAAGAACGGCCGATAAAGCCAGAAAGATCGTGAATTTAGTGATGGCAGCTTTTCGTTCAGCTTGATTGATGGCTTCCATATAGCTTATTTACCCAATTAATACATTTGGCACACCCGGTCCTATAATAACTCCCCCGTGAGCAGTTTGGTCGCCCACTCGGGCAGCGGGTTTTCCTCCGATCATTACAGTAAGCGAGCCCATCATGATGACATCCGGGGCTGGACTAACGCAGACGGCCTGGTCACCTACCCGGGCGGCAGGGCGACTGCCAATGAGCACCGTAGGGGCACCGGGCGGAAGAATAGGACCACCCACGTGGGGCTTAGGCCCATCAAACATGGGGCAAGTGTGCATATCGCCGACAACGGCAGCAGGTTTACTCATAGCGTAATTATTAAATTTTCCAGAAACCTCCTTTTTTCTTAGTGTCCACGGGTGGGGCATTTTCTCGGACAAACACTCCTCTATTATTCGGGCGTTCTGGTTCTTTGGGCTTACCAATATAGTCTAAATCGCTAAGTTTCGCGAATAGCACTTCCATTAGAGACGTAAATTTTACCGATAAGTCCAGCAGCGAATACAGCTCGAGGTGATCGTAATCCGATTCTAGTAGGGCATTCACGGTATTCTCCAGGTTGCCCGGACGCACTTCAGTCCATTCCTGAATGTAATTCAGCATTTCTTCCCGTCCGTTATCACTCATACAGTCTAGACTCACTCGTACAGTGCGGGCAAATTTAGTAAATAGCTCTAACAGATGAATGGGTGGCAAGTGTAACAAGCGCAGCCGGGCAAAATCGAGGTGACTGGCAATAAAGCTTAGCACTTCCTCCGAAAGGTTAAACAGGTTAGCTACTAACTGAGACTGCTCGCTCTTCAGGCGCATTTTGACAATAACCTGTCGAGCGTGCGCTCCCGTCTTGACCATATCGCCCATTAGCTGGTTATAAAACTCAACAATAGCCGGGTGAGCGGTGACCCGGCTACTGGGTGGAATAAATTTGTCTGAAACTTTTACCTCATTGCCAATCACCCGTACTTTAGCCAAGGTAAGGTGGTACGCTCCCAAATCGGTAATGTCGATCTGGTGGGATGGTACAATCTGAAGCTGATAGTTAGGAGCAGTATACGGGTGTCGAAGCGGAACTTCTTCTGGATCGGGTGCGCCAATGGGCTGACGGGAAAAGGGGTTTACCGTTACGATCACATCGTAGAGCAACTGGTCATCATCTTGTACCTGATGCTCGGCTTTAATGGAGGAGGTGTCTCCAGCTGAGGTGTTTACCTCGATACGGGCACCCCCAGGGGTAATAGCCCGGCAGCGAGTCAGTAATACGCTTAACTTGCGACTGCTGGCCAAGTCAGCCGTAAGCTCCAGCGCATTCTGATCAGAAACGCCACTGAGTAGTCCGTAGTTATAGGGGGTAATCTGCAGAGCGGTCATGTCACGCATAGCATCTAGCATTGCGTTTTCCTGCTGGATGAAGTGGTCTTTGTTGACCTTCATGCCATCGCGCCAGTTAACAGTATGATAATTTATATAAGGTTGCATCTCCTTTAATGATTGATGACCAATGAGGAATGACTAATGATACGTCGTAAGATACTATTCATTCATTATCAATCATTACTCATTATTACTTATTTACGAATTCGCACCGCATTTACCAAATCATTGGGTTGCAAATTATTTTCGGTAACCGACACATCGGGGTCAACAATTTTTCGGGGTTGCCACCAGTTGCCCGTATCGCAGTAAAACATCCAGGAGAAAGGCGGACGGTACGATTGAATCGGGCTATCGGCATTGTGCAAATTGTATTCTTCCAGAAACGAGTGAAACAAATCTCCCAAATGAATATCGGTAGGTGCGACCACCGAAAATGTGGTGGTGTCAGGCTGGTCGACCTTTTTTTCAAAAGTAAACTGTAAGGGAATCGTGTTTTCAAACGAAAGTGTCGGGATTTCTTTTTCAGTGGGAAAGAACCATTTGTAGTAGTAAGGCGGTGGAATAGTCTGCCACAGTAAAAAGCTTTTGTGTACCAGAAACGGAATCAGAAACAACAGGGCAGCACCCGCCAAAAATGACACTGGAGTCACCTCGGTCAGTATTGAATACAGAAAGCACATCAATAAGCTTCCTACCGCATAAATAAATAGAGTTAGTACCAGTTCGGTCAGAAATAACTCTTTTTGCACCCAGGCAAACCGTTTGTGAAGCAGCCAGGTATGGATAGTACCTGCCACTAAGCTTAGTCCCAATACTAGCCAGAAAGCCAGCGCAGGCGTAAGTTTAGCAATCACAATCAATCCTGTACAGAGCAGAAAGAACCCGATAAAAGTTAAAGCATGAACTAGCACCTTTCCTAGCACAAGTTCGGGGCGGGCGCGGCTGCTGAGAAAAAATAATACCCCCGAGACTAGGGCTAGTATAGCGAGTACAATAACAGTCGTCATAAGTTATAAATGCGTAGTATATCCCAGGTATCCTTCACCTAGCTCTTTCCCTTTTAGCAAAAACCCCGTTTCCTCTTCGGGGAAAATCTCAATTTTTACCGAAATATCTGCCTGACAAGGAAGAAAGTAAGCACAAAGGCGTAACAGTACCTGTCGTTTCTTTCCGCCCGGAAGATAGCCCGCAATATACTTCTTTTCAATGGCACCTACAATAAGCTGATAGTGAGGATGATAATCTTCAATGTAGTTTCCGAGTACGCTATCGCGACCTAGCTCAAATTCACCTAAATTAGGTAGTGCTACTTCGTCCGCTTTCCAGGTAGTCACCTGGCTGGCTTGTACCTCGATAGGGGCTTCCATTACTAGACCTAGTAAGTTAGAAACTGCTTTGAGGTCTCCTACCACCTGATGCAGCAGGGGAATTATATGCAACATCATCACGGTCTGGTAGGTACTTAGTTCTTTGGGCAACCTCCAAAGGTCAATAAGGGAGCTATACTGCTGGCGGTTGAGCGACGAAAGTAGCATCTGGCTCTCTTGCCATTCGGCTAGTAATTGTAGCCGATAAAACTCTTGCTCCAGGGGAAGAAAGAACTGTCGGGCTGCCTTTTCCTCTTGGCGATGCAGTTCTAGCTCCTCAACCGCAGTTTCTGTATCAATCTGAGCATCTTTTCGCAATGTTTGGTGAAATAATCCTTCGGGTAAGGTGTCGTACAAACCTTCCCGGTTCACGTCTACAAAATAGTAGGACGCACCTTGCTTCCGCTCCCGCTGCTCAATTGCCGCTAAATCGCGAGAGTATGATCGTTGGAATGTGCTAGCCGAGCGCACGAAAATATCTTCTAGTTTCACCATCTGATGGCGGACTGCATTAGCCATGAGGGCTTCTGATTTTAAATCAATATTCCCTCTACTTAGTGCAACCTCGAGCCGTTGCACCAAATCCTGAAGTTCATCTTGCTCATGCATGGTTGTAACTGTCGTTAGCTCTAGAGTAGTGAGGGTGGGTTTTGGAGACCGGAATTTCTTAGTTTCTAGCCACCTCCACAAATGTCAATTTCTATCGCACGGCGACCGTCAATTTCTTCTAATTTCCAGTCGCGCGGCGAACCGCTTCTAACTTCTAACATCCCCCTTCATTTCCCTTTGTCAATTTTGTAAAATTACCTGAATAGGAAGTACCGTTGAGGATCGTTGGTGAATAAATTGCTGTAAATCCCGTTCGGTGCTATCTAGCTCCGCTTCCGACATTTTAGTTTTATTCTTGAGCCGGATGGTGATGTCTAGGGTACGCTCCAGAGCTTGATTAGACCGCGACAGTACCCGTACTCCCTTACTAAACCTAACTGAATCAATTAAATCACCCAATCGAGCATAACAAGCAGCTCGCATGTCTTCTTCGGTGACCAAACGGTCGCGGGAGAGTAGAGCACTGCGGAACGAATGTATTTTCTCAGTATCCGTCGGTTTATCCCGCCCCCCGTAGGATGGGGTTACCAGTATCAAGTCATTTGCCTGATAGTCAGTATTTTGGTAGGGCTGTAATTTAGTGCCGGAGGCAATCCGGTTGGCAGTAGTCCCTAAGGTTGACCAGAACTCAACCCAAACATTTTCATCCCGCTCGGCATTCAGGGTCAAGTAATGATGAACATCTGAGCTTTTAGTACTGGCTGCCACCTGACGCTCTAGCCGGGCAATCAACTGTTTAATCGCCTTTACATCCTGAATAACCCGGCTACCACCCAATGCTTCAAATGCGGCATTCTCATCTCGGATCAGATCCAGTAAGTGATTAGAAAATTCAGTAGCGTTGCGCTGATCGAATCGGCTTACCCCTTCTTCCCGTACTGCGTAGGTGTTGGGCTCTAATGATTTAAAGCGTTGAAAGGGAACATTCCGGTACACGGCGCCTTGATCGGTAGTTACTTTCCGCATAGCTAGAAAATAATCTTCCGTTGCTAATGGTATGATATTCAGTAGTTTGCCAATTCGGTAGGGACGGTTGCTGCGGATTAACCGTCGGTTGATGACTGGAAAACAGTTGATAGCACAAATGGTATTGGCGAGCACATCAGCCGGCATCAGCTGCGGAAAGCGAACTTCAATCCAGGTGAGGTTTTTAGGTACGTCGGCTAGTCCTTCCGCATCAAACACAGATGAAAAAATAGCGGGCATCGTCTTATTAGAAAGACCAATGAGATTCTCTACCGTAATAAATGATGCTTGGTAAGACTGCTGGGCTTGTTTTTCCAGTACCTCACTCACGTTCGGTAATTGATCCTGCCACTCGGTGGGCTCGACGGCACGAGTAGTTTCTACCGGAGCGTAACCAGATCGGATGCGGAGTGGCTGCCCGTTGACCAACCATTGGGTAGACGGGAGCAAGCTACGGTAATAGGTGGCATCGGGTTGGTTTTTCCAATCGAAGTAAAAAGCAATCTCGGTATCACTACTAAGCCGGGTAGGAAGTTCTACTCCCAGCCACAACGATTGGGTGGGTAGAGGCGATGCTCCACTGGTGGCACTAAGCACTACCTCGCGGGTCAGTACCCCGGCAGTATGAACTAACTTTTTCCCGTAAGCTAGATAACGTACATCACCGTCAACCAAAGTAGTGTTGAGGGCAGGGGAGAAGTAAACATCTTTCTTATCTGGCTTGGCTAAGTTATCAGGGTTTACCACTTCTTGCGAGGTGATAAATTGCTCCTGAGTCGTAATGATCTGCGAAGATTCTACCGGGCGCACATGTACAACGGCGTGGGCTGGGTTCGGAATAGTGAGGGCTTTGGGTAGCAGTAGGTTAGCTAGTTGCCGAAGTACGCGGGTTTTAGACTGATGTAGTTCGCGGGCGGTTTTTTCAAACTGCACGGCACAGGCCCCAAAGAGCAGGTCTACCAGAGGGTCTAAGTTTTCTAGTTCAGCTTCATCATAATCCCAGAGCTCGGCTGCCGTTTTTACTAGCCGCTGCTTTACTTTATCGCGTTGGAATTGGTTCTCCCGGTAGAGTTGCATAGGTAAAATCCATAAGGTCAGGCCAAAGATAAGGGACTAAAGAACATATATTCAGTATGGCTGAGGGATTGGTTGGTTTTTTTTACAATTCCCCGAGTTTGGATGGTAATCCGTTTACGGTGACGGATGATCTTTTGGGTTTTCGGGTCGAGGGTTTCGGGCTCATCTACTTTGATAGATACCTGAATCTTAGCTAACCGTCGCTCGTAGGCATTCAGCGATTGTAGTACCAGATCTTCCAGCTCATCTTTCCACTTAGATACGCTCTGGATATTGTCAAAATCCTTGTCCCACACGTAACAACCGTAGCTGGCATCGAAACGGTACTCGTGATAGTGGGTTTTAATAACTAGGTGAATATGCTGACGAATGGAGCCTTCTAGGCTACATAATGCCAGCCGTTTTTTTTCTAGCAGATCGGTAAAGCTTAGTGGTAACTGGTAGTAGGGGCGCATGGGTTAGTTGATTTTCACGATAGCACCTTTAAGAGTGGCTGCTGCACCACTTTCTAAATTGAGGTTAGCACCACCCTTCACAGTGGCACTAGCACCACCTTCTACTTTTACTTCAGCACCACTGTCTACCTCTACCCTGGTTCCCCCACTTATACCAATATCAGAATTAGCCGAAATGGTAATAGCATTAGCTTGTTGCTCTAGTTTGGAGGCTACATCGGTAACCATATTATTATCTACTGTAATTGAAAAGTCTTGCCCGGCAGTCATATCAATATTCTCTCCAGCTTCCATTTTTATCGATTTTGCTGCAATGATGTCAATATCACCCTGAGAGGTAATGGTGATCTTTCCATCACCTTCCATTTCCAAACAAATCTCATTATGTGGGCTATCATCAGTTTTATGGAAAATCCTGATTTTTTCCTTATCCTTTTCGTCAATTAAATGAATCTGATTGCCACTCCGGGTTTTGATGACCTTCATTGAGTTTTTGTCATTGAACCAGGTCGAGGGATTGAAATCTTTATTATATAAGCTACTAATGACAAACGGTTTCTCCGGGTTGTTATGCTCAAACCCAACCAGTACTTCAGTATCGGTTTCAGGAATAAAGTAAAAGCCATGGCTTTTCCCGCCGCCGTAGGTCTGGGCTACCCGAATCCAGGGAGTACCTGTACTTGATTTAGGATCCTGCCAGGGAAAAGCCACTTTTACTCTTCCTAGTTCATCAGGGTCAGCATTATCAATTACGATAGCTGACTGAGGTTCACAAACGGGTGGGCTGATCGCAAGGGGCGGCGGTGATTCTAATTCTGCTGGAACGGCGGTAAAGCTATTCTGATAGTCAAGTGAACTGCCAATATTGTGTGAGAGAGAAGTGATAATAAATTCACCATAGTCCTGCTCGTTGGCAGTCTCACCCGTAATGTTGATAATGGCTCCCACATTCAAAAATGGATTATCGCTGGTGCCCTGCATCATCACCAAATTGGTTGCTACCGCAGTTTTTTTAGTCTCAGATAGTTCATCTAACTCTTGCTGATCGACAACTAGCTGGCGAGTAGCCGTTGAAGGTTCTTGACCAAAAAGTTGAGAGGACTGATCAGCGGCAAATTTCCCGTAATCATCCAGGTTGCCAGCTTGGGCGCTACTGCCTTTGCTTTCGTAGACAACTGAATTCAAGTAATCGTATGAGAATACCTTGAAGTTGATTGGCATTACCTTGAAGGAGAAGTCCAGATCGAATAAGTCTTTCACCAAGGGTAATTCTACTTTACCATCACGGGGCAACTCACCGAAAATAAATTCAGTACCATTATAAAAGCACCATTCACCGAAACGTGCTGCCATTCGCTGTAAGAAAGCGTAGTTCGATTCGTTGTACTGCACGACGTAGGGCAATGCTTTCGTGCTTTTCTTAGTCCCAATTTGGGTAGAAAGCGAGTGGGGAATTGCCTCCAGTGTGGATTCAGCGACTTCAGTTAACTTCATTTCGGCGAAGGTGCGGCTCTGAGGGTGACCTTCTAGCAAGACAGTTGGGCTATAACCTTGCAATAATACAGTGCGGGTGCCATTACTGAGGCGATTTAGCCGTACCTCAGTGATGATTCCAATAAACTCATTCTCAGACTGGTTACCCTTGAATAAATCGGGAGCAAAGTGAATATGGCATTCCTGGCCGATGTATTTTTTAGATTGTTCTAGGATGGCTCGCCCGGTATCCTGAAATGCGTCTGCTGTTAAGGATATCTCGAAGGTATGGTGCTGGTGTACATCCTGAGAAATATGTATCCCAGACAGTGGGGAAACGGGCTCGCCACTAATAGTGACTTGTACTTTTACTTGCTGTGCCAAAATGCCAATTTTTAGATCTAATAACTATCTTTCCGTTCCGTTCCCTCCTGGCGCCTTCTAGGTCTACTGAACAGACAAACATTTATTGCTTGTTAAAGATAAAGGTTACTCCAATGGTAACGGGTTCAGCATCTGATAATCCGATATCAGAGAAGTCTATCGTATCATCCTCTTCTAATAGTAATCGGAGCTCTGAACTAGTCAAATTAGTGATGGTAAAACTCAGTGGAGATGCTCCGCTATTAATAATCAATTGGTCATCATTACGAATTTCCCAGGTACCATTACCCGTACTGCCAGATTCTCTTAATACAAAGCTTCCTCCTTCTTGAAACTCAAATATAGTTCCATCGTCAAAAACCCCTTCCAGACTTTGCTCAAACAGGGCGACCGTTTGATCTAGCTGGCTATCAGTAGGCATGAGATCCGCTTGACTAAAAATCTGTGAAAAATAATCGCGGGGATTCAGACTATCAAAAGTGAATTCCCCATTGTTCAAACGCCAGCTACCAACAATACTACCTTCAGGTACAGCTTCATCATCATCCTGGCAGGCAACCAGTACACTAAGTGACAGAAGCAAAAGAGCATAAATAGTATTCTTGATTAAATTCATTATTCTCATTAATTAAAGGGTTGACAATGCTCAAATATAAAATTAATCAGCTTTTGTAGCTCAAAACTAAAAGGAATTTACTTCTTCAATTCATTTCAATAGTCCGGCGTCCTTCGTGCAGTAGCCATCCCTTTTCAGGTTTCTGCCGCCGGAACGGATCAACTAGAAAAAACGATGAGATATGCGTAGCCACCCAACGATCATCATAGATAATGTTATCCTCAAACGTTCGGCCTATCTCTTCCACATGCCATATTTCATCGCCTTCTCGCGCAAGTACACTTGTACTACGCCGACCACGATCGAAGGCGGTGGTAGCAGCCCCAAAAATAATTCCACCTACGGTTCCTGCCGCACCAAAAGGCGTGAAGGCCAGCCCTAGTGTAAATACTAGCGCGGGGTAACTGTTACCCCCTTTCAAGCTGTGGTTGAGTCGCGCCATAAATCTTCGGTGAGATGACTCGAAAGTCATTACCTTCTGCACACTTCTCAGCCCCTGCAATACACTGGATGCCCCGTTACGAGGTACTTGGATCACTCCTCGCCCACTACGGTACCGCGGACTAATTAAGCGGGCTTGTCCACCTGAGTAGGCGGCAAAGCCATAAATAGTTGAAGTAGGTAGTCTCTGCCCGGAGTGCCGCTGTAAACGAGGAAGCTGGGAAACATTAAAGCTCATTCTATTTTTTCGCCCTCTTGGTTTGCTATTTTGGCTCTATCTCGACTACATTTTGAACGAGAATCTCAATGCCATCGGGTCCGCCATCATCTCTCATAATAATTCCGGTAATCTCCCAAAACTTCATTGCTCCTCGAGCGCCTTGCCATCTAGCAAAGTTGAGAAGGGCATTCAAGATTATAAATGCATTAACGGTTGTGTTTTTTCTCGGAGGTGTATCATCAAAGCGATAAGCTTTAGCCATAATATTGAGATTATGAACTACCTAATCAACACCTTACTGCTACGCGCTTTAAACGCGTAGCAGTAAGGTACAATCTACATCGGCCACTCATTCTCATAAACCGCTGGGCCACCATCGCCTTCAATAGTAATTTCGCGACAGGAGATGACGAAGGTTTCCATCATATTTTCCCCGCCTTGCCAACTGAAGTTCTCGCCGTACTCTACGATGTAAGCATCTTTGAACTTTATGGTTTTGATAGGTTTCTCATCGTCGGTATCGTCCATTATTTCAATCTGTCCTTCTTTGGTTTTACCTTGCGCCAGGGTCATCCAGGTGGGTAAGAAAGCACTCTTGGTAGATTCAATCGTCATCTGAAGGGTTCCACCCCGCACGATGCCCGAAGGCCGACCAGAGGCATCAATATCACGATTGAAGCTGTAAGAGAAATCAATAACGCGAACATCGCTGAGTTTGTCTAAGTCTAGTCTTGCACGTACTGCCATGATTGTTTAAAATTTAAAGGTTAAATGATTTGGTTTGGTTGTGACAGGCGATTCGCCGCGCGATCGCGACCTGTCAGTTTCTGTTTATTGTTCAGCATATTCCGACTGCCATTCTTCGGCGGTGTCGCCTTTGGTGCCGCCTAGCTTTAGTAGGAAGTTCTTGGCCGGGAAGAAGGGGGTGATATGCAGGTCAATATTGATTCGTTTGGTTTCGGGGTCTTGCTCCAGCTTCATCAGCTTGTAGTCCTGAATGATCTTGTCGCTACCCATAATGCTTTTCAGATATTTAGAGATTTCTCGGCTGAGGTCTTTCTGCACCTTCGGTGTCCAGTTGACAAAGGCCTGACGGTTGAGGAAGTCAATAATCACTTTACCTACGTAGTCAAAGACCCGTACGACTGAGTAGGTCTGTAAACCAATGTCGTTGCCATTGTAGAGCGTCTTGGCCGAGAACGCCATCACCTTTTCCCACTCTTTCACCATGGGTACTAAACCGCGCTTCTCTAATTCCGAGATTTCACTCTTCTTCAGTGGAAAGGCTACCCCGTCTACTTCGTTCAAACCCCCGTGCATCTTTCCGGCGGTAGGCTGGGCAATCAGGGTACTGTAGATTTTTCCGGCGAGTGCCGTTGATGGTGGAATGTACATCGGCTCGTCTTCATCCAAGTCTTCGTACTGCTCGCGCCCTACTAGCCAGTTACAGGTCATCATCACGTTGGAGCGGTGGATTTCCCCTCCAGTCAGGTTGGCCATATCAAACTCTTCCATCACGGCATCGGGATCGTCCAGATGATTGAAATCAGTTACCAGCATGGTTTTGTTCTGGTAGGCGATCTTCGCCCACTTTTCTATCACTTTATTAGAACCTAGGTAGCCCGGAATAACCATAAGTGAGTAGTTCTCCCGCAAATCCAGTCGGTCGTGACGGGCTTTTAGCTCCTCAGTGATTTTGTCAATCACTAGGGTGTTATCTAAGTCTTTCAACCGGTCAATATCCGCATTGAAGATGGTGATATTACGAACTTTGTCGGTTTCGGCGTTCTTGTAAAACATGGCCAGTGAGCGGTAATTTTGTTCCAGCTCAGTGGTTTCTTCCAGGGCTTTTTTGAGGTTTTCCTTCAATAGCTCTTCAGCCCCTTCTACCTTTTGCTGGCACTGCTCAATCATGGCCGAAATATCATCACCCTCGCTCAGCAAATCGTGCCAGAGTTGCAATTGCTTTTTGAGATTTTGCCGTTCGCCCTTCTTGGCATCTTCGTTGAGAAATATCTTCTTACGGGCTTTGCCCTCGGGGTTCATTACTTTGGCCCCGTCTACTGAGGATTCTATTAGCTCAAACCCGCCGTATTCGATAAGTTCGTCGGAGCTTTCTTCTAAAACTTTTTTAGGGTTGTCTAAGGGAGCTGCTTCTTTGGTAGCAGCCTGAGCGGCTTGTGCTTTTTCTTCTGCCATCGGGATGTATTGTTAAGTAGGTGGGTAAAAAGGAATGAATAATTACTGGTCGGCCTGTTCAATCTCCTGAATCATGGCCTGCAATGCTTGGAGGTAAGCTTGCTTCGCCTCGGGGTTCTGCAAGGCTGACTTCAGGATTTTGTTGGAGCGCAACTGCTTCATAAACTTATGGTAGCCGTCCTGCTGGGCATTCAGATCTTTCAGAAACTCGCTTTGTTCGGTGATGCCTTTCTTGGTAAAGTCCCCTAGGTTAGAAAACTTCAGTTCTTCGTCTACGGTGGTGCCGTCTTCAGTTTCAAACTCCACTTTTACGTTAGGTTTAAAGTGGTCAAACACTTCGTTCACCGTTTTTAGTCCGGTAACGGGTTCGGGCTTGGTAGGTCGGGAGCTTAGCTTCTGCACCAACAGGGTGCGGTTGGATGAGATTTGCGTAATCGCCTCAAAAGACTGTTGCGGTACCAATTGTCCGCCAATTTCTACTTCGTTCATAGGTAAGGTATTATGATCTTGAAATTATTGATTTATTTGATAGTAAAAGTCTATTGTAAAATGTAACCTCTCTTATTCATATTTCCACACCAATTCTTCTTTCTCATCCACATCCAGCTCAATCACTGAGCCTTTCTTCACGCTTCCGGCAATGATGAGCTTGGAAATCGGTCGGCGCAATTGGTTACGAATGACCCCAGTGAGTGGTCGTGCCCCGTATTCGGGAGTGTAGCCGGATAAGGCGAGTTGATGCTTGGCTTTGTCGGAAATATTCAAGGCAATTCCCTGCTTATCCAACAAAGCCAATAGCTTCTTCAGATGGATATCGAATATTTTGACCACATTCTCTTCCTGGATGGGGGCAAAGGGCACAATCTCGGTGACCCGTGCCAGGAACTCGGGGCGGAAGTTACCGCGCATCCGCTCCATCATCTGCTGGGAAGTGGGTAGTTCACCTTCAGCAAACGTATCCATGATATACTGACTACCGATGTTGGAAGTAAACAGCACTACGGCGTTGGAGAAATCACCTTCTTTGCCCAATCGGTCGTGTAGCTTGCCTTCGTCCATAATTTGTAAAAAGATGTCAAACACCGAAGCGTGGGCTTTCTCAATTTCATCAAACAGCACTACCGCGTAGGGCTTCTCCCGGATTTTGTTCACCAGAATACCACCCTCTTCGTAACCAACGTAACCCGCGGGGGCCCCCAGCAACACCGCAGCGGAATGCTCTTCCTTGAACTCTGACATATCAAAGCGCAGCAAGGTAGACTCATCGTTGAAGAGGAACTCTGCCAGCGACTTAGCTAGTTCGGTTTTACCCGTTCCGGTGGGGCCGAGGAAGAAGAAAGAACCAATCGGCTGACCGGGTTTAGTCAAGCCGGAGCGGGACTCTAGTACGGCATCGGAGATGACTTTAATGGCGTGATCTTGTCCGATGACCCGTTGCTTTAGATGCTCTTCCATATTCAAGAGCTTTTCTCGCTCCTTGGTCTGAATCTTTCCCAGCGGAATCCCCGTTTTATGAGCCACGACGGCGGCTACATCGGTCTTTTCTACACTGCCTTTTTTGTTTCCAGTTAGCTTGAGTAGCGCATCAATGGTGGATTGTAGATAATCGCGCAGCACCTCAGCCGTATCTAGTTCCTTCTCATCGGGATCATCTTCCAATTGACTGAATAGGATCGGGCTGACTTTATCTTTTAATTCGCGATGGAACCAGCGCAGTTCGGCCAGGGCATCATTAACTGCTTCGGTGGCCGACACTTTGAGCTTTTCGGCGAGTTGCTGTAGCTCTTTTTCTGAGGTTTCATCCGCCATACGAATGGCTGCCATGGTTCGGTCGAGCAAGTCAATAGCAGAGTCGGGTAGGCGACGGTCTTTGATATAGCGTTTCGCGAGTTGTACCGCTTCGCGGGGAGTGCCTTCGCCAACGGTAATGGTATGGTGCTGCTCGTAGAGAGGAACTAACGTTTGTACCATGCGCTCGGCCACGGTTACATCTGGCTCATCGACTCGCAACACTTCAAAGCGACGGCTGAAGGCTTCTTCCTTCTCGATATACTTGCGGTACTCTTCGTTGGTAGTCGCTCCAATCACGGTGATCTCACCTCGGGCTAGTTCGGGTTTCAGCAGGTTCGCGGCTCCGCTACCCACCGGACCGGTGCTGTCCAGCATCAGGTGTAGTTCGTCAATAAATAAAATGGCTTTTTCAAAGGTCTTTACTTCTTTGATGATGTTCTTCAGTCGGTCTTCTACTTCGCCCTTGTAGGATGCGCCCGCAACCAGCGAGCCTAAGTCTAGCTCGAATAGTACCGCTGATGATAGGTGAGCAGGTACTTTTCCGTTGACAATATCCAGGGCAAAGCCATCGGCTAGGGCAGTTTTACCGACACCCGGTTCGCCCACAATGAGTACATTGGGTTTGGTGCGCCGCCCCAGAATTTCTACCATCATGCGGGTCTCACGGTCGCGGCCGATGATAGGATCAATTTTGCCCTCCCGGGCTAGTGAGGTTTTATCATTACAGTATTTGAATAGCGCTTTGGTTTTGGTAGGAGCCGCTTTCCCAGGTTTGGCCCCAGGAGCCGGGGAAATCGCTTCCTGAATAGCTTCTTCGGCGACAACGGTAGACAGCAGATCATCCGCTGTGAGTGGAAAGGTTTTAAGTTGGTCTTTAGTAAAGGCGATGTTAGGTTTGCATAGGGCAGCCAGAATTGCCAGGGGACTGATGTCCTCTTCGTTGAGCTTGAGCCGTACCAAATCAGCTTCATCAATAGTAGCAGAAACTTTAGCGTCGCCGGGTGGCTCTTCGGGAATACGGGTATTCTTGGAGAGGTTTTCAATGCGTACCTCGGCCCACTCTTGTAAGTAGGGAATGTCTTGATCGAGGGATTCTAGCAGCTCGCGTAGTCCTGCATCTTTGTGGAGTAGCGCGTGCAGCAGGTGGGCGGGGGTGAACTGGGCGTTTTGGTATTCTTTGGCTAACGATTGGGCTATCTGAATGGCGCGTTTGCTTTCATCGGTTAGCGTTAAAGTGGACAGCATAGGGTAGATTAGTCGGGTTATTTATCAATGGTTTAGTATTAGTGTCTTGAAACTGCTAAAGGTAAACCGGGTAGATTAACTTTTTTTGATGCTAAGAAAGTGTCTAATGCTGAGTGTAAGAAACGAGCCAATAAACACTAGATAAACCTTATAAACCTACTGTTTTTTCTTGGAAAGAGCAAATTCATAGCTGTGACGAAGATCTGACTAGATTGATTGACATCTATGCATATAACAGTTTCTTCTCATATTGATATTTTGTTACTTTTAGTTGGAGGTTATCTATAACCCCTTTGATGCTTTTATCTACATTCTGTAAATGCTGTTTATAAATATCTTCATCACTAGTTTTAGCCGCATTTATTGTGCTCTCACCTTCAGCAATCATGACATACATTTGGGCGAGTTTTGAAGGGTTAACATAATCAATAATTGCCTCGTCTATTTTTTTGTCACCAATAGCGGTCTTGACGTTTCCAACGTGCTTCGGTATATCATTCGGAAGAGGTTTTTTACCTTGCTTTTTCTTTTCCTCTTGTTTATCATTCCAAAAGTAATTAAGCACACTCATCATAGCACCACTGGTTGCTTCTACGGTTTCACTAGCAGTTTTTTTGAGATAATATTTTTTTATACTGTCGCACATAACCCGACCGGATTGAGTGAATGCAGCACCAGCTTTGCTTATAGCATCTCGAGCCGAGATAAGAGCGGTAGCAACATCTTTGGCCGTATCAACTACCAATGCCGTCTTTTTCCATTCGTAAAAATATCCTTCTAATCTGGCTTTCTCTTGATCGGCAGTTCCCTATAACTGGTTCATCAGAGAAACAGTCTTTCTGATTAGTTTTTCGTACCCTTTTTTAGACCTTGGAATGAAAATAGTAATGCCTGATTGCAATTTGTCTGGGTTAGAGGAACGAATGGTCTTTCTAATTTTCGTATTGTAAAGATAGATAGGCTTCCACTTGTTGAATCCATATTTTTTTGCAATACTCTCTAAAGTTTCACCCTTCTTAACCAAATGGGCAATTATGTGGTCGTTGGTAGTAGTCATTGAACAGTAATTATGTTAGCGAGAATATAGGTCAGTAAGCAGATAAAGATTATCAAAATACAAACTTTTACTAAATTCTTATATACCTTAAACTGGTAAAGTGCGACACTTTGGTATAAAGTATAGCAGCGGTATTAAAATATGTGCTATTGCTTCTTATGATCTCTGAGGAAAGAGCAGCTAAAGGTTATTGAGAGGAGGTAACTTATTGAGAGCAGTCTTTCAATAGACGGCTAACTTGACAGCTTGAAAGTAAAGAATTACCTAAGTCGCGGCAAGTCTAGAAAACTTTAATCTTATTCCTGCTCCCGCAAAAACTCGAAGCCCACCCGCTTACCAGTACGAATCGCAGACAACCCCGTGGCTTGTATTTTATCTTTTACCGTAAGCTGTTTACTCACATCTATGGGCGGTACAAATAAGTCGAAGTCTATAGCATGAACGATGGCAGTTTCGGTTAACTGGTGCAAAGTGGTTTCATTAATAGGTTTCTGGGAAAAGGCAGAGTACATAAGAGCAAACTCCCGGCGACCTTCCACAAAAAAGTGGCGATCCTTGTTGATAAATATCCGACCGATCAGATAGCCTACATCCGACAGCCGATTGTAGCGTAAGGAGTCAGATAGAAAATTGTAGACCATAATCATTCCGCAGTAAGCACGGGTGGGGTCTTCTTGCACATAGTTAGATTTATGTACAAAGTACTCAGGGTTAAAGGTAAATACGTTGGTGTGCATCATAAACACCAGCGTATCACCCGAAAAGCGTAGCGATGACTCAAAATCGCCCTGGGTTTTATAAGACACTTCTACAGGACTGTCACTGCCCATTGCGACTGTCGTTTGCTCGGCAATGCCTTGTAGTACTTCATTAAGTTGTTGAAATACCCCTTTAGTCTGCTGGTAGATTTGCTGCTTGAGTACTCCCTTTTCTTGGAGAGCACTGATAATACGGTCGTTGTTTGATGACATAGTTTATTTGGTTTTGTAAGAAGAAGTTTAATTTTAGGGGAAATGTTTAAACTGTAGTGTTATGGTGTTAATGTGTCCAAGTGTTATAGTGTATGTATTTTAGTTTAAAATTCTGAGTGTGTAACTTTAAATACCATAACACTTTAACACCGAAATACCAAAACACCACTCTTCCTATGCTCCTACGACTTCTCCTTCTGCTAAGCCTACTGATTTCTGCCTGCCAGCCTGGTACTGAATCTTCTGAAGCCGATAGTAAACCAGATCATCCTCATATCGTCTACATTCTGGCAGACGATCTGGGCTGGGGCGATATATCAGCTCAGAATCCCGAATCTAAGATTTCTACTCCCAATATTGATCAACTGGCCCGAGAGGGAATACGGTTTACCGATATGCACACCCCATCGTCGGTATGTACGCCTACTCGTTACGGCATCCTGACTGGGGAGTACGCCTGGCGAAGTCGACTAAAGCGAGGAGTACTGTTTGGGTATGACTTGCCTTTAATTCCGGAGGATAAACTAACCATAGCCGATCTGATGCAACGAAACGGTTACTATACTGCCGGAGTAGGAAAATGGCATTTAGGGTTACCCTTTGTCGTGCGGGAGGATTCAGATTACCTCCAGCGTCACCAAGACTCGATAACAACACTCGGTACTTCGGAAGATGTGGACATTTTTAAAGCTTTTGAAATAGGTGGACCAACTGATCTGGGCTTCGATGAGTACTTCGGTATTCCGGCTTCGCTGGATATGGCTCCCTACGGCTACATTAAAAACAACCAATGGGAAGTCCCGCCTACCGATAGCATAGCGGGCGAAGTGCGTAGTCCTGATTACGATAAAGGATTCTGGCGAGGCGGAGAAGCCTCACCCGACTTTGATCATCGGCAGGTGCTACCCAAGATTACCAAGCGGGCGGTGCAGATTATTAGTGAACACGGACAAGCCCGCGCCGATCAGCCGCTGTTTCTGTATTTTCCCCTTAATGCCCCTCATACCCCTTGGTTGCCTACCGAAGAGTTTCGGGGCAAAAGTCAGGCAGGTAAGTACGGCGACTTTGTGGTAATGGTAGATGATGTAGTCGGGAAGGTAATGCAAGCCTTAGAGGAACAGAGTATGACCGAGAATACCCTGATCATTCTTACCAGTGATAACGGCTCACACATTGACCACATTGGCAAAGAGTACCAGCACACGGCTAATGCCAACTGGCGAGGACAAAAAGCTGACATTCACGAAGGAGGGCACCGCGTACCCTTTGTTGCCCGCTGGCCCAAGCGGGTTCCTGCCAATCAGATATCGAATGCTCTCGGTTGCCTAACTGATCTGATGGCGACAGCAGCGGCTATTACTAAGGATTCGCTAGCCAATGAAGTAGGAGTGGATAGCTACAATCTATTACCCGTTATGTTGGGCGAGCAACAAGAGTCATCTCGGGAAGCCGTAGTTCATCACTCCCTCGATGGTATGTTTTCAGTACGTAAGGGCGATTGGAAGCTGGTTCTTGGGCGGGGCACCGGAGGCTTTACCCAACCCCGTCGGGAAGAAGTTGAGGAAGGTGAACCGGCCGGACAGCTTTATAACTTGGCTGAAGACCCCAGCGAGCAAAATGATTTGTATGCGGAGGAATCGGAGAAGGTGGAGGAGCTAAGGAGTATGCTTGTAGGCTATAAAACGGAGGGAAGGAGCCGCCAATAATCCTTATTATCTACTAGATACACCCCCGGACTTGTTCCGGGGTCTCCTTCATATGTAGTACATTCTCATGAAAAACTTCTTTTGTGCAGGAGACCCCGGCATTTGCTTCGCGCAGCCGGGGATTAACTAACTATCAATTCCTCTCAATGGATGCTTATGGATCGGTAGACATAGAATAAGGCGCATCTTCTGGTTGAATTCCTCGCGCCTCGTTAGGGGTATCGCTCATAGTAAGGTTCAGCGTCCCCCCTTGTAGGATCGTTTCGTGAGTGAGATAGTTTCTAGCGTAGGTCTGCCCGTTCAGTTTAGCTTCCCGGATATAGGGAGTATTGGTCTGATTACCCTCAGCAGAAACAACCCAGCTATTGCCGTTGGGCAGTTGTAAAGTGATTTTTTCAAACAGCGGACTGCCCAACACATACTGATTGCTACCGGGGCAAACGGGGTACATACCTAGGGCGGAAAATACGTACCATGCGGAGGTTTGACCATTATCTTCATCACCGCAGTAACCATCGGTTTGGGGAGTGTACAGTTTATCCATAATCATGCGGACGTGCTGCTGGGTTTTCCAGGGCTGACTGGCGTAGGCGTAGAGGTAGGGCATGTGCTGGATAGGCTGATTGCCGTGGGCGTACTGCCCGGTGTTTACAATCTGCATCTCTCGGATCTCGTGAATGGTGAAGCCATAGTAAGAATCATCGTAGACCGGGGGCATCACGAAGACCGAATCTAGCATAGCAGCAAAAGCTTCTTTACCGCCCATTAGTTCGGCCAATCCGTGTACGTCCTGGAAGACCGACCAGGTGTAGTGCCAGCTATTGCCTTCGGTAAAGGCATCGCCCCATTTAAACGGATTGAATGGAGACTGGAACTCACCATTTTTCAGCTTGCCCCTCATTAGCTTAGTTTCTTCATCAAACAGCTTGCGGTAGTTCTGAGCTCGCTGGCGATACAGATTTACTTCACTTTCTGACTTACCGATGGCTTCGGCTAATTCGGCAATGCAATAATCCGCGTAGGCGTACTCCAAACTACGAGCAGCATTTTCGTTAATACCCACATCGTAAGGTACGTAGCCTAAATCGTTGTAGTATTCGTGACCGTAGCGCCCTACCGATTTCACAGGGCCAACTCCGGTAGTGTTTTTGATAATAGCTTCGTACAGCGTTTCAATATCGTAGCCACGAATGCCCTTGAGGTAAGCATCAGCAATTAATGAGGCTGAGTTAGAACCGATCATCACGCTACGGTGACCCGGACTGGCCCACTCGGGCAACCAGCCACTTTCCTTATAAGTATTCACCAAACCCCGCATAATCTTAGCATCCAACTCGGGGTACATCAATGAGAAGAAGGGAAACACCGCCCGGAAGGTATCCCAAAACCCATTGTCAGTGTAGAGGTAACCAGGTAACACTTCTCCGTTGTAAGGACTGTAGTGTACCGTATCTTGCTCTGCCGTAATTTCGTGTAATGGTCGAGGAAATAGTAGCGTTCGGTAGAGGCAGGAGTAAAAAGTCTCTTGCTGATCATCGGTGCCACCCTCTACCTGAATTTTACTCAGCTCACGCTCCCAAATCTGCTGACTTTCGGTGCGTATTTCATCAAAGGTACGGTCACCAATCTCTTGATTCAGATTAAGCTGGGCTTGTTCGGGATTGATAAAGGATGAGGCAACTTTTACGTGTACTACTTCGCCTCGGGAAGTGGAGAAACCAATAAGGGCACCAGTGTGATCTCCGGTTGCTTCAGTCCCCTCCTGCATGACGGAGTCCTGCCAAGTGTAGGTAATGGTGAAATCGTGGTCAAATTCTAACACAAAATAGTTATGAAAATTCTCGGGTACTCCACCGTGATTGTTACGGCAGTGGCCTATGACTTTGCGCTCTTCGGGAATAATCCTTACCTGTGAGCCTTTGTTGTAGGCATCCAGCAAGATGAACGCCGAATCGGTTTCAGGGAAGGTGAAGCGAAAGAACGCGGCTCGCTCAGTAGGGGTCACCTCGGCGTTTATGTCATAATCCGCCAAATATACCTGGTAATAGTGGGGCTTGGCAGTTTCGGCTTTATGCGAAAACCAGGAGGCTCGTTTTTCTTCGTCAAATACCGGAGCACCCGTCAGGGCAAACAAGGAAAATGCAGCGTAATCATTCAGCCAGGGGCTAGGCTGATGCGTTTGTTTGATGCCCCGAATTTGATTAGCGTCGTAAGCGTACATCCAGCCATCGCCATTGGGGGCGGTTTGGGGCGACCAGAAGTTCATCCCCCAGGGCCGGGCAATAGCCGGATACGTATTTCCGTTGGACAGCGAAAACTCCGAGTCGGTGCCCATCAGTGGGCTTACGTAGTCCGTCAGAGCCGTTGATTGAGCAAAAGAATGGGTGGAAATTATAAGCGATACCAGCACAAGCAGCCAGTAGCCAGGTGTTTTGAGATTAGTCATTAGGTTAATGAGTAGTGTAAGGCGCGAAGATACAATTTTTTTAGTGGTGAGACCCGATAGAAAAAATACTCAGACGGGGAGCTGAGTTGTCGACTGAAGGGCAGTGAGCCAGATTGGGCAGCTCAAGTAAAAGCAAGGATTACGTGGTTATCTATTGATCGGTGTTAGGTATTGTTAAAATAAAAGTGGTTCCCTCTGCAGCATTACTACGGGCCTGGATATTGCCATCATGGGCCTCTGCTACCCCTTTGGCTAGGGTCAGTCCTAGTCCCCACCCCCGGGTCTTGGTTCCTGGATTCCGGTAGTAGAGGTCAAACAGTCGGTCTATTTTTTCAGCAGGAATTGGATTCCCGAAATTATGTACCGAAATGGTAGTATTTTGGTCGCTTTGCTGAAGCGATAAAGTGATTACATTTTCCCGTCCCCCGTATTTCACGGCGTTAGAGATTAGGTTGTTGATAGCCCGTTTTAAGGCCTGGGGGTCCCAGTAGCCCATTATCTGCTGTTGATGGCTATTTAGGATAATTCGGTCGCGTAATGTGGGCTTAAAACTTTCTAGTAGCTGGTGGATCTCTCTCAATAAGTCATTTTTCTTTTTCCTGAGGGGGAGTGGATTGCCCGACTGGATTAGATTGGCATCAATGAGGGTAGTAATCAGGTCATTGCCCTGCTCAGCGTTTAATGTAATTCCCCGGAGGGCTTTTTTTACAAAGATGTCATCTGACGAGCCCAGCCGTTCTTCTAGTAATTGGGCAAGATGCTGAATATTACCAAGAGGGGAGCGCATGTCGTGGGAAAGGGTAGCAATAAACTGGTCGCGCAGGTTTTCCCGGGCTTTCAATTCATCTATTTGCCCCTGAGGTTTTTCCGGGGGCTGCGGTGGTTGATACTTACTGGCATAGATAGGTGCGAAAGTCATTGTAAAATATTCTACCATTTGGTCAATAGCGTATGTGATACTATTTCTTTCTTGAGTACTTAGGTAGAGATCTTTTTCATCAGCTACCGAAAAAATACTCTGTCGGAGTAAATGGCATTCCTTAACGATTTGGCCTACGGAATACTGGGTGATATGGATTTTATCCTTAACGTAATGATTACTCTCACTTACTATAGTCTGAGTATTATCCAACCCTTCAGTCAGTACCTTGAGAAGTCCGGAGATACTATCATTAAGAATTGGCACTGAACGCTCATTATCCTTCGGTATTTCATCACTTACTTTTGCCAACCAACGATCCAGTATCTCAGGCTTTTGGTCTTGAATCATCTCGGCCGCAATGCTATCACCCATGGTAAATTAGTAGATGTTGAAAATAATTGACTGAGTATGATATTCTTATATGAATATCCAACTATTGCTAATATACAATATTTATAAGTAGTATATAGCTAAAATCTATATACTATTTTTGCAATAATTTTACTTGCTCAACACTTACCGTTAGAATACCCATTTCTGATAGGAGATAATACTTGCCACTTCAAAATGCCTGATGAACATCATAAAGTAATCTGTAGCCTTAATAGAACCTAATTGGGGTAACATAGAGAGAAAAGAATGGTGAATACGTCCTATTCTAAGCGGTTGACTAGCGATAGTGTGGGATAAACAGAGTATTGTTTACCGCTTATTATCCTTTTACCGAAAATTTGTAGGTCGTAGATATACTAAAAAAACGGTGGTAATGGCAGTGAGGAAGTAGAAGCCGATGCGACTATTACCCTTTAAAACATTGGCGCTTCGGCCTGGCGGGTGATCGCGGTAGAAGGCACTGATGCTACGAATGTTGCAGAATTAAATACGAACAATCTAGGGGTCACCCTACAAGAGGGCACGCGCTATCGCTTTGTTAATTTGAGCGGAACGGCACATCCGTTGGAATTTAGCAATGCTAACGGGGACGCCCTAGTGCAGGCACTGAGCCGCTTTGATGACTTGGTACAAACGCTGAACGGAGCGGGAAGCTTTACCGTTTTTGCCCCGACCAATGATGCTTTCATCGAGTTTATCGAGGCAAACGGTTTCGCTTCATCAACGGCGGGGGAAGTGCCCCTCCGCTAGCCCGTTTTGATAGTAATGACGCTAGTTTGCTATCCGAAGATGTGGAAGCACCGAGCACACGCCAGATTAGGTTGTATTGGGTATTTGTAAGGTAAAGGTGGTACCCTGAGCAATATTACTGTGTACTTGAACATTACCGCCGTGTAGGTCTACAATACCCTTTACTAGCGTAAGACCCAACCCCCACCCTTTTGTTTTTGTGTCTTTAGCACGGTAATATAGCTTGAACAGCTTATCTATCTTTCCGGGCGGAATAGGATTTCCAGTATTATGCACCTCAACGGTAGTTTGGTGTTCATCTTGCCGAAACGACAGTGTAATGGCTCCTTCCTTAGCTCCGTGCTTAACCGCATTAGAGATTAGATTATTGACCGCCCGGTTCAGGGCTTTAGCGTCCCAGTGACCCATTATTTTTTCGTGAGGGCTATCAACGGTAACCCTTTCGCGAAGTGCGGGCTTCATGCCTTCCAGCGAATCGCGGACTTCTTTGAGCAAATCACTGGGGCTCTTCTGAAGAGGAATAGGATTACCGGATTGAATGAGGCTGACATCCATTAGCGTATCAATTAGTTCACTGCCCTGATGGGCACTCATTCTAATCCCGCTTAGCACTTCACTAACAAAAGGATCTTCCGATGAGGCAATTTGCCCCTCTAGCAATTGAGCCAACTGATCGGCGTTGTTTAGTGGGCCTCGTATATCGTGAGAAAGGGTAGCAACAAACTGATTTCGCAGTCCATCGCGGGCCTCTAGCTCGTTAATTGTTTTTTTGGCTTTCTCCCGGGCTTGCTGGTTCTTCTTAGTAGATATTTTATCAAAAGCCGCTATAGCTTGCTCTATTGCCTGGTCAATCGCGTACAAAATACCATCTCGCTCCCTAGGTTCCAAGTGGATTCCCTCCTCGTCGACAACCGAAAAAACCGTTTCCTTTAATAAGCGATACTCCCGTACAATCTGGTCTACGCGATATTTAGTGTAGTGAGCCCGGTTGCGGCCGTGTCTTTGGCTTTGGTGTACTATTTCGCGGGCATCATCCGAGGCTAGGGCATCAACCATAGCATCTAGCAAATTTGGCACTCCATCAATGATAATAGGGCGATTCCGTTCTCGGGCATCAGGAATTTCATCCTGCACGCGAGCCACCCAGCGATCGAGGATTTCTTGTTTTCGGTCGCGTATGACAGCAGAAGGTTGACTAGTGCTCATAGCTTTAAGGTTGATAGAAATACTGGTTTTCAATCGAACTTATGCTCCTAAAGGTTTGATTTTTTCTGCACTCAAAAATAGAGGTATTTACCTAAGTAAATAAGGTATAGTTACTACCGAATCCTAGCAAATTACCGGGATGAGCTTAGTAACCCATCATTCATCTTTCACCGATAACTTATAGGCTGTGGTAGTGCGATAGTTTTCACCGGGACGAAGCACCACCGAGGGGAAATCCGGTTGGTTGGGGGAATCGGGAAAGTGCTCGGTTTCCAGACAGAGAGCAGTTCGGTAGTCATAGCTTGTGCCGTCTTTTCCAATCGCTGAACCATCTAAGAAGTTACCAGAGTAGAATTGAATCCCGGGCTCGGTGGTGAACACTTCCATAAAGCGTTTAGACTTGGGGTCTAACACCGTGGCGGCCAGCGATAATTCACCTTCAGGGCCATTGAGCACCCAGCAGTGATCGTAGCCTAGTCCGTTGGTGATTTGCGGATGATCAGCATCGATGCGTTCGCCTACGGCAGTAGCTTCGGTAAAATCAAACGGGGTGCCTTTCACCGAGTCCAAACTGCCCGTTGGAATCAGAGTTTCATTGACAGGCACATAGCGATCAGCATTAAGCATTAATTGATGATCCAGAATAGGGGTGGACGGATCACCCGAAAGATTAAAGAAAGAGTGATTAGTTAGGTTGACCACGGTTGGTTTATCGGTAGTGGCTTCATAGTCAATCCGAAGGGTGTTATCAGCCTGTAGGGTATAAGTTACTTTGGTTTCCAGTGTTCCGGGGTAACCTTCTTCACCGTCGGGACTGGTGTACTGAAGAATAAGCTGGGGGCCATCCTCAGAAGTAGCCGTATCAGCTTGCCAAACCACATCATTAAACCCGACTAGTCCGCCGTGCAGATGATTGGGGCCATTGTTTTTGGCCAATGAATATGTCTCCCCGTCCAGGCTAAACTCTCCGTTGGCGATCCGATTACCGTAGCGACCAATGGTTGCGCCAAAGTAGCCCGGAAGTGAGTTATATCCATCTACACTATCGTATCCTTGCACTATATCCCCCATCTGTCCATTACTATCAGGCACCCGCCAGGATGTGATAATTCCCCCGTAATTGGTAATGTCTACCTCAGTGTCGCCGTTGGTAAGCGTGTAAAGTTCTACGGCGACTGCATCGGTAGTGGTACCAAAAGGTTTTTGCGATATGGAGGAGGTAGGCATGGTTTCGGTAGTTTCTTCTTGTTGGGTGGGTGAACTCTGGCAAGCGGCTAGACTGAGTAGCCAGATCAGATAAATTGCTCTCATTAGAGGTTGTGTTAGGTTTAGCAGTAAATTACACGAGACAATTGCATAATTGCAACTATCCAGAAGATACATTTTGCAATAGACGGGTATTCATAATAACTTTTGGTGCCATCGGGTGGTTAGTTATCTTTAGGCTCAATACTATGAGAAGAGGCTATCTGGTTTTCTTAGTTTTAATTCTGCTACTCACTCAAATCCCCGTCTTTGGACAGAAGCGTGATCTGACGGTCACTGCTATTCAGTTTTCGGGACTTAAGAAAAGTGACGAAACCTACTTGCGTAATTTTGTGAAAACGGTGGTAGGTCAGCCCTACCGCCCTATTCAAGCCGAAGAAGACCGACAGCAGCTAATCCGTGTGCCCGGAGTGGGTAATGTTACCGTATCAGTCGATACCGTAGCGGATCGGCAGGTGCGTCTTGAGTTCGCGGTCGACGAGCAACGTACCCTCCTGCCTATCGCCAGTCTAGGCGGAGTGACCGATAACTTTTGGTTTCAGCTGGGTCTAGCTGAGTACAACTTTTTGGGCAGGGGTCAAACCTTGCTGGGTTATTTCCTCAGTAACAACGGGATTCCCAACGGACAGATTTTCTTTCGCAATGAGCGGGTTAAGGGGCAGCCCTGGGGCTACGCCATTGACATTCGGCGAATAGGCACGCCCGAGCCACTGTTTTTTCCAGGAGCTACCGTTGACTATATATATACCAACACCAGTACGGGTATCATGGGCATCCGTCACTTTGGGTTTAACCGCAAACTAGAATTAGGGGTGAATTTCTTTGTAGAAGAATATGAGAAAGATGAGGAAGGAGAATTTCCGCCGCTGCCTGGCCCAGATCAAGTCAGTCAAGATAAATTGCTTACGAGGTTAAGTTTTGAGACCAATCATTTGCAGTACGATTATTTTTACCGAAACGGCTCGCACTGGCGAGCGATAGGGCAATCGGTCTATACCTTCGATGACAATTCTCAATTCTTTAGCCTCTTTCTTGAGCGAATTCAGTATTGGCGGCCCTACCGGACGGGCAATATTGCAGTTCGTTTAAAAGCTGGTCTCGCTACCAATAATGATTCTCCCTTTGCGCCTTTTGTACTGGATAGTCAGGTCAACATTCGAGGGTCAGGTAACCGGGTAGATCGGGGCACCGCTCAGGTAGTTATCAATGCTGAGATTCGTCAGACTGTGTTTCAATTCTCCAATTACGCGGGACAAGTGGTTGGATTTGCTGATACCGGAACCTGGCGAAAACCTGGTGGCGAGTTTCAGGACTTAGTGATGCGAAAGAATTTCCGGCAATTCGTCGGATTGGGAGTCCGTCTGATCAATCAGAAAGTCTTTGGAGCAGTACTTCGTTTTGATTACGGGATTGATATTTTTGATACTGGAGAGCGGGGAGCCGTTATTGGGGTAGGGCAATATTTCTAGCAATTAGTGAGCTTTGGCAGACCAAAATCGGAAGTCAGAGGTTCAAAATTTGAATATTACTTCCATCTTTCTAACTCCCATTTTCTATTTCCAATAATCAAACACAGACTTGGCAATATTAGCGATGACTTGGTCGCGCTCTTTGTCCGAAGCATAAGAGTCAGAAACGAATACGGTAATTGCTAAGTGGTTTCCATTAGGGAGAACGATAATTCCAGCATCGTTGGTAGCCCGGGTTAGTCCATTGTAGGTTCCCGATGTTCCGGTCTTATGGGCAACGATCGTTCCTTTGGGTAGTAGACCTTTTATTCGTCCTAAGCCAGTCATTGAATCAACCATATCTTGAAAGAGCAAGGATTGGCTTGCTTCGGAAAGCACACTATCCGTATGGAAAATTTTTAGCAGTTCAGTCATAGCTCGGGGAGTGGAGTAGTTTTGGTACTGGATAGTATCGTTTACCACCTGAATCATTTCGGGCAGCGCGATCGCCATATCTTCATCGGCTACCCCCAAGCTACTAACGTATTCATCCGCTACTTCCGCCCCACCAATCGTTTTAAGCAACACGTCCGATGCCGAACCGTCGCTTCGGATGGTGTATTTCAACAGTTGTCTAATTGTAAGCTCAGTCCCCTCTGGGAATTTATCCCGAATCGGACTGTAGCCCCTGGGAATATAATCTGAAGGTGTTACGCGAATTACCTGTCCCAGACCTAGTATACCCTGATCTATCTGATCCAATACTGCCATTGCAATCGGAAATTTGTACACACTTTGCATCGGGAACCGCTGGTCGGCATCGTGAGAGATGCTTTCCCCAGTTTCTATCAGTAAAGCGTGAACGCCTACATTGCCACTGATACTTTGAGCGTATCCTTCAATCGTTTCTTTGGGGGTGATCTGGCCGTAAGCGTATCCGTTCAGTAAAAATAAGAACAAAGCAGGGGCAGCTTTACAGCAGAAATTTCTACTTGATTTCATTGGGTGATGGTGGGTTTTCTAAAAAAATAGTATTGAATTACCTTAAACATCGGGATTTTATACTAAATACGCTGGCTTTCGGTTAGCATTATGTAGATTTAGCCGATAAACTACAATCCTGATGGATACTGACAACCGACCTCCTCTCTTCTCTTCTTGGAATGGCTGGTATGTGCTAGTCGCTAGCGTGCTCATCTTTCTTCTTATCTTCTTTTACTGGCTAACCCAATCCTACGCATGAGTGTACTCGATTGGGTTGTTTTAGTCGGTACGCTATTATTTATTGTAGTTTTCGGTATCTACCGTACCCGAGGTAAGCAAGACATGGACAGCTACCTAAAGGGTGGTTACAGCTTTCGGTGGTGGACAGTTGGTCTATCGGTAATGGCTACGCAAGCGAGTGCTATCACCTTTCTTTCTACTCCAGGAGAAGCCTTCGAGAACGGAATGGGTTTCGTGCAGTTTTATTTGGGATTGCCGTTGGCGATGATTGTGTTATCCATCACCTTTATTCCCATTTACTATCGGTTAAAAGTGTATACCGCCTATGAGTTTCTAGAAAATCGGTTTGACATAAAGACCCGCTTACTAGCGGCTTTCCTGTTTCTAGTGCAACGGGGGCTAGCTGCTGGCATTACGATTTTCGCCCCCTCCATTATTCTTTCTACCATTCTGGGCTGGAGATTATCAGTAACTACCCTAATTATTGGAGTGGTAGTAATAATCTATACCGTCAGTGGGGGAACTAAAGCGGTAAGTCAGACGCAGAAACAGCAGATGGCGGTTATGTTGGGAGGTATGATCGTCGCGGTATTCGTTATTCTCAACTTGTTGCCCCAAGATGTTTCCTTCGGTGATGCTATTGATGTGGCAGGTTATATGGGTAAGTTAGACATAATCAATCTGGAGTTTAGTCTTAGTGACCGCTACAACATCTGGTCAGGCATAGCCGGAGGGTTTTTCCTGCAACTAGCCTATTTTGGTACGGATCAGTCGCAGGTGCAACGCTATCTGACCGGACAATCTATCACTCAGAGCCGCTTGGGTTTGATCATGAACGGCCTGCTAAAAGTGCCGATGCAGTTTTTGATCCTGATGGTGGGAATTCTGGTTTTCGTGTTCTACCAGTTTTATCAACCCCCCTTATTTTTTATAGAGAAAGGTCAGGAGAGTGTAGTCCAATCGGAGTATGCGGGGCAGTGGGAGCAGCTTGACCAACAGCATCAGCAGGTTTTTGAAGAAAAGCGGGAGAACATCCAAGCGTTGCTTAATCAGATTGAACAAGGCGATGAAGTTGCCGTAGCCGGAACCCGCCAGCGGATCATGGCGCTGGAAGAAGAAACGCAGGACTTGAAAGCCCAGGCTCGGGAAGTGGTTACCCAGGCCAACCCCAATAATGAAACCGAAGATGCCGACTACGTTTTCCTTACTTTTGTGATGCGCTACTTTCCGCAGGGAATGGTGGGGCTGCTACTTGCCGTCATTTTCTCCGCCGCTATGTCGTCTACTGCCTCCGAACTAAATGCGCTAGGCACCACCACTACCATTGATTTCTATCGCCGTACCATACGTCCCGACGCTTCCGATGGGCATTATCTGCGAATGTCGCGTTGGTTTATATTGAGCTGGGGTATCATTGCTATTATTTTTGCCTCCTTGGCTTCCCTAGCTGATAACTTGATTGAGTTTGTCAATCTTGTGGGTTCACTGTTTTACGGAACTATTCTGGGCATTTTCCTCACCGCCTTTTACATTCGGCACGTTCGAGCCAAAGCCACCTTCTGGGCAGCTCTGGTTGCCGAAGGTATAGTGCTACTGCTCTTTCTCTTTTTCCGCGATCAGATTGGGTATCTTTGGTACAACTTTATTGGTTGCGCACTAATGGTATTGATAGGGTTGTTACTACAAGCTGTACTTTCCAGAACTTCTAATTCATAACCCGTTAGATGTTACAAGCTATTTATAAGCTAGGTTCTATCAATCAGGTTTGCCTAGCCATTTATTTGGGTCTACTGACAAGTTGTGCTAGTGTTTTTGATATTGTAATTCCACCACAAGAAGAGTTTATATTAGGCGGAAATAACCGTCAGGCATATTCGGTTAAGGTGCAGAACCGGGGTAATGTGCCCCTACAGCTAGCGGAAAAACTCGCTTATGACGAAGAAATTGATTTAGGTTATCTACTGGTAGGCGACAAAAGAAATATGACTTTTCTGGCCGGGTCATCGGCGGAGTTTGCCAATATCTCTTCCGACACAGCCTACCTGAAGCTCAAAGTAGCGAGTCGGGAAGAACTGAAGAAAACCACCAACCCTCTTTAATATCCAATCCGTAGTCAAAGAATAGCGGAACTAGGGTGCTTGTCGTAGAAGAAGACTGTTAAGTGTGAAAGAACGTCTTGATAGCCTAGAATATATTGGTTATACACTTTTGCCGATTTCACTCATACTGTAAACTATCTACTGGATTTTTGCTGGCTGCTTTTACCGTCTTCCCTGCGATGGATAGCAATGAAATAAGCAATACTACTGTGCCAGGTGCAACAAACATCCACCATTGCAGTGTGACCCGATAGGCAAATTCATTGAGCCATTCCGTGAAGAAGAAGTTAGTAATTGGAGCAGCCACAAGGAAAGAAATTAGAATTAATTTTAAGTGGCCTTTGGATAGGAGATACAATAGGTTAGCGATAGAGGCTCCTAGCACTTTCCTAACACCAATTTCTTTAGTTCGTTGTACTGTTGTGTATGAAGCCAGTCCAAACAAACCCGTACAGGCTAGTAAGAGCGTTAAGCCGGAAAACAATGAAGATACTGCCCTGAACTGTTGATCGCTTTGGTACTGCTGTTCAAAAAATTCATCTAGAAAGAAGTACGAGAATACGTTACCTGGGTATAGCTGTTCCCAAATGCTTTTGATCGTAATCACAGTAGTAGATAAATTTTCGGTGCTGAGTTTGATAGAATAAATTGGGCGTCGAGTAGAACCAATAAAGTATAGTATGGGATCAATAGCCTCTTTCAGCGAGAGATGGTGATAATCATTCACTACTCCAATGACTTCGAACGCTCGCTCCCCAATAAAAACATACTGTCCTAGTCCTTCTTCCAAAGAAGAGAATCCAAATTGTCTGGCTGCTGCTTCATTGATCAACATAGCTGATTCGTCACTTGCTATTTCTTCTTGAAAATCTCTTCCCGCCAGTATATGGAGTCCGTAGGTTGTTACAAAATCATGCCCAACAGCAATAATATTAGACGGGTAAAGGGGCTCAGTATCCGTGCTTCTTAGCTTTATATCCGACCTATTCCAGTCAATGAGTTCACCAGGTACACTGGTAGAGTGGGTGATATGGCTGATGGCTGAGTAGTTTTCAAGTTGATGTTTGAATGCTTGAAACTGAGACGCTGTGCTCTGATCGGTCAGAAGCGGTGCTCTGATGACCAGCGTTTGTGAAATGTCTATAGCCAATTCTTGCTCTCTCATGAACGAAATCTGCTGATCAATGATAACTATACCCGTCAGCAACCCTAGAGATGCTGTAAATTGAAATACAATAAGAACCTTACTGAAACCAATGCCCCGGAAAGAAGGCTTAGTATTCATTTTTAGGGATTGTATAGCGGTCGGAAAAAAGGTGGAGAAAAACGTGGGAAACAGCCCAGAAATGCAGGTGTTTACCAGTAATAAACCGCCCACGAAAAGCCAAAACCAATACTGCGGCCCAGAGGGAAAATCAAGCCAATTCCAACGTTCTAAGAAGGAGGTTGCTACTAGTGCGAGACCGACGGCTAATAGTAAAGCCAAGCTATTTAGCAGTCCTGCCTCGATCAAAAACCGCTGACTGAGTTGCTTACGACTAGCACCAATCACTTTTCTAATACCAATCTCTTTGATCCGGTCTAGATTTTTCACCGTAGTGAGATTAATGAAATTGATCAGGGCTATAAACATTAACACTGTGCCGATGGCTATCAAGAAATAGACGGTTCTGGCACTACCGGTTCGGGCAGCAGTAGAGCGAAAACTATCGTCTAGATAAATATCGGGAAGACCTTGTAGATGGTAGCTATCTAAACTTCCCTCTCTATAATGTTGACTTACAATTGCGGCGAGCTTAGCTTCTAAATCGCCCGCAGATGCTGAAGGAGGCAGTAATAAGTAAGTGTAGGTATCTAGCCAGCTCCAGTCTTGATCTTTCTGATTGCCTAGTGTTTGGTAAGAACGAATAAAATCAAACTGTAAGTGAGAGTTTTTGGGCATATCTTCAAAAACGCCTTCCACCCGGAAGGGATCACCTTCCCCGATACTCAATAGTTTTCCAACGGGGTCTTCGTTACTAAAATATTTGCTGGCAATGGAAGCAGAAATAACCACAGTATGTGGAGCCGAAAGAACAGTGCTTGCATTGCCCTTGATTAGCGGAAAGGAAAAAACGTCGAAGAAAGAAGGATCGGCGTACGCTAATTTGTCTTCGACAAAATTAATTACTTCACCTTCATTTGAGCGATAGGTAACAACAGTCTCGGACTGTGGTATGACTCTAACAAAATCTGTATTTTCTGGAAATGTGTTCTCAATAGCCGGTCCCAGGCCAGCTGTGGTAGAGGCCGACTTTCCCTCAAATTTCCCTTGAGTATAGTTGTAAAAAACTACCCGATAGATACGATCCCTATTTTCATGAAATGTATCATAACTTAACTCGAAGCTTACAAATCGGAAGATGACCAAACAAGCGGCCATTCCAACAGCTAATCCCCCAACATTAATGAAGAGAAACAATTTATTTTTCCATAAATGTCTCCAAGCTATTCGGAAATAATTGTTCAACATTCTAAGCAACTTTTGAGTGATACCATACTCTCTATTTTCGTTAATAAAAAGAGCATTCTTGACCAGAACACCTAAGTATTTGCAGTGTATCGTTGCTATTTTGCAGGGAAAAGCAAAAGATCCGCCTATTGGCTAGACTCACCTACTTCAGAGATGCATTTTTGTTCTTCAAGATCGAGCGGCTTCAGTACTCCTCATCCACTTCCAGCACTTCCAGTATTTCGGCTAGGTCATCAAAATCTTTGTAACCCGGTTTTATCTCATTGCTTCCTTTCAGGGCAATACCCCGGATGGCACTATCTTCTACCAGCGAAAGCGCATTTTCGGCAGTCACCCCGAAACCAAGTAAAATAGGGTACTGCTTTGCTAGGCGCAGGGCATCATCTAACGTTAGACGAGGCGAGTCGTGGGGGTTTTCTAACACAAAGAAACGTACTTGCGAATGATATTGCTGCAACACATCAGCTATATCTCCTAGGGATTGATAGTCTGAGGCACTCACACTGATGGTCAATGACGCTCCTGATTGTGGAGGCAGGGCCAGATCAATCGCACTGCCTACCTGGAGATGGTGTACCTCTTCGTACTGAGACAATGTTTGCTTGATTTTTACAGCAGAATAGGTTGGAAACTCCGCCATGTATTCCACTCCTGATAGCCACTCGCGTATAGCTAAGAAGACGGTTGGTTCTACAAACGTAGACTGTTCGGTTTCCAGGCAGAACCCCAGAATATCGACCCCCATGCCCGCACAGTAACGAGCATCGCTCAAATTATTGATACTTCCTACTTTTACGGTAGTTTTCAGAGCCATAGCTGGTTATGGAAAAATGTATATTTTTATTCGTGATAAAATCAACAAAACAGAATTTTACTTTGTTATTTGTGCTAGCATAGCTAATATTTTATGGAATATTTGGCAAAAGTGATTATTTCTTAGTTAGAAAAGAAAATTGGTTCAAAAATTGAACATACAAATTAGAGAAGGTAGTAAAGTTAAGATGAAAGTAGATTCAGTAAGGCATTTGGTAGAAAATTATACTGTAGATCAGTTGGTGGAAGCTGAGAAAGCATTAGTCAATGGAAAAGAGCTCTCGTTTGAGGTAGCTGGGGAAGACGCCGGTGAAAAGCTGACGAACTTACTGGCAGCTGTGTATATCTTAGAGCAGCTCAAGTCGCGCACACTTGAGTTTAGCGAAGCCTTTCGCCAATACATCCTTCAGGTTCGAGAGCCTTTTTAGTACTTGATAGTAAGAATTAATTGCTGCTCCGTCACAATTTTTGAAGGTCTTAGGTTTCGCAGGGATTGAAAATTTCTATCAATTTCAAACCTTTAATTTCTACGAAGTAATTTCGTAATTTCTAGCTCTCAACTTTGGTCTCCTGACCCCGGTCTTCGGACTCCCGTATCCCGGCGGTTTCATGAGAGTAGATGTAAGTTTTCATCATTTTTCGGTTTTTTCTCACATATCCGGCAGTTTCGTAGGGTATTTGCTACCTTGTACTTTAAATTCCTCCGATCCTGATGTTACTACGAGCGCTTCTATGGGTTTCAATAATCGGTCTGCTACTTGCTTGTGAGTCTGAGACTATTCAACCGTCATCAACCCGTTCGGGCATCAGCTATTTTCCAATAGAAACAGGTAATTTCCGGGAGTATGCAGTACAAGATATTTCATATAACTTACTGAACGAACCCGATACTCAACGCTACTTTATTCGGGAAGTGGTGACTGATTCTTTTCCGGGGCAGGGAAATGAGGCAATATATCGGCTAGAACGATTTTCCCGGTTCTCAACCGCCGAAGGGTGGCAACTAGACTCGGTATGGACCGCCCGCCTGAATACCCAACGAGCGGTGGTCGTAGAAAATAATGTTCCTCTTATCAAGCTGGTTTTTCCGTTTATCAGTAATCTGGCGTGGGACGGTAATGCCCTGAACGCAAAACCGAATGATCGCTACGAACTACAATCTACGCCCGAGACGTTGTTGGAAGAAATAGAAAGCCCAATCGATACGTTATTAGGTCAAAGTATTACGGTAGTACAAAGCAATATGTCTTCATTGGTAAACGATAGTATTTTTTCGGAAACCTACGTAGATGAAGTAGGCTTATTCTACAAAAAATCAGTAGACTTAGCTTATTGTGCTGAGGAAGATTGCTTAGGGCAATTTATCATCGATTTCGGCCGCGATTACCGTCAGACCCTTATAGCCTATGGAAAAATTGACTAACTCTGCTACGCATCCCTATCTGTCGTCACTCTTTATCTGTTTATTATTGCTGAGTACCTCCGGGTTCGCCCAGGTACAACAGTATTTTCTTTACTTTTCTGATAAAGATACTACCGACTTTTTAATCACCTCACCCGAAGAGTATCTCTCCGAACGGTCGCTAGCCCGGCGTCAAAAGCAGAATATTGAGGTAGATATTTCGGACTTTCCGGTTAACTCAGCGTACCTTCAGTCGGTAGCCGACCAGGGGGCAGAAGTAATTTATATTTCTAAGTGGTTCAACGCGGCGCTAGTGGAAGCTTCGTCCGAGGCGGTGGAGCAACTGTTGGCGTTAGACCATGTTCTCGACGCTGAGGTGGTCAAGCCTCGTGCTCGCAACGGGCGCCGGGCTAAAAAATCTTCAGGTGGGTCATCTTACGGCAAATCTCAGGGAAATAAAAAATATCAGCGTACCCAGGAACTATTGAATCTGGCACAAAACCAGATGCTTGGTATCGATGAGATGCACCGTCAGGGCTATAATGGTGAAGGGGTGTTCGTAGCCGTCTTCGATGGCGGATTTCGCGGAGTAGACGAATCCTCCTTTTTCGATCATCTGTACGCTAATAACCAACTGAAGCTCACCTATGATTTCGTTGGGAACAGCTCGGATGTGTATCGTTACGGACAGCATGGTACTGAAGCACTTTCCTGCATCGCGGCTTACCAGCCTGGCGTACTGGAGGCGGGTGGCTACGCGGCCGACATTATGCTTTGTGTCACCGAAGAGTCTGGTTCAGAGTACCGAATTGAAGAATACAACTGGCTGTTTGCTGCTGAAAAAGCGGATAGTGCTGGGGTTGATATTATCAGCACCTCGTTGGGCTACACTACGTTCGACGATGCGGAGATGAATTACACCTACGCCGACATGGACGGTCAGACGGCGGCTATTACCCGGGCTACCCAAATGGCAACTGCCAAAGGTATGCTTTGCGTGGTGAGTGCGGGCAACGAAGGTGCCGGACGATGGCGGTACGTTTCCCCTCCGGCTGATGCTCCTAATGTATTGGCGGTTGGTGCAGTAAGCTCTACTGGCTTTAAGGTGTCCTTTAGCTCATTCGGACCAACATCGGATGGACGTATCAAACCTGATGTTTCGGCGTTGGGGCTACAAACCGTAGTGGTAGACGCGCAAGACAATGTGACCCGTTCTAACGGGACTTCTTTTGCTGCACCCCTCATTTCGGGTTTTTCCGCCGGAGTATGGCAGGCTTTTCCGGAAGCAACTAATCTGGAAATTATGGAAAAAATCCGTCAGGCGGGTACCCAGGCCATGACCCCCGATAATGAGTTGGGTTACGGTATCCCTAACTTTGCGGTGCTCATTGATCAGGCTCCTCTATCTACTGAAGAGCCATTAGAAATTTCTCACTACAATGTCTTTCCCAACCCTATTGAGAGTGGCAATCTGTTTGTAGAATCACCTACCTTTGTTAATGAACCGCTGGAGGTATATGTGTACAATAGCACGGGGCAACTAGTGGCGAACCAGTATATTCCGGTGTCAGGTGATGACTCGTTTACGGTAGATACATCATCCTGGCAACGAGGAGTGTACGTGATGCACGTACTGAGCACTACAGCTTCGGATACAGTGAAAGTGATAAAATTCTAGAACCATGAAGTATATCGCCCCATCCGTGTTGGCGGCTGACTTCGGCAATTTACAGTCGGCCGTGGAAATGCTCAATCAAAGTGAAGCCGACTGGATTCACATAGACGTGATGGACGGAGTATTTGTACCCAATATTTCCTTCGGGATGCCGGTGATCAAAGCCATTCAGCGGCACGCAAAAAAGCCACTGGATGTGCATTTAATGATTACCCAACCCGAGCGGTATTTATCTGATTTCCGGCAGCTTGGTGCTGATCGTATCACGGTTCACTACGAAGCCTGCCCACATTTGCACCGAACGGTGCAGCAGATTAAAGAATTAGGGTGTAAAGCAGGCGTAGCGATTAACCCTCACACTCCGGTAAACGTACTGGAAAATATTCTGTCTGATATTGATTTAGTATTGATTATGTCGGTGAATCCGGGCTTTGGGGGGCAAAGTTTCATTGAACATACGTATCAGAAGTTAAGCGATTTGCAACAGCTCATGCAGCGAACGTCATCTTCGGTATTAGTAGAAGTAGACGGTGGGGTGAGCAATCAGAACGCTACCCAACTCTCTCAAGCTGGAGTTAATGCCTTTGTAGCAGGAAGCTCTGTATTCAAATCGGCTGATCCTATTGCCACCATCGCCCAACTGAAGCAGACAGTCCAGGTATGAAGCAGTCAGTACTGCGTTACAAAATAATGGTTCTGGGAGGGCTAATGGGTATCTCCCTGGCTGGTTTTTCTCAGCAAGCCGTGGTGAATGGTACCGTACAAGACAGTACTCAGCAGCTTTTGAATGACGTAGCCATTTCAGTACAAGGAACCAATCAAGGAACAGTTACGAACGACGCAGGTTTCTTCCAACTTTCTCTTCCTGCGGGAAATTACGATTTGGTTTTTTCCCACCTCGAGTACACCAATATTCTTCGGCAAGTCAGCTTAAGCGCAGGAGATACGCTCAAGCTGACCATCACCTTACGACCGGATATCCGTTTACTCCAGCAGGTAGAAGTGATAGCCAATACCAGTGACGATAGCCGCTTTGTGCCCGGTTTGGTGAAACTTGATCCTGAAACCGCCCAGAATATTCCATCAGCCTTCCAAGACTTTAACCGTATCTTAGTTACACTACCCGGAGTTGTCAGCAATAATGAATTAAGCTCGAACTACTCGGTGCGGGGAGGGAACTACGACGAAAATCTGGTGTACGTCAATAATATCCCCATCTATCGCCCCTTTCTAATTCGGGCCGGACAGCAGGAAGGGTTGAGCTTTATTAACCCTGATTTGGTGGCGGATGTGGCTTTTTCTTCGGGTGGATGGCAGTCTAAGTACGGCGACAAGCTATCTTCTACCCTGAATGTACGCTATAAAAAGCCCACTGACGCTGATGCTTCGCTGCGGGTAGGTTTATTAGGCGGTGCGGCTCATGTGGAAGGGAGTTTTGAGCGAGGTTCGTACATTGCCGGAGTCCGTCACAAGCGGGCGCAATATTTATTAGGAACACTGGAAACTGACGGTCAGTACCGCCCCCAATTTACTGACCTTCAATCGTACGTCACTTACGATCTGGACGGGGATGAGAATGAAGTGAAGAGCGAGTTGGGAGTGCTGGTCTCCTACGCGAATAATAATTATCGGGTGCAACCGGAGAGCCGTACTACTACCTTTGGGACGTTGCAGGAGAGCTTTAATTTGTTCGTGGGCTATAGCGGACAAGAAAATCTAACATATCAGACATTCCAGACTGGGTTACAGTGGACCTACCGTATTAACGACCGATGGAGCTCCCGCCTAATTGGTTCCTGGGTTACCACCCAAGAGCGGGAGTATTTTGACCTCATCGCAGCTTACCGATTGTGCGACGTAGAAATTGGCGGTAATGGTGAAGTGGATGAATGTGCGACTATTTTGGGATTAGGGGCGAACTTAGACCACGCTCGTAATAAGCTCAGTGCTAATATTTATAATCTGGAAAACCGCATGGCGTACATCCTCAACGAAAGCAATACGCTAGAGTTTGGGGTTGGAGTCAGCCTGGAACAGTTCCAAGATCAACTCTCCGAATACTTTCTCAGCGATTCCGCTGATTTTGTTACTGCGGAGCGGGCGGTAAGCAATGAATTAGCACTGGATTCACGGCGGTTCTTCGGCTACGTGCAAAATACCACTGAAATCGGGGAGGTACATACTATCAACTACGGAGTACGCCTCAACTACTGGAACATCAACCAGCAACTGCTGATTAGCCCTCGGGTGCAGTACGCTTTTCGTCCTCCAACAAATCAGGATTTGGTACTTCGGGCGGCAGTCGGGTTGTACCAGCAGCCTCCCTTTTACCGGGAATTGCGCGACCGAGCTGGGAATTTACAAACTGATGTGAAAGCCCAGTCATCGGTACACGCTATCTTGGGGGGAGATTATCGCTTCAAGATGCTGGGGAGAGATTTTACCCTGCTTACCGAGTTCTACTACAAACATCTCTACAATGTCAATCCTTACGATATTGACAATGTACGCATTCGGTATTTTGCGGAGAATACCGCTCGGGCGTATGCCACCGGGCTAGATATGCGCCTGAGCGGAGATTTTATTCCCGGGGCTGAGTCTTGGTTCAGTCTGGGACTACTGCGAACTCGGGAAGACATCGCTGGTGACGATCAAGGGTTTATCCGCCGTCCATCAGATCAGTTAGTAAATCTGGGCGTATTCTTTCAGGATCACTTGCCCAACGACCCTACCATGCGGGTGTACTTGAGCCTGCTTTACGGCACAGGCCTGCCCTTTGGGCCACCCAATAATGACCGTAACCGCAGTGCCCTGAATGGCCCCGATTACCGACGGGTAGACTTGGGGTTTTCCAAAGAAATTCCGCTGAATCAGGGAAAAGAAAAAAGAGTGTTTCGCTCGTTGTGGATTGGGCTGGAAGTACTAAATGCTTTAAGAGCCAACAATGTGATTTCCTTCACTTGGGTGGAGGATGTCAGAAACCGCCAGTTTGCTGTACCCAACCGCCTCTCAGCCCGCTTTATCAATGCCAACATCATTCTGCGGTAGATGGTAGTTTAGCCAAAGCTGGAAAATTTTTGTATTATTACTACAAGAGTTTTACCTACCATGGCTTCACAACCTGCCCGAACTAAAAAAATTCTGGCGATATTAGGAGTAATCAGCGCGATGGCGCTGGTGCTTGTTCTTTCCTTTCGTCTCTGGATACAGCCTGTAGTGGATCAAGCTGTTCAGCTAGGACTCGAGCAGCTACAAGAACGGGGATATCTGGTTGATTATGAGAAACTGAGGTTCTACCCACTTCGTCGGCGGGTTGTTTTGCAGAACGTTTTGGTTGCGATAGATACTACTCGGATAAGGTCAGGAACCTGCTTTACTGCTAACCTTTCCAAACTTGAAGTTAAGCTAGAAAAATACCCTCTTGGGGAGAATAACCGCTTTTTGGCCATTCAACGAGTATATTTAAAAGATCCGGTTGTTCAGTTACATTCTTCCGGAGCTTTTAACCAAACCGATCAACCATCTGAACCACTGAATTACTACTCACTGATTCAGCCTGTTTTAGATTCTTTGTCGGTAGAGAGTATTCGGGTTGAGAATGGATTATTTAAGCAGCTTGCTTCGCAAGAAACAAGCGACACTTTAGAAATTAAGGGCATCAGCCTCCTACTGGAAAAACTGTATCTCGACTCTTTGCAGTCTTCCCAAAACCGGGGATTACCTTCAATAGGGGCTTTCACTGTTTCAGTGGACTCATTACAGCAGATATCACAAGATTCATTGTATGCTTTCTCCATTGCTAAAACACAGATAAATGTCCTCGATAGCACAGTTATTCTCCATGATGTTCAAGTACAATCCAATTCTGAAAAATTTGAGTCAAAAACTTACTCAGACGACCAGAAAAGTCATTGGCAAACGCAGATTTCATCGATTAGGATAACTAGTATCCACCCTTCGCACTGGTTCACATCCCGGCAGGTGGTGAGCGGACGGATTAGTATCGATTCGGCGATCCTTAAAGTTCGGAGAAATAAGGGCTTGCGTCGGTCGAGTCGTTTTCAACCACTACTTGCTTCCGCTATGCAGTCTATTCCTCTTCAGTTTAAGATTGATACCATCACTGTCTGGAATAGTAGAATTATATATCGAGAGAAAAATACTGCATCAGTACGAGCGGGAGCCATTTCGTTCGACAATCTGTACGCTAGTTTGTATAATGCCACTAATTTCCCTACCTCTCATGAGGTTTTTGAGGCAAATATCCGAACCGATCTAATGAATCGAGGGAGGTTTAATGTATCATTACAAATGCCCCTAAATCGAGAGGATGGGTATCATCGCCTGACGGGTAAACTAGGGCGAATGCATCTGACTGAGATGAATACATTTTTAGAACCTGTCGCTTTCACTTCAGTGCAAAATGGAGTAGCCAATAGACTTTCGTTTGAAATAGAGGCTGATAATCACTCGGCGCAGGGCAAAGTACATTTTATATACAGTGGTCTTAAAGTCTCTCTCCTCAATCAGGATGCCCCTCAAAACCCTGCTATTCGGGAGTTAGTCGGTACTTGGCTGGCTAATTGGTTTGTCGTAAAAACGAATAACCCCACCCGTAGGCAACCCCTTCGGATAGGAAACATATATTATCAGCGTGACCCTAGTCGGTCGATATTTAGCTACTGGTGTCACTCTTTGCTTTCGGGGTTGAAAGAAAGCATTGGACTTTCTAAGCCAGATGAGACTACTGCCTCAACTCAGATGCTAGCTAAGGAAGAAGAAAGCCGCCCCGGGCTGATCAGAAGAATATTTAAAAAATCTCAGGATTAGTTATTCGCTTCAGGTCTCAAACATTTTACCCGCCGTCTTTTCTGCTATGGTTTTTTAAGGAAAGGGATACTTTGGTACGATATTCTAGCATTTTGCGAGGTAAATCTGGTGGTAAGTCGTAATTTTACGCTTTAATCATAAACAGGTGTTGATTTGAAGGTGAGCAGTAAAAAAATTGCCAGCGGGGTGGGCTGGGTAGCAATATCGTCTCTGGGCAACCAGGGGCTACGGCTATTGGTGAAGTTAGTCCTCGCCCGGTTGTTATTGCCTGAGCACTATGGTTTAATTGGGATGGCAGCGGTTTTCACGAGTTTTGTAAGAATGGTCAGTGAGTTCGGAATGGGGGCTGCCCTGATTCAGAAAAAGGAAGAAGAACTCACTGAAGATCATTATGTTACCGCTTTTTGGACAAATTTAGGGGTATCATCGCTGGGCTATACGATTACTGCATTAGTGCTGTCACCGATTGCGGTCTGGTTTTACGAGGAACCTATTTTGGGGAGCTTACTTCCGGTTATCGCTATTTCTATCATCTTAGATGCCCTCTATATTATTCCTAAAGCGAAGTTATCCCGCCAGTTGGATTTTCGCCCCCAGGCCATCATCAGTATTATTTCGGTAGTTCTGGCTGGGGGAATAGCGATCTACTTGGCATTTAATGATTGGGGAGTATGGTCATTGGCGTTCAATAGTATTGTAGTTTCTGTAGTCTCAGGAATATTATACTTTTTGCATACTCGCTGGCTTCCTTCATTTTCGTTCAGTAAATCTGCTTTCTGGAGCCTCTTTGGTTTCGGTGGCTACGTACTAGTTGAGCGGATTTTTTACTTTTTAACCAATAATATTGACTATCTATTAATCGGAAAGCTGATTGGAAGCAAAGCGCTGGGAGTGTACACATTAGCCTTTATTCTGACCGATGCCTTTCGGACAAAGGTGATGAACATCTTCAATAAAGTACTTTTTCCCGCTTATTCTAGTATGCAAGGTGATGCGGGGGTGCTCAAGAAATACTATTTGGGAGTGGTGCATCTTAATGCTAATATTCTCATTCCGATAATGGTCGTGTTCATTGCCCTAGCTCATCCTATCATTTTGATAGGGTTTGGGGAAGAATGGTTAGGTGCGGTAGTGCCTCTCCGTATTTTGTCACTTTCAGTCATCATCCATGCAATCAGTGGAACAGTGTCTACGGTGATAAAAAGTACTGGGCGAGCCGATCTTATTGTAAAGATCAATTCGCTGTTAACGCTTCTGGTTACCGTTCCAGCTATTGCGATAGGCTCTATCTGGTTTGGTATTGCTGGAGCAGCTTGGGGAGTATTTACTTACAAAACTATTGGTCTTCTGGTTTATCAGCGTTATATTAACAGGATAATTGGTGTGCCTTTTATGCACCTTTTAGAGAAAATATACAAACCCACGATAGCAAGTGCTTTGGGGGGGACAGTCGCTTATTTGTGGAGTGAATCCACATCGCTAGATACCATGACAGTTTTAGTGCTAGGCGGGCTTTTCATCGTAATATTCTACGGTATCTATTTAAACATTTTTGAGAAAGAACTAATTACTAAACTACGAGCTGTTGTCAAGCGTAAAAAATAATGATAGAGACGTGTGATCTAACCATCGCAATTGTCAACTACAACACTAGAGAACTTTTAAAATCCTGCCTGACTAGTATCTTATCCCAAACTCAGGGCATCACTTTTCAGGTAATCGTAGTTGACAATGCATCTAAGGACTCTTCGGTAGAAATACTCAAACAGTATTTTCCTACAGTAAAAGTAATTCAAAACCGAAAAAATGTTGGCTTTCCTTCAGCGGTAAACCAGGCAATGGCTATTGCTGATTCCCGCTATTTTCTCCTCTTCAATTCGGATGCTAAACCCCTGAATAATGCCTTTAAGGCAATGATCGATTATATGGATCAGCATTCTGAAGTGGGCATTTGCGGTCCTCAATTGTATTACCCCGATGGTCGTCCCCAAAAATCCCATTATCGTTTTCGGTTTCCGAGGGGTCGGGCCCGGTGGGAGGTTATTCCCCGGATAAAAGAGTTGAAAGCTTTACTGAGAGGCGAAACAGACTATGAATACCACTATAATCGTAAGCCAGCCGTGGTGCCCGACCAGCCCCGAAAAATTCAGTGGCCGCGGGGAGTATGTTTTATGATTCGGAGTAGGTGCATTGAGGATGTGGGGTATATGGATCAGAATATTTTCATTTACTCTGATGAAGTAGATTATGCCTGGCGGGCTCGTCTGAAAGGTTGGGAGCGGCATTTAGTTCCTAGTGCCAAGGTCTCTCATGAGGAAGGGGCCAGCACCAAGAAAAATGCTAGTTTAATGAACATTATCCATGTGCAGAGTGATTATTATTATTTCTACAAGCATTTTGGTATAAGAGGGTGGCTTGCCTTACGCCTGGGTTATTTGTCCGGAAGTTTTGCTGCTTTGCTGTTAAGTATAGCATCTACTTATTACAAACATCTTCGAGAAAAGAAAGTACCGCAACAGCATTTTACCGATTTCCGCGACCTTCTGATGCTATCAACTCTTACTAGCAAAGTACTACCCCCTGACGCCCGGTAATTGGCGGTCTTTCTATTTAGCTTATCAATAATTAGTATCTTGCCGACTAGTTTAGTTGATAATTCAGTGATTTTCTTCCCAATCCATGCCCATTGATTTTGCTCAGGTGCCCTCCGCCTGTTTCGTTTTAGAGGAAGCTAAGCTCCGTCGTAATTTAGAAATTATGCAGTACGTACAACAGCAATCAGGAGCGAAGATCATCTTGGCCCTGAAAGGGTTTGCCATGTTCTCCGTATTTCCGTTAATACGACAGTATTTACACGGAACTACGGCTTCCTCACTAAACGAAGCCCGTCTGGGGTATGAAGAATTTGGTGATGAAGTACACGCCTACTGTCCGGCCTATTTTTCCGATGAGTTCGATGAAATGATGGGCTACTGCAATCATCTCACCTTTAATTCACTAAACCAGTGGAATAAGTTTAGGAGTCAGGTACAGAAAAACCCTAAAAAGATTTCCTGCGGACTGAGAATTAATCCGGAGTACGCTGAAGTAGAAATTGATCTTTATAATCCCTGTGCGGTGGGCTCCCGATTGGGAATCAGTGCTGATCATTTGGGTAACCAACTGCCCGAAGGTATAGAAGGCTTGCACTTCCATACGCTATGCGAAAGCGATTCTCATGCATTGGAACGAACCCTGCGAGTAGTTGAAGAGCGATTTGGACATTTATTGCGGCAAGCCACGTGGATGAACTGGGGTGGTGGCCATCTGATGACCCGTGAAGGCTATGATCTCAACCACCTTATCAGTTTAGTAAAGGAGTTCCGGGAAAAATATCAGGTAGAAATCATTATGGAACCGGGCTCAGCAGTAGCCTGGGAAACGGGTTACCTGACCGCTACGGTAGAGGATATTTTTGATAGCAAGGGAATAAATGCAGCAGTGTTAGATATCAGCATCTCAGCGCATATACCCGACTGTATTGAGATGCCCTATAAACCCAAAGTACTAGGAGCAACCAATGTGGTGCCTGGTCAACCAGCCTATCGTCTGGGGGGATTAAGTTGCCTATCGGGTGATTATGTAGGTGATTATAGCTTTGAGCAGTCCCTGAAAATTGGTGACAAGATTATTTTCAATGATATGATGCACTATACCATGGTCAAAACCACTTTTTTCAACGGGGTGCGTCATCCTTCCATTGGTATCTGGCGGGAAGATAATCGCTTTGAGTTAGTGACGAAACTGGGCTACCAGTCATTTAGAGACAAGCTTTCCTAGATTTCAGTAATTTAGTCATTAAAGACGCTGGGTAGTAAAGCGACTGGGTGGGGTAAACGATTTAGATACCATTCCTACTACTTTCCACAGCGACAGTATGCTTGCCCGGTCAATCTCATAGGGCTGATACAGGTTATTGTCTGAATATAGAGTCAGCAAAGAAGCATCAGCGTGCTTGAGCACCCGTTTTACCACCCGCCCATCGGTGGTCACAATCAGGTGGGGTTCACCCCATTGAAGCAGATAGTGATCTTTTACCTCCTTAATGATAATATAAGCCCCCGGAATCAGGGTAGGAAACATGCTATCGCCTTCCACACTAATCATGTATAGCTCTTTATCAGAAAAAGTAGGAATACTAAAGGAGATTCCTTCGGGTGGGGTGCGCTGGTCTACAAAATGATCCAGAAAGCCTGCTTGGGCGTGTACCGGCACATAAATAATATTTGGTTCAGTACGGCTGGTCAGCAAATCTTTATCTGATTCGCCGTAGTCCAGCAACTGTTGAGGGGACAGTTGGAATATTTCGGCTAGTTCGTACAGTCGTGATAAGGTGATCTGAATAATACCCCGCTCAATTTTACTGTAGGTAGTTGTCCTAATACCCAGTGCGGTGGCAACTGCTTCCTGGCTTAGGTTACGCTCTTTACGAATATGGCGAAGCGGAAGTAGGGGTTCATCACTCATTAGTAGAAAGATTAAATTTCTTAAAAATACCAAAAATTATGACTAAAAATACTAAATTGTCATATTAGTAACAATACGTGCCTAAAACACGTTTTCTATCCACTACTTAGTTTTCACCATTATTCTTATCAGTCATGAGCTACAAACCCGTAAAACCACAAACTAAGCAAGAACTAGCCCAGGCTTATGGGGTAACTATCCGTACCCTGACCAATTGGATGGCACCCCACGAAGAGCGAATTGGTACACGACAAGGACATATGTATACTCCCAAACAGGTACAAATTATTTACGAATTATTAGGTGAACCTCTCGATTCCGATAATAATGCTTGAGGTTAATGTATTATTGAGAATTATTTGTCTAAATAATACATTATTAGGAAAATACTATGACAGGTTGGGCTATATTTAGTCTATGGAAAATATAGAATTATTACTCACTGTCAATGCTTTATTAGTCAGCGTACTTGGAATCGGAATGAGCCTGCTGAGTTTCTTTCTGAAAGACGTGTACCGTGACCATAAAAAATTGCAAGATCAGGTTCACTTATTAAAAGGGGAGGTGAAAAGTTATCAGCGACTGTACCAAGAGCAAATTCGGATGGTTCAGAAACAGTCGGAGCGCAACCGGGAGCAAATGGATTGGTTAAGGTTTCGGTGGCCGTTGTCTCAGTAACGTCTAAATATCGGCAAGCGCCTGAGCAGTAGCTCCACTAATCTTGAGGTTGCTATCATCTTGCACGTAGACAATGACGGAAGCATCCGATATTTTAAGATCGTCAGGTAACTGCAACGTAGTTTTTCCCTGAGCCGAATTGTTGAGCGGATGACTGCTAAAATTACGGACGACGTGGGTGTGCTGAAGCGTTCTACCTCCGTTTTCGCCCCGCCGTACCGAAGTCTGAATGTTTTTCTCTACCAGGGCAATCTGCAAGTGTTTTCTCTGATAATCCCCGGTTACTTCGTAAGCTACCCTGGCTTGTTTATCGGCGACAGTTACCTGTAGATTGACCGTTGCCTGAGTAGGTAGCCTTAAGGCACTCTTAATTTCCTGCCATGCTTGCTGTTTGCGGGAACCTACAAAGCCCGGGTTACCGTTTACCGTCATCTGTGGAGTATACATTTGGCTGTTTGCCCAGGTTTGAGTGTAGGCGCGTTGGCGTTCGGTAAAATCAGGGTGGCTGTACGGGTCTTGCCAACCCAGTCGGTTCCAGTAATCAACGTGAAAGGAGAGTACATGTACCGCTAAGTTTTGCTGCTCTGACTGCTGGGCAATATCCCGTAGCACGGCATCGGCTGGAGGGCAACTGGAACAACCTTGCGATGTAAACAGTTCAACTACTGTAGTTCCGCTAAATTCATCCGTTGGCTCAGCAGGCTGGGTTGGAGCTGTCCAGGCGACCAGTAAAAATGTAAATCCTAGCACTAGGAGCAGAATGACTATGAAGGAAGACGAATATTTCATATTTTCTGTATTTTTAGAGAAAAACGCTACCACATGAACCTACGTTTGCTTTTTACTTATCTACCACTGCTTTTGTCGTTCGGGTTACTTTATCCGGGTATTTTATTAGCTCAGTATGAGAAAGACATAGACTTAGAGAGTTTCGATAAGGTCGAGTTTATTGGGCGTGGTGAATTAGTGCTGTACAAAGGACAAAACCCCCATTTGCGAATAGAAACCTCTGATCGTGAAGATCTGCGGCAGGTGAAAACCGAAGTTCGGGGGCGTACCCTTTGCATCAGCTATCGGCAAAACCAGAGTGACTGGATTGATATTGCGCCTAAAGTAAAAGCATATGTGACTTATGCTGCATTGCGGGACCTGAAAATCGTAGGACTAGTACAGGTTTTTTCCGAAGATGTAGTGCGTGCCGATCGCTTCCGGGTAGCAGTGGAGGGAATGGGGCGAATGGAGATGAAGCTGGATATTTCCCGCCTCGATGTAGAATCAGCCGGAACAGCTAACATGTACTTAAGCGGAAAAGCTGATGAGGTAACTATCCTGAACGATGGCACGGGCACGATTGATGCTTTTGACTTAGTGTGCCAGGATGCTGATGTGGAAGTGAATGGTACAGGTACCGTCCAAATACACGCTAGTGAGCGGCTGCGGGCTGAAGCCAATGGTTTTGGGGCAGCGGTAAAATACCGGGGTGAACCCAAAAGAACTTATTTTGACAAATCCGGCTTTTCGTCTATCAAGGCTGAATAATGATCTATGCGACTGTTTATCGCCACATTAAGTTTGGCCGTATCGGGCTGTTATTCGCTGTCGCACGTTCAACAGTTTACAACTGAAGCTACTGAGATTCTAGTCCAGGGGTTCCATCTAGAACCAACATTTTATCAGGTCTGCCAGCAACGGCAACGCCGGGATTTACTTCAGCAAGGAAAGCTCACGCCCAAGTTTCGCGAGGGCTGTAATGTGTCTCTACAAGCTGACTCAGCAACCGTCCAAATATTAGAAACCCTTACCCGCTACCTAGCGGGACTTCACCAACTAGCTGCCTCAGGTCGGTCAGGGTCATCGTTAGCTCCCTTGGGAAATGCCCTGCAGACGCTTCCTTTGGCTGAAGGTCAGGCCGATGTAGTGGCATCATACCAAGAGCTGGCTCAACTCAGCCTTACGGGTTTAACCGAACGTTCGCGCCGTAAAAAGGCCCAAGATTTTATTGAACGAGCCGAAAAGCCATTGCAAACCTTACTCAATGCCTACCAGTTTATGCTGGACGAATCGCTGGCGGAGCAGATACGGCGTCAACAACTCACGCAGCGAGGGTATTCTCGTGAACTGCTAGACTCAGCCCATTCGTTTATCGAGAAGAAACTGGTGATAGAGGAGTACATGGACCAGATGCTGGAGTACGAAGCCCAATTACAAAGTATTCAGCAGTACGTAGATGCCCTGGATATCATTAGCGAAGGGCATTCCGCTTTGTACCAACAACGGACACAATTGCATCAGCAGGAAGTTATTGGTTCCTTGCTATTTTATACGAATTATCTACGGCAGATGCAGTTATTGTCTAAATTTTGATAATGGAGTGGGAAGAGGGATGTGGTGGCTTTGGCCCCGCGTCCACGGCAACTGACACTCGGTGGATTTGATCCTCGCTAAGATCGAAGTTAGAAACCTGTAACCTTTTAACTTGTAACCGACCAGTAATCTAACCAATCAGCAATTCAACCATTCATTCATACACGACAACCCAATGAACTATGGCAACTCTTTCGTCAGAGCAGGTAAAAGAGCTTTCTAAGCAGTTTTTTCGGATTGTAACGTCTATTGGACAGTTTCGAGAGGATCACTGGGAAGACTTGACTAAAAGTCAGCATCAGAAGCTGAGCCACTTGCAGCGGTCGGTTTACAGCTATTCAGATGATTTGCTCACGTTGGCCTCCGTTTTTAAGCTGAAGGAAGTAGATGATGAACTAACCCAAATGAACCAGATAGCTGACGATGTGAACGAAGCTCTCCAGCAGGCTGAAAAAGTAGAAAAAGTCATTAGTATTGCCGCCAAGGTAGTTATGCTGGGTGGGGCAGTGGTTAGCCACAGTCCCCTCGCGATTGTAGCATCACTAGCAGAGTTAACCCAGGAAATTAGCCCTCAAGCATAGTAATGACTGATGATGAATGAAAAACTATTACTCATTCGTCATTATTCATCAGTCATCAATTAGGCAAGCGTTTCTTTCGGTGGGATTCGTAGCACTTGTCCCGGATAAATTAGGTTAGGATCTTTGAGCATAGGTTTGTTGGCCTCAAATATGGCAGGGTACTTCATCGGGTCGCCGTACACTTCTTTGGCAATCTTGGAGAGTGAGTCGCCTTTTTCTACGGTGTGGTAGGTAGCCTGTGGAGCGGGTTTTTCCACTTCCAATTGGTTATCCACTTTGCCTACACCCTCCACGTTACCTAGGGCTAAAGCAATTTTCTCAGAATATTCTTCACTATCAACCTTTCCTTTTACAGTAACAGTTTCATCGTTAACGCTCACTGCCAAGCCCTCTACCGGTAACCCCAGCGATTTGACATGAGCAATTAGTTTTTCTTTTTTTTCCTCTTCGCTTTCGCCGCCGAAAATTTTTTCACCAGCACTTTTAAAGAAATCGATAAGTCCCATATTATTAAAAAATTTAGGTTTGGTGGTAATGAATTGATTAACTAAGTTTGAAATTAGTCAGTTCATGTATTGTAATCAACTGAAACCATCAAAATTTTACATTATGCTAGACAACATTATTAATATGGGTAAAGAGCACATGGCTAAACTAATCCAGGAACAAACCCAACTGGATGCGTCTAAAACCGACGAAGCCGTAGGTGTTACTAAAGATACTGTGGTTGACGGGCTGAAGGGCGAGTTGATGAAAGGAAACTTTTCAGGGGTGATGGATCTGTTCAATGGCAATGCTTCTACTACCACTAGTAACCCCATCGTAAGCAGTATCACGAATAGTCTAGTAACAAACCTAGCTAGTAAGCTAGGCATCAGTAGTGGTATTGCCCAGCAGGTTGCCAATATTGCTATTCCATTTATCATGAACAAAATCAGTTCTAAAGAAACCGGTCAGGCTAACGATCAGAAAGATCTGGTTGAGCAGTTAGGCTTTGGCGGAGACGAAGGCATCGGCGGGTTACTCGGCGGCTTAGGTGGTTTGTTTGGAAAGTAGCCAAGTATTCAACTCAGCCGAATATCTGGGTGTAAGAACTCTCAAAGTCATAAAATAAAAAGTAGGAACCGAAGCACATTGCTTCGGTTTTTTTGTATCGGAATAGAAGATAAAGCTTACTACCTTCAACAACAACTTTATCTTATTCACTCTTTTTTAATATCTAACATTTTCAATCGCTATAGACTATCCATTTACTGATAAATATCATCTTCTGAGATAATGTATATCAGAAGCAGACTCCGCTAAATACAGTATCTTTCTTATGTGGTACAAAAGATTTCAAGTGCTGCTCAAATCAGCGAAGAAACTTGGTGTATCGCGTAGATTGTAATTTTTAACTGACTAATAGCTATGAACCAAATTCGCAATATCTTATTTCCCACCGATTTTTCCGCCTGTGCTCAAATCGCTTTAGAGTACGTAGCCTATCTGATGAGTCAAGACGAAACATTGCACCTAGTACTACTGCATGTACATGAGAATGCCAATTCAGCAAACGAAGCTGAGAAACAGTTGTATGAGGCTACGCACAGCCTACTTTCTCACATCCAGTCACGTACTCGAGCAATGAGCCAGAATGGTCCGTTGGTAGAAACCATTCTGAAAGTACAGCAGGAGGAAGATATCAATCTGATTGTAATGGGTACCGACGGAAGAGAGCCTGGTCAACCCAATGTTAATAGTCATGCTGCTCAATTGCTTCAATCAGCTAATTGCCCGGTGTTAATCGTTCCCAGTACAACGACTAATTTTCAGATTCGTGAGATTGCTTTAGCCCTAGATAAGCAAGCAATCGATGACTTAAATACTCTGGACGTATTACACGATATTGCTCGCTGGTTTGGGGCAAAAGTCCATGTACTTACTGTAAAGAAGCCTAATGAGCCAGAGAATTTAGGATTTGGCCCGAACCAAGGTGATTTAGAGTACTATCTGGAAACGCTTGATTATCACTACGCCTTTCCTGAGAACCAGGACATTGAGTTAGGAATCATCAACTATATTGATCAGAAAAATATTGATTTACTAGCGATTCTGCCGCGTACCCACTCGTTGAAAGCACCCCCTTCCCCTGGAAAGCTTACTCGTTTACTAACGTTGCATACTCACATTCCGCTACTAGCGATTGACTAACCGGACGGTTAGCGAACTTGAGAAATGGTTTAGGTTGGTTACTACTACTTTTTGGCTAAGTATTACATAGTTGAGTGATTGACGGGTATGCCTTTTCAGATTAGCTAGTAAAAGCTATACCGTACTACTAAACAAGTTAGTTTGTGGCTTACTTCTCCACAGGCGGGCATCCAGTGCCATGCAGATATTGCGCAGAAAGGGTTTACCGGTTTCTGGTATATCTATACTTCGTTCAGTAAGGTTAACCAGGCCATCTTCGGCCATCGGTACCAGGCGGCTAAGTGCCCGCTGTAGCTCTTTATTTTCGGGCATTCGGCAGTCCCACTCGGTATGCATTTGGCACATCACATTTAAAATATGTTCTCGTAGCCGAAGGTCTTCGGGGGTTAGTATATGCCCCCGGTGAATCGCCCATTTTCCTGTCTCGATTCGCGCTCGATACGCCTCAACTGATTTGACGTTTTGTCCAAAGGCTGTCCAGGTATCACTAATGGCCGAAGCCCCCAGGCCAATCAGCATTTTAGTAGCCTGTAGCGTATACCCCATAAAATTTCGGTGTAGTTTCTTTTGCTGGCTCGCTTGAAGTAACGGGTCGTCAGAGTAAGCAAAATGATCCATACCAATCTCGTGATAGCCCGCTTGTTGCAGCATCACTTTACCTTGCTCATACAGTCGCTGCTTGGTTTCTGAATTAGGTAGAAAAGGCTCCAGCGAGCGTTGGGCGGGCTTCATCCAGGGCACGTGGGCGTAACTGTAAAACGCAATACGGTCGGGCTGCAACCGAATGGTTTTCTCAATAGTGTCTTGTACAGTAGCCAGCGTTTGCTTGGGTAGCCCGTAAATAAGATCAAAATTAATAGAAGTGAAACCAGTCTGACGAGCCAGTTGCACTACAGTTGCAATCTGTTCGTAGGTTTGCTTACGGTTAATGGTTTGCTGCACTTCAGGGTCAAAATCCTGAATGCCTAAACTCAGCCTACGGAAGCCCAATTCGTACAACGTTCGCAGATGTTCTTCAGTAGTGCTACTGGGATGGGCCTCCAGGCTCATAGTAGTTTCCTTATCAATTCTTCCCAGCCGGATTAATCCCGTAACTAATTTGCTCAAACTGGCTGGGCTGAAAAAGGTCGGAGTACCTCCTCCCAAATGAAGTTCTCTGATAAGCGGTGGTTCGGCTAGTAATTGACGATACATATTCCACTCTTGTAAAACGGTATCTATGTAGGGGGCTTCTACCCGATGGTTTACGGTGATGCGCGTGGTACAACCGCAGTACGTACATAAACTTTCGCAGTAGGGTAGGTGTACGTACAAACTAATTCCCTGATAGCCAGATGTCTGATACGTTTGCAGTATTTGTTGTTGCCACTCATCCTCGCTGGGAGGGGTCTGATCCCAGTAAGGCACAGTAGGATAACTAGTGTACCGGGGTCCCGGCACATTATATTTATGGATAAGTTGGGTATTCATAGCTTGGTTACTTAACGACAAATAGTGATTGCTTCCGTCACGGTCATCTCCCCCGATAGCACCGGGCTAACGTAGGGGATATCTAAAGCCAGCCCTCGGAGGATAAACAGTACGCCCATAGCACCTACCAGTAAAGGGATAGATTTACGGATACGATTGCGAACCGGAACGCTGACCCACTGACCTAACAGGCTTACGCCCAGCATCATCGGTAAAGTCCCGGCTCCGAAGGCTATCATCCATTCGGCACCTTGCCGAAAATGACCGCTAGCCATTGCCCCAGCAAGTCCGATGTACACCAATCCGCAGGGTAATAGGCCATTGAGCATGCCGATGCCAAACTGAGCAGAGTACGTTCGTTGGGCAAATAGATGGTGCATTCGGGTTTTGACCTGACCGATGAATTGGGCGATAACGTGATTGGGACTAAGGCGATGAGCAAAAGTGGCCGGTAGCCCCACACTCAAGAGAATCAGCACCCCGAGGGCTACGGAGAGGGATTGCTGCCATCCGGCTAGGGCTAGTCCTTGCCCCATCAACCCGAAAGTGCCACCCAGCAGGGCATAGGTAGTAATTCGCCCGGCATTATAGGATAAGCGACCTAGCCAGACAGGTAAAGTCCGCCTACCCCGGAGAGGAAGAGCGAGGGCGATTGGGCCACACATTCCTAGGCAGTGAAAACTACCTACTAGGCCGATGATGAAGGCAGTGGTTACCATTACTGAATAAAAATAGATTCTTCGGTATAATAGGCCGACTCACCACTTTCCCAGTCTACTTTCACTTTATAGTAGCCTTTGGCGAGTTGATCGGTGCTGATAATGTATCGCTGTTGCGGGTCCAGGGCAATAGAATACACCTGATCAAAGCGGGCATCGGAAGGACGGAACAGGCGTATTTCTCCTTGTATCGGACTAGTAGAGTGATCGGGAAACTGGATGGCTAACCGCTGTGACTGTTGAGAAAACGTTAGTGATTGGCTGAGCTTACGCTCGTTTCTCATTTTATCGATTTTATTCTGATAGGCAAGTTCTTCTTGGTAGTAATCTTCGGATACCAGATCAACATTTACCTGAAAACTACGAAACACCAGTACGCCGATAAATAGGCCAAACAGGCTATACGCAATCGTGATTTTCCATCCCCAGTTCATAGTGTTTAGTGTTAATGTGTTAGAGTGTTATTGTGTTTAAGTTACAGGTTTAGGAGTTGCAGGTTATTTATAATTGGCAAATCTTCATCCGTCAACTGTTCAATGTACATTGCTAATTGTTCATTACTTGTTCGGTCCCAAAAAAGAAGTTTCTACTGTTTCTAATAATTCTCCGTCGGAATAAATCCCTACTTCAATATCAGTACTCATCTGCTGGATGTCAGCCCGATCAAATATCAAGAACATAGCCCCTTCGGCAGTACCCTGGGGGTCAACCGATAAATCATCGTTACCAACCATTTTTAGCTCACCTTGCTCGTTAAGCAATACTAATTGAATAGGTAGCTGTTGGTTGGTCTTGTTAATGACCTTTACATTGTAAAGGTTGCTAATCTGGTTGTTTTCCCGTTCCTGGTAAAGCATACCCGGAGTGCGAAGAATGCTGGTTTCTACATCAGTGCGCATCACCAACATACTTACCATTACTCCGGTCAAGACTACTAATAGTACACTATAAGCAATACTGCGGGCAGTCCATTGTAGTTTTTTGCCTTCGGCGATCCCTTCTTCCGAAGCGTAGCGAACCAGTCCTTTGGGTAAATTCACCTTCTCCATAATTGCATCACAGGCATCAATACAAGCCGTACAATTCACACACTCTAGCTGAGTACCATTTCGGATATCAATACCAGTAGGGCAAACGTGTACGCACTGATGGCAATCAATACAATCGCCTTTACCAACCTCGGAGCGATCTTCACTCTTTCGTAGTTTTCCTCTAGCTTCACCCCGCTTGTAATCATAAGCCACCACCACTGATTTTCGATCGAGCAATACGCCCTGAAGCCGACCATAGGGGCAAATACTAATACATACCTGCTCGCGCAAATGAGAAAACACAAAGTAAAAAGCTCCGCTGAATAGCATGATCGCGCTTAAGCCCTGCAGGTGGTTGCGGGGCGAGTCAGTCACGATTGTTATTAATGCCTCACTGCCAATAATATAGGCTAAAAAGGTATTGGCGATGAGAAAGGAGATAGCGAAGAATATCAGATGCTTACTGGTCTTTTTAATAATTTTGTCTTTATTCCAGGGGCGACGGTCTAAGGCGCGCTGAGCCGTATAGTCCCCTTCAATCCAGTACTCTATCTTGCGGAAAACCATTTCCATGAAGATCGTTTGAGGGCACACCCAGCCACAAAATAGGCGGCCGTAGACCACTGTAAACAGTACAATAAAGATTACTAAAGTAATCATCGCCAGGCCGAACAAATAGAAATCCTGCGGCCAGAATACCTGCCCGAATATCACGAATTTACGCTCTAATACATTGAGCAGTAGGAGTGGCTCCCCGTTGATTCGGATGAAAGGGCCACCGAATAAAATTAGCACTAGTACTACACTGACAATAGTGCGAGCATTGTAAAGTACTCCTTTTGGTTTTTTAGGATACACCCATACCCTTTTTCCCTGTTCATCAACCGTAGAAATCTTATCGCGAAAGGAATCTGCCGGATTCTTGGCAGTTTTCTGGGTGCTCATACTCGCATTATTTCAAAGCCATCTCCTCTGAGCGCTCGTAGAGCTCGCCTTGGGGCTCTTTTCCGTTAGGGGGATTCGTGCCTTCTAGGGTAATAATGAAACTTGCTAAATCCTGCATCTCGGCGGGAGTCAGTTGCGCTTTCCAGGGGATCATACCTTTTTCGGGTACGCCGTTCTTGATGATGCGGAATATATCCTTAACATCTCCTCCGTGAATCCAGTAGTTGTCAGTCAGGTTAGGTCCTACCCCGCCTTCACCTGCCGCACCGTGGCAGGGAGAGCATTTTTGCACATAGGCTGTCTGAGCAGCACTAATCCGGGCTTCATCACTAATGATGGTCACGTTCGTTTCATCAATGGTATTGGCAGTAGCCAAATAAGCCTCGATCTCGATTTTGGCTTGGGCCATTTCCTGCTCGTACTCTTCTTCCTGAAAAGCACCTAGTTGGAGGACGTGGAAGTAGAGTAAGTACACTACACCGAAAACAATAGTGACGTAAAACATCGCTTTCCACCAGGGTGGTAAGTTATTATCCAACTCGTAAATTCCGTCGTATTCATGAGCCGTAAGCACCTCAGCTTCACGCTCGATCGGAACGGCATCATTCATTTTAGTTAACAACTTCTGGTACCAGGGCGTGGCGGGCTCCACTAGTTTACCGCTAGTATTAACCTCAACCTCGGCGCGGGGAAACAGGGTACTACCCAATACTTTTACCACGACCAATAAGGTGACGGTTACCAGCAGCAGTAACACCTCCAGAGCCATTAATCCCCAGACTACGTACTGTTCGGCTGCACTCATTCTCGCCTCAGGGACGGCTTCCTGCCCAACCCCGGCCACCGGAGCCAGAAGCAGTACGCCAATTGCATAGATAAAAAATTTACAAGAACGTTTCATGCGTAGTCAGTTTAATGATTTTTGGTCATCCAGCGGAAGCTGGGCGGCTTCCTGCACGTATTCTTTGTTAGTGCGGAATACCCAAATAAGTAAGGCGACAAAGAAAGTAAAGAAGATAATGAACGAGATGAGCGGAAAAATTTCAATTCCGGTAATCGTTTCTAGATGATATTTGATGAATTTAAGCATGGCTTTTTTGGGGTTTAGGGGTTAGGTGTTGGGGATTAGATGTTAGCCGTACCAACACCCAATCCCTAATACCCAAACCCTGGTTACTCTTTTACCTTTATGTCGGTGCCAAGTCGTTGCAAATAGGCAATCATGGCAATGATTTCTTTTTCGGAAGATACTTCAATGCCACTTTCCTCCAGCCGATCGGCAATTTCCTGAGACTGTTGGGAAAGATCGGCCATTGCCTGCTCTTCGTAACCTTCCGGGTACGGAACCCCGAGGGTACGCATGGCGGTAATTTTATCAGCCGTGGCACTCGCATCCAGATCATCTTCTAGTAGCCAGGGGTAAGGAGGCATGATTGAACCGGGCGACATAGACTCTGGATCGTACATATGGTGGTAGTGCCAAGAGTCGGGGTATTTGCCACCCACTCGTAACAAATCAGGACCCGTGCGTTTAGACCCCCAAAGGAATGGGTGATCGTAGACAAATTCTCCGGCTTTGGCGTATTCGCCGTAGCGTTCGGTCTCAGACCGGAAGGGGCGTATCATCTGCGAGTGGCAGTTATTGCAACCTTCCCGGATGTATAAGTCGCGACCCTGTAGTTCTAGCGGAGTGTAAGGCTTCACACTACTAATGGTTGGCACGTTCGATTTTACCAAGAAGGTAGGGACTAGCTCCACTAATCCGCCGATAAGGATTACTACCAAACTGGCTACCAGCATCAGCACCGGACGGTGTTCAAAGAGTTTTCGGTGCCAATGTTCTTTCTCAGGGCTTCGGTACTGTTTGGTGAGCGACATAGCCCGGGCGGTTTCTTCCGGCTGGAATTTGCCTTGTGCAGTTGTTTTAACCAAGTTGTAGACCATGATTAATGCTCCTGCAATATACAGTGCCCCACCTCCGGCCCGTAGCATGTACATAGGGCGAATCTGAGTAACAGTTTCTAAGAAGTTAGGGTAGGCTAGTAAACCTTCTTGGGTAAACTCTTTCCACATTAAACTTTGGGTAAAGCCGGCCCAGTACATGGGTAGTGCATAGAAAATAATGCCTAATGTACCTATCCAAAAGTGGGCGTTCGCCAGTTTTACTGAATACAGCTTGGTTTTGTAGAGGCGAGGAATCAAGTAGTACAGCATACCGAAGGTAAGGAAGCCGTTCCAGCCAAGTCCGCCGATGTGTACATGAGCCACAATCCAGTCGGTGAAGTGGGCGATGGCGTTTACATTCTTTAGTGAAAGCATGGGGCCTTCAAACGTAGCCATACCGTAGCAGGTAATTGCTACCACCATAAACTTAAGTACCGGGTCTTCCCGCACTTTGTCCCAGGCACCCCGTAAGGTAAATAACCCATTGAGCATTCCACCCCAAGAGGGTGCGATGAGCATAACCGAAAACACAACCCCTAACGATTGGGCCCAGTTGGGTAGGGTATTGTAAAGTAAGTGATGGGGCCCCGCCCAGATATAGATAAAGATAAGTGCCCAAAAGTGGATAATTGACAGGCGGTAGGAGTACACCGGGCGATTGGCTGCCTTAGGTACAAAGTAATACATGAGTCCCAGATAGGGAGTAGTAAGAAAAAAGGCCACTGCGTTATGACCGTACCACCATTGTACCAGCGCATCTTGTACTCCAGCGTACCAGGAATAACTCTTGAATAAGCCAATTGGCAGCTCAAAGGAATTGACTATGTGCAATACGGCTACGGTGACGAAGGTAGCGATGTAAAACCAAATGGCAACGTAAAGGTGGCGTTCCCGACGCTTGATAATCGTAGCGAACATATTCCAGCCGAATACCACCCACAGTAGGGTGATGGCAATGTCGATGGGCCACTCTAACTCGGCGTATTCTTTACTGGTGGTGATGCCTAACGGTAGGGTAAGTACTGCCGATAAAATAATAAGTTGCCAGCCCCAGAAATTGATACGGCTCAGGGCATCGCTGTACATACGGGCTTTGCACAACCGCTGAAGCGAGTAGTACACCCCCGCAAAAATACCGTTACCCACAAAAGCGAAGATAACGGCATTGGTATGTAAAGGGCGTATCCGCCCAAAAGTAAGGAATGGTAGATCAAAGCTGAGTGCCGGATACACGAACTGTAATGCTACGAGCAGACCCACGGTCATGCCAATAATACCCCATACGGTGGTAGCTAATAAAAAGAGGCGGACAATGGAATTATCGTAGCGAAAGGTTTCTAAGGAGGGCTCAACCGATCGTCGGTCGGCAACTAGTACACTGGAATTTGCCATCGGTAATGCTATTGAAAATGGTAGAAAGTATTATGGTAAAGCCTTAGCTTTCTTGATCATCAGGTATAGTGTCCTCAAACAGTATTCTGACTGAGGGAGTATAGTCATCTTCGTATTGTCCTGAGATGGCAGCCCAAAGAAATGCCAGCAAAAACACCAGAGCTACGGTTAGGCTTATTCCGATTAAGATCATAATTACACTCATCGCTCAATTCTTTTCTTACAAAGAACGCCAGAGAGCCTTTAGTAGGGAATGATTGGCATCAGATGAAAAACTGACTTTTGTCAGATTTCTATGACAGTAGCTGAGTAGCATCAACCCAACCCAATACCGTGTGCTCTGAGCGGTTTTGCGATTCGGTTCCTCCGTAGATCAGATAGGAAGCAGCGGGGGAGGAAATCTTCCGATAAAAGTTCAATCCCTTAAAAAAATCGGCTCGTATCGTTTGCCCAGATTTTATTTCCGCAACCTGGGTGGTAGTACCATCCTCCAGAAGAAAATCTACTTCGTTGCCAGTGTTATCTCGCCAGAAGTAGTTAGTTGGCCGCCATCCTTTATGGTACTGATGCTTCTGTAACTCAGCAATTATCAGCGACTCAAACAATTCGCCTTTAAGGTAATGACTAGCCAATTGATCGGCATTTTTAATGCCCAATAGTGAGCAAGCTAAGCCAGTATCATAAAAATATAACTTGGGGGTTTTGACTACTCGTTTTCCGTAGTTACGGTAGTACGGGCGCAGTAGAAACACAATATAGCTGGCTTCTAGCACTGATACCCAAGACTTGATCGTCTTCACATCTACGCCCACCTCATTAGCCAACGAGGCCATATTCAATAATTGCCCGATACGCCCAGCGCATAACTTTAAAAAAATTTGAAAAGCGGTCAAATTCTGTACTTGCGTAATCTGGCGGATATCCCGTTCCAGGTAGGTTTGAATGTAGTCTGGTAGCCATTCGTCAGGAGTTAAATTTTGATCGTATAGCCTAGGATAAAACCCTCGGTATAGCCAGGGTAGATAGGTTTCAGTAGGGTAGCCTGCCGCTTGCAGTTCGGTCACTGATAGTGGTAGTAGGTGAAAAATAGTGCTCCGACCGGCTAAACTCTGTGATACTGACTGTGCTAAAGAGAAGTTTTGCGACCCGGTAAGAATAAACTGAGCCGAACGCTGCTCTTCATCCACTATCCCTTGTATGTATGAAGTGAGATTAGGAACATTCTGCACTTCGTCAATAATCATTTGGGGAGCTGAATTTAGAAACCCCCGAGGATCAATGATGGCATATTCCCGGGTATCTGGATATTCAAGATTATAGTAACGATGTTCGGGAAAAACTGTCCGCACCAAAGTAGTTTTGCCAGATTGGCGGGGGCCAGTAATAGTAATGATTGGCATTTTTTCGGCTGCCTTTCGCAAGGTATGCGATAACATTCGTTGAATCATATAGCAATGTATGGCTTTTTCTTACAAATATGGAATTGGATTCCATATTTGTAAGAAACCATTTAGAATTAGAAGCCGAACTTAGAGATTGCTTCTACTCCTCGGCGTGGCGTACATAATCTAGTTCCTTGGACTTATCTTTTCGGAAATCAAAATTGCCGTAGAAAAACAGTCGGAACGTATGGTTCAGATTATAATCGAGCCCGGTAGGCCGTTGTTGGTACACCATCATATATCCGGTATCTACCGTCCACTGCGAGCTGATTTTGTGCTTAAATCCTACCGTCAGACGGTTCTGCTCAAAGGTGTTGAACACCACCCGCTCCCCAAAATTCAAATGGATTTCATCGGCAATCAGAAATTGGATTCGCCCGTTGGCGGTCAGCGGGATACCAGCACTGAGTAACATTCGGAAACGGTTGATGAGATAATGATCGGATTGTGATGATCCATCGACCACCGTGTTAAAGATTCGCTGTTCATTGCGTACCCGGAACAGCGTATTGAGCCGAGGGTAACGCTGGGAGAAGCTAATCTGCTGATAGGTTCTATTTTCATTAAGATAGGATTCCCACCGCTGCGTGGGCGAAGCCAGCCAAAGGTGAGCGTAGCCCCCGGCTACTCGCAGGTTGCGTTTGATAGAGTATTGCAAGCCCCCCCGCACAAAATAGAAACTAGGGTTCTGAACGAAGTCGGTACGCCGAATATGAATATCATTCAGGATTCCCCATCGATTCGTGAGTTGGTAAATATTGTTGGCAGAAATCCAGAAGTGGGAGTTGCGGGATATCGTTTTCTCCGTCTGACTAAATGCAGTAATATTCACTAAGCTAAGTACTAGCGTGAAGAAAAGTATCCGTATGTATCGTTGCAAAGCGATAATATTCATAGCGTGGATGATGAGTAATGATTGATGAATAATGACGAACGAGTGATGACAAATAACTACTGCTTGAGATTACCCGTTAGCTATCAATCATCAACCGTTCCACGGCGGTCATCAATCACTAATCATTAGTCATTATTGTGGTTTAGTTTTCGCCCTTTGTAGCGCATAGCCACGGTGATAAATCCTACGACGGTGACGGAGCTAAGGGGCATCAGAATGGCGGCAATCAGTGGGGTGAGTAAGCCACTTACCGCAAACGATAATCCTACCAGATTGTAAAGAAAAGATAAACCCATGGCGTAGCGGACAATACGCATAGCATTACCGGAGAAGTCTAGAATTACGTCTAACTTGGTCAGGCGGTTTGCGTCTAAAATGGCATCGCAGGCGGGGGAAAAGTGATACACATTATCGGCAATAGCAATGCCAGCGTGACTCTGTTTGAGAGCACCCGCATCATTCAGGCCATCACCCAGCATGAGGGTGCGGTGCCCCTGATCCTCTAATTTTTGCACATAGTGGAGTTTATCGATAGGTGATTGACGAAAGTGCAAATATTGAAAATAGGGAGAGAGCGTGTTTCGTTCTTGATCTTGATCCCCCGAGAGTAGGTGAGTCACAAAGCGTTTCCGTAAATTTTGCAATAGGGTAGTAATACCAGGTCGGTAGAAGTGGTCGAAGCGGAAGTATCCGTGTACTTCATCGTTCAGCTTTACATAGACCCGGGTTGCTAGAAAACTTTTTTCCTCGGATGACTCTCGGTTAAATAGGTGAGAGGTAGCCCCTTCATTAACCCACTTTTCGGAGCCAATACGAACAGTAGAATCTTCTATAGTTGCCTCTAAGCCGTATCCGGCCTTCTCTTCAAAATGGGTTGGAACCAACGCATTATCACTATTGGGTAAGCTATGATAAATAGCTTGGCTTAGTGGGTGAGTTGAATTACGAACCGTAGAGCGAATAATTGCTTTTTGTTGACGTGATAAAGGTTGGCCAATAAATAGGAGCTTCTTTTTCTTACTGGTACTACTATTTTGTTGGGTGATTGTACCAGTTTTGTCGAAGACAACTTCATCAATAGTGGCAAGTTTCTCGATGGTTTCCGTATTTTTTACATACAAACCCTGCTTCCCTAAGATACGCATGGCGTGCCCTAGCGTAAAGGGAACCGATAGTGCTAAGGCACAAGGGCAGGCGACAATAAGTACCGAAGTGACCGTGTTAGGTATCAGGCTGGGGTCGGCAACCAGCCAGTACCCGGCCGTAAGCAAACTGAGTGAAATGATAAACCAGGTGAAATACTTACTTACCCGATCAATCAGGGGGCGTATCGATGAATCAGCCGACTTATTAAATACATCCTGGTTCCATAGCTCAGTCAGGTAGCTATTGGTAACGGGTTTACACAGTTCTATCACTAACGGGCCGCCCTGTTGCCTACCGCCCGCGTACAGTAGATCGCCACTCGTTTTACTAATAGGTTCCGATTCTCCGGTTACGAAGCTATAGTCAATTTGGGCATCACCTCGGATGAGTATCGCATCCGCTGGAATAAGTTCCTGATTGCGAATGAGTAACTGATCACCAATCTCTAGGTCTTTCAGCAAAGTACTGTGCTCCTCATGCTGAATGAGCTTGGTTACTGCAATGGGAAAGTAGGAAGCATAATCACGATCGTAAGAAAGGGCCTGGTACGTTTTGTTCTGAAACCATTGCCCAATCAGTAAAAAGAAAACCAGCCCCGCCAGTGAATCGAGGTAGCCAGTACCCGTTTGGGAGATAATCTCGTAGGCACTTCGGCTAAACAAGACCAAAATGCCCAGGGCAATGGGCACATCAATGGTTAGTAAGTTATGGCGCAGCCCCTTAAAGGCTGATGAAAAGTAAGAAGAGGCTGAATACAGTAGTACGGGCAACGATAGTCCCAGCATCAAATAATTGAAAAGCGTGCGATAGGTAGCATCCAGCGAGTCACTGTCCAGATAATCAGGTAAGCTTAATAACATGATATTACCGAAGCAGAACCCCGCTACTCCAACTTTGATGGCTAATGAGTTACCCGATGATTTTTTCTTATTCTTGGTTTCGGAACCACTAGCTAGCGAGATACTAGGCGCATAGCCAATGGATTCTAGCAATTCCGCCAGTTGACGGAGCGACAGTTGCTCCTGAGCGTAAGTAATGCTGACCTCTTTCTTTAGAAAATGTACTGATGATTGTAGTACACCCTTATGAAGTTCAGGAAGATGTTCTAACAACCAGATACAGGCACTACAGTGAATAGCTGGTACGAAAAACGTGATGCGACTCGTGCCACCTTCCTGAAAATTAATGAGTGATTGGATTACCTCCGGCTGATCTAAGAACGCCCAGTTGGCAGAAACCTGGGCTAAATCGGGAGATACACCCGGGTTTGATTCTACTGAGTAATAGTTAGATAGACCGTTACTGTATAGGATATCGTACACGGTTTGGCAACCTAAGCAACAGAAGTGTTTATCATCCTTAGTAATTATCTCTTCCTGGCAATCTTCCCCACAGTGGAAGCATTGGGTACCAACCAGTTCAGCTTTCTCTATCATACGGCGATTATTCTTCCGTAAACATAAAAAAGCGACAGGTGGACAAGTATGATAGCAATCACACGAAAAATTGACTTTCATCAGTTTTTTGCTTTGCTGTTTTTGTTTTATCTTCATTAAACATTTTTCAATCTAGCCATGTAAACTTATGAGAACGAAAACGCAACATACCTCAATTGCTTGTGCAGCTTGTCGGTCACAGTCTCAGTCCCTATTCAACGCCCTGCACAAAGACCAACTGACCAATATTTCAGAAAACAAATCCTGTACTGTCTATCGGAAGGGGCAAATTCTCTTCCACGAGGGTACCCGGCCATTAGGCGTTTTTTGTATTAACCAAGGGAAAGTAAAGGTTTACAAACTCGGTTACGATGGCAAAGAGCAAATTATTTCCATCGCCCGGGAGGGTGGGTTACTGGGCTATAAGGCACTCATTGCCGAAGATACCTACAATGTTTCGGCTGAAACGCTGGAAGACTGCACCATCTGTTTCCTTCCTAAGTCTACTTTTTTACATGCGCTGCAGAATTCATCGTCATTCAATGAGCGAATAATGAAGCAAGTGTGCCATGAGTTAGGTACAATGAGTGAGAAACTGACTGATCAAGCGCAGCGGTCGGTGCGGGAGCGTCTAGCAATTACGCTACTGAAATTACGCGATACCTACGGCATAGATGCTCACGAGGACGGCCCAATCGAGATCAACCTCACTCGGGATGACCTAGCCAATATAGTAGGGACGGCTACCGAAACGCTCATTCGCCTACTGAATGAGTTTAAGAAGGATGGCTATGTGACAACAAAAGGTCGTAAAATCCGGATTGAAGATCCATCGGGGTTAGCCAAGACTGCCAATCTATACTAATCATCTATCAGTTCCCTTTCTGACTTATGTCATTTTTTTCCTATTACCCTTCTAGTACCTTCGTTAATATCTTGGGTAATAAAATTTTCAAGCATGAGTCGGAAAAGAATAGTTCTTTGCTTATCTCAACCTATCGGTGGCGATTCAGTAACTAGATTTGTTACCCGATACTTTCATGATGATGATCATCGGTTGATACCAGTATATCTTCCCACTAAAAAACTAGTAGCTGAGGAGCTTTTAGAGGTTGGGGGTGTACCAGCGAACCATTTTAGGCATTCAAACGGTAAGAGCTTGAACGGTTCTTCAGAATCGTACTGGGCAACCTGTGAAGCTGCTTACAACAAAATTTACAGTGAAGCCCGATTTTCGGATCTGCTAGTAATCAAAGAAAATGATTATCACCGCCTTTTTCACGAGAAAAGTGATCAGTCAGTACTTAGTCTGCTGGCTTCTCCAATTCCTTGCCCTAAGCTGATTGTTCCATCGCAAGAAGAATCTATCGAGCAAATTATCTTGATTGACGATGGCAGACCCACTACGCATAATCAGATAAAGTACTTATGCTGCATGTTTGCTGAGCTATGTCTGACGATTCCTACCGTTTTATTGATTACGCAGGGCAAGAATAACTACTTGTCTTCCCAAGAGCAACGGTTGTGGATTGACTACCTGAAAGTACACTTCGCCCATTTGGCGGTACATCGGTTTGAGGAGCAGACGGTTGCTACGCTAATGTTTGCTTTTGACATTTCAAGAAATGCCCTACTCATGGGCCCATACGAAAACTCGGCTACGCTACTAGACGCTCTAGCACCATTAAACCAATTCCGACTTTTACAGTAGAATGTGTCTTCCGAAGAGCGTAGTAGTCTGGCGCTCCCCCCGCTATTTATTGGTTATTTAGTAGATATACCTAAAACAAAAACCGAAGCAACTAGTCTTGGTTCTCTTTCTAGTAGCAGGGACAGGATCGTTGTCCGCCGCCTCGATTCCGTGACCTTCGGGTTGTGAGAAGAGTGAGGTGAATTTTCTTGATAGGAAATAAAGGGGCAGGAGGCAAAAAATGGAGCACTCCAAATATCTGGTTTAGACTGATCATCTCTTTTCGGTCATTTTTTAGAGGTCAAAATGTAATACATCTTCTGCTATCAATTCTGCTGTGAGAATATATGCCTCAAATTGAGGCAATAAAATCTTATCACCTATAAAGTTAGGTAAGTTTTCAGAAGTATATATTAATCAGTAGGCCTCATGCGGCCCTAGGTGGCCACACCCCCTATGAGGTACTCAAGGAAAGGTTATTGCGACCACCGCGTAATTGTAACATTTTTCTTTCTCATTCCATGATGAACTTAGCCCTTCATAAAACCGAGAGGGTGAAGTCCGCAGTGGAACGAGGAAGAAAAGTGTTATTTTCGTTCGTCTATCCTAGTTTTGATTGACATAACTATGGGTTGATTATTACTTTCTCATCTAAGTGTTGTCAAAAGTTTGCTGAGTAATAACTATTTATCTTATTGAGTCTTCAAATATGAATATTAATTAATGCTAGATATTGTTTACGAGTTTTTGTTCTGGGTATTTTTTATCGTCATAAATGCTATAGCTTACAGCATTATATATATCCTTCATAGAGACGAAACAGTATCCTTCTGGCCATATATTTCATCGTGGAAGTTAACGCAGAAACTCGGATTATTGGCAAGTGGTAATTTGGACCCTTTCCGATATTGCGTCGAGATATCTGTACTCTTGATCGTTTGTCGTGTTTGGTTTCATCCAGTACTAGCTTCTGTGGCGACAATCTTATATATACTTCTACTAGTCTTTAATCTTTATCAATATACCATACGGAAAATCTATCATACCGAACCCATTCTATTTAATGATTTGAAGCTTATCAAAAACGCTTTTGTCATTGTTTGGTCCGAGAGTAAATCAAAGTTGATCATAGCGATACCTAGTATACTGATCATTGTGACATGCATTTATCAGTTTTTTCAATGGTTTTTTACTTTTTTTAATGATTTAGGCACCTCTGCCGTGTTTTATGTGATTTCCGGTCTATGGTTAGTTACAGTTGTTTACTGTATGTATAAGTTCAAAGGGTTTTATATGAAATACCCAAATGATATTTTTTTGAGATACCATTACGTCTTAGTTGAGTTCTTTATGAACCTAAAAAGGAGTTGGGAGCACTATCAGATGAGTAAGTTGAAAGTGGGTCAGAAATACCAAGATAGCCGGGCTGGCATCACCATAGCACCTATTCATCAACTACCGAATCTGTATTTTTTGTTCGTAGAGTCATATGGATCCTACTTCTATAAAAACGATAGCGGAAAAGAGGTTTCATTTGAAATGTTGAGAAATTTTGAAAAAAGTTTGGCTGAGTATGGTTATAAATGGGTCTCTGCATTTTCTGAATCCACCACCACTGGTGGTCAATCATGGCTCACCTATAGTTCTATTCTATTCGGATACAGGATCGATAATAATACGCTCTTCGAGAATCATTTGAATGACGAAAACTTTCGCAACAGCAAAGGTTTATTGCAGATTTTGAAATCAATAGGCTACCACAATTACAATCTAAACCCCATTAATCCCATTGCCGGACTGCATGTGCCCTATGATGAGATGCGTTCCTTATATGCAATAGATACTTGGTTCCTGGCAGATGACATTGATTATTCAGGTGATCAATATGGATTTGGAGGTTGCGCTCCTGACCAATACAGTTTACATAAAGCGATGGAGATGATCCAGCGCGACAAACAATCACCTTATACTTTATTTTACTTAACCAAAAACTCGCACTCACCTTTTATCGCTCCTCCCTTCGTAGCTAATTGGAAAGACTTGAATAAGTCAGGAGAAAAACAACTACACGTTCATAAAGGGTTTTTAAAAAATCCAAGACCCGAAGATTATCAGAATGCCATAAAGTATGAATTCGATACAATAAGTCAATTTATAACTGACTATGGTAAACAGGAAGATATCTTCATTGTGATGGGAGACCATCAGCCGCCGATCCTAGCCAATAAGGAGCAGCATGGATTGACTACCCCAGTTCATATTATCAGTCGAAATGATAAGTTCCTATCCGAATTCCATAAATATGGCTTTACTAAAAATCTGGTAGAGGCTAAAGATCCAACCATTAAACATGAGGCGTTTTATTCTATATTTCTAAATGCTTTTGCGAATCAATTCTCCAGCAACCCCAAAAACATACCTGAATATGAGCCCGAAGGAATTAAACTCTGATCGGCTATACAAAAATTGGCTGTTGCTTCACTCCGTCCTCAACGTACTGGGCGTTGGATGCGCCGTCTGGCAAGGAAGTATTTTGCTCTGGCTTTTCCTCAATATCTGTTCGTTTTCTTATTTCATCTCAAGAATAAGCGTGTTTCTTATTGATTTTCCGGCTTTTATCGGGTATGCCAGTTGGGTGACTATTTTTCGGCTCTTGTTACTTTTTGTGCTGGGGTTTTTGCTGGAAGTACTGGACAATTACGTGCTCTTTTCTTTGTTTGCATTCGCCATTGCCCTAGATGGACTGGACGGTTATGTGGCCAGAAAATTCAAGCACCGTTCTGATTTCGGGGCGAGAATCGATATGGAAACCGATGCGTTCTTGGTCATGTTGCTTACGCTTTATCATGTGCTGGAGCAGACGATCCCCCAGTGGATTCTTCTCCCGGCTTTGATGCGATTTCTGGTTGGGATCCTAACCTACTTCGTCGTAACGAAAGAGGTCACCACGAGTATGTTTAGAAACACCATTGCCGAGGTCACCACGAGGGTGTTTAGGGCCACCATTGCTGTGATATTTTTTGTGAGCCTGCTGTTGGCATTTGTACTGCCCGATGATTGGACCTACTATCTGATCAGTATAGCAGGAGGGTTGATACTACTATCGTTCGGGTTAGAAATGAAGGAAAAATTTGCGAGATACCCGAACGATCAAACTCCACTTATGCTATGATAAAACAATCTTTTAAACCCGCATCATTATATCTGGATTTTGGGTTTATTTAAGTCAAAATACCTGAAAGCGTCTACGTTGTACGTGGGATTAAGCGTCCTCCCAATGGCTATTAATGTTTTTCTGTTGCCATTGTATCTCCGATATATCACGGCTGAAGAATATGGGTATTTAGCACTGGTCAATCTATTTGGAACCTTGTTTGGTGCTTTTGCTATTGCCCAGCTAAATATCGCCGGAGGTGTACAGTACTTTGCAAAGAATATAGATAAGTCGAGCTTTCGGGTAGCCACTGTTTCCGGCGGGATTCTCCTTTTGCTGGTGACCTTCGGTAGCTTCTTTGCGATCGGCCCCTTCTTTTTTGGAGTATTGCAAAGCAAGGTAGCTTTTTATCCGCTGGGTGTCTGTGTGCTTTTGAATACCTTCTTAGGAAATATCCAAACCCTCATAAGTGTATTCCTGAAAAATGAGTATCAGATCGGTGTTTTAGCCCGCTACTCTATCGGACTCTTAGTAAGCTCAGTGGGTCTGCAAGTCGTATTAATTACTCAGTTCGACCAAGGTATCCACGGGATTGTGTACGGTGATCTCATCGCCAAGTCCTTGTTCACCACAATCATGATATTTCATTTTAGGCAGTGGATCTTTGGTACCAGAACTAATAATATCCTTCAAAAGAAAACAAGAAGATACTTCGTTGACGCACTCAAATATAGCTTACCGTTTGTACCTACTGTTTTGCTGCATCAAGCTCAACGGTTTGGGGATCGTTTGGTATTGGAAAGGTACGTTTCTCTCGAGGAAATAGGACAGTACGCACTGTTGATCACCCTGTTGGGGGTTCCGGCTATGCTCGTCAATGCGTTGATAGGAGCGATCAGACCGAGGGTGTTGGAGTTGATGGGAGAGAATAAGCTAGGTGCTATAAAGGATGTGGAATATCTCTACTTTATTCTGATTAGCATGGTTTACTTAATTGCGATCCTACTGGGCACGAATCTAGGACTAGTGACCAGTCACCCTAAATATATTCAAGTAGGTAACTATATGTATATGGGTGTGCTTGCCTCCCTTCCCGGTTCACTGCTTTACTTTCATCATCTGCGATTAATGTATGCACAAAAAACAAAGCTTATACTCAGCTATACTTTTCAGTCTACGCTCATCCAATTAGTGATTCTCACTCTTCTGGTCAATACCTTGGGTATTGTGGCTGCGGTGATTGCGTTGGGTGTTGGTAGTCTCTATAATTATGGGATAACACTTAAAGCTTCGAAGGGTCTTACTTCTTCATACCTACGTTCCGGGCCATTTCGCATTTTATTGCTGATGCTTTTTCTGACCTTCTTCGGAGCTCTTCTTCAATATGTGGGTGCGTTGTCGGTCTGGTTATCTATATTGATTTTGGTGACTGGGGCTTTCGGATTAATCTGGTTTTTGGGCAAAAACCGCTCGGCCTTTAAAGCACTACAACATGCTTTCTAGAAATGCACTCATCTTACCCTATTATGGAGCCTACCCGATATGGATGAATGCATTCCTTCGATCTTGTGCGTACAATCCTTCCTTGACCTGGCTAATCTTCTCGGATCTGGAGAAGCCCAAGTACCAGCCCGATAATGTTCAGTTTTTTCACCTGGAAAAGGAAGCATTGTCTGAGCTGATTAAGCAAAAAACTGGGATACACCACGCATTAGAAAATCCTCATAAGCTATGCGATTTTAAGCCGTTGTACGGACATATACTCGAGGACTATCTGGCCGATTATCAATTCTGGGGACATTGTGATATGGACATTATTTGGGGAGAGATGGATCGCTTTCTGCTCAATATTGACTTTGAGCAATTTGATCTCGTTTCCTCTAGGCCCCGTGCCATCAGCGGCCATTTTACGCTATATAGAAATATAGAAGCACTAAAGGTATTTTATCAATCCGTTCCACGCTATCACCAAGCTTTTACCGAACCTAATTACCAGGGATTTGATGAGGGTTTTTATTCCTACCATATATTTAATGAAGTAAAAAGTGGACGGTTGAATATAAAACCCTACTGGGAGAAACGGAATTGCATCGATAGAGGTGAGTTACATAGACATCCTGGTAGCTGGATTTGGAAGAAGGGTAAAATACATAATCGTTGGGGGGGTAAGGGAAATTACCTACATCTCATTGATTGGAAAAAGACACTGAGGGAGGTTAACCTGGGTAACCCTGAGCAACTGAACAGGTTTAGTATATCCGCTTTCGGCCTATGGAAAGGAAGGATTCCCTGGCAATATCAACGCCGATTATTTTTTCGCTTGGGCTTCCGAAAGAAGTATCAGCACTGGAAACATCGTTTAAAGACTTTCGTGAAACATCAGCTATTGCATACTGAGAATGAAATAGAGGCGAATGTGCCTGAAGGATATAAAACATTGAAGTGAATCCTTATGATCCAGCGTTTTAAAAGGTTGGTCAAATCTTTACCTATCGTGGGGCCTATTGTCTCAAGGTGGATAAATAGGAAGAACCAATACAAAAATGCTACTTATTGGATAGAAAAGTACCTCGCAGATGGGCGGAGTTATATCATTCAAATTGGTGCTAATGATGGTGTAAGTGGCGATCCTTTATTTGATATGGCACAAAAGCATGAGAATTGGAAACTACTACTGGTGGAACCCGTGCCGCATCTATTTGATCAGTTGAAAAAAAATTATGGTAATACTGCACGTGTTACCTATGTAAATGCTGCCATCAATGAAAACGGCGGCTCACAATCATTCTATGTAATTGACCAAAAAGCTTATCAGGAGATACCAAACTTATCCAGAGATTATGAACAGATTGGGTCTTTCGATCAGCAGCATCTTATCAATCTTGGGGGTGAAAAGTTACGTAAATTCATCAGCCCTATTGAAGTGCAAAACTATTCTTTAACTCAACTTCTGGATTTGTACGAAATTAACCATTTTGATGCTTTCCTATTAGATGCAGAAGGCTACGATTGGTTAATTCTCAAGCAACTTGATTTAGAAAAGTACCTCCCTAAGATTATATTTTTTGAGCAGACTCACCTTGATAGAAAAGACGTTCAAGACTTTTGGAATATATTCTCAGGAAAATACGCTATTTACCGGTTTACCATTAACTTTTTATGTATCAGTAAAGACGTCTTATTACCGGGAGACCTTAAAAAACTTAGCAATAAAGCTCTACGACTATAGTTTTTCTCCTTAGCTTCGCTCAATCAAGTAAGAACAGTATTTGGCTCTATTTGAGAGATAGAGATACTCAAGGAGTAAGGCACCGTAGTACGTCTTAAAATTTCGGGCCATTCTCTGAGAGCCCAGCGCGAAGACTTCTGCCAATCTTAGCGTAGTAAGCAGCATTTTTAAATGGTTTTTGCTTTTTAATGGCACATAAGAGGTTAAATCCGTTTTTTGAAAGGGGATTGAATCCTGTAGCAAATGGCTTTCTAATGATTTAGAAGTAATAAATCCTGGTGCGTCCCAAGCCTCTTTATGCTTTTGAATGTCTTTTTTTGCTCCTTCGTCAACGATAAAATCATCAACAATCACCAGTTGACCGCCCGGGTTTAGCAAATCGTGAAGCTTGAAAATCGCCCCAATTGGATCTTCACAGTGTTTGAGCGACTCAATGGCCACAACGAGGTCAAACTTGCTCAAATCATCCATGGAATGGGTAAAATCTCTTTGAAAAAACTGTAGCTGATTTTGAAGCGCATTTGCCTCGGCATACTGATTGGCAAATGCGATCTCTTTACTACTAATGGATAGTCCTACACCCGCACTCCTGTACTTTTCATACAGTTGAAAAAGAGTATTCCCCGTGCCACACCCGGCATCGAGTATCCGGGTAGATGCTGTGATATTTAGCTGTGGAGTAAGCCAATCCAGCAGGCCCTTACCATCTATAGATACACTTTTATGAATCGGGTATGGTGTTTTGCGATTCTTTGACTCAAAAGAGAAGAGCGCATCATAAATAGACTGCAGCTTGGGGCGCTGATGAGTAATCTCAGCCATTTGGTTTATCTTTTTCCAATACAAAAATGTACTCATACGCCCAACTGAGCGGCAAGAAAAATCTTCGCTCTTTACTGTAATCGATCTTAAACGGCCATATGAAACTAATTGATCGGTAGAAGGGCCAGTGGTCTCGGTAGACTTTTCGGGTCTTGAGTCCGCAAGACTCGAATAGTGAGGTCCACTGCTCCAGATTCAGCGCATCTTGATGCCCTTTCTTATTGTCCAAACCTAGAGGCTTCAGAAAAAACCGCCAGATAAAATGCTCCGAGTTCCGAACCATAAAGCAATACTTCGCATGCTTTTTCCCCACCCGAACTTGTTCTTGGATAGCCTTTGGTCGGTTTAACATCCTTTCTAATGATCCAAGGCAGGTGATATGATCAAACGTCTCATCTTCAAAAGGTAAGACTTCCGCATTCCCTACCTGTAAGTTACCGTCAGGACAATACAATTTACCTTGTCTGATAGCCTCATCAGATAAGTCTACGCCATAACTCTCCAAACCTCGATTGGTCATTGATCTTATCATGAGTCCCAAGCCACAGGCTACGTCCAAGTGCTTCTCACCAGGTTGTGCTTGTAGAAGTGTCGGGAATAATTCGTAGGCGTTTTGTGACCGCAGGTATTTAAACTTCTTTTTTTTGTAGGTTTCGTCAAACCACGATTTGATAGAGGCCTGTTCTGCTAGTACATCCATAAATATCGAGGGGTTTTTTGCATGTAATCGACATAAGGAGCACCAAATCGATCGATTAAATATTGTTCTTCTATTTTGATTTTCTTGTTAATATTCCAAATGGTAAAAACAAGTCCCAAAAGCAAGTACCATTGCTCAGTACACAAGATGAGACCCAGTAATGTACAGTGCATGCCGAGTGCAATAGGGTTTCTGCTCCATTTGAAAATGTCTTGTTTCACCACTGTTGCCAACCTACTTCTTAGCACCACCGCTCCTCTAAGGGTGATAAACCTTCCAAGTAAAGCCAATAACACTCCTAAGACAAATGTCCAGCTAGTGGGTAAGGCAAGCTTTAATTCTGTAAGAAAGCTAGTAATTGCATAAACTGCCGGTGCCAAGTAAACTATCAAATTAATTAAGAAGAGAAGGAGCGATACCAGTCTGTAAACTGAACTATTGCCAGTCGCTTTGCTCAAAAGCGAGGGAGTTGATGCCTCACTAGGTATGGGGATGATGAGAAAATCAATCACGAACGAAACGTAGATAGCCAGTATAAAGACTGCGCTATACATTTGCAAGTATCTTGGTATATTGGGTACTGGTCTTTTCCCACGAAAACTGTTGAACAGTTGTTGGACCCGCTGAAGATGGGGTGTCCATCAGCTTGTAAAATGCTTTCCTCATAGCTTCAGGGTCTTTCATAGGTACAAGTTGCCCATTTTGTGTGTTTATCAACTCTGATGCACCGCATCACGCGTCTCTTCTTCACGATAGTTGTTTAGTCCTCATCAGGTCTCGAGTCTGATGCTTCAAAGGGTTCTTTCAATGTCAAAATAGTTTTATCCAATTGTTTTGAGATTCAACAAATGTCCCATTCGATGCTTTTTCGTCTGTAAATACCCAAGGTTGTAACTTTGAGGGACGATCTCAATAGATACGCGCTCTACTACCTCTATATCCGTATCAACAAAGGCACTAATTTTCTCAGGATTGTTGGTAAGTAGTCTGATGCGATTAATCCCCAGATCTCTTAAAATCTCTAATGCTGGCGTATATTCGCGAGAATCCTCATGAAAACCTAGTTCCAAGTTAGCGTCTTTAGTATCAAAGCCTTCATTTTGTAAGTTGTATGCCTTCAGTTTATTGATAAGTCCAATACCCCTACCTTCCTGCCTAAGGTAAACAATGGCTCCACCATGCTTTTGGACCCACTTCATGGAGTATTCTAATTGCTCCCCACAATCACATTTAGCAGAACCAAATACATCTCCAGTCATACATTCAGAATGAATCCGTACGTACACGGGTTCTGACACATCCAAGCAATCTGTGTGAAGCACGAGATTGGGAAGATCATCTACCTGATACTTGTAGGCTCTTACCTGAAAGGTACCGTATTTGGTATGTAATGTTGATTTAACTAGAGGATCCATTATTTCTTTATATACGTGATATTATATCTTCTAATATAAGGATAATTATTCTAGATGTTTGGTGGGGTGTACGACATTTATGCGATAGTCAGTTAGGATGGCAGATAAGGTCTTTGACGAGTTTCCCCCGACCACTTTTGTTCAAGCATCTCAGGGTTACCATCTGTTGGGCTCCCTAAGTGGTCTATCGTTGACCGGAGAGCTTCATGCGATGTTGTATTGCGTGGCGATGAGCGGCTTCCATTGGCCCGGAAATGATTAATAAGCCTCAGTTATGTTTACAAAGAATACTACAAATGCATTAGTAGTATTGTATATTCATTGAGCGGAAATTTGTGTCGCTGACAATAGGGTGAGAATACAAGGATAATTATTTCAGTTTAGTCGAGTATATATAATTCATGTAAGTAGTATTTTTCTTTTTGGGCAAGGTAAAAAGTAAACAACCAAGATTAATAATCGTTTCAAGTATGTTTTGGGGGAAACAAAAAAGGCAGTCACTTTTTGTTGTAACTGCCTGATTTTCAGAGTAGCGGGGACAGGACTCGAACCTGTGACCTTCGGGTTATGAGCCCGACGAGCTACCAACTGCTCCACCCCGCGGTGTATTTTTCCAAACGGATTACAAACTTATAGGTTTCGCCGACTATTCACAATATTTTTGTGGAAATTATTAACGATGAGTAAGCACCGTGCCGGATTTGTCAATATCGTCGGTAAACCCAATGTGGGTAAGTCTACCCTAATGAATGCATTGGTAGGCGAACGCATATCGATTATCACCTCTAAAGCCCAAACAACCCGTCACCGGATTATGGGTATCGTCAATGGTGCTTTAGATGAAGGTGATGAATTTCAGATTGTGTATTCAGATACTCCCGGTATGCTTAAGCCCGAGTATGCCTTACACCAATCCATGATGCGTTTCGTAGATACTGCCCTGGAAGATGCTGACGTCATTCTGTTCGTTACTGACCTGTTTGAAAAGATAGAAGACAAAGACACTGCACTACAAAAACTGGCAAGGACTGATGTTCCCGTTATTCTGGTATTGAATAAAATTGATTTAGCCAAAGGAACCCAAGCGCAGGATAAACTGACGTATTGGCGAGAGATTATTCAACCTCAGGCAGCTATCATGGTCTCGGCACTGGAAAGGGTGAATGTTGAAGAAGTATTTGAAGTGATCATTCGCAATTTGCCTAAACATCCGCCTTATTTTCCGAAAGATGAATTAACGGATAAGCCCGAGCGGTTCTTTGCTGCTGAGATCGTGCGGGAAAAGATTTTTTTTAATTATAAACAGGAGGTGCCCTACAGTAGTGAAGTGGTTGTGACTGAATTTCAGGAGGAGGAAACAATTATTCGGATTCGTTGCGAGATTTACGTGGAGCGGCAGAGCCAGAAAGGTATTCTTATCGGTAGGGGTGGGGAATCCCTGAAAAAGGTGGGTATTCAGGCTCGTCGGGATATGGAAAAATTCTTCGGAAAACAAGTTCACCTAGAACAGTTCGTAAAAGTAGCCCCCAACTGGCGGCGCGAACAGCGACGACTACGACAGTTTGGATATTAAGACACAGTGCTTGGGGTGAGGTGTAAACGGTGAATTTATCTGGCTCTAAGCCCCCTGTCCCCGCTCCCGGCTATTCCACTATCGACAATCAGCGAATATTTCCGTAATTTGCAGGGCTTTTATCAAACAACTTTCAACCCTTTCCTCGAGTGAGTAATATCGTAGCTATTGTTGGTCGGCCTAATGTCGGAAAATCCACGTTTTTCAATCGCTTGGTAGAACGTCGGCAGGCCATTATGGACGATGAGAGCGGAGTGACCCGCGATCGTCACTACGGCTACGCCCAGTGGTCGGGGAAGCATTTTACCGTAATTGATACCGGGGGCTACGTGGCTAATTCCGATGATGTTTTTGAAGAAGCCATTCGCAGTCAGGTCGAGTTGGCTATCGATGAAGCCTCGGTTATCTTATTTATGGTTGACGTAGAAACCGGAATCACCGATCTAGACGAATCCTTTGCTCAGGAGTTGCGGGGCACAGAAAAACCTATTTACATTGTTGCTAACAAAGCTGATAATACCGAACGTAGCTTTCAGTCAGCTGAGTTTTACGGTTTGGGCATTGGTGAAGTTTTTGCCATTTCCTCTGCCAGCGGTGCTGGTACGGGCGACTTGCTGGATGCGGTAATTTCCCACTTCGCAACCGACGATGAAGAAGACCCAGACGCAGGTATTCCCCGCTTGGCGATTTTGGGACGACCCAACGTCGGAAAGTCTTCTTTTCTGAATGTACTACTGGGGCAGGAGCGTAGCATTGTAACCGACATTGCCGGAACCACCCGCGATGCACTGCATTCCCACTATAACCTCTACGGTAAAGAATTTATTCTGATTGATACGGCTGGATTGCGGAAGAAAGCGAAGATATCGGATAATATTGAGTTTTACTCGACGATGCGGAGCGTGCAAGCCCTGCAAGACTCAGATATCTGTATCATTATGCTGGATGCTCAGCGGGGTATGGAAGCCCAGGATATGAACATTGTACAGCTAGCCCACAAAAACAAAAAAGGGACGCTGATTCTGGTGAATAAGTGGGACTTGATTGAAAAAGATACGAATACTGCCGAACAGTTTCGCAAGCGGATTTACGAGCGGCTGGGAGAGTATAACTACATACCAATAGTTTTTACGTCTATGGCAACCAAGCAGCGGGTGTACCAAGCCATTGAAAAAGCCGCCGAAGTGTATGAAAACCGCCAACGCCGCATCAGTACTTCGCAACTTAACGATAAGTTGCTACCCGAAATAGAAAAGTACCCACCTCCCGCCGTGAAAGGAAAGTACATCAAAATCAAGTACATCACCCAGCTACCGACCAATACTCCGGCGTTTGCTTTCTTCTGCAACCACCCCCAGTACGTAAAAGCTGCCTACCAACGCTACCTAGAAAACCGTCTCCGCGACCACTTCAATTTTGAAGGCGTTCCCCTGCGGATTTTCTTTAGGAAGAAGTAGGGTTACTCTGGGAGGGGAGAAAATTCGTACAGTTGTAATTGATATACTGATTTGTTTTGTTCAGTGCTCCAGATGCTTTCAATCGCAAGCATATAGCCATGTTTGCTAGTTGATAGCCCGAGCGCAGAGTTGTCGATATTTACAAAATACCTAGAGTTTATCCATTCATCAGTATCCGCATCATAGTAGTAGAAGCCACCAAAGCTAACATCAATATTGGTATACCCTCTGCCATGTACATAAAATGCGATGCCCCCCTCTCCACTAGATATAAGCTTTTTCCGTTCAGACCATTCATCGGTATTTGGATCATATTCCCAAAAGTCATCATATAAATCTCTACCGCTTTGTAGTCCGGGAAAACCAGTGCCAACGTAGCCTTTGGTTGACGAAGCAAAGCTAAAAGCAAATGCTCTTCCTGGTGTTTCTAAAGAAGCTATTTGGGTCCAGCTATCAGTAGAGGGGTCGTACCGCCAAAAATCATTGAACATCTTTTCACTTGGCATACCTGTTTCGCCAGCCGTGCCAGTACCAACGTAAGCATAGCCCCCAATAACAAAAGAGACTACACCATATCTTGGTTCGCCTGGAAAACTTGTAATCTGAGTCCAAGAATCTGTAGCAGGGTCGTACTTCCAGAAATCATTATGAAAGCTGCTAGATTTACCCAAACCAACATACCCGAATCCTCCTACAGAAAAGCCAGTAGCACCGCTCCGGGCATTTCCTGGAAAAACGGCTATTTCTGACCATTGATCGGTAGAGGATTCGTATTTGTAGAAATTATTCAAATCATTATTATCACTATCATTTCCGGTAGTGTACTTTAAATAAGGATGAGAAAATTAAAAATTTGGCAACGAAGCAGTAAATCGTATTATTGGATTGACCAAAATCTAAATAACATGACTACCTGTCCCCATTGCCAAAGCACTAAGATCGTAAAAAATGGTA
>JBCCTI010000014.1:0-108691 GCA_039198955.1 Bacteroidota bacterium | reverse complement strand
TGGGGAAGTTTTGATATCAAGGTTACAGCCTTCCTTAAATCCGGAAATAGTTTGAGCGTCGAGTACTTTTTAAACCACGATCAGATTGAGCCTACAAGACCTGTAATCAAATTTCAGGAAGTTGAACAAATTCAAATAACAGATAGTCAATTGTTAATCTACTTTCAGGAAGGTGTGAGATTTTTCAAGGGTGTTCATGTAAGCGGTAAGAAAGAGCATATGCTTTCCTCTGAGATGCTACTATGCTCTAGCTTCGAGAATTGCACATTTGATAATGTTTCATTCCGAGGTACAGATATTTCCGGATGTAATTTTGAGTTATGTGACTTTCAATACTGTGACCTTTCAAAGGTTAGGGCTGTAAATTGCAAGTTCTCGAGTACGGACTTTAGTAAGACCATTCTTCATCCTCAGATGTTTTTAAAAGCTAATCTGAATGGAGTTAGAGCAAATTTTATATATCAAGAGGACTCAATTAGTAATCGCATTCCAAAAGATAGGAATTTTGGAGACCATGAGTTCCAAACATGGATTACAAAAATTAATAACCCATTTGTTGATATGGAACCGAAAACAAGATCAGTTTTTATTAGCTATGCTCATCAAGACCAAGAAATTGCTCTTGTTCTAGATCAATGGTTAAGAGACCAAGGTGTAAAAACCTATTTAGATAGCACTAACTTTCAAATTGGTGGTGATCTTTACGATGAAATGAGCAAATTCATCGGAATAGCTGACAAAATCCTAATTATTTACTCAAATAACTCTAAGGATAGACCCTTCACAAGACTTGAACGCCGCATGGCTCAAAATCGGGAAAATGAATCGGGACAACATAATAATTTGTCAATATATTTGGTAGTTGATGATGCAGAGTTACCACCTGAACAAAAACATCGTTTGGCAATTATGGCGCAAGGTAAGAGAACAAAAGATGTATTTAACGAGATTTTAAGAGGAGTTTTAGAGGAAGATAAATTACCGGAAAAAATTGATACGAAAGACTACCTAAACGAAAAGAAAAAACTCTTTTAGGTCATAGTAATGCTACCAATGTAAGAATGACTATTTTGCCATTTTCCTTTTCTTCTTTTTAAGGGTGTTTCCTATCATCTACACTGCTGTCAGTGATCAGATAATACTACGACCATAGCAATACATTGGTAAGCGCTCCAATTATCCACCGACCTTTCGATTTCTCTGTCCTTATCTCGAATATATTACTTGTAAATCAATGTTTATAATTCACATTGATTTATACAAAATGCTTGCAAATAGCTTGCAAATAAAAAAAGCCACTCACAATTTTGTTTGTAAGTGGCTGATTTTCAAGTGGGTCCTGTAGGATTCGAACCTACGACCCCCTGCTTGTAAGGCAGGTGCTCTAAACCAACTGAGCTAAGAACCCATTTCGCGCTCAGGGTACTGTTGAATTAAACAATATTCCTTTAGATGGAAATCCTGGAGAAATGTGATGCAAAGGTAATACTCTCGCCTAAAATTGCCAATGTCCGGTGAAAAAATCTTCTAAGCCCATAGTCTATCTTCCTTGAGTACCTTTTTGTCAGTATTCGTAGCAAATGGGAGGCGCAGTGGGTATCATATTTGACCCACTGGTTGCGTTGGATTTAATAAAGGATTGCTTGCTTAGAAAAACTATCATAGGGTCAATCATCACGCTGAGCATCTCACTAGCAGGCTTGTTTGGTATTGGCTATGCCTACCAAGACCAACTTATCAAGCGTTTGGTTTCTTCCTTAAACCACTACCTGACTACACCAGTGCAGGTAAAAAGTATTCGGGTATCTGCCTGGCGTAGCTTTCCTCAGTTAGCGGTTTCCTTTGAGGAGGTTCTTATTACCGGAAATACCGATTCTGTGTCTAGCAATGCAAAGCCTTTGGCTGAAATTGCCCGGATTGACTTTTCATTTGATCTATTCTCCCTACTTCAGGGCACATATGAATTGCAAAAAATCAGCCTGACGGATGGAGCAGTAACGCTGCTCATGGATGAGCAAAAGAAAACCAACTATGCTATCTTCCGAAGTCAGCGAGACTCAACTGAGCAATCAAAGCAGCATTCGTTAGCATTTTACCTAGAGCAGGTGCATCTGAATAATGTACAGGTGAGATACCAAGATTTAGCCCGTAAGCAAGACATACTTACCCACGTCCACGATGTAACGGCATCATTACAGGTACAGGGTGCTGTTTATCAGATTAACACTGTTGGAAAGCTAGAAAGCAAATATATTGGGGTAGATACCGATCATTACTTTGCTAACCAACGGCTAGAGCTAAATACTCAGCTAATCTATTATGCTGACGAAAATAGGTTGCTAGTAGAGCCTTCACAATTGAGCTTGCACGAAACACAAATTCAGGTACAAGGGTGGGTTGACCACACCAATCGGACAACACTGGATTTGGTAGTGGAAGCAACCCACACTGATCTGCCTACTTTGCTAAGTGTCCTACCTGAATCAATGGCTCGCCCTTGGCAGCATTATCGGAGTACTGGGGCAGTCCAGTTAGCGGGAAAAGTGGTTGGACTGGCTCGTCAACCCAACGTGCAGTTGGATTTTGGCTGTCAAAACGCGGCCTTCTTTCACCCTGATTACCAGAAAAAGCTAGAAAATGTTTACCTGTCGGGTTCATTTACTAATGGGTTAGAACGAAATACCCGTACTTCGGAATTAAATCTTGTCAATATAAGAGCGACGCTAGATAAAAAGTCCCTAAGTGGTAATTTACGGTTACGTAACTTTCGCGATTTATACCTGGAAACTGATTTCAAGGGCCAGTTTGACCTATCATCGCTACTGGCATTTCATCCGGTTCCCGAACTTGAGAATGTCCGGGGGAGAATTATAGCTGACGTACAACTGAAGGGAAATATTAGCGACCTAAAGAGTAATCGATTAAACCGCCGTCGTCGCACCCAGAGTTCAGGGGTCATTGAGCTAAAGAACGTTTCTTTTTTCCTCCACGATAACCAACTACCGTTTCAGCAGATTTCTGGCACGTTTGAGTTTCAGGATAATCATCTGGCGATTCGTCGGGCTGCCGGATACTGGGGGCATAGTCACTTTTCACTGACGGGGCAATTTAAGAATGCTATTGCTTATGCCCTTACGAAAACTCATCCGGTGCAAATTGATGCTTCCTTACAATCTGATCTTATTGACCTGGACGAGCTATTTTCTGGTAAGCTAAGTAATCCGCTCGGCGGTAATCTCTACCGAAGTGTATCCCAAGACTGGCAGCAGGTTTCGGACAAACAACCCTACTACCTGGAAATTAGCCCGAGGCTCACGCTTAATTTTTCTGGCGATATAAAGCGGGTAAAGTTCCGCCGTTTCCGGGGAAGACACGTCCGGGGCAAGCTTAAGTTACACAATCAGATTGCTCGCATTCAGGATTTATCGGTACAAACTGCCGGAGGAACAGCCTATATATCGGCCACAGTAAACGCCCAGCAGAAAACGATTCGCACTGAGGGACACACCCGTCTGGAGGGTATTCATATAGACAGTGCGTTCTACATTTTTGAAGATTTTCAGCAAGATTTTCTCACCGCCCGCCACCTGAAGGGAGAAGTATACGCCACTTCCGACTGGCACATGAACCTTGATCGCAACTTACAAGTAAATTACCCCTCCCTCGCGGCAGAAACTTATGCTACGCTACGCGAGGGAGAACTAAATAATTTCGAGCCGATGCAGCGTATTGCGCGTTTTGTAGACGAGGAGCAACTCGACCATCTTCGGTTCGAGGATATGCAGAACTACATCCGTGTTCAAGATCAGCAGATTTACATTCCTAAAATGCTGGTGCACAGTAATTTATCTGATATCACGGTAGAGGGAATTCATACTTTTGACAATCGGATTGATTACCATTTTGATGTTCCTATGCGAAGTATTCACTTACGGTCAGCCGAAGCCCGGGAGCGATCCGCCCGTCGGAAAAAGTACTTTGGTGAGGTAGCTTCGGATGATGCGGCTCCCACTAAACTTTTCCTGAAAGCCCAAGGAACAGTAGAAGATTACAAAATTTCTTACGATATTCCAGCCGCCAAGGCACAGTTTAAGAAAAATCTGATCGCCGAAAAGCAAGAATTAAAAGAAGTAATGAAGAATAGGCGAAAAAACTCTAACTACCAGGTTGAAGTCGGCGATGAATACCTTGAGTTTGAGCCTCGCCCTTAATATAAACTACAAAACCTAGACCCTTGCGTCGCTACTTATCGAGTACTATAATTACAGCTACTTTTATGTTGTTTAGCTGCCCTACCCTTGTCTTGGCACAGAGGTCAGCTTTCGACATAGCCGATAATATAATTGATCTTTTTTCAGGCGAAATTCCCCGAAAACCCACTAAGCTACCCGCAAGATGGGTAGTTGCTCCCTTTGCGGGCTACTCTCCCGAAACCAGTTGGCTATTTGGTGTTGGCGGTAAGTTATTATTTCCGCCTACAGCTGATTCTACTCGTACCTCGTTTATTGCAGTTTCGGTGCGTTACACACTCAATAATCAAATAATCACTACGCCTGAGTATACCATATTCTCTCCTGGTGAACGGTATATTCACCGGGGTGAGTTGGCGTTTCGTCGGTTTCCTCAGTTTTACTACGGCATTGGTAATGCTTCATCAGAAGCGAATGAAGAACTTTTTTCCTACACCGAACTTGGTATAGAGCATGTGACCTATCGTCGGGTATATAATAAATTATACGCGGGTTTGGGCTTTCGCTACACGGATACCTACAGCATTAACCTCGATCCTGATGGGGCATTATCGTCGGAAGGACTCCTGGGTGCAGAACCCTACCGAGCGGTTGGTTTTGACGTAGGAGTGATGTTTGACAATCGTAATAATGTGCTCAATACCACCTCGGGAATGTTAGCCGAGTTTAGGCAGCGGATTCATCGGAAGGCTTTTGGTAGCGACTTTAACTATTCGGTAGGAGTGCTGGATATTCGTAATTATTGGAAACCCTTTGCCCAGCGTAATGACATCGTAGCAGTGCAACTATTTGGTTACTTCAGTCAGGGCGAAACCCCGTTCATTGAGTTAGCCACTTTGGGGGGAGATATGATTATGCGGGGCTACTACGAAGGCCGCTACCGCGATAATAATTTATTGGCTGGACAGGTCGAGTACCGTTACCACATCTGGAAAAATCTGGGAGCCGTAGGCTTTGTCGGCATCGGGGATGTAGCCCGCCAGTTTGGGGATTTCTCATTACCCAATGTAAAGCCTTCGGTTGGGGCTGGTTTGCGCTATGCACTCATTCCTGAAGAGAACTTAAATATTCGGCTAGATTTTGCCGTAGGCCAGGGCACAAGTAACTTCTACATCAATATCGCCGAAGCTTTTTAACTCGTGTTATCAAGCCCTCTGTATAATGTATGGGAATATAGGATAGTACTGTATGATCTAATAATCAACTACCTGTCAGAGTACACTCCCCTAGAGCAAAATTCTCCGGTTGGGCAATCGGGGTACCAAATAGCTTTTTAAAACTAGTGATTCATATTTTTAGCAGATAGAAGTAGCCATAGCGGAGAATAGCTTTTCGTCGACGATAATAATTGCAGGTATTGGATAGCAGTCAGTAATGGTTGTATTTAGAGCTCTACTTTGATACCATTTGTTCTTCAAGTTCTAGTACAACCACCATAATCTTACTTAGCTGACCTTCCAAATCTAGAATGCTGGTAAATGAGCATTGACAACTTATGGCTTCTCCCGACTTGGATAGTAACGTTAGTGTTTGAATAAAGCTTTCCTGTTGTTGTACAGCGCTGACCAACTCTGGCAATTGATTGGCTCCTTGCATTAAATCAGCTAGCTGTAACTTGGCGATCTCCCGACGCTTATAACCAGTTCTTTGAAGAAATAGGGCGTTGGCTTTTTTTACACTCCCTTCTGGGGCTATCTCAAAGGTCATTATGTTGCTGGTAAACGCCTTCAACATGCCGGAAAGATCATTTTGCCTTTTCTTTTCGTGTGTGGTAAATTGGGCAAACATCATGATTGTCTGAATCTCATTTTCTAAGTCAAAGGTAGGGTTGAAAGTACCATTTAGCCAGAGTTCTTTTCCCTCTCTGCTCTTTTGCTTAAACTCACCAGAAAAGAAGGTGCCCTCCTTCAAGTTGTCCCACATCATTTGAGTCTGAGGCTGGTTAATTTCAGTTTTAGGTAACAGAAACGAATAATTCTTACCAAGTAAGTCCTCTCTCTCGTATCCAGTAATACTCAGATAGAGGTCATTAACATTGGAGATAACCCCTTGAGGGTCGAATTCAACAATCGCGTTAGAGCGACTAATAGCCTCCAGTTTATGGGTATATTCCAAAGATTTATTTTTAATTGAAGTAATGTCTGCCTGAATAGAAATATACTTTACTATATTTTCTGCTTCATCTTTTATTGGATTGATCGTAAGTGAGATCCATACTTTTTTTCCATCTTTTCGGTAGTTTAGAATTTCTTCGTACAATGGTAGACCATTATGAAGTTGGTATCGTATCCTCTTTACGGTCTCTCGATCGGTGCCTGGGCCCTGAAGTATGCTTCCCGGAGTTTTTCCTATTACTTCGTCAGCAGTATATCCGGTCATGTTCGTAAATCCTTGATTTACGAACTCAATACGCCGATTTTTGTCAGCAATAATCACCGAATTATTGGTGTTGTTAGCTACCAGCGAAAGCTTTTCCAATTCTTCTGCCTGCTGTTGTGAGTTACGCAATAGCTCACGCATACGATCGCTTGTCTGGACAATAGACAAAGAGGATGCAATACTTTCAGCTAGTTTCTCGATAAACTCAATCTGGTAAGCTTCCAACACGGTGAACGAGGCTATCTCAATAACTCCGTAAACCTTTTCATTGAATAGTAATGGGACTATGATAATGCTTAAGGGAGTAGCTTCTCCCAATCCTGAAGTTATATTGGTATATTGATCTGGAACTTGAGTCAGTTGAATGGTTTTTCGTTCTATAGCACACTGCCCTACTAAACTCTGTCCTAGAGCCAGTCGCTTTTGTGTATGTCTTTTTTTATCATAGGCATAGCAGGCAGCTAACTCTAAGAACGCTTCCTCATCAGCTTCTCCTCTTATGAATAGAGCACCCTGGTTTACTCCTAAGTACTTTACTAACTGGCGAATGACTTGATCACTAAATGCATCAATGTCTTCAGTATGATTTTTCAGAAGATCTGAAAAATAGGCTAATCCCTCCGCACTCCAGTTACGCTTTTCTTCATCAGCTTTATGTGATTGGAGTGTAGACTGCATACCTAGAAGTGCCTGTCCTAGCGCCTCCTTTGGATCTATATGCTGAAGTTCATTCGTATCGCTATATCTTCCAAGATCCTTGATGAACTCAATCACTTCATTCATCTTCTTCTGAATTACTCTCATGTGATTCATCCAAGGCTGAGTCTGATCTTTTTCTGAAAGGTTAATAGGCTGACCTTGTGCTAATTGCTGCAGTGTATTTGTCAAACGCCTGTTCTTCCTCCAGTAAATCCATGATTTGGCTATTAGAATACCTACACCAACGCTCCCTATTAATAAAGCAATATTATTCTTTTGCTGAATATCTGATAACAATACTCCTACAGCTACTAAAAAGAAGATCCCTGGTGCAATAATTGTCGCAAGCATAGTTTGGCTAGTTTGAAAAATATACCTGGTAGAAGAAGTTTATTCAGAAGTGCTAGATACTATCAGTGTTCTTATACACAAACATCACGAAATATTCTCTGAAAAATTAAGGCAAAATAAGCGGTATTATAAGCCAAGTAAGTTATTCCCCTTTTTGTAGTAAATCTAAGTATAATAATAGTATTACTATTAAATATACTCTATTCACTATCTTTTCCTAAGAAGTCGTGTAATAATGTAAGGGAATTGTCTCTATATGCCAGAAAGCCTACATTGTTAGAAGAACGGCTTAAAGTTTGCACAGAACGGTAGAATTTTAAAAACAGTAGTAGAAGCTTTATCTGAATTTCCAAAAAGACGGTTATCTTCTTAAGGAGGATATTTACTCAGAAAAAGAAAGTCTAAATACCATCCAACTCTGTAAGATAGAAGCGTGGGTTGTAGCACAAGGGTAAAGTATCAGAGAATGGTCTTTGGGCGATCCTGAAAAATTATTTACAGCTATTGATTAGCCAAAGAGCCGCTGGAATATCCCTTTCGACCGCATCTCTTCCTCGGGTAGTTCATCGTCTGGTTTTAGCATTTTCCACACCTGATCCCAACCGGGAAAGCCACCTAGATTACGATCGTCGATATACAAATCGGCTACAATTTTAGGGCTGTCTTCTGGGGTAAGTGGCTCATCGGGAAAGTTGCTGTTGACGGCGAAGAATTCCACCCCATTTTCCCGACAAAACTCTACCGCCTCTTGTAGGCTCTGCCCTTTCCGGCAAGTCCATAGAATAAGTCGGTGCCGCTCCTGCTTAAGGGCTTTCAGGGTCTCGAAGGCGAAAAGCTGAGGCTTACCAATGCGAGGGTAGGCGTCTTCAACTACTGTTCCGTCAAAATCTACGGCAATGATAAGTGATCGCATAACTGGGCCAGTTGGTTTTACAGGTAGTGTACTCCGAAAAGCGTAATGTACACTACTCGTTTCGTTTTATTTTTTATAACAAATATACACTATTTCGTTTGAGATTCCGGTAGTAAATGCATATTCTTACCTGAACAATAGTTCAATAAAGTATGAATACTGCTGCCCGCCATCAACAAATTTTCCGCACGGCTCTCACGCTGTTCAGCCAAAAAGGCTACGATCAAACCTCAATGCGGGACATTGCCAGCCACGCTGATATTTCGCTGGGACTAACCTACAATTACTTTAAAAATAAAGAAGCCTTGCTAATAGCAATTGTGGAGGCAGGTGTCGCTAAGATCGAGCAAGACTGGCCTAATTATCCGGCGGAAAACCTCCAACAGTGGTTGGTGCGCTACTTCACGATTCTAGAAAAATACCGCAGTTACTGGTTATTACTACGGGCACTGCGCTTACAGTCTTCGCTCACTAAACAGCTCGGAACCCACTTTGACGAACTAAATAACTTTATTATTGGCGATCTGGCAGTGCTGTTGCAGCAATCGGGCTACTCCAAAGCTTTGCCCGAAGCTATTCTGCTCTACGCTACGCTAGATGGTATCGCTACTCAGTATTTTACCAACGACCGTTATCCGCTCAATAAAATGCTGGCACTGCTACAAAGAAAGTACGATAAAACTATTTCGGCTGAAGCTACGGTGAAAGCTCCGGTAGTAACCCCTTAAGCTCCTTCGCTTTTTCGGGTTGCTGCTCAACTAAATTCTTGGTTTCGGATAAGTCTTCGGTTAAGTTATATAGTTCATCTACCTGAGGAGCTGGCTCTCGCCCTTGATAGCCGTAGCTTCTTCCCAGACCGCCCTCACCACCATCCCGGATAAATTTCCAACTTCCCTGTCGTACAACCCGTTCACCAATAATCATTTCCGGACGGATAGGTTCGGTCGCTTCGTTCTGAAAAGCCGGAAACATATTGTAGCTATCTTTGTCATCTGACACAGCAGTATCGCCTACCACTGCCGCTAGAGTAGCAAACATATCAGTAAATCCCATCAGATCGTTGCGTACCGTTCCCGCCGGAATTTCTCCGGGCCACTGAGCCACAAAAGGAATACGGTGCCCTCCCTCCCAGTGGTCGATCTTCATTCCGCGCAGTGACCCCATACTACGATGATCAAACTTTTCTACATCTTCAGGAAACCATACCGGACCATTATCACTGGTGAAAATCAGGAAAGTGTTTTCAGTAAAACCGAGTGAATCTAACGTGCTAGTTATTTGTCCAACTATATGATCTACCTGTTTGGTAAAATCGCCGTACTCACCTACCGAGGTAGTTCCTACAAATTCTTCAGTCGGTACCCAGGGAGTGTGAGGGGCAGTCAGAGCCAGGTATAAAAAGAAAGGTTGACTCGATGGCTGCTTCTCTAAAAACGATACAGCTCGTTCGGTAAACTTGGGCAGTACTTCTTCGTGACTAAAGCTTGGTGCCATATCACCCCCACGCCAAAAAGCACCAGAAATGGTGGTCGTTGCATCCGCACTCTGATTATCAGCTACTGTATCACTAGGGGCTTCTACTGCCCGATCTCCTTCAATGTAGAAGTAGGGCGGAATATCTAGCGAAGCGTGCATGCCAAAAAATTCATCAAAGCCATGATCTATTGGTCCACCCTGAAACTCCTGGTCGGTTGGAATATTGCTCCAATCAATACTATCGAAACCTAAATGCCACTTTCCGACCATTCCGGTATGGTAACCATGTTTCTTCAACAACTCAGCAATAGTACGTTGGTCAGGATCAATTAGAGCTCGCTCGCGCCAATTGAGTTGAGTACGATACGGGTACTGCCCGGTGATGAGTCCGTAACGGGAGGGCACGCACCAGGGACCGGGTGAGTGAGCGTCAGTAAACTTCACTCCGTTCTGAGCAATTTGATCAATGTTGGGGGTTGGTATTTTGGAATCGAGATTATAACTACCTGGGTCGCCGTACCCCATATCATCCGCTAGAATGATGACGATGTTTGGTAAATTCGGTTGGCTTGCTTCAGGTAATTCTTCGGTGGTGGATTGGCAAGCTAATAAGGTTGAGAAGAGGAAAAGAGGTAATATGAGATTTCGTTGCATAGTGGATAGGATTATGTTAGAGTCACTTTTGAATAGTGAAGAGAAAAAGTCATACAATCTTGAAAGTAAGCAAATTACTCACTTCGTATCTATACCTTAATTATGTCTCATTGCTTACCTCTGTAAGATTCATCCAAAAATTTGCCTAGTAAGCTCCTCCTGATTCGCAAAAATTTGTGCCCCTTCTAATTCTGACAGACAACAAATATCCGGTACCATTAGCTTTTTTCCGTAATTTATTGCTAGAATAGCTGCGCCTGATGTCAAAATCTCTGTATGGTTTAAAATTACTTTATCGGCGGCTCCGTAAAAATAGCCCTCATCTTCATCAGGTATGAAGTGTGGTACTAAAATAATATTAGTATGTTGCTGAGGGAGTTGCTCTAGTTTATATACATATGTTGCCTCCTTGCTGCTGCCAGCAATGATTAATTTCTTTGTTTTTCTTTCGGGGAAACTGGCAAAGATTTCTGCTATGGGTAAAATTCCCTTGTACTGCCGTATTTGCCCAAACATTAGGTATACCTCGTCTTTAGGTTGTAATTCCCTCATATTAGGCATTTGGTGATACTTCTCTTTCAAGACAGCGAAAGATTTACCCCGGCTACGAAGCTGCACTGGATAGTTGGGATGAGGCACGACGAAAAACTTCCTTGTTTTAGCTTTCAAAATAGCTGACATTTCCTCTACTGCGCAATAGCAGTGTACATGATTGCGGTAGCTTAGCTTTTCAAAAATAATTCTAAGCAGGTGGTTTAGTTTAGTGTATTTACGAATATGTGGGTTGCGATTATGTACTGTCCAAACGAGTTTGCCACCTAGCAACCTGAAGATCGCCAGCCAGAAAAGATTCAGAGTAACTGGCCTCAGAAATTTGTGGCTGGAATACTGGAACCAATGGTAATGCACAACTACTCTCTCACCTTTTAACTTTCTAGCAACCACCTCCCAGTAGTTATCCTTTAACACCTTTATCACCTTAACCCCTTCAGTGGCAAAATTTTGATATACCAAGTTAAGGTACTGATTATTGTTAGTGGTGAGTGCATTTTTTAGAACTGTGCCCACATACACTGTCTGTAATCCAGGCTCAAACTGCTGAAATTTCTCAATAAGTTGTACAGAAGAACGGGCACTTGTTTTCGCCATGACAATTGGGTTGGTCAGCGACTGATAATTTTCCGAACGGCTTTTATCAAGGGGTGACGAGCTAGTTTCTTCAAACTTGATAGTTGGTCTGCGTCTTTATAAAGAAACTGCCGGGCAGCCTCAAATCCACCTTGATAGGTGGCGATCAGCAAAGCCGTCTCTGCTTTTGACCTTTCTCTTTCTGCGGTGGTCTTAGCAGTCGGATGGATATAGGCGTGAGCCAAATCTTGCTCAATTTTGACAAACTTATACTTTTGCGATATCTTTAGCCAGAGGTCTACGTCCAGACAAAAGTCTAATTTTTCATTTAATGGACCACACTCTTCCCAGGCTTTAGCGGAAAAAAAACAGGCAGGCTGCATAAAATTCCCGTAGCCGACCCAATGTAGAAATGCGTGAAAAGATAGTGCTGGTACTTTGGGAGTATACTGAACTCGATCCTGTAGATCTACCTTATGGCCAATACCTACTATTGCCCCAATTTCGGGTTTCCAGTCAAATGAACCTACGTGGAAGAGGGCCTTCGGCAGTAAGTAGTCATCACTATTAATCCAGTATAATATATCTCCGGTGGCTCTTTGTAAGCCTTTATTGATGGCATTGGCTTGCCCAGAGTCTTCTTCGCTGACCCAGAAGTCGAGGTGACCGGCGTATTTTTCGATAATTTCTACTGACATATCAGTGCTTCCGCCATCTATGACAATTAGTTCTAGACTGGGATAGTTTTGCATCAAAACCGAACGGATGGTCTTTTCTAGGAAAGCTCCTTGATTATAGCTGGGGATGACTACCGAGATGACAGGCCACTCCCCTCGGCTGTGATAATGGTCTTTTGGGCAGGCACTTGTCCAAGGCCATTTATTAGAACCAGTAGTTGTTGATTCAAATAAGAGTTCTCTTTTTTTTTTCATGATGAGTTTTTCTCCTAAACATCTAACTTAAGAAAGGTAGCAGAAGGGAACTTTCATCTTAGCAAAATTAAATTTCAAATCAGTGTTGTAGAACGGGCTTTTTGTAGCCAAAGGTTTGTATGTCATCTAAAAAGGCTTCGTATACTAAGTCTACTGTTTTTTGATTATAATACTTTAGATGAGAAACCTCACTTCTACTTCTATTCAGATGAGGTAAACTAGCATCCACCTCCACCCGATTGCATATTTTGCTAAAGTCAGAGTTAAGGGTCTCCATTTTACCTACAAAATCAACTAGACATTCATCTCCATCATAGAATACATTTTTTTGTAAACGTACCTCATCATTTACTCTCCAATTTATGTATTCTTCAAAGCTATTCATTTTTTTTATAAACTTATGCTGAGGGTGTTTCTGAGACTTTAACATATAGGTATAGAGTGATACTTGCCAGTCCCAGGGGTCTCGGACAAATCCAAATTTATAATAATCTTGAAATGTTGTATTGGGCAGTTGTTCTCTTAGCTCCTTTGTATTGATGTGCGCGGGGAAATCAGCAGAATATATCTTAGGATAGTTACCCAGCAAATGCCTTAATTTTTGGGAAAGAGAACTTTTCTCCTTCGAAACACTGGAATAGGGTAGCAAAGCATCTTTGATACTTGTTCCTGCCACCTTATAGTTATGAATAAAGATAAATTTATTGCTATGAGAAATTAACATATCTTATCAGAAGTGAAGAAATTGATATACTGTTTGAATAGTAGCCCCTTTTGACCATACCTAATTTGTAGCTTGTCTACTCGAGCTCTTTGCCTTACCACATCTTTTGTCCTGTCGAACTAGTCAAGATGCGCCTTACTTGAGTATCGCGCTATAGAGATCTCTATATCTGGTAGCCTGAATATTCAAGTTGTAGCGTTCTTTGGTAGCATCACTTATGTTTTGTGAATTAAATTTAGACAGTCTTAATGTCTTAATAGCCTCCGATAGCGCAGAATAAGAGACTTCACTCGCAATTAAGCCATTTTTTCCATCTTCTATAATATCTGGTACACCTCCTACCGGAAAAGCTATAACTGGCGTACCGCAGGCAGTTGCTTCCAAAAGGACGTTAGGAAAATTATCCTCACGAGATGGTAACACAAAAGCATCACAGGCACTATATAGTAAGGCAATTAAACGCTCATCGCTTATTCTACCTAAGTAAGTGATATTTTTTAGTTCATCCATGTCTGTCGTTTTCTTTCCTACCGCACATAACCAAAACGAATCATCCTTAATACCAGTAATGGCATTCAGCAGAAGATCAAACCCCTTACGTTCGTTGCTCAGCGAGTCACTGATAAATAATAATATTTTCTTGTCCTGAGGCAAATTAAAAACCTGACGGGCAAAGGCCTGATCGTAGGGCTTAAAAACTGTAGTGTCTACCCCGTAGGGAATATGATATACTGGAAAATCACCTAATAATTCGCTCTGTCTGGCTGACTTATACATCCAGTGAGAAGGTGCTACTACACTAAGCGAATGACACTGACCGAGAGCTTCTTTTTTTACCGCATATATCTGCCGGTTCAGTTCCTGCATACCGCCAGTATTTTTCTCAACATCTCGCCGATAATGAAATCCGCCGCTAAAAGGGTTCATATCGTGTAATGTCCAGACTAACGGTTTCTTACATTTTCTGAAGAAAGAAAGGTAGTCAAGAAAGCGAGGCACCCAATGTAAATTAATTATGTCCGCCTCTTTACAGAGAGGGTGTTGGGTAATATCTACATCACTATCGGCAAAGCTAAACATATCGTAGTTTCTAGGGAAACCTTTTAACCTTTGCTTGTTTTTTTGTTGTTTGGTTTGCCAAAAAGCCAACTTATTCAGAAGTTGTTGTTTTAGTGTGTTCTCTTTTTGTTTCCAGTAATAGCTTTGCTCTATTTCGTTCGTTTTATTCTCCTGAAACAGAAATTTAGAATCTATCCCTTGTTGCAATAACCCTCTATGAAGCCTGATAGCAGCTACGGCAGCCCCCCCAATGTCTTTGGTATTTATATGAAGGATGTTCATCCTTTTTATCAACTAATCGTCTGTTAGGAAATATGACCTTCTATTTTATCAAGTGAAGAATTTGCAGCCTTAACTAATTGATGAACTTCTTCGGCAATAAAGTGACTATGAATCTGGTATATCTTCTTCCAATTCTTAGCCGCCTGACCTGATACAATCTCAGCATTAAACAGTCGCATACCCCCTATATTAATATTTCTCCTAAAGTTAGCATGGTAAAATCCTACTTTGTACCCACTCTTCCATGCTCTCAAACAAATGTCGAAGTCATCGCACTGAAAAGGCGCAAAAGAGAGATCTGTGCCACCTAATTTGAGGTAGGCTTGTGTATTTACAAACATGGGAGCCCGGTTTATAGCTGAACAGAACATAAAAGGAACATTAGTCCTAGGACATAAATATATTGGATCACTAAAGAGCCGATACTTAGTTATCCCCGGGGCGGATGCTATATTTTCGGTAATACTATACTCATTATCATTTTTATGCTTGGGTTCATCAGGAAGTTTTACTTCTAAGCCACTCTTTCCACCTAAAATAATCATCGTGGGATAGTTATTAAGAAGGTTTAAAGCCTCTGTTACCCACTTTTCCCCTATGGGAAAGTCATCGTCTTGCAGTAAACAGGCAAACTTTCCTTTTGCCATCCTCAACGCACGATCATAGGTGATTACTTCATGTAAGTCATTTGAGTGAAGTAGAAAATGGTTAGGTTTGGTTAACAGCCGCATCCATTCTTTATGCGAGCCATCTATTGAACCGTCATCTATCACTATAATTTCAGCGTGCTCGAATGGCTGGATTGCCCTAAAGATTTGATTAACGTTTTGCTTTTTATTAAAAAACTGGATAACAAACGTTATTTCAGGAGTAGGGTCATAGTGATGCTGCGCTCTCTTGGTTTTTTTATTCAAAATTTTCTGCCGTATTCTTTTCTTCTGCCAGTGGCGAATAAAGGTAGCCGATGCTCGCATAGCGCTTTTTACCGACGAAATCATATCGGACGTATCTCAAGGTTTATATTTTTATAGAGTTGAATTAGATCATTTTCAGCGTCCCTGGAAAAAAGCATATTCCATGTATTGATAAAAATGAGCTGATATCCATTATTAAGAAGGTAAGGTTGTAAAGCTAGATTTGCGCTGCTAGATGTGTTGTACTCAGCTAAAATTAGTTTGGGACGATAGCGGTTTAGGTTCAGCCCCTCTAGTACATCTACTTCGGTTCCTTCAGTATCTACTGATAAAAAATCAATGTCAGTAACTCCCTTTTCATCTAAGATATTTTCAAGCTTTCTAACCGGCACTTGCCTTTTAGCCAATTCTGTATTTTTATTCGACTGCAAGGAAGCATGTACGGTATACTGACCCATATAAAAGTCGGCCTCACCTTCAAAGTTAGAAACAGCAATGTTATATATGGAATCTTGGGGGCGGTTTTGCTTATAGCGCTCTATCAGATCTTCATTAGGCTCAATACAAATGCCCCGCCATCCAGATTGATAAAGATAATAGGTATTACTTAGTTTAACAGGATGATGCGCTCCCACATCTATGTAAAGCCCGGGCCTCTCTAGATTGAGTAGCTGGACAACCAGAAAATCTTCCTTTCCTTGAGCGTAGAAACCATCATTATCTTTTCTCTTACCTCGATTAAAGATTTTGTTTATCATAAGTTAGTTTGGCTTAAATCCATAAATGTTAAGTTGCATATCCATACCTAACATTTCGTTTATTTTAATAAAAGGTTGTTTTGACTGCAAACCTGGAGATTGAATGTGGTAACGAAAACCACTATTTTTAAGAATTTCTAAAATTTTATCCAAAGACTGGGCTTTATTTACAAAAGAGTGATATTCTATAAATATTCGGTCTGCATGGTGCAGTTGATCCTTACAGTCCATAATTACCTCCATTTCTGCACCTTCAATATCTATTTTCAGGAAATCAATAGGTTCTTGTAAATAATCCTTTAATCTAGCAGTTTCTACCTCCTTTTGCACTTCATTGGGTTGACCTTCTACTAGCCTTCCGGCATCAGCCCCTTCAGAGACAAACTTCAGTATAGTTTCTTCCTTCCAAACAGCTTTTTTCTCTAAAGTAATATTTGATAATTCAAATGCGTTTAGGTTGTTCTCCAGTATATCAAATATTTTCTCGTCAGGTTCAAATCCAATAACCCTAGCATTGGGAAATAATTTCTTAAAATATATAATGCTTAGTCCGATATTCGCCCCACAGTCTAGAATAAGAGGAAAGTTATTACTAGAATGAAACTTATAGATTTCCTGCTCAAATATCTCCTTTTTCATAAATAAGAAAGAAGCAGCATCAGGTATCGTAATTTCCTTTCCCAAGAAAGTAGTGGTAGTAGCCTCATATCGGGGAAGGTGACGAAGTCTCTGTCTCTCCTTGAACTGACGTTTGTAGTTAGCGTCTGTATTCTTCTTAATTATATGTTTTACTCGGTGAGGTGCTACAGCTAACAATCTGGCTCGAAGATTACTTTTTTTATGGTAATGTTTCCGGTAATACTCTCGAATGGCCCGCCTGGCTTTTTTTGATTCGGTGATGGGAATGAGATTTACTTCAATGGAAGTAGCCAAGATTTCCCAGCCAAATCTATTCGTATTGGGACTGTTTATTCCACTGCCGTCGTTGCCAATATTGTTTACTAATGAGGGGTATGGGTGAAGGGCATGACCTCCTTGTAGAAAAAAAGATGCGTACCACTTTACGGCCCAGGTCTTTTGTTTACCTTCTGCATTATCTACTAAAACTTTATAGAAATAAGGATATGTACCTTCTATATTAAATGATTCTATCAGGTTTTGCTCTTTAATTTTTCTCGCTAAAAACCTTGCGTTTGGGTTAAAGTGCTTCCAAGACCGTTGCCAAGTACCCCATCCCCAACAGGAAGCAGTATTATAGAAAAAGGTGCTCGGTAGGCTTATATTCACAGGAAACATGTATCCTGATACATGCATAACCTCTTCGTGGCTTTCATAAATATTAAGGGCATCATTCATGTATTGCAGAAAGCCCGGTGACGTTACTATATCGTCTTCCAGCACTATTACTTTACCGTACTTATTAACCACTTCGGTTACTCCCTCGGTAATAGAGTTGGCTAACCCTTTATTATCTTCAGCTTCTTTTGTGTGGACTTCTTTACACCACTGCTTTTGGCGTACTACTTCTCGGGTTTTTGCTATGTTTTCCTGAGTTTCTACATCCGTGTTAGGCTTAGGACCATCAGCATAGACGTATAGTATTGATTCCTTTGCTAGCTTATTTTTGGTAAGAGCTTCCAGAGTCTGTCGGGTATGTTCCGGGCGGTTGTATACGAATAGAACAATTGGCGCAGGGGTATTGTCTTTTGGTTGCATCTATACCAATAAATCGTTTGTAGTAATCAAGCCATTTTGCTTCTGAGGGAGAACAACCTATTTCTAATATCTCTGTTTTAGCCGATATGCTCCCCATAGTCGCCCTAATTCCTTAGCCAGCGGGTTGATAACATCCATCACCCAATGTTGCCAACTATAGCTGGTCTTTGTTAGCCGAGGTGTATGGGATTTTATATTATCCCGTAGTGTATAAAGGGCTTTTTTACCTATATAAGTTAATTTTTTGTTTTTTACCGAATGTTCAAAAGTTTCCCAGCTAGTTTCGCCTTTGCGAAAGCTCGACTTTACGTGCCACCATAATTTCAGTTTATATTTAGCTACTAAGTGGTCAATCTTTAATTCAGGATCAAAACCCAGAATATAGCCTTGACTTCTCATTTGGGTCTGAAGGTAGATTTCTTCACCGTAAGAGATTTTGTTGCCTGTCATCCCTAGGTGAGTTGGAAACCCACCTAATGCTTCTAATACCGATTTTTTAAAGACAATGACCCCGCCTGAGGCAAAACCCTTCTCCATGATACCTACTTCTTCTTGAATTAGAGATTTGGTACCGTAATTATCGGGTAGCCAACTAGGCTTTCCATACTTGTGCCATGCATAATATGTACCTCCAAAGCAATCAAAATCAAAGTTCTGAATAGTCCAAATAGCCCGTTCTGCATAATTAGGATAAGCCTTAGCGTCATCATCTACGTAACTCACCCAAGGGGTATTTGCTTCTTGATAGCCCTGATTACGGGCATGGCTAAGTCCCTGTAATTCTTCTTTTACTAACTGAAAATGAGTGTACTGCTCAGTGTATTGTCGAGCAATCTGGGGGGTTTCATCGGTAGAATTATTATCGACAATCAGCACTTCAAACAATGAGGGGTCACAGGTTTGTTCTACTAAAGATTGTAAGCAGTCACTTAAAATATTAGCCCGGTTATAAGTACAGATTATGATGGTAATTCTCTTCTGGGTCACAGTTTACTGATATTACCTAGCCCCCTCGATACATGCTAACAAAAAACGTAGCAACTGACTTTTAGAAAGGGAACTAACGTATGGAAATGGACTTATCAGGCAAAGATATAATAACTTTAAATTATAAGTTGTGGTATTATGAATAGACCAATGCCATTGTCTGGTTAAAAAGTCGTGTAAATTTTCTGAAGTATATACATTTGTTAACTGGTTGGCCTTTTTTAGCGTTATCAGCCATTTCAAGGTTTCTTTTAAAGCATTTACTGAACGAAGTGGGCGTTGGTCAATTAACTCAAGATGAAGCTTCCATTGTCGCCAACTAGGTTGAATACCCATTTTTATTAGCTGATAGAGGCGAATTTGGTTAGTATTTCTTCTCTGAAGCCGTTGTTTCGTATGACTTATACTTTGATTGTGATGGCGATATCTAACTAGTGGCTCAGAAAGGTTAGCCAACTTGCAGTAACAACTCATTCTTACCCAAAGATCATAATCTTGAGATGTGTAAAATTCAGGATTGTAGTGTAGCTGGTGATTAATTACAATACTACGCCGAAGTATTACTGAAGGGTGAGCCAGACGGTTGTAAAGTAGCAACTCTGTACGGATTGTTCTATCTTCCTCAGGATATTTCCACAGGTTTCGTTTGCCATCTTCCCGAAGATAGTACACCCACGTACCGCAAACTCCTATATCGGGATGGGTCTCCATGAAAGCCACTTGTTTCTCTAATCGTTCGGGTGTACTAATATCATCTGCATCCATTCGAGCAATGTATCTGCCTTTACAAAGAGCGATACCTTTATTGAGTGAGTGAGTAAGTCCAATATTGTACTTGTTTTCTATAAATCTCACTCTTTCGTCTTGATATCCACAGATAATTTTTTTGCTACTATCAGTCGAGGCATCATCAAGAATAATAAACTCAAAATTCTTAAAAGATTGATTAAGAATACTTTCAATAGCAGCAGCTACATACTTCTCGGCATTATAAACAGCCATGAGGACACTAATCACAGGTTCCATTAGAGCCTAATCCAGTCAGGGGGAACAATACTCTTCTTTTCCTCATTTCTAGAGAAGTCTGCAAACCATCTCTGAGGAGTTATTACGATTTTATCAGGATTTCTGCCAAGCCAAGCACCCCACCAGCTGAATGTACTATTTGCAATAATATGATGCTTACAAAGACTCATCAGGTACATATCTGTAAAGCTGTTATATTGGTTATTACCCTCAATAACCCGGTTACCGTACCTTAATGAAAAATTGCTCTTAACCCAATCTATATCATCAGAAAAAATGTAGAAATAAGGCGATTCAACTCGTTTAGCTACATACTGTACGGCATTCATGTAATACTCTATTGAGCATACTCCGTGGTGCTGTGCAGTTTTGGTGTTACTTACGTAATCTCCCCGGCGGAAGTGGATACTTATGGCGTTGCATTGTTGAATATCAGCAGCATCCTTTTCTAGCGTACTGGAGAATAAATTATCTTTAGGAGTAAAATCATGTAGAATTTTTTGACTATAGGTTTTGAAGTAATTTTCATTCTGCCAGTACCCATTAAAGTACCATTTGTACTTTCGCAAAAAGGAAGAAGATAATATAGGTTTATAATGATATTCATCAATCTGAATAAGATATTTATCTCTTCTCATACTGGTAAAAAATAGATACCACCGTTTTATCAAAGAACTAGGAAAGGGAGCTCTCTCATACGAATCTATTTCTATTTCACTTACTGACGCCTCGAAAATATCAAGTTCGTATGTTCGGGGGGTTGTATTTTCCTGTTTTTGGCGATAAAAGGACAAATCATAATAAACTGGTTGAGAGTGCGATAGAGATAATGCTTGACCAAAAGCATACTGGAACATTTGATTACCCAACCCACCGCTTAGTCTAACTACAAACATATTGCGTACTGTTACTTCTGTGCAAACACCTGATATCCGAAACACAACAACTCATCAGATCCTTGATCGGCTTGACTGGCTTGTTCTAGGTAACTAAGTATGGCTTTAAGAGCTAGTTTCTGGGATGAATCCGGTTTTTGTTGGGTATATTGATCACCAACTGAAGGAAGACGTCTTAACTCTTGCGCGAGGTATTCAAAATAGTTTCCATTGGTATGCAAGTCTAGAATATCGTATCCGAGTGCCTCGAGATGGGTCTCGTAGTAATATCGGCTAAATCCGGTACTAAAGTGGTAGGGAGCAAAGTGAGTAAGAGAGCAAAATGGCGCAGTAAGAATGAGATAACCTTCTTTCTTTAATATTCTATGTAATTCTCGGATGGCAGCCACTGGGTTGGGGACGTGTTCTAATACTTCATTACACATGATAGCATCGAAGCTTTCAGATTCTACGGGTATATCTATAATATCAGATACAATATCCAGTTTAGAATTATCCCAAGTCTTAGTTTGTAAACCAGCTTGATCTCCTTGTCCATCATATTGACCAAAATCCTGACTCACATACTCCAAGTGAGTACAGTATTTCTTAAAGCGTAGCTCGCCAGCCCCAGCATCTAAAATTCTGGCTCCGGCAGGTATTTTTTTAAGTGTTTCCTTCATCCATTGATGCCGGGTAGCTTCGTTATGGGTACCCACATTGGTATCGGTGAGTTTAGGAAAAAGTGTTTTTGCGGCTATTCTTTGCAGTCTTTGCATATTATTTCTTAGTGAACCGGAAACATCCACAAGCATAGTTTTGGTGATTGAGTAATTCTGAGGAAGGATTATCTACCAGTCCACCATCAGAAGCTTTCTCTGGAATAAGCGCAAACTCTTGTAACTCCAGAGAAGCGAATAGCTCAGTTACCAAATCTTTAGTATAAATGCGATGAGCATTAAATATAATTTTAGCTTCTCTCCCAACAGGTACTACAAATAGAAGATTACCACCTTTGGCAAGTACCCGACTTAATTCATTAATAGCTTTAATATCACCATCGTAATCTAGAGGGTCTCCGTACCTACCTAAACCTACATGCTCCACCGTATGCATGCAGGAGATTGAAGAAACTGATGAATCGGCAAAATGTAGGTTGGTTAGGTCAGCTTTTTTTGAGGTAAGATTACTTAACTTAAGTTCGGCTGGGCGGTAATCATAAAAGTCTACTGGTACAAAAGCTGATACAATAGAGCAGAAATATAGCGTAGACGATATATCGACATGCAGTTCAGGGGTAGTCTTTTTCAGTGCGCGAGCAGCCCAAGCAGTATGATAGATATAGTGTCGGTCAAAACTAGTCTTGGTAGTATTATCATTAAGCATCGGTTTTAGATCCCTATCTATCAGCTTGAAGCGCTGCTGAGTGCTTTTTTCTTGCTCTTGTAGTCTTCGATATTGCTGGTTAAAAGCAGCAACTTTTTGAGCTTGTCGCTGGCGTTGTAATCTTCTACTTTTGATTTCTTTGATCTTGCTTTGAAATATCATAATTACTAAGAGGTAGTTGACCACTTATGTTGATCTACAAAAAGGCTGTTGATATAAGTATCAGCATACATAAAATAACCTTTTGACTCTAAATATTGAGATGTTTCCTGTAATTTTATTCCTAATCCTTGGTCGGAGAAAGTTAGGGTCTCAACACAAATAACGGCAGGCCGATGAACGGAAAAGTCAATAGATTTCAGAATTCTTTGATCAAAACCCTCAACATCTAGGGAGAAAAAATCAGGAAATATCCCATTATGATGTTGCTGTACGACGTTATTAATGGTATCTACTTTGATTTGCTCACGTCTTGCAATTCGGTAATTAGTTTCTTGCTCCATGCGGATAGCTTCTTCTTTTGAAAAGGTATTTAACGTTGGAGATGACATGACGAAAAAATCAAGAACAGCAGGTTCATCTGAAATGCCTATGTTTAAGTTTATATCATCCTTTCTATATTTAACAAAATTCTCAAAAAGTCGCGGGTCAGGTTCAATATTGATCCCTCGACAACCTCTTTCATAAAGTAGTGCGGTGTTATTGATATTATAAGGATGATGAGCTCCTACATCAATGTAGGTAGGGTGATCTATTTTCAGAATACGAAACAGATGGTCAATGATAATATCTTCACCAGATTGAGAGAATGTGACTCTTCCCTTTTGGTGGCTCACCTGATCTGGATTGTTCTGCGAAGAAGGAAATAAGAAGTGGTACCACGACCTTTCTTTCATGATCTCTCTTTTATTAACTCAGCACATTTTGTGAGATGTTAACACTCATTTGATTTAATATTAGACCGGAATTGTTTCTCAATGCAGTATCCTTTTTCACGAAATCATCAAACTCAATGTATGCCCCTTCACTAAAGTATTGAAAAGAACGCTCTCGGCTAGATAAACCAATGGCTAATTTATATACCCCGCTACATAGAAAAACGGAATCGTCACGGAAGACGGCTTCATAATCACCTGGCTCTAAATCTTGAGGCTTAGACCAAGTAGTACGAATAGCGGTGTCATCGGTAGTTTTTATTCCAATAGCGATGATAAAGTGAGATACATGGTTCAACAGCGTAAACTTTACTCTAACCTGCCAAGGTTTAGCCAACGGTAATATGGAAGTGATTTCGCTTTGTTCATTCTCAATAGTAATTTCTGTAGCGTAACCAAGCTTTTCAAGCTGACTCTCTAAACTGGGGAGTGGTAGAGAAAATACTCCCTTCAACTCAACCGCATTCTCAAGGTAGTAATCAACTGCCTCAGAGGCAGTGCCTGTTTTTGCAACCTTACCTTGCTGTAGGAAAATACCTCGCTGACACAGGCTTTTTACGGCTCCCATATTATGACTAACGAATAATATCGTTCTCCCTTCTCCTGCCACATCTCTCATCTTTCCCAAGCACTTACTTTGGAATTCAGCGTCACCTACTGCTAATACTTCATCAACAATAAGAATTTCAGGTTCTAAGTGCGCTGCTACAGCAAAGGCTAACCTTACCTTCATACCTGAAGAGTAACGTTTCACCGGAGTATCCAGAAACTTCTCAACCCCGCTAAAATCTACAATTTCATCGAATTTGGCTTTAATCTCATCACGCGACATACCCAAAATTGTACCATTCAAAAAGACATTCTCGCGCCCAGTAAGCTCGGGGTGAAAGCCAGTACCTACTTCCAACAAGGAAGACACCCTACCATCTATCTCAATTCGCCCAGTAGTAGGCTCGGTAATACGGGAAAGGACTTTTAGTAGTGTACTTTTTCCAGCTCCATTTTTACCAATAATTCCAATGGCTTCTCCTCGTTTTACTTCAAAAGAAATATCTTTTAGTGCCCAGAACTCTTCAGTTTTCTGAGAACCTTGGTTGGAGAAAAAGCCGGTTAGTACTTCACGTAGACTACCACTTGAGGTATCTCCAATAAGGTAGCGTTTTGAGATGTTTTCTACTGATATTGCAACGTCACTCATATTTATACGATATCAGCAATGATTCGCTCCACTTTTTTAAAATAAAATAGTGAGCTAACGAATAATAATATTACCACGCCAAACGAAATGTACGACAGTGTACCCGGCGGTTCTGAACCCAAGATACTCCAGCGGAACCCATCTATAATTCCAGCCACAGGATTTAGATAATAAATTATGGATGCCCACTCCGGCATTCGTTTGATTAGTAAAACTGCTGGGTACGCCACTGGGGTAAAGAACATACCGAACCGTAGCAGAAAAGGAATAATGTGCTGGAAGTCCCGGTAACGGATGGTAAGGGCGCTCAACCATATACCTACTCCTAATGCAGCTATTATGGCCATTACGATAAAAAAGGGCAGAAATACTATGTTCGCTGAAGGAGCAAATTGATAGAATATCATGAGTATTACAATCACTAGCAGGGTAATACTAAAATCAATAAGTCCGACGACGGCCTTCGATAAAGGAATCACTAACCGGGGGAAGTAGATTTTTTGTACCATGCCTTGTGCCCCAATAATAGAAGACCCAGCCTGCCCCATTACCGACGAGAAATACGTCCAGGAAGCCAAACCACAGGCCGCGAATAAGGTGTAAGGTATATCACCAGTATCTATCTGCAACCCCCGGCTGAATACTAAAGCAAATACCACTAATGTCATAAACGGCTGAATGAATGCCCAAGCAAGACCCAGAAAGGTCTGGGCATATTTTACCTTAAAATCGCGGTAAGCTAATGTGTAAAATAGGTCTCTGTAATCCAGCAGTTCTTTTAAATCAAGTGCAAAGGCACTTTTATTAGCATCGATGATTGTCTTGGGCATACGCTATACTTTGTAATACACTCGGTACCATTCCACAAACTTTTTAATGCCTTCTTGAATGCTGGTTTCTGGTTTAAACCCAGTATCTTGCATTAAGGCCTCTACATCAGCGTAGGTAGCTGGTACGTCTCCATCCTGAATGGGCATAAAATTTTTCTTTGCTTCCTTACCTAAGTTTTTCTCTATTTCTTCTATAAAATCCAGTAATTTTATAGGTCGATTATTGCCGATGTTATAGATTTTGTAGGGCGCAAAACTGGTAGCACTATCTGGATAATCACCCTTCCAGTCGGGATTAGGTTGGGCTGTTCTTGGTAGCAAACGCGCAATTCCCTCTACAATATCGTCTACGTAGGTAAAGTCCCGCTTCATATTACCATGGTTGTACACATCAATAGGACGATCTTCCAGTATGGCTTTGGTAAATAGAAAGAGGGCCATATCTGGGCGACCATAGGGGCCATACACAGTGAAAAATCGCAATCCAGTAGTCGGAATATTATACAGATGGGAGTACGTATGTGCCATCAGCTCGTTGGCCTTCTTGGTAGCTGCGTACAGAGAAACCGGATGGTCTACATTGTGGTGCACCGAAAACGGCATCTGAGTATTAGCACCATAGACTGAACTAGAAGAAGCGTACAACAAATGCTTTACCGGAAAATGACGGCAGCCCTCCAGGATATTAAGAAATCCGGTGACATTGGAAGCTGTGTAAGCATACGGATTCTTAAGTGAATATCGCACACCTGCCTGAGCCGCCAAATTTACTGCGTAATCGAAACGATACTCTTCAAACAGTTGGTCAATAATGGACTTGTCTTCTAGTTCAGCCTTCTGAAAAATAAAGTTTGAATGATTTTCCTGCAAAAGAGCCAAGCGGTCTTCTTTGAGGTTTACATCATAATAATCATTGAGATTATCTATGCCTATTACCTGATAACCTTCTTTTCCCAGCCTATTGGCTAGATGAAAACCAATAAACCCTGCTACACCTGTAATTAAAACCTTCTCTTGCATATCTATAATCGGTTATCAACCAACGCTTTGTCCAGAAAACTTTTTACGTCATAAATCACTGTACCACTTTCCCGAAATTTTGACCAACGTATATTCCGGAAAGCGTCGTGTCCTACTGCAATCACAATGCCATCGTAGGCATCCTGTAGATTTTCTACTAATGACAATCCGTATTCGTGACGAACTTCCCCAGCATCTGCCAAAGGATCATATATTTCTACATTGATTCCAAAGCTCTGCAACTCCCGGATAATATCGATAACTCGACTGTTTCTAATATCTGGACAGTTCTCTTTAAAAGTGATACCAAGCACCAGTACTTTAGCATCACGAATGGCACTTCCTTTTTGCGAAAGTAGCTTCACCAGCTTGTTAGCCACAAAAATACCCATATTATCATTGATACGTCGCCCTGCCAGAATTACCTGGGGATGATACCCCACGCTTTCGGCTTTGTAGGTCAAATAAAAAGGGTCTACTCCAATACAGTGTCCGCCCACCAAACCCGGACTAAACGGCAGAAAATTCCACTTGGTTCCCGCTGCTTCTAGCACTTCCTTAGTGTCTATTCCCAGGCGATCAAAAATCAGGGCTAACTCATTGACAAAGGCAATGTTAATGTCCCTCTGGGCATTTTCAATGACTTTGGCAGCCTCAGCCACCCGGATGGAAGAAGCTTGATGGGTGCCAGCGGTAATAATTGACGCATACAACTGGTCAACCAGATTGGCAACTTCTGGTGTACTTCCACTGGTAACTTTTCTGATGGTATTCACCCGGTGTTCTTTATCACCGGGGTTTATCCTTTCAGGAGAGTAACCACAAAAGAAGTCTTGATTGAATTTTAAACCACTTACCTTTTCTAATATAGGAACACAATCATCTTCGGTACAGCCAGGATACACCGTAGATTCGTATATGATAATGTCACCGATTTTGAGGGCTTTGCCCACAGTTTCACTCGCTGAGTATAGGGGGGTGAGGTCAGGTTTTTTAAATTCGTCAATGGGAGTGGGTACTGTAACAATAAACACATTACACTGCTGAATGTCCTCCAGATTGCTAGTGCATTGAAATCCATTAGATAATTCCATCTCTTCAGAAGTGACCTCTCGTGTAGCGTCAAATCCGATCCTTAGCTCTTCTACCCTCTTTTGATTGATGTCATAGCCTATCACTTGGTATCTCTTACCGAATTCTACAGCAAGAGGAAGACCTACGTAGCCTAATCCTAGGATACAGATCTTTTTCTGGTGTATGGTGTGATCTTCTTTCATTAAAAATAGGGCTTAATTCGTGAATAAATAATTTGTACAATGACAATAGCTATTCCGATAACAACTCCCGCCACAGCCGATAGTATGACAATTAGCTCTCTATTGGGTTCGCTAGGACCTAAAGGTACTTGGATTGGCTCTAATATTTTGAACACTGGAGTCTCCTCTTGTACTCTTACTTTGGCTTGCTCTAATTGCTGGGCTATGCTTTGATAGAGTCCAAACGAAAGGTCATATTCTGTCTGAGCCCGCTCGAGTTCTGTCCGTCCTCTTTCTGTAACCAGGTTAGCATTTCTATCTTTCATAGTTGCCACCTGCTGCTGAGCTCGAATGTATCGTTCTTTCTTCTCCTCGTACTGCTGGTTTATAAAGTCTAGGTCTTGCTGTGCCTTTTCTACTCGATAATCAGTAATGTAATTAGTCAAATAATCTACGGCCAGTTCAGTAGTATTAGCAGCTACTAAAGGATCGGGCATAGTGGCACTTACACTAAGAGTACCATTAGGCTCTATTTCAGTTTCAACCCGAGGTCTTATTTTCGCTATCACAGCGAGTTCTTGCGGACTGATAGTTACTGGGAGATATGGGTGTAGATTTGAATCAGTACTTAGTTCAGTTAGATCAGTATCATTCGGAGTTACTGTAGCTTCAGTGTCGGGGGGTAGCTGAGTAGGTTTGTCAGGCTGAAATAGTTGAATAGGAAGGCGGATGAGAATTTTCGGCAGCCCAATAGTATATTTCTTTAGAATATCCAGAAAGGTGGGTTGATCCAGTACACTAAAATAGTGTTGTAAAGTCATAGTAGTATCCTGAGTAGGAAAGTGTAAAGATTTATCCAACAGAAATAAGTAGAAAGGAGAACTGCTAGTAATATCCGGATATAGCATAGGATTGATCGTTCCCGACGCACTGCCAAAACTTATGCCAGAAAGTCCACCTAGGCGTTGAAGTATGCTAGAAGCATTATTTCCTGTATTTGTAGCTTGGGGCATCAGCCTGATTTTAGCTGTATACTCTTCAGGACTTAACAAAGCGATGATAAATCCCAATACTGATGTAGCGAGTAGAGAAAAAAGAACAGTGCGCCTTCTCTTCCATGCTTCTTTGAATAATACAACAAGATCAATATCTCCCTCGGTTGACCCGTTGTAGGAGCCTGTGTGTTGGGGAGGGTCCACCTGTGTGGGAGTAGGTTTCTCACGTATTTGTTTATATTCTTCCTGTGTTTCCAATTCTCAATCCATTTATGTCATTGTGTAAGGCTACGGTTAGTCTTCTAGACGATCCAAGATAGTGATAATAGTAAGGGTTAAAGTACCTAAGGCCGAACCAATGCTCACCCACGCCTGAGGACTCAATCCTTGCCGAGGGGGCTTTACCGGCACGATAATTTCAGCTCCGGGTTTTACTCTAGGATAGTTCTTGAAAAATAGAAAACTTCGGGTACGGTCTACCGAACCATTAGCATAAATAATATATGACCTCTTTTTATCAGCACTCAGGGTAAACCCGCCTGACTCGGCAATGTAGCTTTTAAACCTTTTAGACCGATCATAGCGAGAAGAAACTGGATATAATACCTGGCCACTCATACGGACTGTTTGTAATTGCCGGGGTACCTCAAGAGTATCACCTGGTAATAGTCTAATGTTATATTTAGAACGGGGTTGATCCAGAATTTTTTCTAAATCTATACCAATGCTCTGTGTTTCTAGTTCATTTAGGCGATAACGAGGTACCTCTACATCATCTTCATCCACGATCATTACAGGCTGCAACGAGTTTGGATTACTCCCCGCTGATTGTGGCTGATTAGATGAAGGTTCATTCAAGAAGTACCTTCGGTAGCGCAAGAACCGTAAAGAATCCCGCAGCAGTTCTTCTTTTACTTCTTTTTCCTCGTAGTAAACGGGGTTGAGTCGGATTAGGCGGGCACCGTCCTGGTAGGCATAAGGGGTTAGGCCACCAGCCCGAACCACTAAATCTGAAATATTTTCGTTTTTGCTGGTGATAGCATATTCGCCAGGATAGGCTACTTCACCAGTAACGTATACCGTTTGTTCCGGTTCGTAATCCAGTGATTGTCGTACAAATATCTGATCGGAGGGTTTGAGATTAAAGCTAGCGGCTTCCTCGGATATGGTTAGTGCAGAATTAATCTCGAAATGAAAGGTTTTGGTGGTAGCAGACCCATTAGTACCATTTGTTCCTTCGCTGATGTTTCTTATGGGACGGGCAACATCCACTTTAGAATTATAAGCTGATTCTTTTACTCCTCCAGCCAGTGCAATCAGATCACCCAGTGTCATACCCTCCATGTAAGGGTAATAGTCTGGGGCGGGTACTTCCCCACCAATGCGAACTGTGTAGCTTTCTTCTAGATCGGTAATGGCATACACCCGCAGTTTATCTTCCCGTTGCAAAAGAATTGGCTGGCTGTTGCCACTTAGTACCTCGCGTAGGTCAATTGATAGTAGTTGGGGCGTAAGGTCAGCATCTTGGCGATAAAGCTGAGCACGTCCCACATAGGCATCTTCCCGTAGCCCTTCAGCTTTTTCAATCAGCTCCCGAACGGTTAATCCTTCTGTAAGAGCATATTCACCCGGATGAAAAACAGCTCCTAGTATTTCCACTCGGTTCTCGTACCGATCTAAAATAGAATCAATTGAAACTACATCGCCGTTTTCGTGTCGAAAGCTGCTGATTTCTGGCTGAGTAACATCCATAATCTTCTTGGCCCGGGGTGTATTGCGGGTTACTTTTAATCGATGGGTATAGGCCCGATCAGTAAAACCACCCCCAAACTCAATCGCTTCGGCTAGAGTTTCTTCTTTCTTCATTTCGTAGTAACCTGGCCGTTTGATCTGCCCTTCTAGTTCAATTCGGGTATCGTAAGGAGTCACCCGAATAATGTCTTGATCTTGTAGTTGAGCCGTAGCCGCAGTTTCTTCTGATCCGACTAGAAAGTCATACATATCTAGGGCTTCTACCACTTCTCCTCCCCGTACAATTTCTACATTTCGAAACGAGCCAATAAAAGAGGGCCCTCCCGATAGATATAGCGCATTAAATGCTGACGCTAGCGAGGATAAGGTGTATGTTCCCGGTTTCCGAACTTCACCGACAACAGTTACTTTTATGCTGCGTACCCCGCCCAAGGTAACCTCAGCGTAGGTATTCGGGGGACGTTCCCGGTTGCCCCGCAGTCCGGCATAGATCTCAGATAAGCGATTGATGATTCGTCGCTCAGCCTCTTCTATCGTCAGGCCATTCACGTATACTGGACCCAGATTATCAATACGAATGGCACCACTTCGGTCTATTTCTAGCAAATAATCTTGTTGAGAAGCTCCCCATATATTGATAGAAAGCTCGTCGCCAGAACCCAACTGGTAATTCTTAGGGGTAGCAATGGTCAGATTAGGTTCAAATGTTAAGTCCTGACTATTAAAAATATTAAACCCAAACACTTTCTGCTCTTCAGCAGTGATATTGTCTAGAGAAGTATCCCGTTGAGACATTTGTGCCAGACTATCAGCCTCAGTATCAGAAAAAGCAGAAGGTACACCATTTTGATTACGACCGGGGGAACTACGTTGCAGCCTTCGGATGCGCTGGAGCAACTTATTCACTTCAGTACGGGGCATGCCTCGGTAAACTGCCTGCTCCTGAATATTCTGAATACTAATGTTTCGGTCTTCGGCAGTCTGAATAAGACGACGTACCTGATCGTCGGAATAATCATCTACCCGCACTCGGCTCCAGTCCTGCTGGCGGAGCAGACTTGACGCATCTTGCCCGTAAACGGCAACTAGCGCGGGTACTAACAGAAAGAAAAAAGGACAAAGAAGGTGCTTTCTAATCATACATTACTTTGCGGCGTAAACCCGCTTCACGTCACTTTATAATTGATGGGGTTACCATAAACTAGGGGCAAAACTACGGATACTCTCCCGATCTGACAAACCTCAGTATTAATTTACTAGAATGGAAAAAAGGCCTCTGATAGTGCTATGGTATTGACTATTAGTTTTTTTACAAAAAGTGCGCCAGAAACGAAAAATAGTACCCCTATCAAGCTGGGAAAAAATGCACCAAATAGCGTTATTCGTATAAGCCGTATAAAAGCAACTTAGCCTACCCGAAATATTTTGTAGTCACGAGGGGGTGAAGCTTGACGAATTGAGCAAATATCTACATCGTACTAAAAACAGAAGTTTGTTATAATTCCTCTCATTTTCTAAACAGCTAGAGCTTTATCGCCCAAGCAAACTTGGAAATCCGCCCCCATGTCCTCACCTTAGCGGTATGAGTGATTCTGAAAAAAAACTGTTTTTACTGGATGCGATGGCTCTGATTTACCGGGCACATTTTGCCTTCAGTAAGAACCCTCGCATCAATTCTAAAGGAATGAATACCGGGGCAGCCCTGGGCTTTACCAACTCACTGGTAGAAGTACTGAATAAGGAAAAGCCTAGCCATATTGCAGTTGCTTTCGATACTTCGGCGCCCACCTTTCGTCACAAGCAATACGAGGAATACAAAGCCAATCGCGAGGCCCAGCCCGAAGATATCCGAATAGCCATTCCAATTGTCAAAGATATTGTTCGGGCGTTTAATATTCCGGTACTAGAGATGGATGGCTTCGAGGCTGATGATGTTATTGGGACCTTCGCTAAGCAGGCAGCCCGCCAGGGATTTACCGTGTATATGATGACTCCTGATAAGGATTATTCACAGCTAGTAGAAGATTGTATCTTCTTGTACAAGCCGGCTTATATGGGCAACGCAGTAGATATACTTGGCATTCCAGAGGTACTTAAAAAATTTGACATTCAGGAAGTTACGCAGGTTTGCGATATGCTGGGCTTACAGGGTGATTCTTCGGATAATATCCCAGGAATTCCAGGAGTAGGACCAAAAACGGCCTCCAAGTTGCTGAAAGAATACGGTTCGGTAGAAGGGGTTATCGCTAATGCTGACCAACTGAAGGGCAAGCAACGAGAGCGGGTGATTGAGTTTGGTGAACAGGGCTTACTCTCTAAAGAGTTAGCAACTATTAAAATTGATGTTCCGATTCCGTTTGACGAACAAGACTTACGACTCGATGACCCAAACGAAGCTGAACTACGGCGTTTATTCGACGATCTTGAATTTCGTACCCTCGCTCGCCGGGTACTAGACAAACACCCAAATCTATCAGCAAGACAAGGTGGCTTATTTGATAATGAAGAGCTAGCCGATGACCATAATGAGCTCCCCTTTTCTTTTGATAAATCCATCGAGAATACCAAGCATGATTATCGGCTGGTAGATACCCAAGAGAAACGGACTGATCTAATTACTGAACTTGTCAAAGAATCAGCCATCTGCTTTGACACCGAAACCGACGGTCTGGACGCCCTGGAGACCCAGTTGGTCGGGTTGGCTTTTGCCTGCAAAACTGGGGAGGCTTACTACGTTCCGGTTCCTGAGGATAAAGATGAAGCACAACTGGTAGTCAATGAATTTAAGCCATTGCTGGAGGATGAGAAAATTTCAAAAATCGGGCAAAACCTCAAGTTCGATATACTGGTACTGAAAAAGTACGAGGTAGAAGTAGCCGGAGCCATGTTCGACACTATGATTGCTCACTACCTACTCGATCCCGAAACCAGCCATGCCATGGACGCAATGGCGGAGAATTACCTAAACTACAAACCAGTCTCTATCGAGAGCTTGATTGGCAAAAAAGGGAAGAACCAGGGAAGTATGCGGGATATTCCGGTGGAGCAAGTCACTGAATACGCCGGGGAAGATGCCGACATTACCCTCCGCCTCAAAGAAACCTTCGAGAAAAAACTGAGCGAAGATAAAAAGCTACTCAAGCTATTCTATCGCATGGAAATGCCGTTGGTCCCGGTGCTCGCCTCTATGGAATACGAAGGGGTAAAGGTGGATCCAAGTGTGCTGGCGGAGCTTTCAGGGGAACTTTCGGAGGATATTATTCAGATCGAGAAAGAAATTTATGGGGTTGCTGGGGTAGAGTTTAATATTGGTTCCCCTAAGCAACTGGGCGAGGTGTTATTCGACCATTTAAAACTATTAGAAAAGCCCAAACGTACCAAGTCGGGACAATACGCTACTGGCGAAGCGATTCTCTCGGATCTGGCTACCGAACACGACATCGCCCGTCGTATTCTGGATTATCGGGAGTTGGTCAAACTCAAGAATACTTATATCGATGCCCTACCCAAACTAATTAGCCCCCGGGATAATCGCGTTCATACTTCTTATAATCAGGCGGTGACAGCTACGGGACGGTTAAGCTCTACTAATCCAAATCTGCAGAATATTCCTATTCGTACTGAGAAGGGGCAACTTATTCGCAAGGCCTTTGTACCCCGTAGCGATGAATTTATATTGTTATCAGCGGACTACTCTCAAGTAGAACTTCGGATTATGGCTTCCTTCGCTCAGGACGAAACAATGATAGATGCCTTTAAAAATGGACAGGATATCCACGCGGCTACAGCAAGTAAAATATTTAATGTTTCTTTAGATGACGTAACGCCTGATATGCGCCGCAAGGCTAAAACCGCCAATTTTGGTATTATCTACGGAGTTTCTGCCTTCGGTCTGGCACAACGGTTAAGTATTCCCCGTTCTGAGGCATCGGATATCATAAAATCCTACTTCGAGCAGTTTCCAAGTGTGCGGCAGTACATGGACAGGGTAATTCAGCAAGCCCGGGAAGTACTGTACGTAGAAACGATCATGGGGCGCAAGCGCTACTTGCGCGATATTAACTCCCGTAACCCTACGCTGCGCGGTTACAGCGAACGCAATGCTATTAACGCTCCCATTCAGGGTACAGCTGCTGACATGATTAAAATTGCGATGGTAGATATTGCTGAGTGGATGCGAAAGGAGAAACTACAATCCCGCATGATCCTGCAAGTACACGACGAACTGGTTTTCGACGCTCACCGTGACGAGCAAGCAAAGCTACAAGAAAAAATCAGCGAACTGATGATTGATGCCCTTCCTCTGGATGTCCCAATGGAAGTAGGTATTGGCTTAGGTGAGAACTGGTTGCAAGCCCATTAAGAACGGAAAAGGGAGAAGGGAGTACGGAAAACGGAATACTGCTATAAGAATATATTTAATATTTTCCTTTCTCCATCTTCCATTCTCCCTCCTCCGGTCATAGATTTTCGGTAATAAACTCAGTAATCATCGTAAACAAGTGCAAGCGGGTATTACCTCCGTAGATGCCGTGGTTGCGGTTGGGGTAGTAAAACGAATCGAAGGATTTTCCGGCAGCAATTAGTGCATTTTGCATTTCTACCGCGTTCTGGAAGTGTACATTATCATCACCTGTTCCATGAATTAGCAGTAAGTCTGCTTCCAGCTTTTCAGCGTGGGTGAGTGGGGAATACTCATCGTAGCCTTCGGGATTTAGTTGCGGAGTCTGTAAATAGCGTTCGGTGTAAATAGTATCGTATAGTCGCCAGTTAGTAACCGGAGCTACTGATACGCCCAGGGAAAAAATATCATTTCCCAGTAGCGTGCTTAGTAGTGTCATGTACCCCCCGTAACTCCAGCCCCAGATACCAATCCGATTGTCGTCCACGTAGGGCAAATTACCAAAGTAACGGGCACTGGCAATCTGATCTGCCACTTCGTATTTACCCAATGTGTTGTAAGTTACGGTCCGAAACGCTTTTCCCCTTGCCCCGGTACCTCGGTTATCTACGCAGGCTACCAAATATCCTCGTTGGGCTAAGTAATGAAACCAAGGCTCATTCCCACTTAGCCAACTATCAGTCACTAACTGTGACCCCGGACCGCCGTATACAAACATGAGCAGCGGATAGGTTTGGGTTGAGTCAAAATCAGCAGGCTTGATGAGATAAGCATTCAGTTTTAGCGTGTCACTCACCGGAACCTGCGTATATTCCTTAGTTCCCGTTTGATAGGTCGCGACGGTTTGCTGCAACTCAGAATTATCCTCCAGAACCTTTACCTGCTTTCCGCTGGGAGCCTGATGTAAGCTAACTTGCAGCGGTTGCTGGGCAGAAGAGTAGCGGTCAATGTAGTACGAAAAATCGGGGTTGAGTGTGATTCGGTGGGTACCCGCCGCTTCCGTCAACTGCTTCTTCCGTTTGCCATCCATTCGAATGGTATACAGATGACGTTGTAGGGGCGAGACTTCAGTAGAAGTGTAGTACACCAGTTTTTTATCTTCGTCTACTCCCAAAAACTGGCTCACTTCCCACTTACCTTGGGTAATTTGCCGTACCTCTGAACCATCTAGGTTGTGCAGGTAGATATGTTTAAATCCATCTTGTTCGCTGGTTCGTACAAATTGCTTTCCGTTTTTTAGGTAAGTAAGCTGGTCATTAAAATCCAGATCTACGTAGGTATCACTTTCTTCAGTTAGCACGGCATTGGTTACCCCGGTGGAAGCATCGGCGTGGACAATCTCCAACTGATTTTGCAGACGGTTCATACGGATGAGTGAGAGCAAATTGTTGTCGGTTGTCCACTGCATCCGAGGAATATACATATCGGTTTCTTCACCTAGGTTGACAGTAACCGTTTTCTGATCATCCAGATTGTGTATAGACACGCGAACAGTTGAGTTCGTCTCCCCAGCTTTGGGATATTTGAACCGATAATCCTCGGGGTATAACCCATTCCAAAGCTGCATATTATACTCCGGTACCTGGGATTCGTCAAACGAGAGGTAGGCAATCTTATCCCCTTCGGGTGACCAGAAGAAGGCTTTGGTTACCGAAAATTCTTCTTCGTATACCCAATCGGTACTACCGTGAATAAGCTTATTCTTTTCCCCATCATCGGTTATCTGGGTGACTGAACCGTCGATAAGGGTCATGTAAAACAGGTTATTATCCCGCACAAAGGCTATCTTACTGCCGTCAGGCGAGAAGGTAGCGTAAGACTGTTTACCGCCGTCAGTTAATGGCTTAAACGAGCCATCGATCCGATCGTACACGTAGTAGTAAGCGCGGGAAGAACGGCGGTAAATTGGCTCCCACTCGGTAGCAATCAGCACCCGGTTCTCGTCGGGACTGAAGGAATATCGTTGATACGCCAGTGCGATTGATTCGCCTTCAGGTATCAAATTACGTCCGTTGACCAGCGTATCAACCGCTTCCCCGGTGGTAATATCATACTGAATAATATGCTGGTAGTAGTCGTTTTCTTCCCGTACTTGTGACGTGTAATATTTCCCATTATCCATCCAGTTAATTCCCCGCACATCATTCTGGGTAAATAGACCCCGTTCGTAAATATCCTCTAGTGTTAGCAAATCTGTCTGTGCCCAGCTACGGTTTAGCAGAAGCAGAAAGGGCACTGATAAAAGGATTGAAAAAATTAATCTTCGGTGATTTTTTAGTTCTTTATTCATTTTATTACACGTCGGGTGATTCCAAGTTCAAAAATAATGGTTTCGTTGATAAAAGCCGTTTAAGGACAAACAGTTTGCCTATCTGAAAGTTATATACATCAAGTGATACCAGATATGATTTTTTTGATAGGGGTAGTTATTCTTTAGACAACTTTTTTTTCCACCCCCGAACAACTTGTCGCTAAAACCATTATTTCTTACAAATAAGGTAAGTAACCTTATAACCATGGTATAGTTTATGTACACGTAATATCGACCCAAATGGCATCTAAAAGGAAGACTTTTTCAGAATTGATTTCTCAGTCGGACGTTCCGGTATTAGTAGATTTTTACGCCACCTGGTGTGGCCCGTGCCAAGCTCTCAGCCCAGTGATCAATGATACTGCCCATGATTTTAGAGAGAAGCTTAGAGTAGTAAAAGTAGATGTAGATAAAAATCAATCCGCTACGGTGAGATACAATATTCAGGGAGTACCCACTTTGATTTTATTTCAGAAGGGAAAAATTTTGTGGCGCCAATCGGGACTAATGACGAGGAAGGAACTAGGAGCCTCGTTACAAAAAGCAATAACAAACTAATGATGAATGAATAATGATTGATGACTAATGAACGTTCCATCAATTATTATTCATTACTCATCAGTCACTAAACATTAATTATTTCACTTAAACAAACTCAAATCATGAAGAAGGTTTTGTATTTATTTTTATGGCTGGCCACCGTGGGAGGCTTTTTATTTTTAACCAGTTGCGGGGAGGATAGCGAAGATCCTGTACCAACTATCTCAATCTCGCTTAGTCCTAGTGATACGTCAGCCGTAGTACCTGGCGACACTATTACTATTGGAGTGACTATTACTGGTTCTGACGTAGACGCAACCGCTCTGTCTGATATGGGTGGAGATTTTTTGCCGGATAATACTATAGCTTCAGGTGAAGATGTTCAGTTTGTAGTACCTGAGTCTGCTGAAGGTGATGTAGTTACTCTTACTTTTAGTGTAACTGATGGTAGTGCCCAACAAAGTGAGCAAATCTCCTTCGGGGTAGGCTTTTCTACTGTAGTTGGTGTGGCATCCAGTAGCACCGATTTCAGCATTCTGGTACAAGCTCTCACTCAAGCAAACTTAGTAGCCACCTTACAAGGTGATGGGCCATTCACAGTTTTTGCGCCCACTAACGCTGCATTTGAAGCACTATTAGCTGATCTAGGTATAACAGCCAATGATCTACTTGCTCGCGATGATCTTGCTGATATTTTGTTGTATCACGTCGTGTCTGGACGAGTACTTAGTACTGATTTACAACCCGGACCAGTAGCAACCGTAGAAGAAAGTAATGTGTTTATCACTACTGATGGAGGTGCTCAAGTTAACGGTGCTACTATCGGCCCTGCTGATTTAGTTGCTGGCAATGGTGTAGTGCACGTAATTGATCAAGTATTATTACCCCAGAGCTCAATTATATCTTCCACTGCTGTACTTTTGGGAGGTCAGCTCAATAGTACACTGGGTAGTTTCTATAATGTATTAGATGATACCGTATACACTTCCGCAGCGGCACAAATGAATGGAAATGATGTAGACATACTCTATTGGTTTACTGAAGCAAGTGGTTCTATCATTGGAGCACCAGACAATGAGTTTGCTGACGATGCTTTTGTGAATACTGATTTTACTACTATTCAGAATTCTACTCGCTTTAAGACTACTAATATAACAGTAGCTGAATTTGACGCTGCCATGAGCCAAAGTGCATTAGAAGACCTTATTGGAGGTGATTTTGACGGTAGCGAAGAGAGTCGCCTCACTGGCCTTGCCGAAGGAGATGTATTTTCCTTTGTGCTAGACGAAGAGCGAGGTGGTAACGCAGGGTTAGCTAAGGTAGTAGAAATTAGCGGTGTTCAAGGCTCTGAACGTCAGATTACGTTAGATGTAAAAACTGTCCGTTAATTCTGTAAACCAGATATTTATACTAAGCGCAAGGGTTTCGGCTCTTGCGCTTTTTTTGTTTGTAGGCGTAGGGTTCATCTTTTTGGGGCTGCTTTTCGTTAGAAAAAAGTATGTTCAATAAAAACGATAAAAACCTAGGGCCAGACGCTAGGGTGGTATCCTGGGAGGAGTTTCAAACGCAAATGGAAGGACGCGCCGGACTCATTAAGCCCCTGCTCATGAATCAAAGCTTTGTAGCTGGATTAGGCAATTGGATTGTGGACGATATTCTGTATCAGGCTGAGATTCACCCGGAACGAAGAGCAAACGAACTTACTGAAGATGAAGTGCGAGCGATCTTTGACAAAATGAAGTACATTCTGGAAACTGCCATTGAACTAGAATCTCGCTACGAAGACTTCCCTGATGAATTTCTGGTAACCTACCGCTGGTCTAAAAATCAGTACCGCCAAGATGAAATCAATTTAGAAATACTAAAAGTAGGCGGGCGCAGCACCTACATTGATGCTAAGCGGCAAAGGTTATAAGCAGAATTTCTTCATAGTTGGCTGGTTTCATCATTTTCTACAATGAGATGATGATACTTTTCTTTCGTATATTCTACTAGTAAATTTTTAGCTTTGTACTGCTCAATAATATGCTTGAATCTTATTGAAAAGGTTTGGTCAGATGTTTTGAACTTCCAGACCCATAGCCCTTTATCTCTATCCTTAGACATTTCTATAGTATCTATATTTGACAGACTAACTGTAGAGGACTCCTTCTTTAGATCAAAATTCAGACTATCTCTGTTAATGATTATTTTACCGCTTTGCTTCTTATCTCCGCCAAACTGAACCAAAACCATAAAAAAAACGAATGCGATACCTGACACAAATAATAAAACAGTAAAGGTTTTTCCACTTCCCAAAACAACAAAAGCTTTCAAATCAATAGGTATAGGAATATATAGTAAAAACTGAATAAGCAAAACTACACCAAACGTTAGCAAGACTGATAGTCTGATCAATCTTTTTGTGAGAGGGTTGAATTGGACTCTAGAATAAACTATCTCAAACGATTTCTTCATCAATATCAACTGATTATAGTCAGGCTTTACTTATCTATCACATCATTTGTGCCAAATTAAACCTATTTACTCCTCTTTTATATTCACCATAACACATCCGATATCCTAAGCTAGGAATGAAAAACTAAAAAAATTTAGGTGATATATTCCGAAAAATCGGAACTTATAGGTAAACGACAGTAACTATGGTATTGATCGAAGCACCCGTAGCTTCTTCGGCTACTAAAGAAACTCTGTTTACGAAGTTGTATCTAGATGTCTTTCCGGCAGTGGCTCGGCTCGTTAGCCGAAATGGCGGTAGTTTAGAAGAAGCACAGGATATTTTTCAAGAAGCCTTACTTATATACTACGAAAAGGTCATAATCAACAACTTTGAGCCAGCCTGTGGTAGCACAGCTTATTTACTGGGTATCAGTAGAAATATCTGGCTGAAGAATCGGGAAAAGGCCATAAAGACTGAATCGCTCGATAATACCAATATTAGCGAAGACGCAGTAGTACATCCCATATCGGAAAAGCTGTGGCTCTTTTTGCAGGGAACTGGGAAGAAGTGTATGGATTTGCTTCAATCGTTTTACTACGAAAAGCTTTCTATGAAAGAGCTATCAAGTCGTTTCGGTTTTCGTAGCGAGCGGTCGGCTACGGTTCAAAAATACAAGTGTTTGGAAAAAGTGCGGGAACAAGTAAAAGCAAAATCCCTGACGTATGAGGACTTCCTTGATTGAGACCCAGCAGATAGAAAAGTATATCCAACAGCAAGGTAATATCAGTGAGCGATTACTGATGGAAGCTCGTGTGCAAGTGGACTATGAACTAGCGGAGCGGGTTGCTTTTCAGAAACAGACGTATCGGGCGATTCAAGAATACGGGCGACAACAGCTTCGGGCAGAAATCCGGCGAGCTCAGCAAAAAGTATTCAGAGATTCAGCTTATAAAAAATTTCAGACCAAGATACGGTCGTACTTTAAAATTTAATCATCATGCTTATTCAATCTAGTGTAGTTCCGATGGTCATTGACCAGAGCGGACGAGGAGAACGTGCGTACGATATTTACAGCTTATTGCTGAAAGAACGCATCATTTTTCTCGGTACTGCTATCAATGACCAAATTGCCAACGTGATTGTGGCGCAATTACTATACCTCAACAGTCAAGATCCGGCCCGGCAAATTGACATGTACATTCAGTCGCCCGGTGGCAGCGTGTATGCGGGGATGGCCATTTATGACGCTATGCAAATGATTTCAGCTCCGGTTTCAACCGTAGCAGTTGGCTTCTCGGGAAGTATGGGTACCGCCTTGCTGACCTGTGGAGCAAAAGGGCGGCGGTATGCCTTGGCGCAGGCTACTATTCATATGCATCCGACGGGTGGCGGAGCCAAAGGCTACACTGAAGATGTACGGATTGCTACCCGCGAGCAGGAACGGATACAAGCCCAGCTTTTTCACATTATTGGCAAAAATACCAATCACTCCTGGGAAGAAATCGAGGAATTCTTTAGAAGAGATCGCTTTTTGAATGCGCTGGAAGCTCAGAAATACGGTTTGGTAGATGAAGTGCTCGGTGATACTTCTAATCTCATCCGGCTGAAAAATAGTGATCCAGAGGTAGAGTTTTATGGTAGTTCAAGTATCAGAGCAAGCCGATGACGTAGAGTTATAAACGACTGCGGAAAGATAGCTTCAAGGTAAATGGATTGGAGAGACTGTTGAATTTCTCCTTTTTTGTTCGAGCTTTTCTTCGTAAGATTATGCGGTATAAAAACAACCTATAATCCTATGAAAACATTAGTATCTTTTTCTATCCTGTTCGTTGCTCTACTTTGGCTGGCTAGTTGTGCTTCTTCTAAAACAATGGCTTATGACCCGGCTGGTACCTGGAACTATAGTGTAAGCGGCACTCCCAATGGTACAGTAGACGGTACTATGATTATCTCTAAGAATGGAGATATCTACACCGGAGAGATGCAATCATCGCTAGGCAACGCTGCCTTAGATAATCTAAAGATTGAAGATAACGCGCTAAACGCTAGTCTGTACTTTCAGGGCACCGAGTTAAGTGTGAATGGAACCTTTGAAGGTGATACCTTTGATGGCGAAGTAGTGGCTGGCTACGATAGCTTTGATATGACTGCTAACCGATCGAATTAGACTGCTGATTTTCTAACTGGGAAGCCGGCACTTCCGAAGCGGCAGAGTGGGCTTCTTTCTCCCCAAAAAATCGATTCTGGAAAAGCAGGATAATAGCCACTCCGACAAAAATAGAGGCATCGGCGATATTGAAGATGGGCCACAGTGCCATGTACCTACCTCCCCAAACGGGTACCCAATCCGCCACTCGACCTTCCCAGATATCAATGTAAAACATATCGATCACCTGCCCGTGAAACCAGGGAGTAGACGAGCCGTAGGGAGCATTATCTAATAGTACACCGTAGAAAGCACTATCGATCACGTTACCAATCGCTCCACCTAAAATTAGAGCTACTGACCACAGCAACCCCTGATGCACTTGCTTTTTAGCTAGTATGTAGAGATAGTAGGCAATCCCGACCATGGCGAATAAGCGAAATACAGTAAGGATGAGCTTGCCGTACTCCGATCCCAGTTCCATTCCGAAGGCCATACCAGGGTTAAGGGTGTAATGTAGCTTAAACCAGTCACCGAATACGGGAATTTGCCCTACTACCCCCATATCCATATTGTTGTGAACGAGCAGCTTTACGGTATGGTCTAAAATAATAATGCCCGCACTTAGTAAGTAGTATTTCCAGTATTTCACGCTAATCTATTGTTTATTCTTTCTTCGTTTAAGATTCACCTCTGATAGAGGTTTCTAAGTAATTTTGATAAACTTAAGTATCCGACCAAAATTAAAGAGAACAAATGCGTCATCGCGAGGCAACGACGCGATCTCATGCTGTGGGAGACCGCCGCGCTATCGCCGGTGGCCGGTGCCATCGCGGTGACGGTGAAAGTCATACTTTAATCTGATTGAGTACTTATCTTATTGGAATGGTAAGCAGTTTCTTTTCATCAGGAAGCTCTTCTTCTATTTCTATACCGTTAACCTCCCTTAATTCTATTACAATTCTGTCGCCTGATTTTGCAGTTACTGAGTACGCTGAAAGGTCAAATTCATTTCCGCTTATTGTCTTAACTGAATTTTTTACAGGTCTACTCCCACGAGCTAAAATTATATCGAACTTTTTAACGCTTATTCTTTTGTCGTCCGCTTCAATAGTTATAGTCGGAAGGTTAGATGATAAGATACCCTTTTCCAAGTCCACCTCTTCTTTCCCATCAATTTTGACAGAAAAGCTTATTTCGTCTTTAATGACATATACAAATGAACTTACCAGTAGTACTGATAATAGGAGAAGACAGTTTGCTGCGAAAGTTGTCATAACACATTAGTTAAAGTAAAAAATTATTTATTCTGACACCTTAAAGATTATCTAATTCCTGTCCTTTCTTGTAAATCGCTACCCGGGTTTTATCTATTCTAGCCATCGGCTTCTACTTTCTCTTCTACAGTTAGCGCGATACTGACGGTTATATCATCTATCTCTAACGAAGTTCCGTCGGATAACGTATTCGCCAATGATAATTCTACAGCCTGGGTTTCCTGACAGATATATTCTCGGTGGTTACGAATTGCTTCATTCAGCAGTTCATCTCCTTTGGCAATTTTTACCCGAATTTTATCCTGTACATCCAGCCCCCGGTCTTTCCGCAGATTCTGAATGCGGTTCACCAGATCACGAGCCAAGCCCTCTTGGCGTAATTCTTCAGTAATAGTAATATCTAGTGCAACCGTAATGTTTCCTTCTCTCGCTACCGACCAGCCGGGAATATCTTCCGAGGTAATTTCTACATCTTCGGTTGTAAGAGTAATACGCTCTTGGGGTAAAGCAAGTTCGTATTTTTGCTCTTGCTCCAGACGGTTGATTTCCTCCTGACCCATCTGCGCTACGGCCTTGCTGATGTCTTTCATCATGGGCCCGTATTGCTTACCTAGCTTGCGGAAATTGGGCTTGATCTTTTTCACCAGCACCCCTGAAGTATCATCGATATACTCGATGCCTTTCACGTTTACTTCCGAGAGGATGATGCTCTCCACTTCTTCTAGCTGCTGCTTGAAGTCAGCATCCAGCACCGGAATCAAAATCCGTGATAGCGGTTGCCGCACTTTAATAGTATGCTGCTTCCGTAAGGAATGCACTAGCGATGAAGCCGACTGAGCCATCTGCATCTTATTTTCTAGCTGCGTATCAATCGCGCTTTCATTCGCATGCGGAAAATCGGTCAGATGGACAGATTCTTTGCTTTGCTGTTGGCTTATTCGATTCAGGCTTCGGAACAAATGTTCGGAATAGAAGGGCGCGATTGGTGATGATAACTGAGCCAACGTTGCCAAACAAGTGTAAAGCGTTTGGTAAGCCGCTTGCTTGTTTTCGTTGTACTCGCCCTGCCAAAACCGCTTACGGTTGAGGCGCACGTACCAGTTACTCAGATCATCTATCGTAAAGTCCTGAATGGCTCGGACGGCTCGAGTTGGCTCATAATCAGCGTAAGCATCATCTACCTGCTTTACTAAGCTGTGGAGCTTAGAGATAATCCAACGGTCGCTTTCGGTACGTCGGCCTAGCGGAATTTCCGCCTCGGCAAAAGTGAAATTATCTAGGTTAGCGTAGAGTGCGAAGAAGGCGTAAGTATTTTGTAGCGTGCCGAAGAAACGGCGTTGCACTTCTTTTACTCCTTCAATATCAAACTTTAAGTTATCCCACGGGTTGGCGTTGGAGATCATGTACCAACGGGTAGCATCTGGTCCATGCTCGGCTAAGGTAGAAAAAGGGTCAACCGCATTACCCAAGCGCTTAGACATTTTGTTGCCGTTTTTATCCAGCACCAATCCAGTTGACACTACATTTTTAAAGGCTACGCTATCATGCAGTAATCCGGCAATGGCATGTAACGTGAAGAACCAGCCTCGGGTTTGGTCTACTCCTTCGGAGATAAAATCCGCCGGATAACGTTGCTCAAATACTTCCTGGTTCTCAAACGGATAATGCCACTGAGCGTAGGGCATCGCTCCCGAATCAAACCAGACATCAATCAAATCTGCTTCACGCGTCATTTTTTGACCGCTATCACTCACCAAAGTAACCCAGTCTACGTAAGGTCGATGCAAATCTTCTTTCGCTAGAGCTTCATTATTTTTTTGAACAAGTTCAGTATCGTCGGCAAAGACTTCATTAGCTTGTTGCACTTCTTCGGTGAGTTCGGCTACCGAACCGATGCACTTTTCCTCTTTACCATCTTCGGTGCGCCAGATAGGTAGTGGCGTTCCCCAGTAGCGGGAACGGCTCAGGTTCCAATCGACCAGATTTTCTAGCCAGTTGCCGAAGCGTCCCGTTCCGGTAGATTCAGGTTTCCAGTGAATGGTTTTATTCAGGGCAACCAGTTGGTCTTTCTTTTCCGTAGTACGGATAAACCAGGACTCCAGCGGATAGTAGAGAATCGGTTTATCGGTACGCCAGCAGTGCGGGTAGGAGTGTTCGTACTTTTCTACCTTAAAGGCTTTATTTTCCTGCTTTAGCTTAATCGCAATTTTTACATCTGTCGACTGGTAGCCTGCTGCATTTTCATCTTCATCATCGTAATTCTTTACGGGCATATCAGCAAAGTCAGTGATCTCGGTTACGAAGCGGCCTTTCTTGTTGACGATAGGCGCGTCGCTCCCGTTTTCATCTTTCACCATAATGCCTGGAATACCGTGCTGTTCCAACACCCGAAAGTCATCCGCTCCGAAGGTTTTCGCTAGATGGACTAGTCCGGTACCATCTTCCGTCGTCACAAAATCACCTGCCAATACTGAGAAAGCTCCTGAAGCTTCGGGTAGTGAGATGTAAGGCAGTAGCTGCTCGTACTTTGTGCCGACCAGCTCCTGTCCCTTCATGGTTTCCACTACTCGGTAGGGAATGAGCTTATCGCCCGGAGAATAATCTTCAATGGCTACGTCCTTAGCTTTCTCACTGAAGTAGGCAGCCATACGGTCTTTAGCCAGTATTACATTGATCGGTTCGTAAGTATACTGGTTAAAAGTTCTAACCTTTACGTAATCGATATTCGCTCCTACGGCAATGCCTGAGTTGGCAGGAAGTGTCCAGGGCGTAGTGGTCCAGGCAACTAGATAGTCATTTTCCGTACCCTTCACTTTAAACTGGGCTACGATAGACGTATCCTTCACATCCTGATAAGTTCCTGGCATGTTCAGCTCGTGCGAACTGAGCCCGGTTCCAGCAGCGGGAGAGTAGGGCTGAATAGTATACCCCTTGTAGAGTAAACCTTTCTCGTACAACTGCTTGAGCAGATGCCACAGCGTTTCCATGTACTCTCGCTCAAACGTGATATAGGGGTTATCCAGATCAACCCAGTAGCCCATTTTCTGAGTCAAGTCATCCCACTCACTTTTGAATTTCATCACCGCTTCCCGGCACCGCTGATTGTATTCTTCAATAGAAATCTTTTGACCAATATCTTCTTTGGTAATGCCTAGCTCTTTTTCTACTTTTAGCTCTACCGGCAAGCCGTGGGTATCCCAACCACCTTTACGCTCTACCCGCTTCCCCTTCAGGGTGTGGTACCGACAAAAAATATCCTTGATCGTCCGGGCCATCACGTGGTGAATGCCCGGTGTGCCGTTGGCCGAAGGCGGCCCTTCGTAAAAGGTAAAAGACTGGCCGACCGGACGCTGCTCAATGGATTTCTTAAAAATATTCTGTTCCTGCCAGAACTTTAGGACTTCATCGGCAATGCTAGGGTAGTGTACTTGCTTGTATTCCGGAAATTTTTCGGACTGAGCCATGCTGAACCTCACTGTTTAGATATGGAAAGGGCAAAGGTACAATCTGTCGAGGTTTTTGCCCAATCTGACTTTAGATAACGCGGAAGTGAGGGAAAAGATTTACTAAGAATGACCCTACCTGTTCATAGAACAAACTACAACGCCTCTTTTTCAAGTGATAAATTACGACTTTGCCCATCAAAGTGATAAATGACTACTTCTTTAGCGTTTTCAGGCACAAAAAGTGTGCGGGATGATTGAGAAAGATAGCCGGCTCCGTAGTAGAGAATTCTTCGCGGTAAGTACGTCCGTCTTCCACGTAGAACTCTGACTCGCGCCGGTTTACTCCCGGGTCCACACTGGTAGGACGAGGAATATCAGTATTCGTATTTTGGGGAGTCCAGGCATCTCTCACGATTGATAACTTATTACCGTTCTGAGCAAAGACCCCTTCAAATTTTCGACCGTTCCAAATCTCATTTCCAGCAACGCCCTGGAAGAACAGCGTGAGATCAAAGCCCAGGTAAGAACCACTTAGGTTGATCCCGTACTCAAAGTCGGGAATAGGACTACCGATGAAGGTTTGATCATTGATGGTTAACTCCCCGTCTCCATCCAAGTCTCTGAATTTAAGATCACCGGGAGTGATATCCCTCCCTTCCAGCCCTTCGGCATCTATTTCTTCCTGAGTCTGGTAAATGCCATCGACCAGAAAGCCATAGAAGCTAGCTACCGGTCGCCCTGCTTCGGTGCGGGTAGCGGCAAACGTTTCGTCGGTGAAAAATCCCTGACGGATAGGATTAACCCCTTCGCCCAAATCTACTACTTCGTTTTCCAGTATGGTGAAGTTACCACTGATATTGTACTTGAAATTGCCGAACGATTCGCGGTAGGTAGCCAGAAACTCAAAACCACGGTTGTCAATGGTCGCAGCATTCCGAATCACCGCTTCGTTGGTTCCCGAGGTGGGATTAATATCCAAGTCTACTAGAATGTCTTCAGACCTCTTGTTGAAGTAATCCATGCTGAGATTAAGCTTACCGCCCAATAAATCAATATCAGCCCCAATGTTAGTCGTAGTGGTCTTCTCCCAGCGCACATCGGGGTTAGCAAAAGCGGTCTGAGAGACTCCTGAAGCACGAGTTTGACCGAGGCCGAAGGTGTACGAGCTGTTGATATTGAGCACCGGAGTGAATTGGAACGGATCAAGGTTATCCGAACCTAGTACACCGTAGCTACCGCGCAGCTTTAGATTATCAATCCAACTTACGTTGAAGAAATTCTCCTGTGCCAGGTTCCAGCCGAGCGAGACAGAGGGGAAAACACCAAATCGATTATCCGGCCCGAAGTTAGAAGAACCGTCGCGTCGGATAGTAGCGGAAAGTAGGTATTTGCTATCGTAGGAATAGTTGACTCTACCGAAAATGGAGCGGATTCTGCGCGGTAAGCTTACCCCATCTCTTCCTGCAATATCATTAGCTGCCGAAATTACCCTAAGGTTGTTGTTAGGAAAGTCCTGGCCTTCTACCTCCAACGTTTCCAACCGGTCTTGCTGCTGAGATGCTGCGGCTAGTATACTAACACTGTGATCGCCAAACTGCCGCTCGTAGGTAATAATATTTTCTATGATGGTAGAAACATCGGTATAGCGTAGATCGCGCAGGTCGGCCACTGGATTTTGTCCCACGTCCGAATTGCTAATGTTGTAGGTAGGAGTAAACAGATATTCCCGACCGTTTTCGTAGTCTAATGATAAACGAAGATTATAGGTTAAACCTTCTATGATTTCGTACTCGGCGTTTAAGCTTCCCAGTATGTTATCACGGGTGTTCTCCGCATCTTTTAACAGTGCAATGCCATAGAAGTTGGTAGAACGGGAGATACCGTGAAAGATAGTGTTACCCGCCGCGAATCCACCGTCGCGGGTTTCGTCAAAAATGGGAGCAGTCGGAATGTGACCGAACTCACTACCAAAATCAGTATTAGGATTATTGATCTGATTAGAGAACACAAATGACTGACTGAGCTTAAACCTTCCTTTTTCTACTCCTGAATTTACCCGTAGCGAGTTTCGCTGAAAACGAGAGGCTACTACAATTCCCTCTTGATCCAAGCGGTTGGCCGATATACTGTAGGTAGTATTTTCGCCCCCGCCCGAAATCCGTAGGCTGTAGTTCTGAACCGGAGCCGTACTCAGGGATAAATCCTGCACATCAGAATCAATACCAGGATCAAATTCGGCATCATTGGCTGGGGCACGGGCTACTCCGTCGTTGTCATTAGCAATGTTTCGAAAGTCAGCGTAGGTTCGAGCATTGGCATAATCTATTTGCCGATAGACGTCCTGCCAACCGTAGCTGGCGTTTAGTTCTATCTGCACTTCTTGGTTTCGTTGACCTGTTTTTGTGGTAATAATAACGACTCCTTGTCCGGCTCGGGCACCGTAGATCGCCGCGGCTGAGGCGTCTTTCAATACTTCAATAGATTCAATGTCAGCCGGATTGAGAAAGTCCATCGACTCGGAGAAGACTCCATCAATCACATACAGTGGGTTCACGCTAGATAGAGTACCTGTTCCCCGAATGATGACGTTAGCACTAGCACCGGGTGACCCGCCGTTGACTTCTACCCGTACCCCGGCACTTCTTCCTTGTAGTGCTTGCGTAGGGTTTCCTGTAACAATATTGTTAATGTCTTCTGCCTTAATAGAAGAAACTGCTCCGGTCACATCCGCCCTTTTCTGGGTTCCGTACCCAACCACCACTACTTCGCTAAGTGATTGTATGTCGGGCACTAATTCTACATTAACTGTAGAACGATTAGCGACGGGCACTTCCTGGCTGACAAACCCAATAGATGAAAATACTAATATACTCTCTTCGCTAGGCACTGAAATACTGTAGTTGCCGTTTATGTCGGTAACTGTTCCTACGGTAGTACCTTTCACTAATACGTTCACTCCGGGAAGTAGCCCTTCCTCTTCGCTACTTACCTGACCATTAACTTCAGTACTCTGGGCTAACACGGTTGTTAGAGAAGCACCGATAAACAATACGCAAATTAGGGGCTTAAGAAAATTGCCGAGTAGAAAGGTCTCCATACGTATCAAGGTTTAGGTTGTTGTGATACCAGTTCAGCACCAATAAATTCAGTACTCAAGCACTGGTATCTTCTTAATATTCGCAAATTAATAGTGAGGCGATTACCTCAACCTCTACGCAATACCAGCCTACCGACTCTTCGCTCAATCAGCATCCGCTGCCGGAGTGGTACCAAGATGCCAAGCTCGGCATATTTATTCACTGGGGACTATATTCCGTACCGGGTTGGGCTAAGGGGACAAGTACACCGCTCGAGGAGATTTTGGCCGGGGGAAGTGCACTGGAGTGGTTCGCTAATAATCCTTACGCCGAATGGTACCTCAATTCCCTGCGTATTGAAGAAAGTAGTACTGCCGAACACCATCGAGAAACTTACGGCTCAGATTTTAGCTACTACGATTTCGTACCAAAGTTTAACGAAGCTATTGAGCAGTGGAACCCCAACGAGTGGGCGGAGCTGTTTAAGTCGGTAGGAGCTGGCTATGTAGTACTTACTACCAAACACCACGATGGCTTTCTACTCTGGCCCAGTGAACATCCCAACCCCCAACGGGAAAATTATTTTGCCAGCCGCGACCTAGTAGGAGAATTGACCGAGGCAGTTAGCAATCAGGGAATGAAGATGGGGCTTTACTACTCCAGTGGATTAGACTGGACGTTTAACAATTTGGTAATCAAGGACTTTCCCGACCTGTTTGCGGCGGTGCCCCAACAGCAGGCTTACGTAGATTATGTTAATGCCCACTGGCAAGAACTGATGGAGCGCTACGATCCGTGGGTGCTCTGGGCTGATATTGGCAGTCCCCAAGCCTACGATGCCCGGGCCGTTATCGCCGAGTATTATAATAAGAAACCCGAGGGCGTGGTCAACAACCGCCACAAATTTTCGCTGCCTAATGATACCATCCCGCCCATTCACCACGACTTCACCACTCCAGAGTACCAAGTACTCGATTCTATTGCCTCAAAGAAATGGGAGACCTGCCGGGGCATTGGCCTGTCTTTTGGTTACAACCAAACCGAAGATGTGGAAGAGTTCTTATCAGTGGACGAACTGGTTGATTCCTTCGTAGACATCGTGAGTAAGAACGGTAACCTGCTGCTAAATGTAGGGCCCAAGGCCGACGGTACTATTCCCGAAGGACAACGCGTTCGGCTAGAAGGCTTAGGCAAGTGGCTGGCCACGAATGGTGAGGCTATCTTTGGCAGTCGTCCCTGGATTCAAGCCGAAGCCACCACCGCCGAAGGAGGCCGGGTAAGGTTTACCCAGAAAGATGATGCAGTGTATATGATCCTACTGGATATGCCAGAGAATAGTAGCATAACTATCAATGATTTCCCGCTTAGTAGCGTCAACGCGCTTAATGCGTTAGAAGCCAATCAAACGATAAATTACCAACTGGAAGGAGGGAGCCTAGTGCTGGAACTACCGGAAATGGAAGAGGAACTAGCTTATGCTTTTAAAATTAGCATCTAGGTTACCTCTCTATCTCAAGCAAAAGAGCTGAATGAGTATGGCCAGTCTGTTACTTTCTGAGAAGTTTTTTAGACTAAATGATACAGCACCTTGTTAAACTTGGAATGAGTAGAGGCAAATTCTGTTCACATTTTTGCCCAATTTGACTCTAGGTGGCAGGTCATCTGGTGATTATGTTCAATGTAGCTACAAGTTTTTGTTTGGATTAGGCTGCTTGATTTTACCCATTTAACTACGTTACAGACTACCGTGTCACAGGGGTCGCCCTTACCGTCATTAAGAGAAACCAAGGTGAGGGATAAAATCTTACTTTGCTATGAACTCAGCTACTTTTGATTTTTTGAAAAAAACTAAAAACTTCATTGTGGAGCAAGAGGGCAATACCGCTTACTAGCTTGATCCACGTCGGTTCACTCGTACCAAAAAGCTACCGCTCGAGGGTTACAGGTTGAAAAGTTATAGGTTTATTAGATCGAAACCTACAAATTCATAACCTGTAACCTTATAACTCTCCTAACGCCCGTACAATTGCTTCCCGGCTTCTTCGTACTTATCGCCTTTGTTCCAGTTGGGTGCTTTTTTTAGATTAGCAATATTTTCGGCAGCCTGCACAAACGCTTCGCAGTACTTTTCTACGTAGTTAAAGTTTAGGCTTTCAGCCTCATCAGCTACCTGATGATAGTATTTCATGATTTCGGGACCGAAGTCCGTAGCACCGGGGGCGAACGTAACTGCTGGAACGCCCAGTTTAGCAAAGTTGACATTATCTGACCGATCGTAAAGATTCTGTTCGGGCACCGGGTCCATAATTGCCTCTAATCCAACCGATTGACTAGCCGAAGCAATGGCCTCTTGAGCTGAGGTTCGCTCCAACCCAATCGTTGTTACTCTGGTAGTGTCATTGTATCCTGCTCCATCGGTATTAAGATTAAATACTACCTGCTTCATGGGAACCAGTGGATTTTGGGAGTAATACTGACTGCCGAGTAAGCCTTTCTCTTCACCTGTAAAGGCTAAAAAGAGTAGAGATCGCTGAGGCGGGCTTTCTGAAAAGTACTTAGCGGCACTTAACAAAGCTGTAGTGCCTAGGGCATTATCCCGCGCTCCGTTGTAAATAGAATCTTCAGCTCCGGTTGCCTGCGGATTCACTCCTACGTGGTCGTAATGGGCGGAGAGAATAATGTATTCATCTTTCAGACCAGGATTAGTACCTTCCAGAACACCTACTACGTTTTTCGTATTCACAGGCTGGCGTACTTTGCTTCCAATATTGAGAGAAGCTACTTCACCGGATTCTTCCTCGAACAATCCCTTGAGCGTACTTTGCCCATCGTTCAGCCAAATGATTGGCGTTTCTTCCTGAGAACCTCCCCCTACCTTCATCTGATTGCTATTGAGATAGCGCACTAGCAGTGACCAAGGAATTTGTGTAGAGCGATACAGTTCTACTAATGCCACTCCACCCATATCAGCAATCTGAGTTTGCTTCTGTGGACTAGCGAAGAACGCGCTTTGAGGATTAGTATCACCGGGGCGACCTAACAAAGCCACTGCAATCTTGCCTTCTAAATCTATTCCTTCCAAATCTTCGGGCATGCCATAGTTCACAAATACGGCGGGAGCTTCTTGATTAAGGCTGTCTCCCGCCAGCAGTAGCATATCCTCTGCCAGTTGAAATTCTTTCTCCTGAAAAGCGAGCGTAGCCGATGTGGGCGGACTCTCGTTAAAGAGAGCCACAGGCTGAAAATAGCTATTCGTGCTATCAACAGTTTGCAAACCGTAGCCCTGGAAGTAAGCTGCAATATACTGAGCCGCGATATTTAGTTCGGGAGAGCCAGTATCCCGGCCCTTTAGTGCGTCAGATGCTAGAAAGCGGATATGAGCTTCTACTTGGGGTTGGAGAATAGCCTCTGATACTTGGGCAAAGGTTGTTAGGCCTAAAATGAAGACAGAAAGTGTAAGAATAAATTTCTTCATTACTTGAGTGGGTTAAATCACTAAGATATGTAAAATCCAAGAACTGCTAGTAAGGCAACCTTTCTTCCGATAGGCTACGGCATTTCCTGATACTCCACTAGTCGTAAGGAATCGTCGTTAACTGCGAAGAGGTAGCCCAGTTGGTTATTGGCGAGCTGGATAGCAGTAATTTCTTTTACTTCGCCGCGCACATATAAACCCGTTTCATCGGGTGCATGGCTGATAACCCCAGTAGGGCCACTTTGTAGTACTAGCCCGTACCCAGCATCGTTGCGTGGGGTTTCTACTTCGGAAGTGTAAAGGTTACCAGCCACGATGTATTGCTGGCCTTGGGCAGAGTTGGCTAGAAGCAGGGCAATATCATTGATTGAAGAGAGTTGCGCCCCATTGGGAAAGGGATGCCAAACCAAGCCTTCATCGATTTTTTCCAGCCAGCCACTGGCAAAAGTATCAACTTGATAGTCTAGTGCTGCCTCGAGTTGCTCTTCCCCGTAAATATCTACCAGATTTGCCTCGGCAAAGGCTTCGTAAGTAGGAAAACGATCCTGAATAATGGGCATTTGTTGGGAAGAGCATTCTCGGCCTCGTACTGGTAGTTGCTTGCCATTCTTCTCGTAGCTGAGGACAATATCGGTGCGACCATTCTTGTCAAAATCGCTGGCGTAAATGACAAATGGGTTATCTTCGGAGGATTTGTATTTGTAGTTCAGCCCCAGGTTCCCTGCCAAGTAATCTTGGTCACCATCACCATCCACATCAGTTGTGTACAGACTGTACCACCACCCGCGCGTGTTTTCCAGGTTTAGCTCATCCGAAACTTCCCAGAGAGCACCTCCTTCGTTCTTAAAAAACCGAATTTTCATCCACTCGCCCGCTACAATTAAGTCTAGCTGTCCGTCTTCGTCATAGTCATTCCAAAGAGCGGTGGTGACTAGCCCTAAGTCCCGCAAAAATGGAGCTACTTCATCCGTTACATTACGGTAGCGCAGTTGCTGATCCGCCCCACCTTCGTTCCGAAGAATAAAGCTGGAAGCTGGATACGGGTAATGCCCTGGCAGCAACCGTCCCCCTACAAATAAATCCATATCGCCATCGCCATCGTAGTCGGCCGGAATTACTACTTTGCCACTTACTGAAGCTTCGGGAGGTAAAGCTGATACGCTCTTCACAAAACCCTGAGGGGTGTTCAAATATAGGCGATCCCGGAAGTATGATTCATCAACGTTAGCATTATTTCCACCACTTACTACGTACAAGTCTAAGTCCTGATCGTTATCGGCATCGTAGAGTAAAGCTCCGGTATCTTCTTGTTCACGATCATCTTGCCAGGGACCGCTGATTTTACTGAACTGCCCATCCGAATTTTGTAGGTACATAGCTCCTTTCTGACCAGCAGCATTACCTACGAAAAAATCCTCTAATCCGTCGTTATTTACATCACCCACGGCTAGGCCCGGGCCTTGCTGGGAATTGCGATGAGGTAGCAGGGGCTCGTAGCGAAAGTCATCGTAATCATCTTCTCGATGCACAAAGGCGATGCCTCGCTCGGTAGTAGTTTCTTTGAATACAGACTCGGGCTTTTTTTCTTTCGGCTCCCTCTTCTTGGCATCTTTATAGTTTAGCGTTAGGGTCTGATTAGACGGAATGTTTTTTAGCTGCTGGTACTTCCCATCGGGCCAGATAATTTCTACGGATGTAACCTGAGTGGCATCACCCAAGCCAAAGTGTAGTAGCGGGGCTACGCTGGATTGGAAGCCTCGGGTGAGGGTCATTTCCTGCCATTGCTGTTGGTTTTCTGTTTCTACTTTCACCTCGCTGTTTAACCCAAACTGATTATTTTCCGGACCGTTTAGCTTGACGCTCAAATAGTGCGATTGCTCAGTATTAGTTTCGTTGATAAAGATAGAAGTGTTCTCATCTAAATTATTAATTACAATATCCAGATCGCCGTCGTTGTCTAAATCGGCGTAAGCAATGCCGTTAGAAAATCCAGTATAATTTAGCCCCCAATCTTCGGTAACCTGCTCAAACGAAAGGTCACCTCGGTTACGAAATGCGTAGTTGGGCACTGGCTCGCTAGGGAGCATGTCAATGCTGGGCGTATACCTACCGGCAAAAACTAGAGAAGCACTATCGGCAATCTGCTGGTTGACATCATTGTTATTCACATCGCGTTTCATACCGTTGGTAATCAGCACATCTTTCCAGCCGTCGTTGTCCAAATCAGCTAGCAGTGCTCCCCAACTCCAATCAGTAGTTGCCAATCCAGCAAAGCGAGCGATATCACTAAAGCGAGGTACGCCGTCAGAGGCGGATCCACTATTTAATTGCAGGCTATTTTGCATATACTGGTAGTGAAAACCAATGTCGACGGCCTGATAAAAGCTGGCGGGCGACATGCTAGCCATATTGGTTTTGGCACGCTTGTAGTCTTCCGGGGTCATATCTACCTGGAGCAGATCCAGCCAGCCGTCGTTATTGAAGTCCGCTATATCAATACCCATCCCGAACATAGACGTATGATTGGTAGCGGTTTGCAGTTGTTCCTTGAAGGTACCATCTCCTTGGTTCAGGTATAGATAATCAGGAATATTGAAGTCGTTGGAAACGTAGAGGTCGGGTAAACGATCGTTGTTTACATCAGAGGCCACAATACCTAACGCTAAACTAAAGTCTTGCAATCCAGCCGCAGTAGTTACGTCCTGATAGGTACCGTCGCCCAGATTGCGGTACAAGTGCCCAGAATTTTCTAATTTATTCTGATTCATTAAAAGCTGATACGCCTGATTGCCTAGACTGACTGGAATAGAGGGATAGGTAGCCACGTACATATCAAGCAACCCGTCTCGATCGTAATCAAAAAATGTTGCCTGAATGGAGGGGGAATCGTCATTAAGACCATACTCAGCAGCTCGTTCGCTAAAAGTATTATCCTGATTATTGATAAAAAGTTGATTCTCCGTGGTGGTATACTTACCCGATACGCATACGTAAACATCCAGCCATCCATCGCCGTTTACATCCGCCATCGTTGCACCAGTATACCATCGGTCATCACCAGCTACCCCGGCAGTTTCAGTTATGTCTGCAAACTGATTATTACCTTGATTTAGGTAAAGCCGATTATCTACCATATTGCCCGTGAGAAATAGGTCAGATAAACCATCATTGTTGATATCACCAATAGCTACGCCACCACCCATGTAGAGGTAGGGAAAAGTGAAGTAATTAAGCGTATCATTCTCTACGATGTTGTTAGAAAATGATACGCCAGAAGTAGCAGCGGGTAACTGAGAAAAGTAAGTAGTTGATCTTTTATTATCTGGTTTGCTACACGCAACAAGCAGTGAGAAAAAGATAAAGAAAACGAATCGATAAAACATAGGTATCAACGAGACTAGTTGAGTATTTTACTCGATGAGAACACTCAGATGCAAGAAAAAAAGCCCGATGAGGGGCTTTTTTATCTTGTTTATTAATGGGCAAATGATCGAGTTGTTTGCTTTACTAAAACTCGCTCAGATTCTAATTATTCTGACCATTGGTGCCCAGTGCTGGATTATTATCTACCTCGTTTTGAGGGATAGGTAAGAAATCATAGACAGATGAAATACCACCCGGAATATCTACCGCAATTGGGTTCTCAGTTAATTTACCATTATTCAACCAGCGGCGCACATCGCGGTAGCGTACTTGCTCACTGGCTAACTCTACCTGGCGCTCCCGCACCAAAGCGGTAAAAACATCGGCTGGACTGGTGGCGGTAATGGGGGGCATCGCTACGGAAGGACGCGCCCGCACTTGGTTAATTAGGTCGACGGCAGCAGCGGTGTTACCAGCTTCCAGTTCTACTTCAGCCATCATTAGCAATACATCAGCGTAGCGAATTACCCGCATATTGATACCTGAGTTAAAAAGCTCGTTGAGTCTTTTGTACAGGTTGCCATACTTAAACCAATGTACAGTTCGTTCGGTAGTTCCCTGAGCAATAGAAGCAGCAGTAAATACCGAGTCGCCTCCACCGTAGGTTTCACCGTACTCCAGGAAGTTAAAGTCATAACGAGGATCACCATCTTCATAAGCCGCCAGTAATTCATCAGACGGAACGGTATTGTGCCAGTCTACCGGTGAGTACTCCTGTCCACGCCATCCTACCTCTTTTAGCCCGTCTCCGTTTCCGCTCCATTGACCACCATTACCGAATGAGCTAGAAAATTGCACTTCAAAGAGTGACTCGTCGTTGAGTTCGTTTTCTTCACGGTGATTGTCTACGTACTCGTCCACCAGACGGTATGCGCCCGAGTTAATGATGTCTTCTAATAGTGGACGAGCCTCCTCGTATTGGCCTTGGAATAATAGTACCCGAGCTTTCATCGCTTGAGCTGCAGCACTAGTGGCTCGACCTGAAGGGTCTTCAGCTTTAGTAGGCAAAAAGGCAATAGCTGAATCTAAATCGGAGTAAATCTGGTCGTAAATGACATCTACTGAATCAGCCAATGGCACCCCTTCTACGGTAGATAATGGGGTGGTGGTAAATGGAACATTCCCCCAAAGTGAGGCTAGCTCAAAGTACATCCAACCTCGCATAAATCGCGCCTCAGCGGTTAGTTTATCCACTAACGATTGCTCTAGTTGTCCTTCGCCCAGTGAGGCCTCTTTCTGGGGAAGAGTATTGATCGCTAAGTTACTTCGATGAACTATCCGGTAGATTCCCCTCCACACTGTATTAACCAGCTCGTTAGAAGCATCGTGGTTATAATTTAAAATGATGGCGCGCCGGGCTTCTAGGATAGCCCCCCCACTTAGTAGTTCGTCGGAGAGCAAATCATGCACCCACCAAAACTCCCGAGCATACATATCATTACCTTGCAGAGCTGCGTAAATGGATACTATGGCCTGATCGGCCTCAGCTGGAGTATTGAATGAGTTTCCCACACTGGCTGCGGTAGGATTCCCTTCCGTCAGGAAATCGTCATTACAACTCAATGTGAAGAACAGCCCCACCATGGCGAGAATCGCGATTTTCTTTTTCATTTTCTCCAAATATTATGTTTATAAATTAGATTTTTAATAATGACTAGTGCTACAGTGTAACACAAGGTTAATTGTAATAGTTTATGATTAGAATTCAATTTGTAACCCGCCGATGAAACTACGCATTTGAGGGACATTACTATCATCAAATCCAGCACGGAATAACTCATCGTTGCTAGGTCGGCCCTGTACGTCGGGATCGTAACCAGTGTAACCAGTAATAGTCAACAGGTTAGAACTAGTAAAATACACTCTTACTTTGGAAAGTGCTCCATTCGCAAAAGTTGATAATAGTGACTCCGGTAGTGAGTACCCTAGTGACAGGAATTTCACTCGTAAGAATGAGCCATCCTCAATAAAGCGGTCTGACATTCGGGCGTTTCGGTTAGGGTCGGTAATAACGGCCCGGGGAATATCGGTATCAGTATTCTGAGGCGTCCAAGCATCTAGTACATCAGTTCCCATATTGAACAGGCGGGTCATCCCTTCGGTATAGAAGCGGTTAGCATTCAGTACTTCATTACCGGCTACCCCCTGAAAGGTAACTCTAAAGTCAATGCCCTTGTATTCGACCGAACCAACCAATCCGTAGTTAATAGGGGGGAGATAATGACCAATATTCGTTCGGTCTTCTCCGGTAATGGTACCGTCCCCGTTCAAGTCCTGAAAGCGGATATCTCCGGGGGACGTGGAGTTGAACTGGTAGGCATCGTGCCCCATCGATTCAGCCATCTCATTATCGGCATCAATCTCGGCTTGATCTTGATAAATTCGGTCTACCTTATAGCCGAAGAAGTAACCTACGGGCTCTCCTTGCTGGGCGAAAGTAGCAGTCTCGCCCGTATTTTGGAAGTTAGGACCAGTGATAGTTGAGGTCTCATTAAAGCCCAACGCCTTTACTTCATTTTGCACGTAACCAAAATTCCCTTCTACTGACCATTTTACGTCACCTGTTTTTTCAAAAAAACCAGCCCCAAACTCAAAGCCACTATTCTGAATATCTCCGATATTAGCCAATGGCGAGCCGTCAATACCTGCTGAAGGAGATACCGGAACTTGGATTACCAGATCGTTCACCCGGTTATTAAAGTACTCAAAGATGAAGTTTACCTTTCCTTCTAAAAGTTCAGCATCTAATCCGATATTCACTTTTCGTACTTCTTCCCAAGCAATATCCTGATTAAAGAGTTGGTTCACGGTCAGCCCACTACTGATGACATCATCAAAAGCGTAGTTAATATTACTAAATACCGTAGGGTCCCAACCATAAGCACCAATAGACGTATTCCCGTTGACTCCCCAGCTGCCGCGCAGTTTTAAGTCGGATACAACGGTATTTAGCCCATCGAAGAAAGGTTCGTCGCTAATACGCCAGGCTGCCGAAGCAGCGGGAAAAACCCCGACATTTACCTCTGGGCCAAAAACTGAGGCCCGATCACGACGTAATGATAGTGTTACTAAATACCGACCCAGGTAATCGTAATTTAAACGTCCAAATAGGGACTCAATACCGATTTGGTAGGCCGTAGAACCTCCAAATTGGAACCCAGGTAGCGAGTTGCCAATATCCCGTACATTCTCATTATTTAAGGAATCTGATCGGGCAAAAATATTCTCTCCTTCCGTGATCTGACGTTCATAACCTGCTACAACGTCTACATTATGGTTTCCAAACGACTTAGTATAATTTAACTGATGAGTGATAATGGTAGAAATATCGTATACGTTTCGTTTCTCTAAACTAGGGAATAGGTTTACATTGAACTGAACCCCACCAGCATTAAAGGTAGGGGTATATGTTTGTTGATTACTATTACGATAATCAGCCCCGGCTTGGAAGCGATACGAGAAGCCGTCAAACAATTCGTATTCGGCGAAGACTGTACCAAATATATTATAGCTAATTTCTTCATCCTCAATTAGCTCGTTGAATAGTACGGGCTGAAATGGATCAGAACCTTCCGGCCCATCGGGTCCGCGGAAACCACCTTTACGACCCTCAGAAAATCGTTCTTCGTACCGTACCGGAATGTAGGGCATCATCTGAATAGATCGCCGAATGGATACTCCATCTTCATCATTGTTAACGGTACGAGCTGCAATGAGGGATTGTCCAATCTTTAGCCGATTCAAATCAGCCGATGTATTAATGTTGAAAGATGTTCTTCTAAAGTAAGTGTTTACCACCGCTCCATCTTGGCTAAAGTAACCACCTCCTACATTATATTTAAATGTCTCATTACCTCCTGAAGCTCGCAAATAGTAATCCTGAATAGGACCAGCCGGTAATACAGCATCTTGCCAGTCAGTATCTACTCCGGTAAATTCCTCGCCCAAATCATTAAAGCGGGCGGGAACTCCTGAAGTACCAGCTGCCGTATAGGCTCGGCCAAAATCGAGGTATTGCTGAGTATTGAGCAGGTCGTAGCGACGAGGAACATCCTGTACTCCGTAGTAGCTCTGGAAAGAGAATTTGGGTGGGCCAGCTTCACCATCTTTAGTAGTCAGGATAATTACCCCGTTTCCAGCCCGCGAACCGTATATTGCACTACTGGCTGCATCTTTCAATACACTAATACTACCGATGTTATTCGGATGCACGTCTCGTAATCTTCCCTGCCCTACCGGTACCCCATCAATTACGATGAGTGGGTCAGCATTTCGAGTAGAACCAATACCCCGGATACGGATATTAGCCGCTCGTCCGGGTGCCCCTGAGCCCGAAATATTAATTCCGGGAACCCGGCCTTGCAACGCCTGTTCGGGAGTGGCCACCGGTAGGTCAGCGATTTCTTCGCCGCTTACGCTAGAAATAGCCGAGCTTACTTTAGCCCGTTCCTGATTACCGTATCCTACTACGACTACTTCACTCAGCGACTGGATGTCAGGAAGCATTAGAATATCAATAGTAGATTGATTGCCTACTGCTACTTCTTCCGTTTCATAACCTACTGCTGAAAAAACAAGTACTGCATCTTCGGCAGTAACATTGATACGGTAATTACCTTCAATATCGGTTACGGTACCCGTACTGGTACCTTTTACTAGGATATTGACTCCGGGAAGAGGCCCTTCTTCATCGGCGGTTACCGTACCCGATATAGTTTGACTCTGAGCCAATACTTGGCTAAAGAGCGAAGTAGTAAAGAGTATGGTGGTAAATAGAGGTAAGCTCTGAAGGAAAAAAAACCTCACCGGAAGTAGACCCCAGTGGTACGTTGTAAATGTTCTCATATTACATGTTTTAAAAGTGGAGGATTATATTATCTAAAAATAGAAGGGTTAAAGTATTGATGTTTTTAGTATTTTCATACTTATAGTATTTAATTAGCACTAGTTTTTAATAAAATATAAATAATAGAATAATTTATATTGCAAAAAAGTGAAAAGAGGGCGAATATTAACACTACCAATATATGTATAGATAGATTGGTGAGCGGTCAGCTATAAGACATAAAACAAAACAGCCTGACAAGGGGAACTTGTCAGGCTGGCAGTTAAAAAATTTAAACCCCTTACTGTGTGAAAAAACTAACCCTCTATAACTCTACTTCACAGATAGCATGAACGGGTATGATACGCCCACCTTTCAGGGTAACGTAACGATCAGTTACAGCCCATACGGTAGTGACGACCCGCTGAGTGGTTCTGTCGCATAGATAGTAGGTGATCATTACCTTGTGTTGATATAGATTACCTAAAGAAAGTGCTTTTCGCAGGCCCCACTTGCGCTGCTCAATAAGCCAGGGATCGGTTAGCACTTCTTGCGGGGCAAAAGTAAATTGACCAATAACTTCTTTGGGAACGGTGACTACTGATTCCATAATCTTTACTGTGTTAAAGTTAATACTTACTAATGAATGAAGGTTGCCAATGGCAGTAAATTAGACCAAGTTGCGCCTTACCTAAATTTGCAGTACACAGTAAAGAATGAGTAAGTTGAAATTTCGGGAAAGTATATGTTGATAGCTACCTGCCCCAGCTAAACCTGCTAATATTCCTTTTCGATAGGGAGCACTTGTGTAGTGCAGAAATGATTTGCCGAACCGGATATTCTTCTTAGCACGCTTTACAAAGATTTGCGTTTGGGTTGCATCTTTTTCAGCCCAACTGTAAGCAGTTTCTTGACTATTCTCATCGAGCAGCGTCGCCAGTGTATCAATTCCGCTTAGCTTCGTCTTTGCTAAGGCAGTTTCACCCATAACAACCACCAGCAATACCACGAATATCGCCGTGAGCAGGTGTACAGATGAAAATTGCTTTTCCATGAATTATGCCGTCAAAATTTTAAAAAGCTGACAGATTGCTTTGCTTCTTTTTCTAGTAGTACTACTATTATACAGAATAGTTTTATAATTGCCAAAAAAATTTGTTAACTCCTTTACAACACACTAAAGAATACTCGAAAAATACACAGTGTGCTGGAAAACGGGCAATAATCGGTAGGCTACTATCCCATAAACGGATAGCGGAAGTTGGTAGGTGGATCAAAGGTCTCTTTGATGGTGCGGGGCGATACCCAACGGAGCAGATTCAGTGCAGCCCCGGCCTTATCGTTGGTGCCTGAACCCCGTGCCCCGCCAAACGGCTGCTGCCCCACGACGGCTCCGGTTGGCTTATCATTAATATAGAAGTTACCCGCCGAGTGGCGCAGCTTCTGGGTAGCCCGCTGAATAGCGTAGCGATCTTGGGAGAAAATTGCTCCAGTCAGGGCGTAAGGTGAGGTTTGATCGACTAGCTCTAAGGTTTCCTCAAAACGCTCCGCCTGATAGACATAAGTGGTTACTACCGGGCCAAAGATTTCTTCGCACATGGTGGTGTACTTAGGTTCTTGCGCTAGCAGTACCGTTGGCTGAATAAAGTAGCCTTTGGATTTATCGTACTCGCCCCCAGCAATGATCTCGACCATCGGATCGTTCTTGGCATCCTCGATGTACTTGGCTATCCGGTCAAAGGCAACTTCGCTGATCACAGCACTCATGAAGTTCTGAAAGTCGGCCACATCCCCCATTTTTATCTGCGCGATATCTTCCAGTACGTAGCCCTTAATCTCGTCCCAAAGATTATTAGGTAGGTATACCCGCGAAGCTGCCGAACACTTCTGTCCCTGAAACTCAAACCCACCTCGGATAATAGCAGTTGCTACCGCTTTGGCATCTGCCGATGGATGAGCCACGATGAAATCTTTTCCGCCCGTTTCTCCCACAATGCGCGGGTACGAGCGGTAGGAATCAATATTATTCCCAATAGTTTGCCACAGTTGCTTAAATACTTTGGTACTTCCGGTAAAGTGCAGTCCGGCAAAATCGGGATGGTTAAACACTACTCCCCCAGCCACTGGCCCATCAACGTTAATCAAATTAATCACCCCGTCGGGCACTCCAGCTTCACGGAAGATTTGCATGAGCAGATTGGCGGAGTAGATTTGCGTTTCAGCCGGTTTCCAAACTACAGTATTTCCCATCATAGCGGGAGCAGATGGCAAGTTTCCGGCAATTGCTGTAAAGTTAAACGGCGTAATGGCGAAGATAAAGCCTTCTAGCGGACGTTGCTCAACCCGGTTCCAGACTCCGGCGGGTGAGATAGGCGGTTGCTGCTCGTAGATTTCCGTCATGTACTTCACATTGAAGCGTAGAAAATCGATAATCTCACAAACCGCATCAATTTCGGACTGATGAGCTGTCTTCGATTGCGCCAGCATGGTCGCGGCATTCATTTGGTAGCGGTATTTTCCGGCAATCAGATCCGCCGCTTTGAGGAAGATGCTGGCGCGTTGTTCCCAAGCCATATTCTCCCAAGCGTACTTAGCACCCAAGGCAGCATTAATGGCCTGCTCAACGTGTGAGGCATCGCCTTCGTAATAATGCCCCAGTATATGCTGATGATTGTGGGGTGGGCTAAGTACTTTCTTCAGATTAGTCGTAATCTGCTCACTGCCGATGTACAGTGGTACTTCCACCTGCTGCGACTGAAGGGCAGTAAGTGTCGCCTGAAGGGCTTCCCGCTCGGCAGTGCCGGGGGCGTAGGAAAAAATGGGTTCGTTGGTCGGGGTAGGAACTTGATAAAATCCGGTAGACATTGGGGTTAAAAATTAGGGGTTAATTGTTGGTTGCTGATTGCTGAGTTGTTGATTGGTTACAAGTTAAAGGTTTGGCAGGGTACAGGAGGCAGGCGCGCGGTTACAAGAATTGAAAAATTGCAAATTATTGATCGTTGAATTATTATTTGTCACTTACTAATTGTTCACTGCACGGGGTGCCCCGCACATTGTACACTGTTTATTGCTCTACTCCACGCCCAAAGTTAGGCCTTTCTTAGGAAAGAACCAGTCAGTCTCTAATCTGTTTTGCGGGACATAAAAAAGCCCTAGATGTTATTCCAGGGCTTTTCGGAAACGAATATGCTAAGCACTACTTCTTTACAACTTTCATCAGGTGCGAACGGCTGCCGTCTTGTATTTGCACATGATACAACCCGGGTGGTAGTAAACGCAGCGATACATTAGTATCTGGTGAAGTTAGTATCTGGCTGAGTACCTCTTGCCCGGCAGTATTGATAATCGTGAGTTGGCTGCCAAGTAAATCACGTGGAATTCCTACTGTTACTCGATCGACTACCGGGTTGGGGTACGCCACGATGTTAATCGTAGGATCATCACCCAAACCAGTAATCAGAGATGGTGGTGTTTCTTCGGCGTTCTCTTCTACGTTGACAATGGTAACGAACCTATCAGCCATTACGGATAGTGCCAGCGATTTATCGGTCACCTCAATTTGGTTATTCCGCATATCAATACCTTCATAGTCAACCAAGAAGAAGTAATCATCCGCTGGAATATTTGGGAAGCGGAAACTACCCTCACTATTCGTAGAGCCGTAGCCCACTACCGATTGGCCATCCGTACGAACCAGATAGACCGGAACATTTGCTACCGAAGAGGTTTCAGATAAGCGGCCTCCTGAAGTACTGTTCAATACTAAACTTCCACTAACCGTTACCCCGGTTTGAGTAGTTGTATCTGGTTTGGCAATGAGTGAGACTGCAAATGTCGTATCCTGTACCAACCCAAAAATACTGGCTTGGGCGAGCGTTAGTCTTCCTCCCAAATACGTTGGTAAATACCTCTGATCAGCGGGGGCAAGCTGTATGCTGTAAAAACCTCCAGGCACTTCAGAAAAAACACCACTACCCGAAGGCATTTCTTCTTCTTGCTCTATAAAAAATTCGCTACCTGATGCCTGGTATAAACTTGCTGAGATTGGCGCATCTGCCGATGTTACTTGTACTGTGATAGAATAATTGATCGTCGAGTCTACCGAAGGCTCAGTAGTAGTAACCGTATCAGACGTGAAGACTAGAAAGGACTGGCTGACCGGAAAAGCGGGCTGATACAATTCACTACCTATCTGAGAGGCGGTTACTGTAACCATCCCGGTATCCAGCAGCCACAGGATACCTCCATCCAGCTCAGCCGGGCCATCAATCCCGATAGTAACATCTAGTCCTGAACTAGCCGAAATAGCTAAGGTTATCGAGTCAGTTAGAGAGATGTCTTGATCACTGATGGCGGTAAAGGCAATGGTCTGGCTGCCCTGATTAATCGTAAACTCACGGGTAATTGGAGTGGCTGCTTCGTGAAAATCATCACCGGGCTGGGTAGCCCGAACGGTAACACTTCCAATGCCTAGCATCGTCACCATATCGCCCTGAATTTGAACCAAACTATCTCCCTCAATTACCTCAAACTGTACCGGAAGTCCCGAACTAGCGGATGCATTCAGCACAAATGGGCCAGTTCCAAAACTTACATTAGCCACTGCGGTGAACGTAAGGTTATTGGGCTTCGCCTGTACGTTTACGGTCATCGGATAACTTACCAGTGTTAAATCGGGCGCACCCAGATTGGTAACTTCACAGATATACACTCCATCATCACTGACGATAATAGGATCCATCGTATATTCATCCACCGTAGTGGTATCAACCGCTACTCCATCCCGAAACCAAATGTACTGGTTGTCAGTCACTGCGGCATCAATACCCAAGGACAAGGTGTAACTATCTTCCACATTGCGGAAGGTGTTGGTAGTGGCACCTACCGTAGCCTGAGGATGATAAAGCAGGTTAGGCAGTGAGTCTACCACGCTAAGCAAATCTTCAAAAGTAAGTTGATTATCCGAAACATCAATCACGCCGGGAGTTAGTGCAAAGCTGGTTGCCATTGCGGTAAGCTGATTTCCACTAAGTAGTAGAGAGTCGCTAACGTTAGAAAAGTTGCTAATCCAGTCACCCAATGTTCCGGTTAGGGCATTGTTCCGCAGGTCGGCATAAACCAGTCCTTCGAGATCGCTCAGGGAGGCGGGTAACGTCCCAGAAAGCTGGTTACTACCTAGTTGTAAAGATGCCACCCGGTTATTCGCTACTGACACCCCGTGCCAGGTCTCAATATTCCCACTTAGCCAGTTAGTATTATCTGTCCAATTTGCTCCGTTGGTGTCATTGTATAAATCAACTAGAGCCAAAGAATCTATGACCAGTGGATTTTGTGGGGTAGTAAACGTAAGAGTGTCCGAAAAAATACTGGTACCGCAAGTGTTACTAGATGCCGTTCGGGCGTAGTAAGTAGTTAGCGGTAATAGTCCGGTAACCTCCGCTTGAACGGAGTCTACACTAATTGTACTTACCACACTACTAAATGCTAGATCAGTAGCTACTTCTACTGAATACGTGTTAGCATTTACGATACTATCCCAGGCCAGCACTGCCTGATTGTACTCAAGGCTCAGCAGTGTATCGGCTGGGAAGGTAGGTAAGCTATCGGTAGTAAAGGTTTGGATAATCGTAGTATCGCCTGTACCACAGGTATTCTCAGGAATGATGCGGTAAGCATAAGTAGTTGCTGAGGCTAGACCACTTACCACTAGTGTATCGTTGCTAACGGTATAATTAGTAGTAGTTACAAAGGTGTCGGCTGAAATATCAACTCGGTACTGAGTAGCGTCCAGGACTTCATCCCAGGTGAGTATAGCCCCGTCGCATACAACCTGAGATGAAGCTACATTGGTAGGTATAGCTGGCACATCGTTCGTTTGATAAACCCCAGCAACGGCTGGCCCTGACCCACACACATTCTGGGGAGTCACCCGATAGTCATAAGTTGTCCCTTTGTTCAGAACGGTTAGCAATAGCGAAGTAGAAGGGATAGACTGAGAAACATCGACAGTGGCAAAGCCGTCCTGAGAAATCTCTAACAAATAGCTGGAAGCGTAAGTCACCGCATCCCAGCTTACTTTAAAGCCATCACAGCCGGGGTTGGAAGCAGTTAAATTAGTAACCGCTACTGGAATATCCAGCACATCCACCGAAATAGTATCTGAATTTATCGAGGTGCCACAACTCGTAATTGATCGAACTCGGTAAAAATAAGTTTGAGCAGCAGTCAGCCCAGTTACATTTAGAAAAGTGTCAGTAGTAGAAGTGGCGTTATAACCAGAGACTACTGATGCAAAGTTGCTATCCTCAGCTACATCTATTTCGTAGCTGCTCGCCCCAAAAACTGGATTCCAAGTAGCTGTGAACGCATCGCAACTCACGTTAGCGGCTGGCTGAGTATTGGGCGCACCATCGTCAGTTATATCCAGATCAAAAGTAGATGAAGCGAGACACGTACCACTCGTCATATAGGTAATAGTATGATTTCCCGGCGTACTGGCTGATAAGTCAATCTCTCCGGTACTATTGTTAATCATCAATCCTGCTGTAGCTGAAAATGTACCACCGATGTCTCCAGTAATGGTAGCCGTTGGGTCGGTATCAGTGGGGCAGTAGGTAGCATTGGCGTAATTAAAGCCTGCGTCATCTAAAGAATTAACAGTGTAGTTTACTGTTGCGGTATCTATGCAGTTTCCATTGTCAACTGAGGCAAAGAATTGCTGTCCATCGGTCGCAGTCGTATTGTTAGGATCCATCAACGGAATTGTGAGCGCAGCATCTACATACCAATTAAAAGCATAGCCGTTTCCTCCGTCTATTAATACTTCTAGTGTAGTTAAATTTACCGTAGATTGTCCTGAGCCAAATACATCTTCACAAATATTTGGGGATTGATCAATAACTATTGGAAGACTATTTACAGTAAATGTAACTACGGCAATATCTTGATTAGTACCATTATCTACTTCGGCAAACAGTTCTTCTCCATTGGTTGCAGTGTAGCTGGTTGGACTGGCCACGGGCAAGATGGGATCGCCTACCGCAGAAGTATCTTGATACCAGCTTACAGTATGGATTGCCCCTCCGGTTATACTAGCATCGTAGCTAGTTAAATCAACAGTAGCATTACCGCTACCAAAACTATCTTCACAAACTGACGGAGTTTGATCAAAAACTACCGGACAGTATGCTTCGCTGAAGCAATCACCATCAAAGCAATCTATTAGACCATCACCGTCATCATCAATACCATTCGTACAATTCGTTTCCTGCGCCGTCACTAATCCACTAACAAAGCAAAGCAGGATAAAAAGAAACTGTTTCATAATAAAACATTTCTTGGAAAAGTACAATATTTATTCTAGCAAGCGTACTCCCTGTGTCGTTTTTGCTCAGAAAAGTACATGATGGTCTCAGAAAGCAATAAAGCAGTGTTTTTTACAACTTTTTTCTTATTTCCAGGGTCTATTGGTTATCCAACATAATAGAATTAGATTGGTAGTTTATGCAATCATACATCACTACACGCCTTTTTTTCGCGGGTTTTCTCATTATGAAAGCGACTATTTTTTCATTTGGCCAGTCAATGGAAGATGTCGTTATAAGTCGCCCGGCGAGCAGCATCAGTCTTACTAATTGGATACAAGAAATTGAGTCAGCTTATGCAGTCCGGTTCTTTTATCGTCCGGCGTGGACTGATTCTATCGTAGTTACTCAATCGTTTATTAGTGTACCACTTACTGAGGCTCTAACTACGATTGTAAAAAATACTGACCTTACCTTCACTACTTATCAAGATTATTACATTGTATTACTTTCTACTTCCCCCTCCGTTATTAATCGAGCTAACGCTAATCCCGATGATAGTCGGCGGATTGTAATTGGCGACTCCTTGCAGTCGGGACAGACCGAGGCAACGGTAAGTGGCTACATTCGCGACGGGGGCACCGGGCAGGGTATTGCCGGGGCAACGCTCTTCTCACAAGAAACTGGTCAGGGCACCTCCACTAATGCTAATGGCTATTTTACTTTTTCTTCGCCAACGGGCGATTACGAGTGGGAAATCAACTCGCTAGGCTACGAAACTGAAGAGCGAAAAGTGCGGGTAACTTCGGATGGCTTGTTCTCGGTCGATCTTTTTGAGGAAACTGCCCGGTTAGAAGAAATTACCATTACCGAGCGGGCGCAGGACAACAATGTAAGTGGAGCGCAAATGAGCGCTACCCGAATGGACATTCAGCGAGTACAGAAGATGCCAGCCTTTTTAGGGGAAGTTGATTTGATTAACGCCATTGAAATGCTGCCGGGCGTAAGCGTAGCCGGTGAGGGAGCGGCTGGTTTTAACGTGCGGGGGGGCGATGTAGGTCAAAATCTGATTTTGCTCGACGGTATTCCCATTTACAACCCATCCCACCTATTTGGTTTCTTTTCGGCTTTTAATGCAGACTTACTGCAGGACGCTACGTTGTACAAGGGCGGAATCCCGGCTCGCTACGGCGGAAGAATTGCTTCAGTACTAGATATTTCGGTAAAGGAAGGAAATCTGCGAAAACTTAAAGTAAGCGGAGGTATTGGCGTAGTGGCTAGCCGTTTGTCCGCTGAAATTCCTATTGTGAAGGAAAAAAGTAGTTTGATTATCGGTGGACGGGCTTCGTACTCCGACTGGATTCTGAACCGCCTTCAGGATATTACGCTGCGCCAGAGTGAGGCATCTTTCTATGATGCCAACGCCAAATGGACGTACCGCCTAAACGAATCGCATAAAATTGGGCTGACGGGATACTTTAGCAATGATAATTTTAATCTGGCTCAGGATGCAACGTTTCAGTACCAAAACGCTGGTGGCTCTTTCAACTGGGATTATCTGATTTCGGAAAGATGGCTTTCGGCCCTACGGGTTACCCAGTCGCGTTATAGTTATCAGATTGGCGATTTGCAGGATAGTATATCGGCCTCTCAGATCGACGCTGAATTTGAACAATCAGGTGGGCAATGGAGTCTAAACTTTTTTCCCAATGAAGAACACGAAATAGGAGCTGGGCTGGAGGTATCTCGCTACCAATTTTCACCCGGCGACCTTCGGCCATCGGGCGATTTTTCACTGATTACTCCCCGTCAGTTACAAGCGGAGCAAGCCTGGGAATTTTCCGGCTACCTGAGTGATGTGTACCAAATCAACCCGTTTCTGACCCTTACGGCGGGGATACGCTACAACTACTATCGCTACGTAGGGCCAAGAGAAGTATTTAATTACGCCGAAGGCAGACCGCGCAGCCTGGGTTCTGTCACTGGTACTACCAATTACACCGAAGGCGAAACCATCGTTACCTATCAGGGCTGGGAACCCCGCGCCGCGCTTCGGATCGGGCTAAATACGCAAAGTAGCATCAAGGTGAGCTACAATCGGCTCCGGCAAAATACTCATCTGATTTCTAACACAGCCAGTATCACTCCTACCGATATCTGGAAGCTAAGCGACCCTTACTTGCCCCCTCAGATTGGCGATCAGTACGCCATTGGTTTTTTCCGCAATGTGTTCAATAATTCTATCGAGACTTCCGTTGAGTTCTACTACAAAGATATTCTGAATTTAGTGGAATACCGCGACGGGGCAACCTTGCTAATGAACGAACAGCTAGAAGCTGATTTGCTAAGCGGTACCGGGCAAGCCTACGGTGCTGAATTACTAATCTCGAAAAACATTGGCCGACTGACTGGATGGCTAGCGTATACCTACTCCCGCACCCTGCGGAAGGTAGACAGCGAATTTGCCCAGGAGCGGGTCAATCAGGGAGAGTGGTACCCTTCATACTTCGACAAACCCCACGACCTAACTATTGTGGGAAATTATCAGTTTACCCGACGGGTGCGCTTGGGATTCAACTTTACATTTAGCAGCGGCCGACCCATTACCTTGCCCGAGAGCACCTACCGGATTGGGCAGTTTGATATTGCTGATTACTCCGATCGTAATGAGTATCGAATTCCGCCCTACCATCGGTTAGACTTATCATTTTCGGTTGATGGAAATCTGAAGAAAAATAAGAAGTGGGATTCGAGTTGGACCTTTGCAGTCTATAACTTTTACGGACGAAACAATCCGTACTCGATTTTCTTCCAGAGCAATCAGACCGGCCGTTTATCGGCTTTCCGCCTAGCCATTTTGGGCCGGCCATTCCCGTCTATTACCTATAATTTTAAATTTTGAGCCGAATGAACCGAGGAGGATTTTTTGCTATTGCAGTAAGCTTATTACTCACTACCTGCATCGACCCCTTCGATATCGGAGATGTAGTTGATGGGCAGTCACGTCTGGTGGTAGACGGCCTACTGACCAATGAGGTAAAAGCACACCGGGTGCGGCTAACGTATTCTTCACCCAACCTGCAAGCCTTCGATTCTGAGCCAGTTACCAACGCCGATGTTTTTGTTGAAGATGAAAATGGTAATCGGATACAATTTATTGAGGGGGAAGGGGGAAATTATTTCACTCCACCAGACTTTGCTGGCACCGTAGGGGCTTCCTATACTCTACACATCCGCACTGCCGAAAATATTAGCTACCGCTCATCCCCTGAAATTATGCGATCTGTAGCCGACATTGACAGTATTTACGCTGAACCCGCTAGCCGTTCTTATTTGACCAGCATTGGCAATTTACTCGACGAATGGGGACTAGAATTCTACGTAGACACCGGAACCAGGCAGCCCGAATCTAATTTTTACCGTTGGGAGTGGGAAGAAACCTACGAGTTTGTAGCTCCCTTAACTAGGCCTAACCAAATTATACAGCCTATCTGTTATCAGTCGGGGCGTTCTTTTGGTCGACTGCTTATCAGTTCATCCCAGGATTTCACCCAAGATCGTATTGAACGGCAACCCCTTACTTTTGTATCCAAAAGAACCTACAAACTTCAGCGACGGTATAGCTTATTAGTGAGGCAGTTCTCCCTCACTGAATCAGCCTTCAACTTTTGGAGTAATATTGAGGAACAGCGTGATGCTGACGGCTCCTTATTTGACCCACCTCCTTCCCGTATTTTGGGCAATATCTTGCGCGAAGACGATCCCGATGATGCAGTGTTGGGTTTCTTTCAAGTGTCGGCAGTCACCGAAAAGCGGTTTTTTATCGACCGCACTGAAGTTCCAATCGAGCCGGGTGGCCCGGTGCGGGGTTTTAGCTCTTGTGTTGAAACTCCTGAGCCTCCCACGGGAGGTAGCGGAGAATCACCAGGCGATATCCCCGATGGCCCCCCTGAGTTTTGCTTTGATTGTACCCTTATATTAGGAACTACCACCGAACAACCTTCTTTTTGGTAATGATATACAAATTTCTTCTTATTCTAGCCTGGAGCGTATTCACCCTCACTCCAATGCTAAGCAAAGCACAGTTGATATCCTCTCAACTTGGTAGTCATGCTGACGGGCAGGTGGATGAGCAGGTTTACCTCCAGCTTTCTGAATCCATAGTAGGAGCAGGCGAATCCATGTGGTTTCAAGCTTATATCACCAATGCTGATTCGGCGGCAGCCCTGAGCCGGGTCGTTTATCTGGAATTATTCAATCAGCAACAAGCTACGGTAGTGCAGGGTATCTACCCGGCCTCATTTGGAATTGCCACAGGTGAGCTAGCAGTACCCGATAGCCTAGCGGGCGGTTGGTACCAACTTCGGGCTTATACCCAGTATATGCGCAACGGCTATGTCAGTAATTTTTTCACTCAGCCAATTCTAGTGGTCAACTCCAATCTTGATAACCCCTCGCCTGAAGTCCAACCTAACCGACCTGCCTTTGCCCTTCGCCCCGAAGGAGGAAACTGGGTGGCCAATCGAGAAAATAAAGTAGTGGTAACTTACACCGGAAATAAGTCCGACACTGTTCAACTGGAAGTGATACAAGCCAGTGACTCAACCATAGTTAATCAATCTATTTTTACAGGTCAACTCAGCAGCTTTACGTTTACGCCCCAAGCCGATAGTAGTTATCTGGCACGGCTTATTACGACTGACACCAGTTACATTCCATTGCCCGAGGCACGAGAATATTCTTCCGCTTTACAGGTCAGCTTTGCCGATGGTGGCCTAATAGTCAAGGGTACTAATCCGCCTGGTGAAGAAAAATATCACTTGGCGATCCGGTCTCGTACCCATATTTTGTATCATCAGCCACTGAACCCCGGCGAATTTTCACTCATATTACCGATGACCAATTTGCAAGGGCTACTAGAAATGGCGATCCTCGATAACCAGCAAGAAGCCCGGGTCCAGCGCATGATTTACGCTGACCGTCAGGAAGATTACCTGTCACTTAATCTATCCAGAGCAGTCATCTCACCCCGCGAAGCCCTTAGTATTGCCTTAACCAAAAATTCTGACCTGAGCGATGCTACCCTTTCACTTACAGTTCGTAAATCTCATTTTCCTAAGCCCCCACTTTCAGTAGCGACCTTAGCCCATTTTGGTTTGTCAAGTATACAGTTACCCGACGGGGTATCCCCTCCGCAAGCCAACTCGTGGATCAATCAGTGGTTAGTTACCCAAACGTCTGACTGGCTCAGTTGGTCAGATATGTTCGCTCAGGAACCAACTACGTCAACCTTTACCCAGGAGGATGAAATGCTACTTATCACCGGACAGGTTCAGGTTCCTCAATCGCGCGATGAAGAAGATCGGATATTATTATCCATTCCAGGTGACGATCCTTATTTTGAATACAGCAAAATTACAGAAGACGGAGGATTCGCTATTCCGATTTCCAGAGTATACGGTTTACAAAACTCTATTTTACAGTACAATTCGGCAACTGACGATCAACCCCAACGCCTTCAATGGAAAGTAGACAACACCTTTGCGCCACCACCGGAGCGTAAGTTCACTACTCCTTATTCTATTGCTGATAATGACTGGCAACGATTAGTAAATAGCTATCAATTGCGGAAACAAATTCAGCAAGGTTACTACAGTATTGATGAAGATACTACTGTGTCGGCTTCCAAAATCAAGAAGCAGTTCCGGTTCTACGGAGCGCCCAACGTTCGCGTTAATCCGAATGATTACATCTCGTTACCCTCCTTTGAAGAAATTTGTCGGGAGCTACTACCGGGAGTACGGCTCATTAAGAAAAAGGGGAAATATGATTTCGATGTTTTTGATCCGGGGTCACGCAGTTTCTTACCCAATGAACCCACACTATTTCTAGATGGGGTACCCATTCAGGAGAAAGCGTACATTATTGATTTCCCACCTAGCGAAATCAGTTTTATAGAAACCGTAAACCGCCGTACTTACTACGGAAATGTTCGGCTTGACGGAGTAGTAGCTGTATATACTAAGCAAGAAAAAGCTTATGAAGAAGCCCTTGCCGGGAAAGCGCACTTTACGAGTATACCGTACTACACTTCATCTGCCCCGTTTTTACTACCTGACTCTTTAGCCGTTTCATCGCCCGACTTTAGAACATTACTATACTGGAAGCCAAAAATTAGTCTTGGGGATAATAATGCCACCTTTTCTGTTATCACTGCCGATGAGCTAGGAACTTACGAGGTGATTGTGCAAGGATTGACTAAGCAGGGAAAAACGGTTTACGAAAAAGCTATTTTCGAGGTAAAGCACTCGGTATTACCTTGAAATGTAGAAGGTTGTAATAACGACATAACAGTGGTGGGTGTCATTGGTATTTACTAAATCTTGAACCATTTACCCTAGTTTGTAGTATATAAGTACAAAACTGTGACCGCTAGTCGTTTATGAAAACTGGTTCAAAACACCAATCGGCCGAAATGCGTCGCCAGCAGATACTAGCGTCGGCTGACTTGGTATTGATTGATGTAGGTATTGAAGATTTTACCATTGACCAAGTGGCCGAAAGAGCCAACATCGCCAAGGGAACGGTCTATAAGTATTTTACAAGTAAGGATGAAATCTTAGCTGAAATCAGTACCAAAGCCGTATCCTTACTACTACAGGCTTTTCAGCAAGCAACTGCCAAACATACCCATAGCGTAGAAAAACTGAAAGCCATCTGCTGGGCTGCTTACCACTATTATCAAACGTATACTACTTATCACGCGCTGTTAGCCCATATTGAGCGCCCCGATTTTGCCATTGACATTGCCGGATATATTAAAATAAGCCAATCCATCCAGGATTTTTGCGAGGCGATCATCGTGGAAGGACAACAAAAACAAGAGATCAATCCAACCCTCAATCCCCATCTGCTGGTTCGCGTAATCTGGGCCACGAATATCGGAGTAATTCAGTTCGTACAAACCAAACGGAAACTCATTCAAAATATTCACGAAACCCCAATGGACGAAGTAATCAGCATCTCGATTCAGATGATGGCTAATGGAATCGCGGGTTCAAAAAAAGACTAATAGTCATTTCTATTCGAAAATTATTTTTAGGGCATAACTCTCTGATTTTCTTCATATAAGCGGTAAAATTTACCTGAATTACTAATTTTTGTTTAAATTTTATCTCTTTAATCTAAACAAAGTATACTAGATTACGATTAATTATTTATGACTATTAGTCATTTTTGATAAAACTTTAAACTATCGTAATGAAGTATCTAAAATTTACCGCCTTAGGATTGCTCGGGATCTTCCTAAGCATTACCTTGATATCGTATGTTACCAAGTCGGAAAGCGAAGCGGCCAATGCTTCGTCCGAAGGGATGAGTGGAGCCGATGCTAATGGCACAGTGCGCCGTAGTAGTTTAAACTTACTCTCGCTCAAAAACCGGGAGAAGGTTATTCAATTGCCCATCAGCGGACGGGTAGTTCCCCAGCACCAAACCCAGTTATTCGCCGAAGTGCAGGGACGCATTTTACCCGCTTCCGGTAAGTTTAAGGCCGGGCAGTACTTTAAGCAAGGAGAAAGATTACTCTACCTGGACTCCCAAGAGTTTGCCCTAAACCTAGAAGCCCAACGCTCAGCATTCCTCAATATCCTCACTGGCATTATGCCTGATTTGAAAGCGGATTATCCGGATAACTACCCCCAGTGGCTGACCTACGTACGGGCCTACAATAGGGGCGAATCACTACAATCACTGCCGGAAACGACCTCTGAGGGAGAAAAGTACTTCATTACTTCCAATCAGGTATATAATACCTTTTACTCTATCAAGGCTCAGGAAGAACGACTGAGTAAGTACACCATTCGGGCCACCTACGCGGGGCTGGTTACCGACACCCGGGTAGATATTGGCGGGATGGTCTCGCCTGGACAAATGCTTGGTACGATGATCAGCAGTACCGACTACGAATTGGAAGCGGGAGTCAACCTGGAAGCGGCCAATAACCTTAATGTGGGCGATCAACTTACCTTCCGCAGTAACGAAATCGCGGGAAGTTGGGTCGGTGAAGTCGTCCGCATTAACGGTGTGGTGGACCCCCAAACCCAGAATATTCCGGTGTTCTTTCGTATGGAAGGCCCGGCGCTCAAGAGTGGGATGTACCTAGAAGGGGAATTCGCTGCTCGCCGCTACCAAAACGTATTCGTCATTCCACAAACGGCCCTATCCCGAGACGAAAGTGTACTTCTTTTGGAAGAAAACGTAATTATCCGTAAGCCCATCACCCCAGTAGAGTATCTCCGCGACTCTATCATCGTGCGGGGACTCGCTGAAGGCGATCAGCTAATTATCAATCAATTGGGCACGCCCGTAGAAGGCAAAAAAGTAAGCATGTAGCATGAAAAAGACCATTGAATTTCTCGCCCAACGACCCGCGCTAGTCAATATCTTCATCGGATTGATTGTAGTAGTCGGTGTATTTACGATGCTTTCGATGCGGTCTAACTTTCTGCCGCCGGAACCCGTCAGTTTTATTACTATCAACACAGTTTACCGAGGAGCCTCCCCGGAGGAAGTAGAAGAAGAAGTAGTCAACAAAATAGAAGATAACCTTCAGGACATTAATGGTATTCTACGGGTCACTTCCGCCGCGACGGAAAATAATGGTAATGTGCGGGTGGAGCTTCAAGAAGATGCCGACGTGAACGAGGTGTTGCAAGACATTAACAATGCCGTAGACCGGATTACGACCTTTCCCGAAGGAATCGATACTCCAGTCATTCTTAAAGAAGAGGTGCTCAATTACACCATGACCGTTAGCTTGGTCGGTCAGGTTGGCTTGACAACCCTAAAGGACTACGCCAAGCACATCAAAGATGAACTCATCCTCGCCCCCAACTTATCGCAAATTACCATCAGCGGCTATCCTGAGGAAGAAATCGAGGTGCGAGTGCGAGAAAATGATCTGCGGGCCTATCAATTGACCTTTGAGGAAGTGAGCCGGGCCATTCAGCAAACCAATATCAAGGCTTCGGGTGGGGAAATCGAGACCAGCGACCGCGATATTCTTATCCGCTTGGACAACCGAGGCTACTACGCCCAAGAACTGCTTAGTGCGGTGGTCAAAGCTACCCCGGATGGTAAAGTGATACTACTGAAGGATGTAGCCGAAGTGAAAAACCAATTTGCCGATAAACCCGACCGCACGTTTATTAATGACCAAGAGGCTGTCACCCTAAAGGTCTTTAGTCGCAACCAAGAAGACATTTTGGAAAATGCCGAGTATGTGGCCAACTACCTCGCCCAGTTTAATGAAGCCCACCAAGGGGTAGAGGCCGTAGTCATCGAGGATAAAAGTATTTCGCTAAGCAGTGCGATCGGTACCTTGGTGAACAACGCGTGGCAAGGTATTTTGCTAGTACTGATTGTGCTGGGGCTATTTCTGCACCCGCGTATCGCCTTCTGGGTAGCCTTTAAAATTCCAGTGGCCTTATTGGGTATGTTTATTCTATCCAATTTCTACGATCTGACGATCAACCAGGTATCGTTATTTGGCACCATTGTCGTGCTAGGTATTCTAGTCGATGATGGCGTAGTCGTGGCCGAGAATATCTACCAACATTACACTGACGGAAAAAATCCACTCCGCGCGGCTCTTGACGGTACGCTGGAAGTGCTACCCGCGATTATCTCTTCACTCACCACGACCGCCCTCGCGTTTTCGCTCTTCTTCTTTTTAGACGGACAATTAGGTGACTACTTTTCAGACATTTCGTTTGTAGTATGTGCTACGCTACTCATTGCCCTACTCGAGAGCCTGCTTTTCTTGCCCGTCCACGTGGCCCGTTCTAAGGCATTACGTAAAGATGATAAGCCCTGGAAGCTAACCCAAAAAACTAATGAATCCCTGATTCGCTTCCGCGATAAAGTATATGTTCCCATTATTGGGTTCGGCATCCGCCGGCCGTGGGTACCCATTGCGAGTGTAATTGCTGTGATGGTACTCTCAGTGTTCGCGATGGGATCGGGTACGATTAAGAGTACGTTTTTTCCCACCATTGACCAGGATGTGATCACCGCGAGTTTGGAGCTACCATTGGGTACGGATGAAAGTGTAGTGAATGAACGGCTGAAGCAAATGGAAGGGGCGATTTGGCAAGTGAACGACCGCTACAGTGCCCAGCGCGATGATAGTGCTCAGGTGGTCAATTACGTAGAGCGCATTGTTGGTCCCCGTAGCAACGAGGGTAAACTGAATATCTACATGATGGAGGGGGATAAACGGGGTATCCAATCCTTTGAAATCGCTAGTGCCATTCGCAATGAGGTAGGTCCCATTCCCGAGGCTCGTAATTTATCCTACGGCAGTGTCGCGGTGTTTGGAAAACCGGTTTCCATCGCTTTGGTCGGTAACGACTTAGCGGAACTACGGGCAGCCAAAACCCAGCTACGCGACTATCTAGAGCGGCGTAGCGACCTGAAAGATGTCACTGATACTGATAAGCAGGGAGTACCCGAATTGGCCATGAAACTGAATGCCAAGGCCCGGCTACTCGGCCTATCCGAAGCTCAGGTATTCAATCAGGTACGGCAGGGGTTTTTCGGGCTAGAAGTACAAAGCTTACAACGGGGTGATGAGGAAGTAAAAGTGTGGATGCGCTACGACAAGCAAGATCGGCAGTCAGTAGATCAACTAGAAAACGTGCGGCTGAGAACCCCCAACGGAGCCTCTTACCCCATTAGGGCATTAGCGACCTTTGACAATCAAACCAGCGTCGCAGCCATTAACCACCAGGAGGGTACCCGCGAGATTCGGGTAGAAGCCGATGTAGCGAACTTACTGGTATCGGTACCCGGTGTGCTGGCGGAAGCTGAGGCGACCGTACTGAAAGATATTCAGCAGCAGTTTCCCAATGTACGTTACACGCTAGAAGGCGAAGCCCGCCTGTCGGGTAAAACCCAAAACTCTAGCCAAACTCCGAGTATCATCATCCTAATTTTGATGGTTACCGTGCTGATGCTGAACTACCGCTCCGTGAGTAAGACACTCGCTATCCTGATGATCCTGCCATTTGCATTTGTGGGGTCGGCCTGGGGTACCTTTTTACACGGCATTCCGTTCAGCATCTTTTCTGTGCTGGGCATGATCGCCCTGTGGGGCATTCTGATTAACAACGGACTGGTGCTGATCTCTACCTATAACGAAGAACTAATGAAAGGGAAAACCGTAGGGGAGAGCCTGAAAGCGGCCGCTATTTCCCGCTTCCGGCCGATTGTGCTCACCACCATTACGACCGTATTTGGCTTAGCCCCGCTACTGCTGAATAATTCTATTAGTGCCCAATTTATTAAACCCACTGCTATCTCGGTAGCCTACGGTTTGATCTTTGGCATTGTCCTGACCTTATTCTTTTTACCAGCGGTAATCATATCTTTTCACAAGCTGAAAGAATTCTATTATCTCAAAATGCGGAAAAAGGATGTCAGGTCAGAAGAACTCGACGTGGTCTTCCGCGAAATGAAGCATCAAATCAGCTAGTATTTAATGATTGATGACTAATGATTAGTGATGAATGACTGATTTCTCATCAATCATTACTCATCAGTCATCAATCACCATTCATTAATCATTAACAAGATGAACGCTATACGTATATGTATTTTTTACTGTCTCTTCGGTACAACTTCCGTTGCCTTTGCTCAGGAGACGCTTACCCTGGAGGAAGCTATTGACCTCGCCTTAACGAATAACCAGGAGATCGCTATTCAGCGTAAGCAAACCGATATTGTCCGAAACAATGTGTACCGGGGCAACGCTGGATTGCTACCAACCATCAGCCTGATTGGCAGCGGAAGTTACAGTAGCGGTGATGCTGAAGTGACGATTCGTACTTTTGCCCAGAGTCCGGAAGCCCCCGCCCAAATTACCATTGATGAAGATCAGGTAGTGACCGAGCAGGCTTCGGCAGTCGTGCAGGCGGACTACATACTATTCAGTGGGTTTAGTGGACAGTACCGCTACCGCTTACTGGAACACTCAGCCACTATTAGCCGATATCAGCAAGAAATACTAGTCAATAACACGGTTCTATCCGTAGCCGAGCTATTCTTAGAAGTCGCTAAGCTTCAACGGCGCGAAGAATTGCTGCGCGAAACGATTGAGATTAGTCAGGAACGCTTGGCTAAAGTCAACGATCAGTTTGCCTTTGGTAAAGCCACTGGGCTGGATATTCTGCGGGCTGAGACCGATCTAAACCAGGATCAGAACGCATTAGACGATGTGCGGCTAGCCAAAAATAATCTGCTCAAAGATCTTAACTTTCTAACAGGTCAGCCCGCCGAAGCAGACTACACCGTGGCCGCAGTCTACCAATTACCCGAGGTAGTATCCTTAGATAGCTTGAAGCAGCAGGTGGTGCAGAGTAATCCTGAGCGCAAGCTACAGGCCGAAAGCGTGATGGCTGCCCAAGACCAGCGTAAACTGACCCAAGCGAATCAGTACCCCCAGCTAAGGGCTTTTGCCAACTACGGTTATCAGTGGCAACGGAATGACGTACAACAGTTAGCCGAACTGCAAAACATTGGGTATACCGCCGGGGTCTCACTCCGCTATAACTTGTACCGAGGCGGCCAGACGCGTCGGAACTTGCAAAACGACCGACTGGCTATTGAGGCCGAAGAGATCCGATTGCAGCAGGTACGCGAACGGTTGGTCAATCAAGCGATCAAGGAATACAGTACGCTAGAGTACCTACAAGCTCAGTTAGCCCGGGAAGAAAAGAACTTAAACACTTTTGAGGAGAGCTTCCGTCGGATGCAGGAGCGGTACTATAACGGGAAAGCTACCTCACTCGATATCCGGGACACTCAAACGGCCTTACTGAATGCCAACATTACCGTAAGCGACATCCAAGCCGAAATCATTCAATCGTTTATGCGGCTCGAGAACTTGCGCGGCGGGCTGGTAAGAACTACTCCGTAAGTGGAAGAAGCAGAGCGTAATTCAACTAACATTTATCATTAGCACTTATGAAAGCAATAAAATCAGTTTCCACTTTACCGGTTCCCCAAAGTTACCAACAAGGATGGGAAATAGCCCAGCAGCAACTTGATCGTCAGCTTTATGTACGTCCCGCTAAAACGAAAAGCCAGGGCAAGACCGCCCGCTAGTCTCATTTGGGTTCTCTAAAGGATCTTTCGGCAAAACAACTATCATCACATTCTTTCATTAGATACCTATGCTCTATTTGCTAAAAAAATACCCTAGACAAACCGATACTGCCCTGTTGATTTTAGGGTTTGTGATTGGTATGAATTTTTTGGCTTATGTCAAGTACGCCGGGGTGGACTGGCAGTATTTCTACCAGATTCATCCTTCGTTTCTGCTGGTTACCCCTACATTGGAAGGATTGGTGTTAGGTACGATACTAGTGGTGATGGAGTATATTCTCTTCAAGCAGCTTTACGTTCGGTATAGTTACAGCCACGCCTTGTTGATGCACCTCATCATAATCGCAGTAGTTATTGCCATCACCTTGCTAGTGGGAGAACTATTTAATCAGGTCGTCTTCAATAAACAGCGGTGGGATGTGGCACTGCCAACAGCCTGGCAGTTTTTACAGTCGCCCTTAAGTATGTCCCTATTCGCCTACTCACTAGCCCTGGCAACCCTGCTTAATTTTTTCCGGCAATTGGGCAACCACTTCGGCCATAGTATCATTTTGGACTTTATTACCGGAAAGTACGTACGCCCTCAGGAAGAGCATCGTACTTTTATGTTCCTGGACCTGAATCAGTCTACTGCTATTGCCGAGCAACTAGGCCACGTAAAGTATAGTCGCCTGCTGAATCAATGCTTTAACGATCTATCAGAATTCATCTTGCACTACGAAGCCGATGTGTATCAGTACGTAGGTGACGAGGTGGTACTCACCTGGCGGACGGATCCCGCCAAAGAACCCATCGATATAGCTGGATTGTATTTCCACTTTCGGGAGAAACTTCGCCAGAATGCGGCTAGCTATCGCGAGAAGTTTGGGGTAGCCCCTCAGTTCAAAGCTTCAGTACACACGGGTTTAGTATCTATCACTAGGGTCGGGCAGCACCGAAAAACACTGGCTTACCATGGCGATGTACTCAATACCGCAGCTCGGTTGATTAACATTTGCAGCCGGCTTAAGAAAGACTTACTGGTGACCGCCGCTTCGGCTCCTTTCATTCAGCGTATTCCCCACTATCGGGTAAATAATGTAGATACGCTGCTATTGCGCGGCAAACAGCAATCAACCCAAGTGTTCGAGGTACAGTCAAGAAGTATGATTAGAAAGATGACCCCAGCCCCATCCGTGAGTAAGTATACCCATGATCAATCGGCTGTCATCAAATAACTGTAAGTTCCATTTAAAAGCGATAAAATTATGAGTTTCTATCAAGTATTTGACTTCTTAGGTGATTTGAACAAAAACAATAACAAAGCGTGGATGGAAGCGAATCGTAACCGCTATCAGGACGTGCGTCAGTTTATCCTCGATTGGATCGAGCATCTGGGCCAGCGACTACAGAAAATTGACCCAGATTACGTTCTTACCCCTCCCAAGAAGGCAATTAGTCGCATCAACAATAACCTGATCTATCAGCCCAATGCCCCCATCTACCGCGATTACTTCGGGGCCGAGATGAGTAAAGCCAAGGAAAAAGGAATGTTTTACGTACAGATGGGGCTCCACGATAGCTTTATCGGGGGCGGCTTCTACAATCCATCGAAAGACGTACTGGATAGTATTCGTGCGGCGATAGATTACAATGGAGAAGCGCTAAAAAGGATTATCCGTCATGAATCTTTTGCGAATACCTTCGGGGAATTAAATGATAAGAATGCACTTAAAACGGTACCGAAAGGATACGCCCGAGATCATCAGCACGCTGATTTACTACGCCTGAAGAGCTTCGCGGTGATGCGTACTATTACCCGACAAGAAATTATGGCCGATGACTTTACTGATCAAGTAGTCAAGGTTTATCAGGCAATGCGACCATTTAATCATTACTTAGAGAAAGCGGTGAGTGTGTAAGCTACGTTCGTGGTATATCCGTAGAAAAGGGTGTTAATTGTGGAGGGCTAATCGCTACTGAGGTTATTTAAGAGGCAAGAGAACATAGAAAGCTCCTTTTTAAATGAAAAAGCCTAAACTTAAAAAATGGAGGCTGGTTTCTTAATCATGAAAGACCAAGTCATCCAGCACTTATCTTCTCGGGATCATATTTTGCAATCAATCATTGCGGAGGTAGACTGGCCAGAAGTTACCAGCACTTGTAATGTATTTCATGACTTAATGAGTTGCGTGATTGAGCAACAAATCCACTACCGCAGTACGAAGAAGACTTTTATCAAGCTGCTGACGAAGGCATCTTTAGCAGAGCTTACCGTAGATAACTTTGAAGAATTTGAAGAGCAGGCGTTAGGCGATATGAAGCTTTCTATGAAAAAATATGAGACTATTACCGAGCTAGTAGAATTCTTCCAGAACCAGTCGGCTGACTGGCAACAGATGAATGATGCGACTGTACATAAAACCCTGAGGAATATTCCCGGCATCGGAAAATGGACAGTAGATATGATCTTACTCTATACCCTAGAACGCCCCAATGTATTTCCGGTTCAGGATTATCACCTGAAGCAGTTAATAACCCAACTATACGCTATTGATTCCAAACGGATTACTTCTGAGATGAAGAATATTGCTAAAAGTTGGACCCCCTACCGATCATTCGGGGTAAAATATTTGTTTGCTTGGAAGGAAATAAATAAACGAAGTAAGCCATGAAACAATCCGGATCAGCTGATTTAGCCTTGATGGGCGGAGGTATTCCGCCTTGGCTCTACGAGCGAATGAAGAAACTAAGCCTGGCGATTGTGGAAAGCATCCTTACTGAATACGGTCATCAGGACTTTTTAGCCAAGTTATCTAATCCCTTTTGGTTTCAGAGCTTTGGTGCCGTTATTGGCATGGATTGGAACTCCTCCGGAGTGACTACGGCAGTTACCCGGGCACTTAAAGATTCTATCAATCCCCACGCGAAAGATTTGGGATTGTACGTCTGCGGCGGTAAGGGTAAACAATCTATGCGAACTCCCCAGGAGCTGGTTTCAGTAGGAGATAGAACTGGGCTAAACGGCGAGGAGCTTTCACGCTTTAGCAAGTTAGTCGCTAAAGTGGATAATACCGCCGTGCAAGATGGTTTTCAGCTTTATCTACACAGTTTTTTAGTCAGTCGTGAAGGTGATTGGACAGTTATTCAGCAGGGAATGAACGGCGGTACCCGACAAGCTCGTCGCTACCATTGGCACTCTAAAAACGTTAGCTCATTTGTAAACGAACCCCACGCGGCTGTCTGTGGAACTAACCAAGGAGATATTTTGAATCTGGTAGCCAAAAATGCTAAACCAACGCAGGGCGGAATTTTAGAAATTACTCAGGAAAATCCTGACAAAATGATACGAGAGGTTCAGAAATTACTTTTACCTAGCCACTGCGGAGTAAAAGCCAAAGACGTTAACCTTAAACGGCTCGGTAGCATTCTGTGGCTAGCCCAAGAAAGTCAAACCGAACAGTTTGAAGATTTATTACTACTAAAAGGATTAGGACCCCGAACGCTACAATCTCTCACGCTGGTAAGTGAAGTGATCCACGGCACCCCTTCCCGTTTCTCCGATCCGGCCCGGTTTTCATTTGCCCACGGTAGCAAGGGTGGTCGCTCTTTTCCGGTTCCTACTAAGGTGTACGACGAAACGATCAGTACCTTAAAGAAGGCCGTAGACCAAGCCAAAATTGGCTACGCCGACAAGCAAAAGGCTATTGGCAAACTTACTGATTTAGCCCAGAACGCTGAACAAGGTTTCACGCCCAACGACAACTTTGAGCAAATACTGGAAAAAGAACAACAAGACTCCTGGAAGTACGGTGGACGCACGGTTAGTGGCTTCGTGAAACGCCCGAAAAATGGACAGATGGATTTGTTTAACCCTTAACAAGTAACCACGAATGAGGCTTTGGCGAATGGTAAGAAAGACAGATGCTTCAATGTATTAATCTAAGTTGTGTGATATTAGAAGGCTAACAGAATATTGTAAGCTACAACAAAACCGACCAGTTTAAACAGGAACCCTTTTGAGGTTGTGGCATGGGTCATTTGAGGAAAAAGTCGCTCTAATTGACAAATATCGGTCTCAATATGGCAGCGACATTGCTTACGCGACCAGTTACCCACAGTTGGAATTTATCTAAAACAAGCTTGATGTTGCCATAATGGTACATAGCCCGTTGTGCTTTGCGTAAATTGCCGCCATATTCAATATAACCCATGATTGCGACGAATAGAATTTCTGTCTCCCTCAGTTTAGGGGGCTGACCACTAGCCGAACACCCCATACTTCGGTATCCACCGCACAGCGGCCACTTCCTTTTAGATACTCATCAACTAAAGTGTAGACAAATAAGTCTAACAAGTAAGCTGGTGTGTTTTATATGACTTTGGTATGAAATAGTGTGACTACTATTCAATACGAAGTCTGGAAAACGCTGGCCTACCACACAACTTAGATTATTTAGTGACAACTAACAGCCTATTCCTACTGATAATTCCGTCCCTTTATGTAGTGGAACCCTTATTAAAACGCTATCTACCTTCTCATCGATCCAGAGGCTTTTGTTTGAGGAGGTTTGATTTTTGCTCTAATCAAGCTATTTCCTACCAAATTATCCACCCGATACAGCAGGGTTGCGAACCAGCTCGACGCGGGGCAGATCACGCACTAAAGAAGGGTCATCATAAGGAATTGCTTGGGTCCCGGTCCGATCGCCGGGCGGGATTGACTGTTGAGTTGCTTGCAGGTAGAACAAACGTCGCCCCTCAAATCCCATTTCTTTGATCCACTCAGCGGAAACATCAGCTTCGGTAGCTGTCGTCAGTGGAGCCAAACCTGCCCGGGTACGGGTCACGTTCAGATCTTCTGTCGCCCCAGTCGCATCGCCACCCGCCAGTCGTATTGTTGCCCGCATTAGATAGAGTTCGGGAGAGCGGAATACCACAAAGTTAGCAGTACGGTCAGTGAATTTGGCGCACCATACGTTAAAAGGGTCTTCATATTCTTCCGCCGAAAATGCTGGATCCTCACCAGCTTCGTAGCGTCGGTACCAATCGTTGTATCGTTCGTCTTGCTCAGCCACGGCCACATCGTCCCAGCCAATTTCTTCCAGTGTAGTTTTACTCACCGCAATACCCCGGTCGCGGTTACCAGTAAAGTTACTGTACATTCGTTCTAGCCGTGGGGCCCGCCAAGCATTGCGGAAATAATAGGTGGCGTACCACACGGTTTCCGATACCTTCTGGTTTAATCCTTTGGCCAAAAAGATTTGCTGTAGACTATCGCTCTGTAGTAGCGGATAGCGATTAGAGTTGATAATGGTATTCACCTGCTCCAGAGCACCGCCGTCACCATCCTGGCCCGAATTCCAAAACTCGCTACCCATCAGAAAGTATACTTTAGCTAGTAGGAACCGGGCCGCATCCCGCTTCGCCCGATCTTGATAGTCTTCTGGGTGGACAGCGGGATCGTATTCTTCCGGCAACAATGTGATCGCCTGCTTCAGGTCAAAGATAATCTGATCGTAGACCTCCTGATTCGTTGCTAAGACTTGATAATCGGTTGGTGAAGCCGCCGGTGCTGTCTGAAGAATAATACCGATCGCCTGAGGATCAGAATTGTAGGGTGCCGAGAAGGTAGTTACTAATAAATAGTGGGCAAAAGCCCGAAGAAAGTAGGCTTCGCCCTGCATCCGGGGTACCCAAGACTCGAAACCATCAATTGGTGGTTCGTTCTCTTCGTAGAATTGCAAAACCGTATTAGCATTGTAAAGCATGGAGTAAGCCCCTGACCAGGGAAACTCAACGAAGCGAATGTCATTGATTTCGGGCTGCCGTAGATAGACTGGTAACATATTGCGGTCTCCGCTGACAATGTTGGCGAATTCTTTAAGCTCAGCGATGTCCGTAGTAGCTGTTTGGTAAATAAGCAAATCCATAGGGCCTAAATCGCCCGGAGATTTCATGTTGAAGTACGCCCCTCGTACCAGATCATCTAAGGCGGTGTTAGTCTGAAATGTTTCGGGGGCAGCGTTAATCGAGGGCTTGGCCTCTTCCAGAAAATCCTCGCCACTGCAAGCAGATAGACAAAAAAGGCAAATAGTATAATATAGATATTTCATTTTAATAGGTTTTTAGGTTATAGCTGAATGTTCACTCCTCCCGAGGCAGTAAAGACCTGCCAGAAAGGTACCCCCCCGATAATTCCTTGTCCAATATTGCGCTCCTGGGCATTTCCGTTCTGAAGTATTTCAGGATCAACCGTATCGAATCTGGAGAAGGTAGCAACGTTGTTAAGGTTAATAAACAACCGAGCTCCTTTTAGGAAATTTCTCTCAAATACTTTCTGAGGAAGGTTGTACGACAGGCTAATTGTACGCAAACGCACAAAGTCACCCCGCTCCAACCACTGGGTACTACGATCCGATAGGTTTTGTGCTGGCAAATCAGGATCGACTGGGTTATTCTCCCGATTATTCCAGGTGAGTACCGGATAATCTGCGTTAGTATTGGTCGGTGACCAAGTATTATTTATCACGTCAGCGCGGAGATTTTGCCCGCCAATGCCAACCCTACGCAGGCCGATGTTATCATAGATATAATGCCCACCCTGGAAGGTGAACAGCACATTAAGCGATAGCCCTTTATACGTAAACGTATTATCAAATCCGCCGTAAAAAGTGGGCAATCCGGTTTTTCCGTACTGTATCAATGAGTTTTCGTTTTGCGAATTGCCGATGTTCCGTACGGTATTGCCCGTAAGGACATAGTTGCCTTCCGCCGCCAGGATATCCTGATCTACCTCTTGCACTAGTACGTTACCGCTTTCGTCGTAGCCAGCAAAATCCGGCAGGAAGAAAGTACCTAGCGGCTCGCCTACCTGCACCGTAGTAAGTCCGTTAAACGATAATTGCAGAGGGTCACCATCAAAACCAGGATATAACTCCGTTACCTTATTTTGATTCGTAGTGAAATTCACTCCGGTAGTCCAGCGAAACCCTCCGGCATCTATATTCACTGAGTTGATCTCTATCTCAACCCCTTGGTTTTGCAGTGAACCTACGTTATCCAACGCAGTAGAATTAATACTATTCGTTCCGTAGATACCAATGGAAGGTGCAACGGGGAAATCTAACAACAAATTGGTAGTTTGAGTGTAGTAGTAGCCTACTGAGCCACTAATGCGATCGTCTAAAAATCCAAACTCTAAGGCTACATCGTAAGTGTTCGATCTTTCCCACTGAATCGTTCGGGAGCCTAATCTTCCCAAGATATTAGCACCCGATCGGTTGGGGTAGTTGGGCCAGTTTAAATAGCTATCGATGTATAAAAACGGGGCAATGTTAGCGTTACCCGTTACTCCCCAGCCTCCTCGTAGCTTAAGAAAGCTTAGCAGGCCGTCATTGGCAAAAAATCCTTCATCCGAGATGATCCATCCCCCGGATAAAGAAGGGAACCAACTAAAGCGGTCTTCGGGGGTGAACTTAGAGCTACCATCGCGACGCAATGAAGCCTGAAACAAGTATCGATTCTTAAAGGTATAGTTGACCCGGCCGAACTGTGAGAAGAAACGAACCTGCGGATGAAGACCGTGACTAAGCTGAAGTAGCTGCTCGGGGTCTCGGATAAAGTTGCCTACCTCGGTAGGGTCTAGTCCAGCCGCCGCGTTCTCCCAATCGTTATTCCAGTTTTCACTATCGGAATGAATTAACTCTATGCCGAGCAAGGCAGAAAGGCGGTGATCGGTACCAAACTCAGCATTGTAAGCAGCCGTTCCGATAAAGTTGAATGACCAGTTTCTCCGCTCGGCCCAGTTAAATTTCGGAACACCATCCTCGTAGGGATAATCTAATAAGAAGCGATCTTCCAGTCCAATATCTTCTTCTCGAAACTCTTCCCCCCGCAAACCACCAGTAATCCAGTTCTCATTAGTCAAATCCTGATAGCTTACCCCACCTTCACCCCGGATGGTAAGTCCATCTAGTGGAGTGAGTTCAGCAAATACATTGGCTAGTTGAGTAACAATTCGTTGCTCGATTTTGATATTTTCCCGCCTATTGGAATAAGTAATATTTCTTCGGGATAAAGGGTCAAAGGGTTCCCCATTCGCCCAAGTTTCGGGCAAAATTGGTAGGGCAATATTGTATAGATTTCCATAAGTAGGCCAAGAGCCTTGGTTCTGATTGCGGTCGTCCAGACTTACAACGCTAGCGAGGCCTTCCCGAGAAGCAAACCGTGGTTCATTATCCTCAAAACTATAAGTATAGCGTATGCCAAGTTTGAGATAATCAGTAGCGTTAAAATCTAGGTTGGCCCGCCCAGTATAGCGCTGGAAGCGGGAATTGGCAAAGTTACCCGTCTGATCACGGTATTGACCGGAGAGGTAAAAGCTAGTTCTTTCAGTACCATTCGATGCAGAGAACCCGTACTGCTGGAATTGCCCATCTTGCTTTAGTTTATCTACCCAATTTACGTTGGTCTGGTTATAAATATCTTCAGCCACAAATCGGTCTAGCTGGCGCTGATCAAACAGGTCTTGTTCTTTCCGAAATCGCTCGGTCAGTCCGCTATTAGTCCGCGCCTGAGCTAGGGCCGCCCGCCAACCGTTGGCATCAGCCAATTCCAACTCATTGATCGGAGTAGTATACCCTATTTGGTAGTCTAGATTAAACTCAGCCTGCCCGCTTTTGCCCGATTTGGTTGTAATCAACACTACTCCGTTAGCTCCCCGTGAGCCGTAAATAGCGGTAGCTGAAGCATCTTTAAGTACGGAAACGCTAGCAATATCATTGGGATTAAGATACGTCAACGGATTTGTGCCACCGCTGGCTACCGGAATACCATCTACAATAAATAGAGGTTCGGAGTCCGTAGTAATTGAGCCTACTCCCCGAATAAGGATACGAGCTGGGGCGTTAGGTTCACCACTGGGTGAGACCATCTGTAACCCTGTGGTAGTTCCCTGCAATGCCTGGGTAAAACTTGGCGTCGGTACTCGCTCAATTTGCTCGGAACTCACGGTGGAGATCGCACTTACTACATCACGTTCTTGCTGGGTGCCATAGCCGACGACCACCACCTCTTGCAAGCTCTGAATATCGGGCGAAAGACTAATGTTAATCACTGAACGATTGTCGATGGGTACTTCTTCACTGAGGTAGCCTACCGATGAAAACACCAGTACTTCAGCATCATCGGGTGCCGTTAGCCGAAAATCACCGTCTACGTCGGTAACCGTTCCAACAGTAGTTCCCTTTACCAGTACATTCACGCCAGGCAGTGTTTCGTTGGTGGCCACATCAGTTACCCTACCGGTAATGGTTTGTTCTAGTAAGCGCTGTTTGGCCAATACGGAAGGTGGTAATCGCTGCGGATATACGGTAGAAGGTCGCGAAAAAAAGACATCATTTGATTGCTTTTCAATCTTTTTGATTACGTTTTTTGCGTCTTGAGCGACAATCAAATAGTAGTGTTGATCCAGCTCCCGATACGTGAGTTGATGGGGCTCAAGCAGTTCTTGGAGCGAATTCCCCAGCTCTTCTTTTTCAGTAAAGCGGATGGGTTGAGCTAGCACCTTATCCTCAATAAGGGCGCTTTCGTAGTTGAACCGTACCTGAAAACGGGTTTCTACTGCTTTGAGTGCTTCCGCCAGGGTGGTGTTGTCTTGGAGAATAAGCTTTTCGTCTTGCTCTGGCAATTTTTCATTGGCTAGGGCAAGTGCCTGGGCCGAAACACTTCCTGGAACGATGCATAGTAACAGGGCTAAGCAGAGGTATCTCTGGAATAGGTCGATGTGTAGCATGTGGGTTGTATTAGGTGTAACATTTATTTCCTATTGATGATAATTTGCGTGTCTTGCTGTCGTATCTGTACATCGTACAATACTTCAATGGATTGTAGAATGATCTCGAGGTTGTCACTGGGAAACCCACCCGTAAATTCTTGGTGTTTGAGCGCGTCATCGGTAATGACTACTTCGCGGCCGTAATTGTCTTGAATGACATTGGCCACCTCATACAGGGGGGTCTTCTCGAAAATCCACTCTCCTTCTTTCCAAGCTGAGTGCAGTTGGGGATTGGCTGGGCTTTTAAGCAATGTCTGGTCATAGCGGTTATATTCCACTAGTTCTCCCGGTTGCATTACGACCTCTTCATTACCCTCGGGCAAGTGAACTTGAACTTTACCCGTATGCAGCATGATGCTGGTTTTTCCTCTGCGGTTATTCACATTAAAACTGGTGCCCAGTACCCTTACATCAAGTTCCCCGGAATGTACGGTGAATTCGGCGTTTCCTTTTCCGGGCTGTTCGGTAATCTCAAAGAAGGCTTCGCCATCCACCCAAACTTCCCGGGGAGTGTTGTCGTTCCAGTCTTGGTCTAGGGTTAGTGTTGAGTTAGCGTTCAGGGTTACGACCGATCGATCGGGAAGTATTACTTCTTTAGTTTCACCGTAAGCAGTGGTATACTGCAAGCTGGTAGACGATTGCGACCACCAGATCAGTGCAAAAGCCATCACGAGAACAATGCTAGCCGCCACCTTGAACCAAGTATTGCGATACAGCAGTTGGGGGTTACTTTTCTTCTGTTTACCTAGCTTCTGCTCCATAGCGGCCACTTCTAACTTATTCCAGATTTTCTCCGCATCCTGCTGGGGAAATGGGTATTCATTAAAGCGTATTAAGCGGACTAACCGGCGAGCTTCAGCCACTGTCGCTTGCTTTTCGGGATATTGACTGAGCCACTGCTCCCAGAAGCGAGATGATTCAGCTGTGGGGTTAAGTACCCACTGTTGAAAGTACTCATCTAAGACAAACTCGTGTACCGAATAGTCTGTGTATTTCATTAGTAATGTGTGTATGAAATGAGATTTAACTCTAAAGAGAGAGAAGGGTGGGATTTCTATCGAGAAAAATGAAGTTTTTCAAATTTTTACAGTAATAGCAAAAATATGCGAAAAAATTTATGATATTATCAAAATTAACGAATATGTACTAAAAATTTTAAATGACCAGACTTCTGTAGAATTTACCTATTCCGCCCAACCTCTTCGGTTAAACCATAATCCTCGATGGGAATAAAACCACGCATTAAAGCGGGAGAATCGTCTTTAAGCCGAAAATCTCCGCCTGCTAAATCATAAAAAAGAGGGTCAGCATGTAGGTTGCCATCAGCGTTGACGTTACCAGAAAGGTTATTAACCACCTGCTCTCCTAGCTGCTGGTCATCGGAGACAAAAAATATATTGTCCGTAATTTTACATTCTTCGGGTATGCCTTTCACCAAAATATCTTCCAGGGTCATCCACTGATTCATAGTAGGTTCAAATAGCGATTTTTTGTTCACCACAATATTTCGTCTAATGTTGGTGCCCCATTTGGGACCAGCCGCCAAATTAAGGTTAGACCGCACTCCGCTATTGATCATGATATTGTTCTCAATATTATTGACCCACTTTGAGACGATGCTACTGGTATTTACATTCCACACCACATTATCGCGCATAGTGCAAAACCAGGTGTCATTATCAAAACGCAACCCACCCGCACTACTCAATGAGGAGATATCATGAATATAATTTTTCTGTACCAGGTTGCCCGTTCCCGTTCCGGAAAAGTAAATTCCGTTGCCGTCACCTAACTGCTGTACAACCTGATACACTTCATTGTGCTCAACCAGATTATCCCGGGTGCTTATGTAGCCTAGCTTTTCGTGCCACTCGTCTACTTCCTCCGGTATTTCGTCCCAGTTAACGTACGACAAACCGTCCGCCACCGAGTTACTATTTCGCCCTCTACCGAACAGTGCCGAGCGGCCACCGACAAAAGTCATACCGTTGTAAGGCATATCGTGCACCAAGTTGTTGGCTATTACATTACTGGAGCTTTGGCAAACTGTAATACCCGCCTGTAGCCACCACAATTCGGCACAGTGATGAATGTAGTTATTGGAAATATGGTTATTATGTAGTTTATCCTGAGTGCCAGGAGCGTAGCCAATCAGACTTACCGCCGAGCCTCCCAGCATCCTAAACTCATTGTGCGTAATACGATTGTTCCAACCCGTCAAATCAATACGAACACCATCCCCGCCCGAGTTTTCAAACAGACAATCCCTTACAGTTAGGTTGATCACTCCCTTAGCTTTAATGCACGACCATTGGCCATCTACGACTTCCCAGTCATGCTGCACTCCAATACGTCCGTGTTCCCAGGTCATACGGTCGGCATGCATAAAGGTGAGTCCCTCAATAGTGACATCCTTCACGTAAGTTTGCTCCTCCAGATTCCCAGTGATGCTAATCATCTGGTCTAAGCCAGGGGCGATAATACCTTTCGGTTTGTTACCATCTCTCGAAATGAGGTAAACGGCACTTTGCGCTTTATCGAGATACCATTCTCCGGGCTCATCCAAGAATTCAGGAATGTTCTCTATCTGATAAAACAGCTCAACTTTGGTCCAGGTGGGGGGCGTCGTAAGGTTATAGGTACCCGGGCAGGTAGTTTCAATCACTCGCTGGGTTTGATCTACTGATTTAATGGGCAGATAGTTAGCTACCCAGTCCCGGCGTGGTAAAATGAATATTTCCCCACCCACAAAGCTCTCTACATGATCGATCTGATCCGGTAGATAATATAAGGTTGTTTGCGTGGCCTGTTTTGCACTTATTGCGTTGTTTTTCGTGTTACCTCATTCTTGTACTTCCTCGTTCTCTGGATAAGTTTTGAATCGAGGTGAAGCGCAGCGAGGCAGAATACCTGTCTGATCATACAGGGTGAGAAAGGATTGTCCTTCTTCCAGTTGAGCCTTCCAAACCTTGGCGGGTCGGTCTTTTCCCGGACGGGGGTGCCTAACCAACTGCCAGTTTGAAATAGGTTTACCCACACTGAGGGCAGGGTTTTCCCAATTATACGCCATAATCTTGGTACCTGAATTGGTCGGCGTAATAGAAATGGTACTATCGATACGATACATGCCGCCCCTCACATAGATGGTTCCCGCTGTTCCTTCCAACCTATCAATAGCTGTTTGCAAATTTTTTATAGGTTGCTCTAATGTGCCCGGCTGACTATCATCGCCCGCAGGGCTTACAAAAATAGACTGAGCATGTAGAGCACTACTAGAGAAAGAGGCTATAACTATTAGAGCTACTGCTGTGATTCCTTTTATTATTTTCATAATTAATCGTCACTGTCGTTTGACTTGATTCTGTTAATTACCCGCACTACTGACACAATCCACTGCCCGCTTAAACGTACCGTCAAAACGATCATCTTTTGTTCCGCCGGGTGGTGCGATAAAGGCTCTAAAATGATAACCGTCCTGCTTTAGGGGAACTGCATCGTCAATCTTGATCTCTAGGGATACTTCACCGCTTCCGGCGTTAACTTGGGTCCTTGCTTCACCGTACTCAGTAATTGGCCAACCATCGGCTTGGACCATCGAGGGAGAAGCAAAGTAAACAACAACATCGCACTCAGTATTTGCCACATACCCCATCCTAATGGTTTGCGTTGATCCGGGGGTTACCGTACTGGGGGCTGCAAAAGAAGTAAACTTAGCCGGTTGGGTCATGAATTTTACCCACGTCTTGGCGAACTCTTCGTCAGGCAGCCAGTGAGCCTCAGTCCGGTTAATCGGATATTCCGAGTACGGACTAACTGTGACATTTTCAATACTGTAATCTCCGATATTTTGATATTCCAGTCTTCCTAACCAGTGATTACTATTGACGCTAACTGGCGTAAGCTGAATAGGTTGATCGGTAGGCACTTCATCCGGTAAACGCATCGGCAGTACGGAGCGCAGCCAACTAGCCATCACCTGAAATTCAGCCCACTGCCACCAGGGATGAACACCCGTGGGCATGATAATTTCGGCCCAGGGGGCATTCATCGCCCTTCCTTCCATAATTTTGCTAGTGCTAATTCGTTCGCTAAAATTGTCTTCAGCTGCTGTAAAATCTAGCCGCGGAATGGTTTTAGTGGCATCCGATATATTGGCCAGCCCCCCGTGGGAAGGGAAAGTCGTAATAACACGATCAGAAAGATCCAGCAGAAGCTGAGAACTAGCCCAGCCTCCACCGGATATCCCAGTGGGAATAATTCCGGTATAGGCAAGTTCGGGATGTCCGGATAGTTCGGCAAAAGACGCTAACTCGGCCAGGATATCAGTTCCTTCGCCTACATCCGTAGAGTCGTAGGCCATCGCCAGACCTAGCTCCTTCATCACTGCCCGGCTGCCAAATTCCTCAACGTCTTCGGGAAGAGAGGGGTCAGATTCACGAACGCCATTATCATAGTATAGTGCTTCGGTATCGCCCCGGTTAATAATCCAGAAAACACCCCGTACTAATTTTACCTCATCAGGAATCCACAGCCGTACCGAGTTAGACCTATACTCTTTTCCGGAGGTTTGACTGCTCGACTGAGAAAATGCAGCAGAACCAATCAGGATCATTGTTGATATTACTAAAAATACAGGCTGGTCGAGTAAGGTTGAAGGTTTAATTTTCATCTGGCTTTTATTTGATTTCTGCTTAGGTTATGGTATATCAATCGTTCCCCCGCCTCTAGGCTAATTATAGATATTAGTATTATAGAGAGTAATAGAAGTGATTTCTATCGATAGAGACTAGAAAGTTTAGCATTTTTTTACTATTAGATAATGCCTAAAGATAGAATGAGAAGATACCAGATACTGTTCAGAAGTGTTTTCATTCGGTGGATGGCACGAGAGATAAGATTGTATACTCTAGCAATAGATATCTTCATCGCAGCCGCAATATCCGGATAACTTAGGTTTTGATAGAATTTAAGGTAGAGTGCCTCCCGCTGCTGAACCGACAGAAGGTTCATAGCCTCAATTAATTTAGCTTGTTGTTCAGAGCTAATCTCCTGTTGTATAAGGTTTGTTTCAGTAGAAGGAACGATGCGAAAATCGGGAGAAAAAGAATCAGTATGTTTCTTTCTTTCTTGAGTAATCGTTCGCAACAACATTCTTCGGTACGATTTTATCAAGTATTGCCGAATAAACGTAACCCGAGATAGCTTATGCTTTTTGTTCCACAGTAGCTCAAATAGTTCTTGAATACTGTCTTTCACTTGTTCGTGGGTGCCGCCTAAGTGTCTACCGTAGCTATAAAGCGTAGGTGAATAAGTGTGATAAAGAAAAGCATAGGCATCCATATCCCCGGATTGAAACTCTTGCCACAAAGACTCATCGTCAAGCCAGGCTCGCTTACGAAGATGGCTGGAAAGTTTATTGCTAAACGGAAACGAGTTATTTTTAGAAACGTCCATTAGCACTAATAATCGCGAAATATGAGGAACTTACCAAACACTTGATTGGCTAATCACCCGTCAGGCACAAGCAGAAAATCGGACACTTATACAACCTATATAGTGCCAAAAGGGGTCTGTACACAAAAAATCAACGATGAATACGGTTATTTGGTGGAGACTCTCCCTTTCGCTGATGGTGATTAGCTGCCATGATTCGGCAGAACCCCAGCTACCGCTTTCCTTTCACTATGCAACGCTCAACGAACAAGGACAACCAACAACGACCTTTTCGCCCGGAGAGAACATCGTACTGAGCATGGAGATTGTGAACCCATCGGACCGGGACTACTTCTCGTTTAGCGTACGATAGAAAATAGACCGGATTACTACCAAAGCCTTAGCGGTGGACTTCTCGAGCCGATCAGTTTAATCTCCTTAGGTTCAAAATGATTTGAACGGAGTTACCCACTAAAGGCATTCATTCACTATCCCAAATGGGTTCTAAGTCTTTCTGAAGAGCGTTCTTCTGGGCGCGGGTAAGTTCGGCCAGCGGTAATCGTACAGGGCCACAATCTAAGCCGATCATCTTCATCATTGCTTTTTGCGGAGGTAACCCCCCGTATTGATGAATTAAACGCACCATCTGGCTAATCCGGAGCTGCGTTTGGCGAGCGAGGACATGATTACCCTCCTCATACGCTTGCCATATTTGTTGGTACAAGGGCGCGGCAAAGTTATAGGTGCTACCAATAAAGCCCTGCGTTCCCAGCACTAATGCACTTAGTAGTAGTTCATCCCGGCCAAACAGCATTTGATAATCAGTAAATTGCATACAGTCATGGAAAGCGTCCAGGGCGTGGGAGGTATACTTGATTCCGGCTAGGGTGGGTAGCTCTTCACCAGCTAACTGAAGTAGGGCGGTCATATCCAGATCTACTCCAGTGAGCACCGGAATATGGTAATAAAAGAGAGGCAGGTGCGGGGCTCCCTCAGCAATCTGTCGCAGACTGGCAACGAGGGTATCAAGGGTATAGGTTTTGTAGTAATTCGGGGCAGTGGCCGATATGGCATCCGCTCCAATCTGCTGAGCGTGCCGGGCTAATGCCGCGGCTTCGGTCAAACTATTGTGGCCTACGTGCACAAAGACAAACAAACGACCTCGGGCCGCCTGCACGTATGCTTCAGCTACTATCTTTCGCTCTTCACTGGTCAACGAAGGCCCCTCACCGGTGCTTCCGCAAACGAAAATACCCTGTACCCCTCGATGGATCAAATGGGCTACGATGGGTTCAATTGGCTCCAACCACAGCGAACCATCTTCTCGAAACGGGGTGAATGTAGCGGCTATCAAACCGGTTATTTTATGAGTCATATTTTTAGCATGTTTAGATTTCAGGCTTAGTATGCACCACCCGGCTACGGGAATTCAGGTTATTAATCGTTAGTTGTTTTACTTCTTCGTTGCTCCCCGGAAAAAGCAGACTGACTACATAACCAACCGTAATACAGGAAGTAATCCCCGTGAGCGTATATAGTAGCAGGTGCACGTTAGTGTATTCCTTTACCATATACTGGACCACTCCGCTCGCCAATAACCCAACTACCGCCCCGATACCATTCGCTTTGCGAGTAAACATCCCTAATAAGAATAGGCCACCCAGACCACCGGCAAACAACCCGATAAATGTATTGAATTGATCCCAGAGCGATTTTATTTCCCATCCGGCCATTAGTAGGGCAAAGCCTGTCCCGATTGTTCCTACCAGAGCAGTCGTCCACTTAGCCACCCTAAGGTAAGCAGTATCGCTGATTCCGGGGTTAAAGCGACGAAACCCGTCGTGCGTTACTACGGCCGCGATAGAGTTCATACTGCTATCCAGGCTGGACATTGCGGCGGCAAATACCCCGGCAATGAGAATACCGGCTACCCCAGCGGGCAGTTGGGTCACGATGTAGTAAGGAAATATAGCGTCAGCATTCTCTAAAGAAACGACATTCATTAAATCAGGATACGTACGATAAAAAACAAATAAGGCGGTTCCGATACCAAAAAACAGTACGGTAGATGGTAAGGTGAGCAATGCGCCGGTCCATATACTTTGGGCAGCACTTTTTTCGCTTTTGGTAGTTAGGTAGCGCTGTACAACGGTCTGATCACTTCCGTAACTGATCAGGTTAGCTCCTAATCCACCTAATACAACTACCCAAAAGGACGGGCTGGAAATGGTAAAGCTAAAATCTAGCATATTGAATTTTTGTTCACTCGCCGCAATAGCAATCATGCCCTCCAGCCCTCCTTCCACTTGAAAGCTCATTAAAGCTAGACAGGCCAATGCCCCGCCCAGTAGCACAATTACCTGAATTACATCCGTCCAGATTACCGCCTCAATACCACCCAATACGGTATAAAAAATACTAAGTCCCCCCATCACCAGGATGCAGGCTCGTACATCGAAGCCCGTAACGACCGATAGCGCAATGGAGGGGAGAAACAGTACAACGCCAATTCGCCCGAGCTGAAAAATGATAAACATCAAGCTTCCGGCCAAGCGGGTTGTCAGATTAAATCGCTTTTCTAGGTATTCGTAGGCGGTCGTAATGTTAAGTCGTCGGTAGAAGGGTAGAAACCCGTACACAATAAGCGGGGCTACCATCACGACGGTCATATTCAGCATAAAGTAGCTCCAGTCGGTGGCGAAAGTTTTTGCCGGCAGTGCCATGAAGGTAATGGCGCTGAGTTGGGTCCCGAAGATGCTTAATCCCGCGGCCCACCAGGGTATTCGCCCCCCAGCTTTGAAGTAATCGTCGGTACTACTTTCCCTTTTAGAAAAATAAATTCCCATGCCTACCAACAGTATCAGAAAGCCCCCCATCACCGCGTAGTTAAGCCATCCGAAAGCAGTGGCTACTACCGTATTTATTTTCCAGATAGTCGGAGTTCGGATTCCGGGGCGAACTTCCCCACTGGGAATCACAATATCGTTGCCCCAACGAATAGCATGGGTGGTAACCGGGCTATCATCGGGAAATTCATCCAGTTGAGTCCAGGTATCGGTAAGGGTATGGTAGGCCAGCACATTTCTGCTAAACCCTGGATGGTTGGTCAAAATTTCACGCTGTTGGGTAAGCAGAGCCGTGGCTTCGGCTGAATCCAAAGCTTGCGTCACGGCATTATCCAGTGCTTCGAGTTTTGTAAAGAGGTAACCTTCAGCCCCCCCGAATACTAGAATGTGGTTCGCCCCACTAGCGACCGCGGTTGCAGCCATCACTGAGACTGGCTGGTTTTGGGGCCGGATGTCCTTCAGCTTTTTCCACTGCTGATCTATCGGATGATAGCGGTAAGCATCGGCTAGTATCTGAGTATCGGTATCCGGGACGACGTTCCTGCCACTAAACAGATAAAAGCAGTTAGTAGCCCCATTGCTTTGTGCCGCTGCTACCGGTAGAACGCGCGGTGAGCCGGGCCAGCTTGGTAAATCGTGCCAGGTGTAACTACGTAAATCTAGCGATAGAAATGTTTTGGTAGCTTGACCTTCGTTGGACGTTTGTCCTCCACAAACATAAATCGTCTGACCGACTCGAGCCCCGGCCATCATCGCCAACGGAAACGGCAGCGAAGGTTTCTCCGTCACCTCAATTTGTTTGGTTTCCGCATCCCATTGCAGTAAGAAAACCCGGGCCGAAACTGCGTTTTCATTATTGCCCCCCATACATAACACTCCTTCTTCGGTAGAAACAGCAACCCCGTAAGCGAGCGGAATAGGTAGCCGGTACTGATCATTGGTAAGCCATTGGTGGCCCCCTTCTTCCGTCTTTTCTAGTACGTAAATATGATCCCACCATTTCTTTGCTCCGCCTTCCCATGGAGGAGCATCGGGAAAATTAGCCCCTCCCGCAATGATTAGCGCGTCGTTGTGCACTCCGGAAAACGCTCCCGCTAGTCCGGGCTGATGGGTTTGTTCGGGGGCCGGAGGTAATTCAGGAAGCTGGTCCCAGGCTAGTTTTTCTTGGGTGAAACTTTGACTATTACTCTGTAAAGGACACCCTACAACGAATAGTAGCAGACTTCCCCAGAATAGATTAAGAAGTTTGCCCGGAGTAGTTCGGTTAGAGTGGCATGGCATAAATCTTACTCTAGTGGTTAGATAGCACCGATGATCGCAAGTGTATGATTTGAGTGCTGGTAGCAACGAATTATGGTTTTGTTAAGTCAGCTACCTGATTGGCATTTTCTTGAGGAAGATGTTTTCTCAGCTCAGCTATAATTTCAGCGTAGTTTTGTTGCCCTGCCACGTTATTCCATTCCCTTGGATCATGCTCATGATCGTAAAGCTCTTCGCTACCATCGGCGTAACGAATGTACCGCCACCGCTCTGTTCGCACAGCATGATTACCTTTCAGATAAGTCATCAGAGCAGGAGAAAACAGTGTATCTCCTTGCAGCAGGGGCACTACACTCTCCCCTTTGGTTTCGGGATCGGGAAGTCCGCACAGTTCGGCTAGGGTAGGATAAATGGTGGTAAGGTCTACGGGTTTTTCTACGATCGTTCCAGGGGTTATCTGCCCCGGTGCTACGATAATGTAAGGAACATGGGTAGTTCTCTCCCATAACGCAAACTTCTCAATATGTTCTTTTTCACCCAGATGAAAACCATGATCTGACCATAGGACGATTACAGTGTTGTCCCGGGAAGGACTTTGATCGAGTGCTTCCAAGACGCGGCCGATCATATCATCGGCAAAGGAAGTACACGCTTGATAGGCCTGTATAAACTCTTGGTAAGCGTCCGGATTCTCTTCGACCGCGTGCATCATACCCTTCCAGAACCACTTTGTGTTTTCTAAGAGATTTTCGGCACCCGAGGGAAGATCATTCCAGTCGTTTGATTTTAGCGTAGGCATTATCAAACTATCTTGGGAATAGTCTTCAAAGTAGCGCTCGGGGGCAAAGAAAGGAGAATGAGGCTTATAGATTCCGATATTGAGGAAGAAGGGTTGAAAGTGATCTTTCTCTAAAAATCGGATGGCGTATTCGGTTGTCTTAAAATCGGCTATTTGTTCAATATGCTTTGGCCAGGGGCCCCAATCAGTATTACGAGATCCGTATTCTTCTAGGCCATTAAGCTTGGACGGTGGATAAGGCTCATTGATTTTCATCAACAGAAATTCGTCGAAAGAAGCATCATCGTGAAACGCCCAGTCGGCGTGATGATGGAAAATCTTACCGGCACCTCCTACGTAGTAACCATGTTCCCGGAAGTATTGCTGAACCGTTTTGGTGTTCGGTAGAGCACTCCGCCAATCGGAAGCGTTCCCGTATATTCCCGTCTTATGAGGCCGGGTACCCGTCATGATAGAAACCCGGGAAGGATTACAAGCCGGTGAAGAGCAGTAGGCACGGGTAAAGAAGGCTCCCCTCGACGCCAGTTTCTCCAGATGGGGAGTCTTGATTGGATTTTCTTTATTAAATAAAGTTGTCCAATCATTCATATCATCCACCGCGATGAACAAGACATTCGGTTGCTTCGGAGGAGCCAAGGAGGTGAACAAGATTACCGCAAGTAGTAACCCGCCGTTTACCCAGCTTTGTATTTCTTTAGGAAGTCTCCTTATCATGATTCTTATTCTTCGGTATTGGGTGAGCGCAGCCAGTCGAGGTCAAAAATAGCCAGGTGAAGCGCTTCATAAGGGTTGTCTTTTCCCGCTTCGTACAAACAGGCTATCTTTCCATCCGGTAGGGTTGCCAATGAAGAATAAGCCGCCGGTCCCTCGTGTAAAGCTCGACCAACCGACCAACGTTTACCCTCATCGTAGCTCAGCTTCACCGTCATATTGACCCGGCTAACCGATGCGGGATTGGAGAAGAGCAATATGCTGCGCTGATTCGTATCAGGCCAGGAATAGCGTACTACACTCGCCTGGCAAACTGGTTCTACCAAATCTGGTATATCCGCCGGAGCAGTCCAACTGTCCCCACCGTCCCTGCTCATTGCTTGGGCCCGGCGGTTCCGCCCAAAGTAGGATCGCATGTTCATCGCCAGTGTTCCTCGGCCATCAGCTATTTCAACGAGTTGAGATTCGTTCATTTTCGGTCGGATTTGACCTCCCACTTGCCATGTTTCGCCAAGATCGTCGCTATAAATTACGTGGGCACCGTATTCGTAAGGGCCTCCCCGTAAATCGCCCTGCGGATCATCGTAGCTGTGGTTCGCGGGAATGACCAGCCGTCCCTTATGCTTACCGTGTTTAATCTGTATCCCAATGCCGGGGCCGGTAGCGTACCATCCCCAATTGGGCGGTTTGACTGATGACGTGATTTCTCGGGGCTCACTCCAACTCTGACCTTCATCGCTGCTTTGGGTTACGAATACTCGGCGGGTATCCCGACTAGTCCGGGCGATAATATCCGACTCGTGATCATCGCCCCGGTTCCATGTCATCAGCAAGAAAATTGTTCCGGTAGTGGTATCTACTACTGGACAAGGGTTTCCACAAACGTTGGTTCTATCGTTCCACACCACCTGGAAGGCACTCCAACTCACTCCGTTATCTGAAGATCGCTTTAGCAGTAAATCAATATTACCGGTATCGCTGCCACTGTTCTTTCGCCCTTCACAAAAGGCGAGCAGGGTGCCGGCTGGGGTGGTGATTAGCGAGGGGATTCGGTAGCTGGCGTACCCGTCGGTACCCGATACGAATAGCTCAGCCGTCGTTATACTGTATGGCGTCTGTCCGTAGGCTGCTCGGGATAAGCTTGCCAGCAAGAGGGAGAGAAGTATCGTATAGTTCATGCGGTGGTTTTATTCTCCGGTATACTCAGGATTTGGTTGAGGCATTTCGGCCCTTACTGATTGACGCCAATCCTGTAACTGTTCGTACAACTGGTTTAGCTTATCGGGGTACTCTTCGGATAAATCGTTGGTTTCGCTAAGGTCTTCTGCTAGGTTATAGAGCTCTTATCGTTCTTCATCAAAGTACTCGATCAACTTCCAAGGCCCCCGTCGGATCGCCAGGGCAAACGCATCAAAAGTTAAGTACTTGTTTAAGATAACTATTATTGAGCGAAACCCGATATATTCGCTTCTTTTTACCGCACGGCGGCCGCTCAGTTTATCTTTCATCTGTGAGATACACTGTAAAGCAATTTTCTGTAGAATATTTAGGTTTTCCGGGGCATTCAGCGAACGAGCGTGGTGAGCGTCCTCTCGGAAAGTAACATCCAAGTGCCACCGGGTCGCCAGGCGATGAAGCTGGTTTCCGATACCCCAGTGCCCTCGTACCAGTTTATTAAAGTAAGTCGCGTTACCCTGCTGGGCATTGCTTAGGTAGTAACGTATCTCTTGACTAGTACCCTGATGAGTCTGTCGGCTGGCTTGTATGTGAACCAGATAGCTTAGGTCTTTCCAAGTACTAACTATTTCATCTTGAGCAGTTTCCATTAGCATCACCACGCTACAATGACGCCGTTCATAGCGTCCGTGATCATATTCCCAGTCTTCATGGTAATCGCTATAATGGATAAAACGAAAAGTGTCTTCCACATACTCAAAAGTCTGTTGTTGGTTGCGCTTTAAGGAAAGTAGATATTCGGCTCGCTGGTCAGCAATACAAGCGGCAATCTCTTTCTGACAACCCAACGTATCAATACCCACTACCGCATCGGTGATATCCAAGCTGTTTAGTAGCTCAGGAATAGCTGTAATCTCGTGGCCGACGCGCGGTTACTTTTCTCCTCTACTTTCTACTGACCTACACAGAGTTAGTTCTCACTTATCCAGGCACTCAAAATATAAAGACCATCGTTACCATTGCTAGTGGGGGACGCTTCTCGTAGCTTCTTGCCGTCTACGTTGATCTGCTTTTCGTCAAGCATATCCAGCAGTGTCTGTCCATTTTCCTTGAGACATACTTGCAAATTTGAGCCGTTAGATAATCGCTCTTACGACTTTCCACAAACGAACTTTGGGCTTCCGGCAAAGTTATAACTGATTTAAGTAAGGCATTACGTTTTTTGTGACGATCTTTTTAGATAGTTTTACCTATTTGACGCAGAAACACTTATTTGTTAGTTATGGTAACCAACTATCTATTGTTTTTGCAATATTTATTCACCTACTTTCAATGAGGCTTTTTAAGCATCTTCACCCTTAAAATACATTACTGCTATGGACAATCGTACTGAATATTCTGACCAAAGAAGCCAGTTTTACTTCTCTCAGCTCCGGGTTATCCTAATACTTATATTTGGGCTTAATACCTCAGGCCTTGCTCAATTTAATCTGGAGCAGGTTACTTCGTATCCTTTTCCAAACGAGTTGACTACTGGGGGGGGAAATCGGGTGGCGTGGGCCGCTAACGCCTCTGGACTTAGAAATATCTATGTCGCCGAAGCACCTGATTTTGAGGCGCGTCAATTGACCTCTTATCAGGAAGACGACGGGCAGGAATTATCGTCAGTGACTATCTCACCCGATGGACAATGGGTGGTTTATATTCGTGGGGGTGATTTTGGTAGCAACTGGGATGATGCGGTTCCGGTGAACCCTACTTCTCAGCCAGTGACCCCAACCGTAGAGTTGTGGAGTATTCCTTTTTCTGGCGGAGAGCCGGTTTCGTTAGGTGTCGGGATTTCGCCAGCTATCTCTCCGGATAGTAAGCAAGTGGCCTTTGTGAAGAACAACCAAATCTGGACGGTACCTATTGATAGACAAGAGGAAGCCCAGCAGTTATTCAGTGCTCGGGGTGAGATTGGATCGCCAGTATGGTCTCCCGATGGCACGAAGTTAGCTTTCCGCTCCGACCGAAATGATCACGCCTACATTGGCATTTACGAAAATGAAACTACCCCTATTCAGTGGATAGATCCTTCCTTTCATCTGGATAGTGATCCTCGTTGGTCTATTGATGGTCAGTCGCTGGCCTTTATTCGCCAACCTATTCGGGCGGGTAAGCCGGATTCTATGTTGGCTGCGATTCCTCGTCTTTGGTCGGTGATGCGAGCTGAAGTGGCTACCGGACAAGTTAGAGAACTTTGGAAATCTCCCAATACTATGAGGGGGTCGGTTCCTACTACCCACGGAAGGTTTAACCTGCACTACGCTGATGGTCGGATTGTATTTCTATCCTACCACGACGGTTGGCCTCATCTTTACAGTGTGGATGAGCAGGGAGGTGATCCTTTACTGCTTACTCCCGGCGACTATATGGCCGAGTACATTAGCCTAAGCCCTGACCGAAAATCACTGGTGTTTACAGCGAATACTGGACCTGATGGAATGGACATTGACCGTCGCCATATTGTAAAAGTATCGGTAGATCAAGCCGATGCTAAAGTTTTAACTCCCGGAGCTGGCAACGAATGGACTCCCTTCTTGATCCAGGAGAATGAAAATGTAGTATTTATCAGTGCTACTGCCAAGAGACCACCCTTACCGGCAGTGATGTCGTTAGCAGATGAGAACATCAATCTGATTGGTCAAAACCTGGTGCCCGATGATTTTCCTACCGAACAATTGGTAGTTCCCGAACAGGTTATTATGGAAGCCCCCGACGGGCAACAAGTGCACGGTACGCTTTTTCGGTCTCTAGATGGTGCTGATCAGAAGCCAACAATTATTTACGTGCACGGCGGACCGCCCCGACAGATGCTGCTAGGCTGGCACTATTCCTCGTATTACTCCAATGCCTATGCCCTGAACCAGTATCTGGCGAGTCAGGGCTTTGTAGTACTATCGGTTAATTACCGACTTGGAATAGGTTACGGATATGAGTTTCATAAGCCAGTGGACGGGGGCTCTCGGGGAGCATCTGAGTACCAAGATATTAAAGCGGCTGGCGAGTGGCTGGCCGAACAGGAGTTTGTAGATCCGGATCGGATTGGTATTTACGGCGGTTCTTACGGCGGATACCTCACCGCTATGGCACTGGGGCGCGATTCTGAGCTCTTTGCCGCAGGTGTGGATATCCACGGAGTGCACAACCGGGTAGGCGGTAGATATAAGTTTGATGCGGGGGGGTACGAACAAGCCCCCGACCTCAAGCAAGCTATGGAAGTAGCCTGGCAGTCTTCCCCGGTCTCTTCTGTAGATACCTGGACCTCTCCGGTGCTCATTATCCACGGTGACGATGATCGTAATGTCAACTTTCATCAGAGTTCTGATTTAGTCGGTCGATTAATGAAAAAGGGAGTGCCGATGGAAACTATGGTGATTGTAGATGACACTCATCACTTTATGAGACATGCTAACCAACGAAAGGTAAACCGGGCAGCCGCTGATTTTCTGATAAAACAGTTAGGGTCAGAAGAGACAGGTGTACAAGTGTCAAAATAGGCTAAACCACTTGTCATATCGGAGAGAAGCTTGAGCGGGAAGCCAACTCCAAGCTTCCTGGTAGAAGCGAATCCCGTTTTCGGAACAGATATTGGCAATATCCTGCTCGGAATAGCCCCAAGCGGTTAGTATCGCTGGTATCTTTTGAAGGTCAGCAATAGTATCAATGAGGAAGAGTTTGATGCCGCCGGGGTAGAGCTACGAAAAGAAACCGAAGCTTTGCTCAATAAATATTTAAAGGGCTTGAATGAAACTGCAGTTGACGGTAAGTTCAAACCTCTTATTGATGCTCTAAATAAAATCAACGAGCAACAACGGCGAGATCTTAAAAACGTTTTTGAAAAAGATTTGCCCATGGAAAAAATCAGACAAATTGACACTGATCTTGACTCTAATAATCATTTAACTGACAATGAAAAAGGTCGCCTGAGAGCTCTCAAGAGGGAGTTGTTTCAATACCTGATAAAGTAATACGAATTGCGAGACGATAAGGAAAGAATGTTACGCGAAATCAAAGACATTTTGCAGCGAATCATGAATCCCGCTGCCCATGCCAGCTCAATACCTATCTACGAAGAAGAATTACGAAGTGCCCTGGAAAATGTGAAGAAGCTTAAAGAACTCCTAAATCAGGAAGCTGAATAAGAGCATGTTTGGGAAGAAATCTGGCTAAGATTGCAGAAATGTGAATCGGATAATTACTTTGGTTTTTGTCACAAAACTACAAGTATCTTATGCAAACTCCGTTTACAGAGTTATCCGATTCACAATGGGAAGTT
>JBCCTI010000013.1:0-109379 GCA_039198955.1 Bacteroidota bacterium | reverse complement strand
CAACCACGTATTATCGTAACTACTGCAATTGTCCATGAAGCTATCGGAGTTTAAGTACCAATTTGACGAAAAAGATCGTGAAAAGTTAATTGCCTTACACCCCTCTGAAGATCGGGACGAGTCTCGGTTGATGGTAATCCATCGCGATACGGGTGAAATTGAACATAAGATATTCAAAGATATTGTCGATTATTTTGACGAGGGCGATGTCTTTGTAGTAAACAATACGAAAGTGTTTCCGGCCCGGTTGTACGGGAATAAGGAAAAAACCGGGGCAAAAATTGAAGTGTTCTTGCTGCGGGAGCTCAACCCGGAAATGAACCTGTGGGATGTGCTGGTAGACCCCGCCCGTAAAATTCGGGTAGGAAATAAACTGTATTTTGGGGAAGGTGAATTAGTGGCAGAAGTAATTGATAATACTACCTCGCGGGGACGAACTATTCGTTTTTTATATGAAGGCGAGCGGGATGCATTTTACGAAATGATTAATACGCTAGGTGAAACCCCACTACCTGATCACTTCATTGAACGCCGGAAGGTAGAACCGCAGGATCGGGATCGGTTTCAAACAATTTATGCTGAACACGTAGGTGCAGTAGCTGCTCCCACTGCTGGTCTGCACTTTACTAAGCAGTTATTAAAGCGCCTGGAAATTAAAGGTGTCCACGTAGACCCGATTACCCTTCATATTGGTTTAGGTACTTTCCGCGATGTAGAAGTGGAAGACCTAACTAAACATAAGATGGATTCGGAGAATTATAGTATTACCGAACCTACTGCCAAGTCAGTGAACCGGGCTCTTGATGGAAAACGGCGGGTTTGCTCTATTGGGACTACTTCTATGCGAGCTCTGGAATCTTCAGTTTCTGCCAGCGGCCGCCTGAAAGCTAATGAAGGCTGGACTGATAAATTTATTTTCCCTCCGTACGAATTCAAAATATGTAACGCCCTAGTCACAAATTTTCACTTACCTCAGTCAACCTTACTGATGATGGCGGCTGCTTTTGGTGGCTACGATGTAGTGATGAAGGCCTACGAAGTTGCTGTAAAGGAAAAGTACCGCTTCTTTACCTACGGCGATGCGATGCTGATCATTTAGCATACTGATGAAAAGAGCCGTAGTGATTGTGGCAGGAGGGAGCGGTTCCCGAATGCATTCAAATATTCCCAAACAATTTTTACCTTTGGGTGGCAAGCCACTGCTGTTTTATACCTTAGAGGCATTCCATCAATACGATACGCAGCTACCTATCTGGCTGGTGTTACCCGAGACCGAGCATTCCCGTTGGACGAGTTTGTGTAAGGAGTTTCACTGTAAGATTCCTCATCAAGTAGTAGCCGGTGGTAACTGCCGGTCTCAGTCAGTAAAATATGGGGTTTATCAAATTCAATTTGAGGACTGTGTGGTAGCCATTCACGACGGTGCACGACCTCTGCTGACTCACCGTATCATTGAAAATACGTTCGAGGTAGCGGCACAAGAAGGTTCTGCTATTGCCAGTGTGCCTCTGAAAGACTCAATCCGAGAAATAGTAGAGGAGGATTCTATCGCGAAAAACCGAGCGAATTATCGATTAATGCAAACTCCACAAACGTTTCACAAGTCTTGGTTAACTGAGGCTTATGAACGTTTGGACGCTATTGATGGGTTCAGTGATGAAGCAAGTTTGGTAGAAGCAGTAGGAAAAACCGTCACGCTGGTTGAGGGAGATTATCGAAATATTAAAGTAACAACTCCAGAAGATATGGTAGTAGCGGAAGCCTTTATTCAACAAAAGACTTCCGATTGATAATTGCGGTAGGTGGTTAGTATTCGTCTTCATTAAAAAAGAAATCTTCCTTGGTAGGGTAGTCGGGCCAGATTTCTTCAATATTTTCGTAGGGCTGACCATCGTCTTCGAGCTCTTGCAAATTTTCAACAACTTCTAAAGGCGCACCCGAGCGGATCGAGAAATCGATAAGCTCATCTTTGGTGGCTGGCCAGGGGGCATCTTCCAAATATGATGCTAATTCTAAAGTCCAGTACATACTTACCAAATTTTCTGTTTGATGTTGAATTCAGGAATGATGAATAATAAATTATCTATATAATTCAAAAGAAAATTGTCAACTTTCTTACCAAAAGGAATTTTAAAATGGTGACAAAGTTCTCATTCAATTACGTGAGAAAGATATTCCTCGAAAAAAAAGTTTCAAATACCACTTACAATTTCTTATAAGTACTTATCCAAGCTATTTTGTAACTCTTCTAGCAACTCTTTTTTCACTTGAAGTTTTCGCATCTGCGAGCGTAACCGTCCGGCAGCGCGTCGGTCGTCTTCTGAAAAGTTGCGGGTATCCCGGCTATTCAGCAAGTGCTGATTTTCGGCCTTAGATCGGATCAATTCTTCATCGTCTCGGGCAATCAGGTTATTGAGCAGGGAGATTTTTTGCTGAAGCTGCTCGGCGACATTTAAATGGGCAAAATCTGGGTCGCGGTTGGTTACCAGTCGTTCTAAAAAGTTGATCTCCAGAGCTTTTTCGCAGATGTAGTTAAATTTTTCGGTCAGTTCAATGGCCTTTTCCCGGGAAATTCGTCCCGATTGTTTCCAGGCGAGCCGGAGTTGCTTGACTTCTTCCATCATATTCACCTGATCTTTCCCAACCAGATCCTGGGCCTTACCGATAAGCTCTTTCTTGCGGGTCATAGCCTCTTCCGGGCTAACGTATGGTTGGTTACCATAACGGTCACCACTTCGGTTGTCGCGATAACCACCTCCACCGCCGTAAGACGAACGACCGTAACCTCCGCCACCTTGCCGATCATAGCCTCCACCTTGGCGGTCGTATCCGCCTCGCGGACGGTCATATCCGCCCCTTGATTGTCCGTACCCTCCCTGGCGGTCGTAGCCACCGCGTGATTGATAACCTCCGCCGTAGCTGTCACTGCGGAAAATTTTGCCAGTTAGATTTTTATGATTTCTAAATAGCTTAGAGTACTGAAAGCTGGGGACCTTTCCTACTTCCCGCCAGGCGGCTTGCAATTCTTTGGCTTTTTCCCGGGCTTCCTGCCGATCTGGGTGCCGAAGTAGCTGGTAAAGCTCGTTATTGATATCACGGTAGCGTTTTATCCGCTCGTACACCATACGCTTGCGTTCCTCGAAGAACTCCTTACGGCGTTGGAAGAAATTATCCAGAATCTCGTTAAAGCGCCCCTCAATCTCCTCCTGATATTCTTCGTCTACGGCTCCCGTTTTAATCCACTTTCCCTTAATCTCTTTGAGTTGTTCAGTAGCTTCTTTCCAATCGGAGCTAAACTCGAAAGGTTCAGCTTCGGCAATCAGGGCGCGTTTGATTTCCAGATTTTTTATCCGGTTTTGTGCGATAATCTCCCGAAGCTTACCTTCAATCGCATCCAGCCGTTCGTAAAGTTGGGGATATTCGCCTAGCGCATCGAACTTGGCGAGGCTTTCCCGCATATGAATCAGCTTCATAAGGTAAGATCCTTTATTTTCTGATTCTTCTACTGACTGTTCTAACTGGGCCACTTTGTTTTCGGCCATTGTAAACCGATCCTCAAAGTACTTGATGGTGGAAGCTTCACTTTCGCGTACTTCGCCAATTTCGCGAGCGGGGTATTCAAGAAAAGCGTTTCGGTAAATTTTACCGTCTTGAATGAATCCATGTGGTGTGGTTACCTGATCCAATGTTCTTAGGGTTTAAAGTTGATAATACCGGGTTTCGCCAAACCGGGTTTTGCCAAAACGGATTTCGTCAAACCGGGATTTGAAAAACCGGGTTTCAGTAAAATAGTTATTGAATTTTGTGGTTTTAGTTTACTATTATTCGCAATGATTACGATTTTTCAGAAATTACGCAAAAATATCATTTAATTACCGATTATCGGAATATAGATACAACCTATTAGTATCTAAACGAAGAAATTTCATAATGTTAAACGATGAGCGACGAAAAAATTATCTTTTCTATGGCGGGGGTAAGTAAAACCTATTCCCCACAAAAACAAGTCCTAAAAAATATTTATTTATCTTTTTTTTACGGAGCAAAGATTGGAGTGTTAGGTTTAAATGGCGCGGGTAAGTCTTCATTGCTCCAGATCATTGCCGGGAAAGACAAAAATTATCAGGGAGAAGTAGTGTTTTCGCCCGGCTACTCGGTAGGTATCCTGGAGCAAGAACCAGAACTCAATCCGGAAAAAACGGTGAAGCAGGTGGTAGAAGAAGGTGTAGCCGAAACGGTCAGCTTGCTGAAGGAATTTGAAGATATCAACGAAAAGTTTGCTGACCCGGCCGTGCTAAAAGACCCAGATGCTATGCAGAAGCTGATTGACCAGCAGGCAGTAGTACAGGAAAAGCTCGACCATGCTAATGCCTGGGAGTTGGATAATAAGCTTAATCAGGCAATGGATGCCCTGCGAACCCCACCTGAAGATGCCATTGTAGAAAATCTTTCGGGCGGAGAAAAACGCCGGGTAGCACTCTGCCGATTATTGCTTCAGCAACCCGACGTACTGTTGCTCGACGAGCCAACTAACCACCTGGATGCTGAATCAGTCCACTGGCTGGAGCAGCACCTTCGGCAGTACAGTGGTACGGTGATTGCCGTGACCCACGATCGCTACTTTCTGGATAATGTAGCTGGTTGGATTCTGGAACTGGATCGGGGAGAGGGTATTCCCTGGAAAGGAAATTACTCCTCTTGGTTAGAACAGAAGCAAAAACGGTTGGCAGAAGAGGAGAAAACCGCTTCCAAACGCCAGAAAACCCTGGAGCGAGAGTTGGAGTGGATTCGGATGACTCCTAAAGGACGACAAGCCAAAGGAAAAGCCCGATTAAATGCTTACGATAAGTTGCTGAGCGAGGGTGGGAAGGAAAAGGAGCAACGGTTGGAGTTGTACATTCCACCCGGACCCCGCTTAGGTAATAAAGTGATTGAAGCGAATAATTTGGCTAAGGCCTACGGAGAAAAGGTTTTGTTTGAAGATTTAACCTTTTCGTTACCCCCGGCGGGCATTGTAGGAGTGATTGGACCGAATGGGGCGGGAAAAACTAGCTTGTTTAGGTTAATTACTCAGCAAGCTGAACCTGACCAAGGGGAAATTGAAGTGGGAACATCGGTAAAACTGGCTTACGTCGATCAGGAGCACGACCGGCTCGAGCCGAATAAAACCGTCTGGCAAGTGATTTCGGAAGGAAATGAACATCTGGACTTGGGTGGACGGCAAATGAATTCCCGGGCTTACGTGAGCCGATTTAACTTCAGCGGTAGCGATCAGGAAAAGAAGGTTGGTAACCTTTCGGGAGGGGAACGCAACCGGGTACATCTAGCGATGATGCTAAAAGAAGGGGCTAATGTTTTACTTCTCGACGAGCCTACTAACGATCTGGATGTAAATACGTTACGAGCTTTAGAAGAAGGCCTAGAAAACTTTGCAGGCTGTGCCGTAATTATCTCCCACGACCGCTGGTTTCTCGACCGTATTGCTACGCATATCCTAGCGTTTGAAGGCGACTCTCAAGTATATTGGTTCGAGGGAAATTATTCGGACTATGAAGAAAATAAACGCCAACGCCTCGGCGATGCCCAACCCAAGCGAATTAAGTATAAGAATATTATTGGGTGAATGTATTGTGCTCTGGTGTTCTTGTGTTCATTTATTTATGCAATTTTGAACACTTGAGATGATGTAATATCCCGCGTATTTTTCGTTCAGGGAAAAGAAATAGTTTTGCCAATTTTAGGGGCAATAATCACGAAGGCGATGAAGAAGAAGTTTTTACTTTTAGGGGTAGCGATGGTGATCGTATTCTGGAAATCACTAGCGGGGAATATTGACTATACGAAAATTGATCAGCATGCTCGTCAGGCTCCCGAGAAAATTCAGGGTGATCTAGAGAAACTCACCAAGTATCTGAGTAAACCGACTAAAAACGACTATGAGCGGGTGCGGGCATTTTATACCTGGATTGCCGATAATATTGCTTACGATGTTAAGCTCTTCCGCAATTACCGCCCATCCCGCTATCAGCCACTATCACCGACTGATGTTCTGAAACGACGCCGAGCGGTATGCCAGGGTTATGCCGAACTTCTTCAGGAAATGTGCCGTCAGGTAGGGATTCGCAGCTACGTGGTGGGTGGCTACAGCAAAGGCTTTGGTTATGTGCCAAAGGCGACATTTACTACAGCTGACCACGCCTGGAACGTGATAGAAATAGAAGGAAAATGGCATTTGATAGACGTTACCTGGGGAAGTGGTGGACTGAATGATAAAATGCAGTACGTAAAAACCTTCAACGAGCAATATTTTCTGGCTGATCCCGAAGTGTTTGTACTCAATCACTTACCTTTGGCACCTATGTGGCAATTACTTGATTGTCCGGTTCCTATCAAAGCATATGCCCAGGGGGAGGAGCAAATCAAAAGTCATCTGGCTAAGGGAAGCAACTGCACAGGTTACCAGAGTCAAATAGCTGAGTTTGAAAGTAAGTCAGGCGAAGAGCGTGACTTCTACGTGGCTCAGATGGCGTATAAGTTCAATCCCGATAATCCGGTTGTGTTAGCCCGAGCGCACATGGATCAGGCTAACCGACTGATGAAGAGTGTTCCCCGACAGCTGACTTCCCGGGAAGCCATTCTTCAGGCGGTTGATACCCAAGAAATAGCTCTCGAGCAATTGACTGAAGCGCAAAAATTGGTGAAAAATGTGAAGGATGGCAGTGCTGACCTGGAAAAGCAGCTAATTGCTAATAATATCAAAACTAGCAAGCAAAATCTGAAGGGGCTAAAAAATGCTTTGAAATAGCCTGAGGCTTTACAAGTAACAATTACCGTATGTAGCTAGAAATGAAAAAAGATGGCCTGTTTCCAAGCCATCTTTTCTATCAAAAAAACTATTTCCTAGTTAGTCGAGATCAAAGCGATCGAGGTTCATCACTTTGTCCCAGGCAGCTACAAAGTCGTGGACAAACTTCTCTTGTGAGTCGCTGCATCCGTAGACCTCAGCGATTGCCCGAAGCTCAGAGTTAGAACCAAAGATCAGGTCAACCCGGGTTCCCGTCCATTTCACTTCTCCAGTTTTACGATCACGGCCTTCAAACTCATTCTGGGCATCAGAAGTAGCGGACCATTTGGTATTCAAGTCTAGCACATTCACGAAGAAGTCGTTGGTTAGCGTACCAGGGCGGTCCGTGAAAACTCCGTGCTTAGACTGGTTGAAGTTAGCATCGAGTACTCGCATTCCACCCACTAGCACCGTCATCTCAGGAGCAGTAAGGGTCATTAGCTGCGCCCGGTCTACTAGCATTTCTTCCTCAGAAGCAGATATGCTACCTCCACTTTTCACGTAGTTACGGAATCCATCAGATTTTGGCTCCAGCGGAACGAACGCCTTAGCATCAGTTTGCTCCTGAGAAGCATCGGTTCGTCCGGGAGTAAATGGTACAGTAATATCGTGTCCTGCGTTTTTGGCAGCCTGCTCCACTCCGGCGCATCCGGCTAGCACAATTACGTCAGCCATAGATACCTGCTTTCCGCCCGATTGAGCATTGTTAAACTCTTGCTGAATGCCTTCTAGTTTTTCCAGCACAGTAGCTAGTTGATTCGGATTATTTGCCTCCCAGTTTTTCTGTGGCGAAAGGCGAATCCGCGCTCCGTTAGCCCCGCCCCGTTTATCAGAATTGCGGAATGTTGAGGCTGAAGCCCAAGCAGTAGATACTAGCTGAGATACCGATACACCTGAAGCCAAAACTTTATTTTTTAGCTCAGCAATATCTTGGTCATCAACAAGTTGATGATTAACTGCTGGAACTGGGTCTTGCCAGATCAAATCTTCTTCAGGAACTTCGGGCCCAAGGTAACGTGACTTAGGACCCATATCGCGGTGGGTTAGCTTAAACCACGCTCGGGCGAAAGCATCGGCAAACTCATCCGGGTTCTCATAGAAACGACGAGAGATTTTCTCATACTCAGGATCAATCCGCAGGGCAATATCGGTAGTAAGCATAAAGGGTGCGTGCTTCTTGGCCGGATCGTGAGCATCGGGTACTAAGCCAGCGCCAGCACCATCTTTGGGCTGCCACTGATGAGCTCCACCCGGACTTTTGGTGAGTTCCCAATCGTATTTGAATAGGTTATCGAAGTAAAGATTACTCCACTCAGTGGGTTTTTGGGTCCAGGCTCCTTCTAAACCACTAGTAATAGTATCACTACCTGCACCACTACCAAAGGTATTCTTCCAACCCATACTCATTTCTTCAATAGTAGCTCCGGCTGGCTCAGCACCTACATACTCATCTGGGTCAGCAGCACCATGCGTTTTACCGAAAGTGTGTCCCCCGGCAATCAGCGCCACTGTTTCCTCATCGTTCATTGCCATTCGCCCAAAAGTTTCGCGAATATCGCGGGCCGCGCCTACTGGATCAGGATTTCCGTTGGGTCCTTCAGGGTTTACGTAGATTAGCCCCATATGAGAAGCTCCTAGCGGGTTTTCTAATTCATGATCTTGGGCAGTACCGCCATTATAGCGCTGCTTATTGCCGAGCCACTCACCTTCTGAACCCCAGTAAATATCTTCTTCGGGTTCCCAAACATCAGCGCGACCACCACCGAAGCCAAAGGTTTCAAAACCCATCGACTCTAAAGCAGCGTTACCCGCTAAAATTAACAGGTCAGCCCAGGATAGGCTCTTTCCGTACTTTTGCTTGATAGGCCAGAGTAGTAGTCGGGCTTTATCTAAATTTTGGTTATCAGGCCAACTGTTGAGTGGGGCAAAACGCTGGGTTCCTGCTGCTCCACCACCCCGACCGTCGCCGATGCGGTAGGTTCCGGCAGCGTGCCACGCCATACGAATAAAGAACGGACCGTAGTGACCGTAATCGGCGGGCCACCATTCTTGAGAATCAGTCATTAGATCATAGAGATCCTGCTTCACTGCTGCATAGTCAAGTTCCTTGAACGCTGAAGCATAGTCAAAATCTTCACCCATTGGGTTAGACAGAGAAGAGTGCTGACGAAGAATGCCCAGGTTCAATTGGTTGGGCCACCAGTCGCGGTTGGAAGTACCACTACCAGCAGTAAACTTTACTGCTCCGCCCATAAAGGGGCATTTACTAGAGTCGTTAACGTCCCAGGCTTTTCCGTGACCATTGCCGTTGGCATGGCTGTAGCCATTACCATTGGTTGATGTGGTTGGATGCATGCTGTTTTCCATTGTGAAAGATTAATTAATAAGGTGTAAAAAAATTAAGATTTTTCAGGGTGAGTTGGTTGAAATCACCTATCTAATAAACAATATTAGCAAATATTAATTCATAGATCAAATTGATTATATTGATGAGTTTATAATTATTATCTATATGACTTTTACCCAGCTAGAATATATTGTAGCGTTGGACGTACATCGAAATTTTGCCAAAGCGGCTAATCACTGCTTCATAACGCAGCCTACTCTTAGTATGCAAATTCGGAAACTGGAGACAGAGCTTGGTGTAGTTTTGTTTGACCGAAAGAAAAAGCCGGTTTCACCGACCGACATTGGGGAACAAGTAATCGAGGAAGCTCATCGTACTTTAGCAAGTTTGAAAAAAATTCGGGAAGTGGTACATCTGCATACGGATGAAATATCAGGCAAGCTGCGGATGGGGATGATCCCGACACTAAGCCCATATTTACTTCCTCAGTTGCTTCCTCAGCTGGCAATACACTATCCTAAAGTCGACTTTGAGATTGAAGAACTACTTTCGGAACAGTTGATGGAAAAGCTATACAAAGACCAGTTGGATGTAGGGGTTTGGGTAGCCAAACGCCGGGAGCCTAACTTGGTACATATCTCATTATTTTATGAGAAGTTTCTGATCTACCTGCCCGAGGGGCACCCTTACCCGAAATCGCCCATAGCTATGCAAGAACTGGATATGAATCAAGTCTGGCTTCTGAAAGAAGGGCATTGCTTTCGTGATCAGGTACAAAATCTGTGTGGGAATCTGGCTCAACCCCTCTCTCGGGTCAATTTTCTGAGTGGTAGTTTGGAAACACTAAAAAAGATGGTAGATCAGCACTACGGATTCACGCTGTTACCGGAGCTAGCGGTGCGGGAACTACCGCCAAGCCAGCGGGAAAATGTGCGGGAATTCAAAAATGTTCAACCACTGCGAGAAATCAGCCTAACGTACCATAAGCGGTTTCCCCGCGAAAAGATCATCCGAATTATAAAACAAGAGATTCAGAAAAACGTACCCCCGGAGATGCTTCAGGAAGGAAGAGGAGATGTTATTCCCTGGAAATGAAATTAATAGGCACTTGCCATGCATTCAAAAAGCGTAGCAGGGATGAAAAAAGTTACTTTCATTACATCGCAGTTTTGCCACCTTAGCGGCGGATCGCATACTTATTAGAAAACAGGGTACAGGGTTGATTAACGATAAGCAAGAACTAAGCGCATGGCATGATTACAGAAAAAAGCTATTTTGTTCCTTCTTTCACCCAATTCGCTGAAAATGAAACATACTTGATGGTTTTAGCCGCTTGAGATTGATCCCGACGATGATAGCTGTAAACGACGTGTATTTGTCCATCGGTACCCTGAATTACTGCTGGGTAATGACTCTGAGTAGCTTTCTCGCCTCGTGTATCCAACTCGAGGTGCTTAGTCCATCGCCAGCTTTTACCTTCATCATCCGAGACTGATACGGCTAGGCTATGGCGACCATCTTCAGTATCATTGTACACGATTAGCCATTCGCCCGATGCTAGCGTTACCATATCAAAACCAGCCCCGGGATTTGGTAAATTAGTATCGCGGGCAATCGTCCAGGTTTTACCTCGGTCGGCTGATGTGGTTCGTTGCATTCTTTGGGGAGCAGGGCCGTTGTCGCGCAGGTAGGCTACTAGCGTACCATCCTGCTGTATGGCAATAGTTGGCTGAATTCCAATACCGCCTACCACCGGATTGCTAAACTGCCAGTGTTCACCACCATTATCAGTAAACGCAAATAGGGAGGTTTCTAGCCCGTCGGAGTAGAGCGGTACAATGATGCGGTTTTTGAGAATAAAGGCTTTGTTTTTGGTTTGCCAGCCGATTCTTCTCGAGATAGGGTAGCCCAATGTTGTATCTGGTGGTGGGTCATCGCTGAGCAAACGGCCTCGGCGAAGCATATTTTGCCCACGGGCTAAGCTATCTACGTAGCTTCGGAAGGGTGGCCAAAGTTGCCGCTGACGGGCTGCTGCTGCTTCCGGTAACTGAGGAAGTAACTCCTGCTGCCAGTAGGTTTCATACTCATCCATCTGTTGCTTCACACTCGCCACAAAGCTATCGTTGGGTTGAATACCCCGCTCGGTTTTGTCGCCGGGTTTAACCAGCAGGTTGGCTTGCCAGTCCCAGGTTGGGTGCCCGGAGCTTAGATAATCTTTGCTGATGCGGTAAGTGGGCAGTGAGGTTTCCCATTGGTTAGCTAGCACGGTATACCAGATAAGCCAGAGCTGGTCTTGAGGATCGAGAAATAATACGGGGTTTACATCGGGGAAGCCGGGAGCATCCGCCATTAGAAAAGGCCGCGACCATTCGGTCTGCCCTGCCGATAATCGAGCTCCCATAATTTGTACATCATCCGCCCATCGCTCTCCCGATCCCTGAAACCAAGCTGCCAATACATCGCCATTCGGCAGTTCTACCACGGTAGGGCCGTGTACGTGTGCGGTTTGGTAGGGGAAGATAATGCTCTCTTTTAAGTCTGAGGAAGATGTAAGGGTTTGAGCGATCGAGTAGGTCGAGAAAGGTAGTGAGAAAATAAATATTAAAAATAGTATGGTTACCAGGAGTAATTGTGCTTTTGGGAAGTAAATCCCCTCAGCCCGTTCCACGGCGGCCTCCTTTGGAAAATGGGGAAAAGTAATGTTCATCTTAGATGAGGTGAACCTCGGATGTTGTATGGATAGTTCCATTCTCGTCTAACCATTAATTACTTCAAGATACCGCGCCATCCAGTAGGGGAGAAGGTACTCGGCTCCGGTTAATTCGCGTAGTCCACCTTGTCCACCGTCTAACTGAAAAGGGTTGGCATTGTAACGGATAATTCGCCGTTCAGCGGCGGGTAACAGCTCAGTGGTTTCCTGCTTACGAAAGTTAGGATCCAAATAAGTCAAATCTTGACGGTGAGAGTTTTTGGTATTGTAGCGGATAAGGTCGAGGGGATAATCCCGCAAGAACCATAACGTGGCTTCGCGGTCAAACGAGCCTTCAGTGGCGGAGGTAATCAGGTTCCAGACGGGATTTTTCTCGGGTTGTTCAATTTCCCAGTGGTTGCGAATAGCTTGCTCGTACTTCTGCTGTAGCTCGTCACTAAATGCATGGCGATGGATGACCCAGTAGGTGAGAAACGCCATCTCATCATCGGAGTGATTCCAGCCGCCCGAACCCATATCGTGTCCCTCGTGTATGTAGCCGGGAGTAGGGGCAATGGTGTTCATGTCAATCAGGATATTTTCCAGGTAGCCATGTTCCTTCATCATGCGGTAGGCTTCTTCCTTGAAGCGCTCTTTTCTGGTGAGATCATAGGCTAGTTGTAATCCAGCAATTAGCGTCAGGCTGCCCAGGCGACGGTCGCGAATGGTGGGTGGGTACCAGTTAATATACTCTGGGTTCCAGCGACCCCAGAGGGTAGGTTCGCCGTCAATATCTACAAAATAGTAATTGTTGTCAACGACGTGGGTGACGATAGCATCAATAAAATCGGCCACTCGCTGTTTCTCGTCAGCATTTTCCGCCAGAAACTCATCCATGAGCGAAGCCACGTAGATGTAGGCGACAAACTCATCGCTGCTGGTATGTCCTTTCCATTCCCAGGCCGAATCCGGCGACGGACGCCATCGGTCGAGGTCAGCTACCTTATAATCCTTGCGCTCAAAAGTGCGGGATGGGAAACCATCCAATGGATTGATAGAAAGTAGTCGCTCATAAGCTTCAAAAGCTTCCCAGGCATTGCGCCGGGCTTTAGGTTCCTTTGTAACTGCGTAGCGATACGCCTGACTACCCAGATAAAATGCTGACCAGAGTCCGTCATTGTCAGTATCAATCATTTCGGCAGTGGTAATGTCACCAGATTTGGATAAACGCATCTCGGCAATAAACCCGTAGCGGATGTGGCGTTGGCGTATTTTCTTCTCAAAGTACTGGGCTTTTTCGGCTAGCGTTATTGGCTGAAAATCTACCTTATTCAGCCCACTGACGGTGAGCAAATAAGCATTTCCTTCGCTGTCGACCGCTATATCAATTACCTCGTCTTGATCCAACCAGCGTTGAGAAGCAAAGTAGCGAAATGAATCGCCCGTTTTTCGCCAAGCTCCTTGACTAGTAGCTGCCCATAACCCATTCGAGCTAGCTAGCAAAGCATTGATTTCCGGTATCGGAACCCGGCTGGTTAGCGGAGTAGTCTCGGTACTATCCGCCAGGGAAATACCGTAGTAGCCATTATCGGTTCCAATCAGTAGTTCATTATCCCGGAAAGCCATACAATTCGCTTCTTCATCCGCATGAAACAGCCTCCAGTTGGTATCAACTAATTGATATACTCCCGAAATAGTCAGTGCGTAAAATTGACCATCGTAGCACTGAATAAATTTTATTTCATTATCCAGTTCATTAAGTTTTATCCAATCCCCATTTTTGTGAATAGCAGATTGTTGTTTTCCGGCGATCAGCACATCGCCAGCTCGGTTTACGGCTAATTGGTGGTACTCATTTTCAGGCAGGTAGGCGTAGGGTTTTCCAGCGCGAGCGTTGGTGAGAAATTGATCTTCGTACAGATAGTATAGATAACCTGTCTCTTCCTGCATGCTAATATCTACCGGAATTTTATCCGCCAACGGTCGATAACTGATATCTGGTACCAGTTGTCCATCTAATACACGGTATAGTCCACTATCGCTCAGCACGTAAATAATATCATCGTAATTAGCCACTACTTTCTTCAGATGAATATCTTTTGCTCCGTCGGGCAGAGGGTACTTTACCGAAATAGGTTGGATAAAGCTAGTATCGGGATCAGGTGCTTGACCCAAAACTGGAAAGCTAAGTAGGAGTAAGGCGAGTAGTTTCATGATGTGGTGTTAGAGTGTTTAGGTGTTGTCAAACTGGATCTTTATTGAGGGAAGAATAATTTGAACAATGCTTCTTGTTGGGAAAAGTCGGAAATGATGTAGTGGGCACCAGCTCGAATCAGTCGTTCGCGCTTGGCAGAATCTAGTCCGAAGCGGCGTACTTCGTCGGAGGCAATACCAATACAGATAGCACCAATTTTTCGGCCTTCCCGGATCTCGGAGGGGCCGTCGCCGATGACTAGAATCTCTGATGACTTGGCTTGCTTTTCCTGCAAGAGATGCTGAAGTACTTTTCGTTTAGCACCGATTTCGTCGGGGCGAGCTCCGTAAATACCCCCCGTAAACCAGGAACTATAGCCGAGGATATGCGCCTCTTGTTTTACATTTTCTTCGTCGGTGCCGCTGGCCAGATACAATTCTATCGAAGCAGCCTGTAGCATCTTAATAAAAGGAATAACGCCATTGATAGTGAAATCTTCCGTGCCTAATTCGCCTCGTTGGAAACGCTTGATTCGTTCGTCAACTTTTTCGTTGAGTAGCTTCAGAAATTCTTGTTTATAATGCTCAGGGGAATGGATGTCTTCCGAAGGCACGAAACCTTCTCGTTGAATGAGTTCTACTAAACCTTCCATTTGCACAATTGTAGGTGCCCCGGTAGTCTGACCGATAAGCTGCCTGATTTTTTCAGATAATTCGTTTTTCTGAGAAGGAGAAATCTTAGTAAAAGCTTCGCCAGCAATACTACGCAGCATCAGTGGCTGCATGATTTCTTCCCAGCCCTGTCGCAGTACCGAAATAGTGCCGTCGTGGTCAAACATGGCAAATTTGATCGGTCGCTGGAGCAGGTATTCTTCTACAATCTCAATGAGCGTATCGGCATGGTAATGAGCTGTTTCGGGATGATCAGCCCGGTACGGATGATAAACGTAGGTGCAGTCGGCGAGTAAGTCTTGAATTTCTTGAAGGGAAGCGGTCCCAGTTTGATATAACTTGCGGACAGTGACTGCCGAAGCGGTATTGGCAATTTCCAAGCATTGGGAAATACCAGCGTTTACGGCCTGACAGGCCACAAAAGTGCTGACGGCGGTATCGCCTGCACCTACCGGGTCAACTTCTCCGTCATGCCAGATTCCGGGTACTGCTGTGGTCTGAGTTTCGTCGGAATAAATCATGCCATAGGCTCCTCGAGTGAGTAGTACCGGGCAATGCTGCTGTTGGCTAAGTGCCTGACAATGTTCTAAGCATCGTTTAGTATCCCGTTCATCAAACTGCGATAAACCAAGCAACCGAGCAGTTTCGGTCGTATTAGCCTTGAGTATCATACCCCGAATGTGTTGACCCAGATCGCGTAGATCGGCAACAAACAGACAATCGGTAAATTGACAGGCCAACTGATTTAGTCGTTGGATTAGGTCAGGGTTGAGCAGAGGTTTAACAAACTGTTGGTTGAGTAAAAGAATATCCAAGCTCGGAAGTGCTTCTTTTACCTTGTTAAGTACTTGATCTAGCGAATTCGGATTAGCTTGATTGTAGGAGCCAAAATCTAGTCGGTGACCTTCTTCTTTGCCCAGCATTGGTTTTACGTAAGCGCAACTTTGCCACTGCTGACTTTGAAGAATTAACCCCGAAGTATCTACCTTTTTTTGGTGAAGCAGATGCAGCAATTCCCGCCCCCAAAGATCATCAGATCGTAGCCCAAATACTTTAATTTGTGATACTCCCAGCGCACTAAAGTTATTGACCACATTGCCTGCTGCTCCCAGTGATGTGCGGATTTCCTCCGCCCGATGTACCGCTTTGCCCGTTTCCAGCGAAAGCTCGCCTGTATCGGTTTCCAACGAGTAGTAAGCGTCCACGGCGAAATCGCCTAGTACGCCCACGTGTAGAGAAGAAATCTGATCAAACGGCTCGAGGAGAGGAACAGGCATAACGATTAACTTTCGGTTTCTTTCATCCTCTGGATTGTCTTGGTAGTTGAGTAACCATCCACAAAATCAATCAAGATAACCTGCTGGGCAAACTCGCGACCCACTACTTCTTCCAGTTTGTAGTCCCCACCTTTCACTAAAATATCGGGTCTAATTTGAGAGAGCAGTTCGTGGGGCGTATCCTCACCAAACTTAATCACGTAGTCTACGCAAGCCAGACTTTGAAGAATAAAGGCTCGATCATCTTCATGGTTGACCGGGCGGAATTCACCCTTCAGTCGCTTCACGGAAGCATCGGTATTTACTCCGATTACCAATAAATCTCCTAAATCACGAGCGGCTTGTAGGTAGGTGACATGCCCTCGGTGCAGAATATCGAAACAACCATTTGTAAATACAATGATCTCACCTCGTTTTCGGTGCTGATTTAGTTTTTCTAATAGATTATTAAGATCCATTGGAATGTCTTGCATTATCTGCGGTAGGTTTTACTGTAGAACATTGGGAGTAAAATCTTTGAGAAAGATGCGAATTTTTTCCTGCTCTTCACTTGATAAGTTTCGTAGGGGCAGGGTGGTTAATCCATTTCCGATACCTAATTCGGCTAAGGCAAACTTTATCCCGTTAATCACGGTCTGACCTTGATTGTAGACATTGGTACTCACGTTTATTACCGATTGATGTAGCCGTCGGGCGGTAGCTAGATCCTGCTGCTGGATTGATTCGTAGAGGCGCACGTATAGCTGAGGAAAAAGATTAGCACCACCACTGACTCCACCGTCAGCACCCAGTAGGGTAGTTTCTAATAGATACTCTTCGGGGCCGAGAAAGTACAAAAACGGAGCAGTCTCGGTCTTCATTTGGCTAATCCAGTGAAAGTCCATCATATTCAGGGTACTATCTTTATAACCCACAACATTGGGTAGTTTGAGCAGGGAAAAAATGGTGTTGCGTTCTAGACGCACTGAGGTGTGGCTGGGAATATTATACAAAAAAAGTGGTAGCGGACTTTGCTCAGCCAGTGCTTTAAAGAACGAATAAAGTGCCGCCTGACTGGTCGGATAGTAATAGGGTGGGGCAGCCACTACGGCAGTTGCGCCGTATTCTTTGGCCTGCTTTGCCCAGCCAACGGCATTTTCCAAACAGTTATCGGTGATGCCTACTAACCAGGGAATCTGGGTACCTACTTCATTAGCCACCTGTCGGATCAGATTTAACTTGACTTTATCGGTCAGGCTAGGAGCTTCGCCCGTAGTGCCAAGGACAAATAAACCGTGGACGCCACCATGTAGCAAATGTTTCAGGAGCTTAGATGTTGCCAACTGATCTAACTCCATTTTCTCAGTAAGCGGGGTTACCATTGGGGGAATAATGCCGTGTAGTTGGGATGGATTATAAGACATGGCTTTCAGAAGTCTTGGTATGTTGCGTCCAGACGGTAAGGCCGCCCAGTGGTTGCCGATGGGTAAAGATAAAGCTTAACAGATACGCTAGTACTATAAATAACAAATTTACAATCACGCCCACCCAGTAGGATTGTACGTTTATCGTCCAGTTCTCGGGTAGCCATCCAGCCAAACCAAGACCAAGATAAATGTTCACCGCCACTGAGATAACCAATGCTGCTAAGGCTGCTCGATAACCCACTCGAGTGGTAAAGAATCCTAACAAGAACAAACCTACTAAGCAACCGCCGAAGACCGAGGCGACAATCCAACTCAAATCATTCACACTTTCTTTTTTAATCGCGGAAAAGAATACTGCCCCGCCAATCATCAGCAACGAAACGCCAATGGCAATGAGGCGGGCAACTTGCAGGTACCGTTGGTCGGACCGGTTTTTCATCCAGTATGGTTTCAGAATATCCACTACAGTAACCGTGGCGATAGCATTGATACTAGAATCTAAGGTAGACATACCGGCAGCCAAAACTGCGGCCAAAATGAGTCCGGCCACTCCGGTAGGTAGGTGAGTTAGGATAAAGTAGGGAAAAACCTGATCGGCCTCGAGTCCGCTGATGGCCGAGTCGGGAAAGACCGTGTAAAATACGAATAAAGTGGTGCCGATGAAGAAGAACAACGCCCAGGTGGGTAAGGCAACTACCGAATAGATAATGGTGGCCTTCTTGGCTTCGCGGGTGCTACGGGAGGCTACGTAACGCTGGATAATGTTCTGGTCGCTGGAATACATGGCTAAAAAGTGGAAAATACCGAGCAAAGCCACTGTCCAGAACGTTCGTTCATCTAAATTCCAATCGGTGCTGCCGATGCCGAATTTCTGATGATCTTCAGCCACGTTTAATACTTGAGAAAGTCCGTCGGGCAGTTGGTAGATCATTAAAACTAAGCAGAGAATGCCGCCCAACCAAAGTACAATCGCCTGCACCACGTCGGTCCAGATTACCGCCTCAATGCCGCCAATAACGGTGTAGAAACCAATAAACAACCCCAAAATACTGATAATAGTAACGATAGGGATCCCAGTGAAGAGATTCACTGGAATGGCGACTAAGAAAAGAATCTGACCGATTCGGAGAATTTGCAGTATCAGAAAACTCAGCGTTCCGTAGAGACGGGCTACGGGCCCAAATCGTTCTCCCAAATACTCAAAAGCTGAAGTAAGCTGTCCCCGACGAAAAAACGGTATGAAGAATAGAATCGCCAGCACAGCAGCTAACGGAAGCATCAGATTAGAGATAAACTGACGCCAGTCGAGCGTAAACGCCGCGGCGGGGAAGGCCAGAAACGTAATAGAACTAATGGAAGTAGAGAGCATAGATAAGCCAATCACCCAGCCTTTGAATGCTCGATTGCCCACGAAGTAATCCTCGGTACTATTATTTTTCCGGGCAAAGTAAAAGCCCAGAGCGACCATTCCCAGCAGATAGAGGGAGAGGGTGATTAAATCAATGGGAGAGAGAGATACTTCCATTTGCTAGATGCTTCAGCGAGATTGAAATGCTAAATCGCTAGAAGGAATATCACTTTTCAAACCCATCCAGAATGCGATTTTTTCCCGCTGCCAGGTATAGGTCACCGCAATAGTATCGCCAAAGGAAATGATCGCCGGATAGGAAAACTCATCGTCGGGTTTACCCTCTTCAACATCCAGTACTCGAGGCCAAGTTTGCCCGTTATCGGTAGAGAGCGCAATAGAAAGTGGGGCCCTAGCTCCCCAGTTTTCGTCGTCGCGATTATAGGCTAATGCCAGTGTTCCGTCGGACAGTTGGGTAAGGTCAATCCCGCTGTTCGGGTTAGGAAGGGGAGTGCGGTACACCGCTGACCAGGTTTTACCATAATCTTCCGAATCGCTGCGGTAGACGTAACCTGCCGAACTTCGGAGCAGCATATGGACTTTTCCGGGTTCTGATTCCCAAAGGGTGGGTTGAATAATGCCTTCCCCTTCCAGGGAATCCCGATTTACTTCTAGGTAGTCAGACATTTCCCAGTTCTTACCCTGATCGGTACTGCGGTCAGCAAATGCGTTCCATACCCGATTATCTTCGTGGGAAGCTCCGGCTAACCAGCTTCCGTCAGAAAGCACAATCGGTTTATTCCGCACCGGGCCGCGTCCTCCTCGGTCGCCCGCAATCAGCTCTTCCGCTGGGCTCCAGCTTTCACCGCCGTCGGTTGAGGTTTTAACCCAGGTTTCCCAGTGGTCGATCTCCTTGCCAACTTTAAAGTAAAGATAGATTGTCTCGTCAGGAGCTTGAAATAATACCGGGTTCCAGTGCGGGTCTTCCCGCAACTTGGCAATCTCCACGGGAGTTGTCCACTGGTCAGGTCGCCCTCGCGATAGCCAGATGCCAACATCGTCATTTTTCTCCTCGGTGCCACCAAACCAGGCTACTAGAAATTGTCCATTGGGTTGGCGAAGTAGCGTAGAGGCATGACATTGAGGGAAGGATTGTTCATCGCCAAAAACAAAGTCCTTAATAGGTAAAGCTGATCTTTTGGTGATTTCTTCTTCCTGTTGGGGCTGGGAGGCAGTAGAGCAGGCAGCAAATAAAAGAACTACCAACAGCGTAGTAACTGCCTCAGAAAAGTAGAGCGTGATTTTGGTAAGTGGTAGGGTAAGTTGCATAAGATTGTTGTAGGTTGTGTAGAAAAACCCAAAAATTTGGACGGCAGTTGAGCCTTTTGCTGAAAATACTAAATGAGTGCAAATACGCCAAAACTATTCATTATGACTTACACTTTACAGAATACCTTGACAAAGCCAGAAAAATGATAGATAGTACTCGTGTACTGTATGGAATAGAATCTGGCTGCAAATTCATAGATAATTAATTTTATTGCATAAAAATATTTTTATTTATAACTATTTATAGTTGATAATTTGTTCTTTGCTTGAATCTCTTACTCTGTGATCTATTTTATTTTGCGTATATATACTCTACTTATCTGCTTCTTATTCTTAGTATTAACCAATGCTGTCTGCCACGCTTATAATTTTGAAGGAAGTCAGCCGACTACCTCGGACGTAGAGGTATTTACCAAAAATAAATCCATTCCTGACGAAATGCGTCCAGCAGTTGTTGCTGCTCTCAGTCGGTATCCCGACCTAGCAGATACCCGAATTGAGTTCCGGTACGAGGATGAGATTCGTAAGTCGGTGATGCAAGCTCAACCTAAGTTAGGTAGTCTACTGCGAGGTAAGTCTAAACGGGCTTACGTAGTAAAAATCAGTCGGTATCTGGAGCTAAATAACTATAATATAGACATTAGCACTCTACCGTTCAACGTATTAGTGGGTTGGATTGCCCACGAGTTGGGACACATTATGGACTACCGTGACCGCAGTGGGTTAGCCATGATGGGTTTCGGTATAAGGTACTGGCTATCAGAAAAGTATCTGAAAAAAGCAGAGCGACGAGCTGATATGTACGCTCTAAGACATGGTTTAGGAGATAAAGTGGTAGAAACCAAGAGGTTTATTCTTCATCATGCCGAAATTCCGTATTGGTACAAGGCCAGAATTAAACGATTGTATATGTCTCCTAAAGAATATTCACAGTTAATTAGTGAGACTACGACGGCTCCTTAGCCGAGTTCGAGTTTTCCCGGACAAATTCTTTTCACTCAGCAAATTTCTCTTCACTCATTACCCTCGGGGTCTTAATGGAATTTCCGAGAATAGCCATAAAAAAATAGTTTAAAAAGTAATCAAAGGACTAATAAGACCATGCTTTTGTTTGGTTCTCTTTAAAACCGAAAAGTAATTTAATATCGATTACACAATCAAAAAGCCACATTTTTCAGACAGCGTAAACAGTAGCATCTAGATAGTCGTTGCGTAGTTGACCGTTAGGATCATAATTTTTCATCATTTTTAGGAAGTCCGGCATCTTCTCATAGCGGGATTGTAACGTTTGTGAATCAATAGTAAACAGTTTACCCCAATGCGGGCGAACGTCGTACGGCGAGAGTTCGGCTTCAATCTTAGGTAGTAGCTTTTTAACTTCGTTCCAGTTTTGTTTCCAGGTAAAATGGAGAGCCACCGAATCTCGTTGGTAACAAGGACTCATCCAAAAATCATCAGCTGCAATGGTTCGGATCTCTGAAATTAGCAGTTGAGGAAAGATCTGATCGCCCATTTTTTCCAGGGCCAGAATAGCATCCACTGCATTCTCTCTCGAGACGAAGTACTCGGATTGTAACTCTTCGCCACTACTGGGGGTAAAGCCCATTTTAAAGTGGGGTAAGCGTTCGTGCCAGGGACCGGGTACGCCCATTTGCAGAGTACAGTTTTCTGCCGAAAGACGAGTGATAGGATGAAGGTTCTTAGTGGCTGCTTTCGCCCCAAAGAAGTTATGATCTAAATCTGAGGTATCACCTTCAGCTCTTCGCTTAACCCAAATCTGACTCACCTGATTGTTTTGCCAGTCAGTAAATAGGCTTACACTGTAGCCACTTGACATTATTTCATCAAAATGATCTTGTAGCGATGCCAAGGGCAGTTCCTGAAATAGATCTTGCCTCACTTCAAAAGTATCTTGTATATCAAGCGTTATTCTAGTAATCAACCCGATTGAGCCTAAGTTGACGACTGCACCGTAAAAAGTGTCGCTATTTTTATCTCGGCTTACATGTACTATTTCACCTTCTGGAGTTACGAATTCTAGGGCAGCAACGGCAGTTGATAGATTGCCATTTCCCACCCCAGAACCGTGCGTGCCCGTTACGCAAGCACCCGCTACTGAGATATGGGGAAGCGATGCCAGATTATGCAAAGCGTAACCTCGCTGGTGCAGCTTCTCGGCAAAGTCACCGTAGCGAATTCCCGCTTCCAAAGTGATGGTCTTATCGCTTTCGTTAATCTCAACAATCTTATTAAGGTATTGGGTAGAAATTTGATTGAGGGGGCTATCGGCGATATTATTGAAGCAGTGACGAGAACCCAAAGGCTTCTGCAATTCCAGCTTTTTAACTAGCCCAGGTATTTCCTCTATGCTCCGAGGTTCATGTAGATTGTTAGCTCGGTAGGTATAGTTCCCCGCCCAATTTTTCCGTGTCATTCTCTTGGGATAATGTTGTTCGTGAGTAAGCGGTGGTAGAAAACTGCCTGCCACTAGTGCCGATGAGGTTTTTAGAAACTTCTTTCTTTTCATGAGAAGAATAGGTTGAGTAGTATTAATTTGATTTTGTTATTGTGTATCACGAGTGATTTAAGGCATTGACTGACAGTATATTATGTATTATCAATTATCCAATATCAATTTTCACTTAGTATTAATCAAGTATAGAAAAGAAATAGCAGTTAACAAAAAAAGAACCATACCGTAAGGGCATGGCTCTCTTTCTCTATGGAAATCGGAAAAAGCGAGTTATTGATCCCACCAGAAGCGATCCTGAAGATTTGGAGTGGTAGTAGGAATATTGGTTGGATTCAGCAGACGCTCTTCTTGTGGATAGGGCAGGCGACGAGGAATCTGACCATTACTATTGAAAGCATTCACGCCGTTGGGCACTATCTCTAGTTCAGGATAACCCGTGCGACGGTAATCATTCCAAGGAATAAGACTCTGGGAATAGGTGGCAATATACTTTTCACCAATGAGTACCTCGAGTTTATCAGCAGCGGCAGCCCAAGTGGCATCTAGCTCAGCCTGATAAGCGGCTGGAACGGGTGAACCCGTGATTTTTAAGAAAGAGGCAGCAACCGCCTCGTCTAAGGCAGTTTTAGCGGCAGCTTCGTCGGGAGTAGCTTTTTGTAAGTGCGACTCTGCCTCAATAAATTTCACCTCCACGTAGCTCATCAGCACTACTGATGAGTTAATAGTGGTGTAGAATCCATCAAACTCAAACTCATTATCTTCGCCTACCAAAAAGGGCTTGCGAGTATCATTTTCAGAGAATGATTCAGCGAAATAGTTGTCCATCAGCATATTGCCAGAACGGCTTTGGGTAAACTGATACTGAGGGTTGGGTTCATTAGCGGAAGAACCGAACGGCATTTCATAATCCTCGAGATTAGAAGAAATTGCCATGGGTACTAAGGCTAATGCCGCTTCATAGGCTGCTGGATTTTGTTTGCCCTGCTGAAACGTATAGCGAAGCTTCAAAGAGTTAGCCGCTTTAATCCACAAATCCAAATCACCACCGAATATTAGATCATCGGCTCCGGGGCTGCTTAAGCTTTCTTCCGCGCTTAGTTTGGCAATAGCATCGTCCAGTAGCTGCGGAATTGTATTGGTGTACAATTCTTGCTGCTCGTCGTAGCTAGGGGTAAAGCTTCCTTCATCACCCAGAAATGCAGTTGAATAGGGAACGCTGCCAAAAGCATCGGCAAGCGTACCGATACCAGTAGCCATGAGTACTTCGCCTACTCCCTGGTAATGGGGGGAGTTTTGCTCTTCCCCTTTCTCAATTACTATATTAATGGTATTCAGGGAATTATGATACATTCGTTGCCACAGTCCATTGGTATCGGCTTCACGAATCAGGTATCGCCAGTTGTCAAGCTGCTGAGCATTAATTCCTTCAAACTGTCGGGTAAGTAAGCCGCTAAAGCGAACAATCTCACCACCAACTACCCACGCTATAGCGGTTTGTCCCGATGGGAGCAGGGCATTCACCGAAACATCAGTAGGTAAAGCAGGATTTACGTTCGTATCACCAAATTCACAAGAGCTTACCGATATGGTTAAGGCAACTACCAGTGAGCTGATCTTTATAATTGTATTTTTCATGTCAGATAAATTTTTTAAACGAAATTCTAGATCTTACTAAGAATGATTGCTAACCCCGGACGTATGAGGCTAGAAAAATTTTCTAGATTGATCTACTAAAAAGTGAGTCCTACGTTTACCCCGAAACTTCTGGTGTTGGGATTATTGAAATAGTCGTAGCCTTGAACATTGCTAGACGCACCCGTTAGGTTCGTTTCCGGGTCAATACCAGTGTAGTCAGTGATTAAGAATACGTTTCGGGCGACGAAACCTACGTTAATTCCACTGAACGGACTGTTTTCTATCCATTGGTTAGGTAGTTCATAACTTAAGCTCAAATCGCGCATACGGAACCAAGAACCATCCTCAATGGTAAGCTCGGTTAGGTTTACGAACCCATAGTTTTGGTAGAAGTTGGTGCTTCCGTCAGTGCCACCTTTCACAACTTCAATGGTATTCACTTCGTTAGTAGGCACCACCGTACCGTCGTCTTGGATCTGACCCAGTACACCGTCAAATACGACTGTTTCGTTACGGTCTAGGGTTTCGGCACCGACTCCAAAGTTATTTAGCACTCCTTTAGTACCGTTATACACATCGCCTCCCCGGCGAATATCTAATAAGAACGAAAGCCGGAAGCCCTTGTAGGTAAAGGTATTGCGGAAGCCCAGCAAAAAGTCAGGGTTAGGATCACCGACGATTCCCTCATTCGGATCTTCGAAGGGAATTCCATCATTAGGATTGATTACAACGCGTCCCTGGTCGTCGCGCAGGAAGCGGGTACCGTAGAAGATACCGTAGGGCTCTCCTTCCGCAATCCGCTGGGTTTCAAACGGGTCAATCGTAATGAACGGAATACCTTCCGCTAGCTTTTCTACGGTATTACGAATACGGGTGAAGTTCAATGTAGCATCGTAACTAAAATTACCGCTGTTAATAACGCTGGCCGTTAGGGCGGCTTCAATCCCGGAGTTACGTAGTTCAGCTGAGTTTACCGCCCGCTGTTGCCAACCGCTGGCACTGGGGATATCAATATTCAGAATAGCATCGGTAGTGGTAGCACTAAAGTAAGTGACGTCTAACCCAATACGTCCATCCAGGAATTGTAAGTCAGCTCCTAATTCAAAAGTCGTGGTTGTCTCCGCCTTTAGTTGATCATTACCTAGCAGGAAGTTCGGATTAAAGGCGTTGAGTCCTAATGCAGGAAAGATTACTCCTTGGGGGGTAGTCCACCCGTCTCGCACTCGCGACTGAGAGAAACCGTTAGTAGTTACTGCAAACGGAGCATCGTTACCCACTTGCCCCCACGATGCTCTTACCTTTCCGTAGGAGAAAATAGGATTGTCAATATCAAACGTATTGGTGAAATCCCAACCAACGCTAGCTGCGGGGTAGAAGAAAGAGTTATTGGCTTCGGGTAGGGTAGAAGACCAGTCATTTCGTCCGCTCAGATTGACAAATAATTGCTCAGCTAGGTTTAGGGTAACGGTACCGAATAGTCCGTATAATTGTCGGCGGGTTACCCCTTCCGCCGCGTTAACTGCGGTTGCACTAGCAATATTGAAGAATCCGGGTGAGGCTAGTCCCTGACCATCGATGCGATTGATAGCAACATCTTTACTGTAGAAATTATGTCCGAGAGTAAAGCTTAACCCAATTGTTTCACTTACCTCCGGACTAACCGTCATTAGGAAGTCAGAGTTGATGTCCTTGCTATTGATGGTTTGATTGATGGCCTGTCCTACCTGGACACTCGACGAGTTTACATCGTTACGGAACAGGCGTTCGTCGCTGTAAGTATCAATTCCTAGACGATAGGTGAAGTTTAGCCAGGGAAGAGCATCGTATGATAGTTGGCTATAACCAATAATTCGGTTCACATCGTCGGTAGTGAAGTTTTTGTTAACGGTAAAATAAGGGTTGTCGTAGATGCTACCACCGCGATAGGCTCGTTGAGTACCATCTTCCAGCAGGAATCCGGCACCATTATCAAAGCTGGGAGAAGTTCGCAGTAGTCCTAGCATTACGCCCGAAGTATTAGAACCGTTTTGTACTCTCTTTCCGCCTGAGTTAATATAGTTGGCGGAGAAGGTAACGTTAAAATTCTTAAATACCTCGGTTGAAGTAGTAGCCCGGAAGCTAGTACGGTCAAACGAGCTATTTGGTAAGATACCCGTTTGGTCTAATCGGCCAATGGAGAAGAAATAGTTGGTAGCCTTGGTACCACCTGATACACTGACATTGTGGGTAGCATTACTTCCGTTTTGAAAGAAATCCTCAGCATTAGTATATGCCCGAGCCACCCGGTTCGTGGCGCGAGGGTCACTAGCTGGCACAATCAAGCCGAAGGGATCTAGAGGAGATGCTACATCGGCGTACCGTAGATCAGCAATACGAGGCCCCCAGCTAAATCCTGTACGAGAACCATTCATAGGTGACTGGAAGGTAGGAACGCCGTCGACCACATTTCCTTGAGCGTAGGTGGTTTGTAGATCGGGTAGTTTATTTACTTGATCAATGGTGTAGGCAAAATCGTAGGATACTTTAGGCTTGGTGTTACGCTCTCCCTTTTTAGTAGTAATTACTACCGCTCCATTGGCGGCTCGAATACCGTAGAGTACGGTAGCTGCCGGACCTTTCAAAACAGTAAGCGATTCAACATCTTCGGGGTTAATGTCAATAGCTCGGTTAGAGTTGGTCACTCCCCCTGAACCCAGGTTAGAAACCGCATCTTCCGGTGAATCAGCCGCATTGTAGGTGGAATTATCAATGGGTACACCATCGATAACGAAGAGTGGCCCATTACTACCCTGCACTGATTTATTACCCCGGATTCTGATTTGAGCGGCGGCCCCGGGTGATCCCCCTGAACTGGTCACTTGCACTCCCGCCACTTTACCACCTAAGGCACTAACGAAGTTCGTTTCTCGGGCTTGTACAATTTCTTCGGCATCTACGTTTTGAATAGAATAACCCAGCTCTCGTTTATTGGCCTCAATACCTGCGGCGGTAACTACGACTTCAGAAAGCTGACGAGTGTCAGATTCCATTGCTATGTCAACCGTAGAACGATTGTTAACCGTAACCGTCTGTTGACCAAAGCCAATAAAGCTAAATACCAGTACCGGGCTCTCAGTAGTAAGTGTTATCCGGTATTCCCCGTTAAGATCGGTAATAGTACCGTTAGTAGTGCCCTCCTCGAGCACATTCACTCCCGGCAGTGGGGACTGGTCGTCTGTCGCCGTTACTTTCCCAGAAACCGTTTGTTGAGCGTAGCTTATATGTGCCAATAGACACAAGCATAAACTACCCCCGATGAGTAAAGATTTTCTCATAATAGTAGGTGTATAGATTTGGATGAAAAATAGATTACAAGTCTGTATACTTCTTAAAAAAATAGAAATATGAAATTTTCTAATTGCTAAAGGTAAGCGTGCCAAAGAAGTAAGGTAATCCCCTGATTAGCGGGATTTTATGAGCTGGTTATCGTTCTTGACTCAGTTAGGAATATGAAAAATCTGAGATAAGAAAGATGTATTCTTACAAAAAATTAGGTGTAATTGTATTACTCCTTCTCTCACCTCTTTATGGGAGGAATTATTATGTCCCCCAATTAGGGTGATAAAGTAAGTGGTAAATCAGGTCCAATTAGGTGAATCGATTAAGCGGTCAAGCTTTACTAATACCAACTTTGGGGTATATCTGTGAAAATAAAAAGACTGGAAGCAAGGTGTAACCTATAGTTTCGTATTCCACTTCTTTTCAAAGCTGCCTATTCATAAAACTCAACTTCAACTTTTTATCAGACATTTCAAGCCTGTTTTTCAGACAAATTATTTTATTTTTGTCTGAAATAAGGGAAATATTTGTCAGATAAATGCGTGATTCTAATCTGATTTTAAAGGTTCTAAGCGAGCAGTCCTCGATGACATCTAGTGAGATTTATGCTGCTATCGGATACAAAAAAAGTAGCCGAACCTTGAAACGTGTATTGGATCAGTTGGTGGAGAAAAAGCTTGTCGAACGGGTGGGAGCGAATAAGGGTACTCAGTACTCACTATCAAAATCATACGGTATACTGCACTCAATAGACGTAGATCAGTATTTTGAACAAGATATTGATGACCGAGAAGTCAACGAGTCTTTCAATCACGAACTTCTGCGGCGAGATTTATACGAGGTAGATATATTCACCGACTCGGAGCTAATCAAGCTTGAGGGTTTGCAACAAGAGTATCAGAAAAATATTAGCGAGTTAAGTTCAGAGGAGTACCAGAAAGAAATTGAGCGGTTAGCCATTGATCTGAGTTGGAAGTCATCCCAGATAGAGGGAAACACTTATTCTTTGCTAGAAACCGAACGATTACTAAAGGAAAAACAAACAGCTTCGGGAAAAACGAAAGACGAGGCGGTGATGCTACTAAACCATAAAGACGCGATAGATTTTATCGTAGAAAATCCGGATTATCTTCAGGAGTTATCAATCAGAAAGGTTGAAGATATTCATAGTATCCTGACGAAGGAATTGGGCATTAGTAGAAACCTGAGAGCCAGACGAGTGGGTATTACTGGAACCAACTACCGGCCTCTAGATAATGAATTTCAAATAAGGGAAGCATTTAGCGATATGTGCGATTTGATCAACCACAAACAAAACGTATTTGAGAAAGCGTTAATCGCGTTGATTTTGATTTCTTATATTCAGGGTTTCACTGATGGTAATAAACGAACCGCCCGAATTACTAGTAACGCTATTCTGATCGCCAACCAGCACTGCCCTTTGTCCTTCCGAACGGTTGATTCTATTGATTACAAAAAAGCTATGCTAGTCTTCTACGAACAGAATAACATCACCGCTTTCAAAAGAATCTTCATCGATCAGTTTGAATTCGCGGTGAAGACGTATTTTTGACCATCCCATTTACACCTAGGAAATTCGCAGTCATATTTATTAGCCAGTGAAAACTTGACTGCCAGAAACAGTTTCTACTGTTGGTGAGAGTTGTTATATTACTGATATGGCTTACCTGATTAGAAATAAACTATGGGGGTGCAACGATTGATCTAATTTTATTCAATGATATATTGCAAATAGTAAAACTTATTCTCTTTTACTCTTCTCCTATTGGTGGGTACAGGAACAAGGTAGTGATACTATTGATTTAGGGATAAATATGAATTATTAAATATGGCAACATTATCAATTAGGGATGTAATTAACAAGGTTAGCAGCGGAGTTTTGAGGATTCCAAAATTTCAAAGAGGTTTTGTTTGGGATTCTGATTCTGTGGCATTTCTCATGGACAGTATTTATAAAGAATATCCATTTGGAACTATTCAACTATGGAGAACAAGGACACCATTGAATACAGAGAGAAAATTTGGCCCTTTTAAATTATTCGATCGAGAAGCAGATTATCCGATTGACTATGTCCTGGATGGTCAGCAGAGAATTACATCAATTTTCGGAACATTTCAATCCGAAATTGAACTTCCAAGTGAAACGGATAATCCATTTGCGATATATTTTGATTTTAGAGCTGCAATAGATCAACAGGATTCTCAATTCTTTTCTCTTAAGCTTGATGAAGTAGATCCGAATAGGCACTTTCCTTTAAACTGTTTATTCGATACTGTTAAATATCGCCAAGCAACTGAAAATCTTGAGAATGATGAAGTAAGTGTAATTGATTCTCTTCAAGAAAAATTCAAGGAAGCAAAAATTCCATACCAAATACTCGAAACTGATGACAGGTCCAAAGTTGCCATCGTATTTGAACGTATAAATCGGAAAGGTATCCCTTTGGATACATTCCAATTGTTAACAGCTTGGACTTGGAGTGATGCATTTGATCTACAAGAAAAATTTGAAGATTTATCTACAGAACTTCAACCTTTTGGATTTTCTCAGCTTGGCGAAAATGCAGACTTACTATTGAGGATATGCTCTGCAATTTTGACAAAAGATGTCACACCTAGTGCACTTATAGAGCTAAACGGAAATGATGTGCGTGACAATTTTCCAGTTATCCTAAATGGAATTCGAGGAACAATAGACTTTTTAAAATCGGAATTTAGAATTGAGAATTTGAACAATTTACCATATGAGAACCTATTTATTGTGTTAAGCACATTCTTCTCAATAGAAGATGGTACACAACTCAGAATGTCAAACGAGCAAAGAATAAAAATCATCAAATGGTTTTGGAAAAGCTTGTTCACGAGGCGATATAGTGCTGGTACACGAAAAAATACAAATCGTGATATTACAGAAATTCTAAAGTTGAGAAATGGAGAAGATTCAAAGCTTGAGTCACTCATTTTTGACATTCAGCCTTCATTCTTTCTGGATAATAATTTCAGTATGCGAAGTGTAAATACAAAAAGCTATATTCTGCTATTGGTGCAGTTAGAACCACGAAGTTTCGTTTCAGGAACTAGAGTTTCACTTAGAGATGTCCTTCAAAACTATAACAAGAAAGAATTTCATCATATAGTACCTAAAGCATATGTTAATCAATTAAGTAATGTTCGAAATGATGTAAATTGTCTTTCTAATTTTTGTATAATCTCGAAGTCAGACAACAACTGGTTGGGTGGAGTTAAGCCAAGTGAGTATAAAACTAGAATGGCAAGTAACATAGACGATGTATTAGCTTCTGCTGTATGTGACGACTCTCTTTTTGAAGATAATTTTGATGAGTTTGTTGAAAATAGGACACTGCAGCTTATGGAAATAGCAAATCGCTTAATGAACGAAGCTAGTACTTAACTAAAGTTATATCAATAATGTAGATTAAACATCTCTATTGTACTTACCCGAATTACTAATATCCAATCAGCAAACTTGAAAGCCTACCTACTTACCAAATACGGTCCTGCCTCATCATTAAATATACAAGATACACCCGAACCACTGCCTAAAGCCGGAGAGGTACGAGTGAAGGTTCAGCGAATTGGAATCAATTACGCGGAAATTCTTTCCCGACGGGGGCAGTACCGCTGGGCACCCAAGCTACCTTATGTGCTAGGGATGGAAGCTTACGGGGCGATTGATGCAATAGGCGAAGGAGTGGATCGGCAGATTGGTGAAAAAGTGATTGCTGGAGGGCAGTTTGGTAGCTACGCTGAAAAAATGATTGTCAAGGACTATATGGCGTTACCCGCGTTGGAGCAGTTTTCTCCTGAGGAAAACGCCGCATTCATCGTCAACTATATGACCGCCTGGGTAGGACTAATGAAGCTGGCTCGTTTGCAATCATCCGATTCTGTATTAGTGAATGCCGCTGCTGGGGGAGTAGGTACGGCGGCGGTACAATTAGCGAAGGCATTGGGGTGTAAAGTATTTGGCACGGCTAGTCAGCCCGAAAAGTTACGGTTACTGAAAGAGTTAGGCGTAGATCATCCGATTAATTACCGGGAATTAGATTTTGCTTCGGTGGTTCGGGAGGCTCAGTCGGGTGGGGGAGTAGATGTGGTGTTAGAACTGGTAGGTGGTGAAACTTTTCGTAAAAGTCGCGATCTGCTTAATCCGTTTGGTAAGATCATCATTGCTGGTATGGCCGGACTCAAGTGGAGCAAACGCAATCCGCTTACTTGGCCTGAGTTGATTAGAAATATCCCTCGAGCAAATATTATACAGATGGCTCAACGCTCTACTGGTCTACTTGCTACCCATATCGGCTACTTGATTGAACATCGTGAGGTGGTAGAGCAGGAGTGGTTAACGTTGACTCAGTATGTGACGGAGCACGACATCAAACCCCTAGTTTCCCAAGTGTTTCCGTTTGAAAAACTACCCCAGGCTCACGAGTATATTGAGTCGCGTAAGAGTTACGGAAAAGTGGTAGTCTCTCTTGATTGAGTTAAAATAGATAAGTAAATGGATGTAAACTATGATTAGATTTTACCAAAGGCAGGGTATAAGTGCTTGATTTTCAATATCTCGCCCTTAAGCCGGGCGGGCTTCTACTTTTCCATTGATGAAAAGTAGACAAAAATCTAGGAAAGCTTGAAACTCGCTGCGCTCAAACAGCAAGCTTTCCCCTTCAATAGACGATTTAACATCAGTTTTATCCATAGTTCACGTTAAATGAGTATACGATCGATCACCAAACAATTTGCTTATTACTCGTTGCGTAGAGATTCTACTGGATTCATCGTGGCTGCTCGAACACTCTGAAGGCCAACTGTAAGTAGAGTAAATGTTATGGTGATAAGTCCGGCGATACCTACCATCCACCACGTTAAATGGATACGGTAGGCAAAATCTGCTAACCAATCGGCTGTTAGATAGTAGGCGATAGGGACGCTGAAAATGAGGCCAACTCCGGCTAGAAGTAAAAATTCTCGCGACAATAAAAACAAAAGGTGGGGAACACTCGCGCCTAGCACTTTTCTGATGCCAATCTCTTTAAACCTTCTTACCGAAGAGAAAGCCGAAAGACCGATAAGACCAAAGCAGGCAATAGCGATAGAAATTAGGGTGAACACCCTAATCAACTTGGCGAAGCGGATTTCATTATCGTACATATCACCCATTTGCTCATCCTGAAAGTAGAAGTCAAAGTTTTTATCAGGAAATACTCCTTGCCAGGCAGTTTCTAACTGGGCAATAGCTTCTTGGAGGTTATCGGTTTGGTACTTGATGCTCAAAAGCGAGTATTCTTTGATACCGTAAACTAACGCTACTGGTTTGATCTCTTCATGCAGTGAAAGTGTATGGAAATCTTTGACTACTCCGATGATGGTAGATTCTGCCCCATTGAGTTTAATTCTTTTTCCCAGTGCCTCATCCGGACTAGCAAAGGCCAGTCGCTCAATCAGGGTTTCATTCACCACGTAACCCCGCACAGTATCTTGGTCAAGCGTAGTCATAGAGGTTTCTCCTGCCAATACTTCGAGATTCATAGCATCTACAAAGTCATTATCAACCATGATGTACTCTACATTGAACCGTTCTTCTTCCTGAATTCCGGCATCAACTGAGGTAAGCCCGGTTGTACTGTTATTACCTGACATAGGAGCACTGGATGACAAGCTAGCTAATTCAACAAAAGGAAACTGCTGAATACTATTCTTCAAAGATTCTATTTTTTCACTTGGTGCGTTGCCGTGGATGTCTACAACCAGGATCGATTCCTGGTCAAAACCCAGATCTGTATTCTGAAAAAGTTCAAGCTGACTAGCAATGACAATAGCCCCGATCGCTAGAGCTTGGGAGGCGGTTAGCTGAAAAGTAATCAGTACTCGGCGCAGCGATAAGCCTTTGAATGAGTTTGCTGCCTTTTGGACACGAATAACATCAAGTGGTTGAAATTTAGATAACACCAGAGCCGGATACACCCCAATGGCCACGGTAATGAAGAGTAATAAGCCCGCCAGAAACGCTAGTAGATCGGGGGTGAATGTAAATTCGTTTCCGACATTTAGATTCGTCAGTTCGCTAAAGTACGTAAAGGAAAGTTGAGCGAGCAGGATACCAAAACCTAGAGCGAATATGGCGAGGAGTAACGATTCAGTCATGAACTGAGCAATGATATGCTTCTTCGAGCTGCCTAAAATCTTCCGCATCCCCACTTCCTTAGCTCGGGTAATCGCTTTAGCAGTTGCCAGATTAACGAAGTTAATACACGCTACTACAATCATAAACAAACCAATCAGTCCGAGCGTCCATAGGTAAGTAGTACTGGTAGTGTAGTTGTCCGCACCAAACCGCCCATCAAAGTGAATAGCAGATAGTGGTTGAAGAGCCATAGATACAAAACCTTCCCCCCAAGCAGTTTCCATATACTTTGCATTAAACCGATCTAACGCAGGTTGTAAGCTTTCGGCGGCCACTTTCGGAGGAAGCTGAACAAAAGTGGTTGTGCCATAAACACTACCGAACGATTCGCTAGCAACTTTATCAAACGTAGCGTAAGACACTAACTGTTCAAAAGGGTAGTTGGTGTTAGGCGGAGGGTCTTGAATCACCGCCCTTACTTCTACGTTGGTGCCATTACTGAGGGTAATCGTCTTTCCTAAAGCTTCCTCTGCGCCCCCGAATACTCTCTTGGCAAGCGATTGGGTAAGCACCGTTTGGTCAACCTCGTTAAGTGTAGCAGTAGGGTCACCGATAATCCATCGCGAAGCATCATGGTAGTAATCAAACAACTGCATAAACGCGGGGGCACAGAAAAGAATATCAGACTCAAACAGCTGATCTTCAATAGAAATAGCGTGGTTACGAGAGGTGTGGATGGAGACAACCCGCTCAAAATCCGGAAAATCATTCCCGAGAGCTTCCGCCATTGGGTCGGGAGTATGCCCTACGTACATGGTAAATGTAGGGTAGTAGTAGTTGTTGGTTACTCTATAAATTTGCTTACTGTTTTGATGGTGCGTATCAAAGCTAAACTCGTAGCGCACGGTCAGAAAAATGATAACCGAACAGAGGATACCTAAAGTGAGCCCTATAGCATTCAATAGACTACTGCCCCACTGGTGGCGAAGGTTTCTCCGGGTGGTATTCAGAGTGCTTGCAAACAAAGACATACGATAGTTAGTAAAAAATTGAGAAGACTTAGCAAAGATGACCAACCGTTATGCCAAACTATTAATGAGTTGATTATGAATAGGTTGGGATAAGCAGTCAGCTTTTTTGCGCCATATACTGTGCATAAATGAACAGTTATTGCCCGAGAATGAACAAAGAGGAATGTGAACTACATACGAGCTACTTTCAATTGGATACACCAAGGTAGGCTTTTACCAAGGTATTTACGTCATTCAAACACTCGAATCATTCTGTCAATCAGAAATAAATCGCTGTTCTAAATCATTAAGTTTTCTTTCTAATAAGGCTACTCGCTCCTCTAGGAATATTGGGGGTTTCAGAACCGTACTGAAAAAGCCCATCACTTTCCAGAGTTCCAAAATATTTTTGCGATGAATTTGCAGAGTCTCATAGTTGGGGTTATCGGCTCGAAAGTAGAGCTGCTCGTCGGCATGGTCGTAACGGCGTACGAAAATATCTTCTTCCGTCACTACCACATAAACTCCATCTTTCACCAACTTTTTCTTTTCAGTCAGGGCAATGGGCGAGCAAGATAGAATATCCCCTTTTAGTAGTCCTTTCCGGTTCACTTCCATCGCATCATGCTGTACTTCAAACGCTCTTGATTTGTAATGCTGGGTATCAGGCAAGCGAACGTAAGGCAAGCGGTTGATGTAATCTTTATTCTGAAAATTGACGATATACTCTACATAACTTCCTCGCTTCACTAGCGGAGTATCTTCCTTGCTCAAGTCCCGATCACTATCTGATTTTTCCTCAAGAGGCTTCTTATCGTCTAAAATATCAAACTCTCGTAACTCGGCTACCGAAAGGGCTTTGGTGAGCAACGTATCAATAGAAATACTAAAATAGTTAGCAATATTGATTATAGTCTCTAGCTTAGGATCAGCCCTCCCTTCTTCATAAGCTCCAATACTAGCTCGTGATATATCAAATATATCAGCAAAATCTGCTTGACTGATATGTTTAATGGTTCTGATGGTCTTTATATTCTTTCCAATAATGGACATAGTGAAATATTTTTAACTAATATTTTTAGTAATGCTAACTTTTTTAGCAAACGTTCGTATATATAATTAATTGCTATTTATCCGGACAAGGTAGTATTAAATTAAATCATCTTAGCGATGAGCATGTAGGTTTATTCAAAAAAACGGCGCGTTCGTAAGCGTTTGCTTTCTTTTCTTTACAGGCTAGTAAGTTTTGACAATTCGTCATTACCATGTAGCCAGTTAAAAAGGGTGCAATATGGCTAAGAGTATGCGTGGAATTGATTAAACCGACTGTTATCAACCACCATTTAACCAATGTGACCATGAATATCTTCACTCGAATTTTTAAAATTGGGCAAGCCGAAGCCCATGATGCAATCAGTAAATTAGAAGACCCTATCAAAGTAACTGAGCAGGGCATCCGCGACTTGAAAGTCGATTTAGAAAAAGCGTTACAGTCGCTGGCCGAAGTAAAAGCGCAGCAGATACGATCTAGCCGAGAGCTAACCGCTTACCAGAAACGCGCTACTGAATACGAGCAGAAAGCGGTACTGCTATTAAAAAGAGCTGAGTCTGGTGAGCTAGAAATGACTGAAGCGGATCGTCTGGCGTCGGAAGCACTCCGTCGGAAAGAACATGCCGATAAAGATGCGGCTTTGCATCAACGAGAAGCTCGTCGCTACGATGCTGCAGTAGCGCAACTGGAAACTACCGTAGATACGCTGAAGGCGAATATCACTACCTGGGAAAACGAGTTGCGCACGCTGAAGTCACGAATGAAAGTGAGCAAAGCGACCAAAACCATTAATAAGCAATTGGCAGGGATTGACTCGAGTAGCACTGTTTCTATGCTGGAGCGCATGAAAGCTAAAGTAGAAGAGGAGGAAGCCCTCGCTGAATCCTACGGAGAAATCGCCAATCAGCCTACCACCATTGATGCGGAGATTGAGCGCGCTTTAGACAGTGGTGAAAGCCCTTCTACCGACGAACGCTTACTAGAACTTAAAAAGCGACTGGGTTTGCCAGAAGCAAATAATAATGACTAAGAGGCATGGTGCTGGGGGCGAGGCGCAAGGGGTTTGTACTCCAAGCTCCTAGCGCTGAGCCATTCAACAATTTAGCAAGGGTTGCCCCGCAATCTGACAATCAACAATTAGAAAATGAAAGAACTGTTCACCGCCGCAGCGTCGGCACCCAATCTGATTCCAACATTGCTGCTAGTCTTCGTAATGATTTACTGGCTGGTGGTACTGGTCGGAGCTGTTGACATTGACTCGCTCGATGTAGATGTTGATCTAGATACAGACGTGGATGTCGATGCTGATGTTGACAGTGATATTTCGGGGGGTGGGTTAAACGGAGTGCTTGCCTTTTTCAATCTGGGGCAGGTGCCGCTGATGGTTTTTCTCACCTTCTGGATTCTTCCGGTCTGGGTACTAACCGTCTTGGGAAATTACTACTTGGGTAATTCTTCGTTCTTGATTGGATTGTTAGTACTGCTTCCGTCACTCATTGTGGGATTATTCATTGCTAAAGTACTGACCAATCCGTTGGCTAAGATTTTTGGCAAGCTTAATCAGGAAGCTAACGAGACTGTAATCGGAAAAGTCTGCACTATTACCTCTCAGGCTACTCATCAGCGAGTAGGGCAGGCTCGGGTACCCACTTCGGGAGCACCGCTGTTGCTCAATGTAAAAACCTACGAAGGTATTTCCCTCGAGCGGGGCGATACTGCGATGGTGATTGAGCAGCAAGAAGGACGAAACATTTATTTTATTGAACCTTATATCGACTAAAACTTTACTTACATGGAACAATACTTATTATTATTTGTCGGTTCCCTCATTGTCATTTTTGTGGTGGCGATAATGATTGCCATCATTAAAATGTACCGCAAAGCCTCTCAAGGGCAGGCTTTGATTGTCACTGGTGGAACTGGAGGAGCAAAAGTGTCATTTTCTGGTCTGCTGGTTATTCCGGTGCTGCATCGGCTGGAAGCAATGGACATCACTGTAAAAACCATTATGATTTCCCGAACGGGAAAAGATGGCTTGATTTGTAACGATAATTTGCGGGCTGACATTCAGGTTACCTTCTTCGTGCGGGTAAACAAAACCAAAGAAGATGTAATTCATGTCGCCCAATCTATTGGTTGCGATCGCGCCTCTGACCCTAAGCAATTGGAGCTGCTGTTTGATGCTAAGTTCTCGGAAGCACTTAAAACGGTAGGTAAGCACTTCGAGTTTGTGGAGCTGTACAACTCCCGAGCGAACTTCAAGGATAAAATCCTGGAAGAAATCGGTACTGATCTCAATGGTTACATCCTGGATGACTGTGCCATTGACTATCTGGAGCAAACGCCCATAGAGTATCTGAATGCCGATAATATTCTGGATTCAGAAGGTATTAAGAAGATTATTGATCTTACCTCTCAACAAAAGATTGAATCTAACCTGATTGAAAACGAGAAGAAGAAAACAATCAAAAAGCAGGATGTAGAAGCCGAAGAAACGATTCTACAGCTGGATAAGCAACTGACCGAACAGCGTGAGCGTCAGGAAAGTGAAGTCACGAATATTAAGTACCGAGAAGCCGCCGAGCGGGAGAAAGTCCGGCAGGAGGAGCGCAAGCGATCCGAAGAAGCCCGCATTCTGACCGAAGAGGAAGTTGGAGTAGCCGAGCAAAATAAAGATCGCCAGATTCTGGTCGCTCAACGAAACAAGGAACGTACTGATGCCATTGAACTGGAGCGCGTAGAGCAAGCCAAAGCCTTGGAAGCTACTGAGCGGGAGCGCGTCGTAGAATTGGCTAGAATCGAGAAAGAAAAATCGCTGGAAGAAGAGCGCAAGAATATTCAGGAAGTGATTCGGGAGCGGGTGATGGTAGAAAAAGCGACGGTAGAAGAAGAAGAGAAGATTAAAGATACGAAAGCCAAAGCCGAGGCTGATCGTAACAAAGAAGTAGCGCTAATCAACGCTGAGAAAGAGGCGCAGGAATCGCTAGTAAAAGAAATTAAAGCTGCTGAAGCGGCTAAGGAAGCCTCGGAACATAGAGCGAAGCAACTCATGATTGATGCTCAGGCTGAAGAGAACTCGGCTGAGCATAAAGCCCAGGCCATGAAGACAATGGCCGAAGCCGAAGCGGCTCAAAATGCAGCTATCGGATTATCCGAAGCTCAGGTGATGGAGGCCAAAGCTGCTGCTCGCGAGAAAGAAGGAGAAGCCGAAGCCGGAGTCATTGAGGCTCAAGCCGAAGCTGATGCTAAAGGGATCAGTCTACGGGCAGAGGCTCAGTCGGAAGCTGATGAGAAACTTGGAATGGTTGCCGCCCAGATTAGCCTAGAGCAAGGAAAAGCGGATGCTGAGGTGATTGAAACTAAAGCTACGGCGGAAGAAAAGCAAGGCATGGCGGAAGCTCGCGTAATGCAGGAGAAATACAAAGCGGAAGCCGAAGGTATCCGCGAGAAAGCCAACGCCATGCAGGTACTGGATGGTCCGGGTAAAGATCACGAGGAGTTTAAGCTTCGTCTGGAAACCGAGAAGGCACTAGAATTGGCTAAGATCGATATTCAGAAGGATATTGCCGAAGCTCAGGCTCAGGTGATTGCGGAAGCCCTGAAAGCCTCTAACATTGAGATCATCGGTGGGGAAACCATGCTGTTTGACCAGATTATGGGCTCCATCGCTAAAGGCAAAGCCATTGACGGCATGGTTCGGAAAAATACCACTTTGCTGGACATTAAAGATACGTTCTTCAATACTAACGGTGGCGGGACTTTTAAAGAGAACCTGAACAAATTTATCAGCCAGTTCGGAGTTTCTTCCGAAGATATGAAGAACCTAACCGTTTCAGCCCTGCTCTTCAAACTGATGAATCAGACCGACCAGCCCGAAGTAAAGGGCAGTCTGACCAAGCTGATGGACATCGCTCGCTCAGCGGGACTAGCTGACGAACCCGTCAAGAATATCAAATTATAACCAACCCTCACTATACAGACTTGCGAAGTTTTTAAATCTTCGTAAGTCTGTTTCTCACCACTAACCTTCAATTACTATGCATACCAAATCTAACTTACGCAAGTACCTTAATATCAAAGGAGTTAGCACTCCAATAATTCTTTTCATCGCGTTCTTCGGATTAGGTTATTCTCTTGGCAGAGGAGATACAGCATTACCAGAAAGCACTAAAGAATACGGAAGCAGTAATATATTCCTCATTGACTCAGAGCGATTTTCATTTCCCGCATTCCCTTTACTTTTCTTGAACATGAAATAGAATAATAGAACTGATTTGGATAATGACAAAAGAAGAATTTGAAAAAAAGATTAGAAAGCCCGCTGTCGGTTTTCAGGTGGGTGGATTTCGTCCGGGTGAATCGATACTAGATTCTTGGTTCGGGAAAGTTTTGGTCGGTGGAGAAGGCGAATCTTGGCCAGAATCAGAAGGAAAGCCAATGATTCCAGTTTGTCAAATCAATTTACGAGAGATGACATATCGGCCTAAAAATCTCTTAGATGTTGAGTTTCTCACTCTATTTATTGACTCAGAAGAGCTACCGAGTGATGAATCCAATGGCAATAGATGGTTGCTTAGAACTTATCCCGATATAAATAAACTAACTCAAATACGAATTCCACCTAGTGAGTTTCTAATTAAACCTTTTCCGATGCGAGCGGGAAAATTAGAAAATGATTATCCGTGTTGGGAAGATTGTCCGGTTGAAATTCCTGACGAACTTGAAGATGATTATAATAACCTATTTCCAAATCAAGGTGGTATAAAACTGGGTGGCTGGCCTACTCTTATTCAAGGTGAAATATTTTGGGCACCATTCAATCAACATTCTGCAAACCCTGAATACATTTTTCAGATCGATTCGGTAGAGAAAGCAAATTGGTACTGGGGTGATAACGGGGTTGCTTACATCGGACGTGGCACCAAGCCTGAAACCAAAGACGAATGGGTATTCTCTTGGCAATGCTACTGAGTCAAAACTACGGATCATTTAACGAACTTATAATGCCCAATCAAGATACATCTAATACTACTTTAGAAAATAGCACCTATGAGATTCTGAAGAACCGTTTGCAGCAAAGTGCGGCTGATCTACGAGAACGCTTAGGTAAGCTCAACGAAGCCCGTAAAGAGGTTTTTGGCGCGATTGAAACTACCCTGATTGCTACCGAACGGGTACATACGGCGCACAACTGCATTCCCTATGATATGGCGCCAGTGGGCGAGAACTTTATCTTTGGCTACAACGTGCATTTGGGATTGAAATCGCAAGTCGAGCTGTCGGATGTATTTAGTCTGTACTCCTACCAAGATCATAGTTTCCACGAACTTGGCTATGATCTAATCAGCAACACTACTTTTCAGGATGACTTTCAGAAGCTGTATAAGTATTATAAGGACACTAAGTTTGTCCGCTTTGTTCTGAACGAGCCATTCGTCTACATGGTATTTCAGATCAGCAAGAGTGCCAGCGACATTAAGGCGTTTAAATGGCAAATCAAAGGTGATTCGCTGGTGTACCTGAACAACCGTAGTGAGCACGAAATCTCGGCTCCCGAACAGCACGCTTTCCGCTGGAAACGAGCCACCCGCGACGATCAGCGAGCGGGAAAGCATCCGCATATCTCAGTAGCCGACCGCGTATTTGTGGATACGCTCGACGGGGATTTAACGTTGAAGGTGGAAGACAATACGGATGCTGGACAGGGAATTTATCAAGAACCAGTAGAAAACCCTGACCAAACCTTGGACGATGCTGAAGTTTACTATTCGGTGCTAGACAACTTGGTACTGCTCAAGATTCGCCCGTATCAGGAAAAAGCCTACCGCTATTTTGCGTATAATGCCAAGCTTCAGGAAGCTCGCCGCATTGATGCTATTGAAGAAGTTTGTATTGTGTTGCCGGATGATCAGGGAATTCTGTTTCCGAATGGTTATTATCTGCAAACGGGAGAATTTAAAGCCTTTGAGATCAGTCAAGATTCGCTGGTTTATGAGAAAACCATTCCTTCGCCCAATGGCGAAGATTTTCTCTACGTTTTTTATAATCCCAACCACCATGTTTACCAGTTACTGCCCTACAATTTAATCAACCAGGAAATTGCTAATCCGATTGTTGCTCACGGTTTTGCGATTTTTGAAAATGGTGAGCTTTGTTATTTCAATGCCGATGATGAGCCCAAGAAACACCACGCCATCCGCATTTGGCAAACACCATTTGTCGGTCCCAATTATCCGCTTTCGTCTCAGAGCGATTCTTTTCTCTACAAAGTTGGTAATAAAGATATTGTGCGGGCGATGGCGGAATGTCAGGCACTGCTCACGCTGATTGATAAAGGTGAAAATTACCAAAACCTGTACGTTGACCTCCAGCGACAGTCTACTACCTTGCTAGATGCCTACTACTGGCTAAATCGAGATGAAGCCCAAAAAATTCATGAGCCACTCACCACCCTTCGTGATTCGGCATCGGCTGCCATTGATGAGTTTGAAAAAGTAACCAGCATTCGGCAGAGTACGCAGCAGCAAGTAGCTGAAACTACTCAGGCGGTAGATCAACTACTGCGCGAACTGAAGAGTCAGTCGAGGAAACATATTCAGGAGTTTGTACACGCTTTAGCTCGGTTGCGGGAGAAAAGGGGAGAGGTGATTTCGCTCAAAGAGCTGCGCTACGTAGATACTGACAAGGTAGAGGAATATGAGAAGACGTTGGCTAACATAGCTCAGACGACCGCCCAGGATACTGTGAAGTTCTTACTCAAAGAGGATTCTTTAGCACCTTTCACCAATCAGGTTACCGAATTTGAACAGGTGCTGACCAAAGTCGGTAAGGTGGTAGATATTCAGGAGCTGGAGAAAAAGATCACGGCGTTTTCGGGCGAGCTGGAAATGCTGATGGAAGTGGTAAGTAATCTAAAAATTGAGGATGCTACCCAAACCACCCAGATTATCGACCGTATTTCGGTCATCTTCACCGAACTAAACAAGCTAAAAGCCCAACTGAAGCGTAAGCGGAAAGAACTACTTGGTCAGGAGGGAAAGGCCGAGTTTCATGCTCAGTCCAAACTGATTCGTCAGGCACTGGTTAACTATTTGGATGTAGCGGATACTCCTGAAAAAACCGATGAGTATCTCAATAAGCTGATGGTTCAACTTGAAGAGCTGGAAGGAAAGTTTGCCGAGTTTTCCGAGATGCTCAACCAGATTAATGAGCTACGCGAAGAAATCTACAATGCCTTTGAGAGTCGTAAGGTTCAGATAATTGAGGCGCGTAACCAACGAGCAAATGCCTTGTTGCAAGCGGCCGATAGAATTCTAAAATCTGTTCAGCACCGCCTATCCTCATTTTCATTAGCTTCTGAACTCAACGGTTACTTTGCTTCCGATTTGATGGTGGAAAAGGTGAGAAGCATCGTTACTGAACTGCAAGAAATTGGAGATACAGTAAAAGCCGACGATGTGGAAAGTCGGCTAAAATCTACCCGTGAAGATGCATTACGACAACTAAAAGACCGTAACGAATTATTCGTGGACGGTGCTCAGGTAATTCGGTTAGGTCAGCACTCCTTTTCGGTAAATACTGCTGAAGTGGCACTCACTACAGTGGTAAAGAACGACCAGCTCTTTTATCACATTACGGGTACCAACTTTTATGAGCAACTAGCAGATGCCGACATCAATCGCTACCAACCCTATTGGAATCAATCGCTGGTTTCGGAAAATCAGGAGGTATACCGGGCGGAGTATTTGGCGTACCAACTATTTTTGGCAGCTGAGGCTGGTGATGATGTAATAACACTTTCTACGATTAGTGGAGAACTGACGAAAGAAGTATCCGATTGGGCGCAGCAGTTTGTTGCTAGTCGGTACGATGAAGGTTATGTGAAAGGCGTGCACGACCAGGATGCGATGCATATTTTGCAAGAGTTGGCGCGTATTCATGAGCAAGCTGAGTTGTTAAGGTATACTTCCGAAGCCAGAAGTTGTGCGCTATTGACTTGGCAACAGTTTTTGGAAAAAGAGCAGCAGCAACGGTTAAATTTTCAACTAAAGGGAGCGGGTGCCATACTTCAGGTTTTTCCGCACACCAAAGAGTTCAATCCGGTGCTGCAACAAATTCAGGCGAGTATCGGTGACTTTGTTGAGCAAACTTCACTGTTTGATACTTCGGTGATCATTGAAGCTAGCGAGTATTTGTTTTATGAGCTAATTGGTGATGATAAATTTACGGTTAATCAGCAGGCGGTTGATTTGAAGGAGGCTTTTGAGAAGTATTTGACAATGCAAAAGGCAAAAGGTAAGTATCAGAAATCGGTGAGCGATTTAGCCGAACAACCCTGGGTGCAGTACGATCATATCCGCAAGTGGGTACACTCTTATACGAAACAAACTGAGACAGACATTGCCTACGTATCGGAAGCAGCCGCGCAGTTGTTTAACCCTAAAGTAAAGCTAATACCTAAAAAGGCTGACCTCAGTACTATCCTAGAAAATATGCAGGGTAACCATCCGGTTATTGAGGAAGGAAAATACGAACTGCACTACCAGACATTCTTTCAGAAGCTCAGTGGTTTTCATCAAGAAGCTGTACCGGCTTACCGGGACTTTCAGCAGCGCAAGCGGGAGCTAACCCGACAGTTTACGGAGGAGCTACGTCTTTCGGAGTTCAAACCGAGGGTGATGTCTTCCTTTGTGCGTAATCGGCTGATTGATCAGGTATATTTGCCACTGATTGGGTCAAACCTAGCGAAGCAAATCGGTACGACGGGTGAAAACAAGCGTACTGACCTGATGGGCATGCTATTGCTCGTTTCCCCGCCCGGCTACGGGAAGACGACCTTGATGGAGTATTTGGCGAATCGGCTCGGTCTAGTTTTTATGAAAATCAACGGCCCGGCGATTGGTCATCAAGTGATTTCGGTAGATCCGAGTCAAGCTCCTAACGCCGGGGCGCGGGAGGAACTAGAGAAGCTCAACCTAGCCTTCGAGATGGGCGATAACGTGATGATCTACCTGGATGATATCCAGCACTGTCATCCCGAGTTTCTGCAAAAGTTTATCTCGCTCTGCGACGCTCAGCGCAAGATCGAGGGAGTGTACAAAGGTCGCAGCAAGACCTATGATTTCCGGGGAAAGAAAGTCTGCGTTGTGATGGCGGGAAATCCCTACACCGAGAGTGGAGATAAATTTCAGATTCCCGATATGCTAGCCAACCGAGCGGATATCTACAATCTGGGTGATATTATTGGTGACTCCGCCGAAGCGTTTAAACTGAGCTACTTGGAAAACAGTTTAACTTCCAACCCAACATTGAGTAAGCTGGCTACCAAAAGTCAGGCTGATGTTTATACGCTGATAAAGTTAGCTCAGAACGGTTCAGTCGAAGGAATGGATTGGGAGGCTAATCACTCCGCTGAAGAAATACGAGAGTACGTAGCTGTGATGAAAAAGCTGATCACCATTCGCGATACCGTACTGATGGTCAACCTCGAGTATATTCGTTCCGCCGCCCAAGCCGACGCTTACCGTACTGAACCAGCGTTCAAGTTGCAAGGCTCATACCGGGATATGAACAAGATGGCCGAAAAAGTCGCCCCTATTATAAATGATACTGAACTGCAAACACTCATTAATACTCACTACGAAAACGAAGCCCAAACCTTAACTTCAGGGACTGAAGCTAATCTGCTTAAATTCAGAGAGTTAAACTCAATACTTAATGAAGTACAACAACAGCGTTGGGATGAGATAAAAACCATATTTCAGCAGGATCAGCGTAAGAAAGGCTTCGGGGAAAACGGTATGGGCCAGGCCGTGGCTACGATGGAAGATATTTCAACCAGCCTGAAGGGTATTGCCCAGTGGCTTCAGCAAAAATCAACTTAACAGTAGCTTGTTCATTATAAATAGAGATAAGTCTAGAGCTTAAACATCAGTCTAAATCTGCCATGCGTCCGATACTTCTTTCTCCGCAAATACCGGATGGCTAAGCCAGATGAAACTAATACCCCCGAAGCAACCATGACTCCTCGGTTCCAGCTAAATTCGTTATCCATTATCACCGAGTTGTTGAAGTGGTCGATAATCGGCAGCATGACCCCGGCGGTAATCAGTTTGCTCGAGAAGCGATTGCTCCGCTTCTTCTGAGAGTACACCACTGCTACGTCTTCTAATTTTATGATTGCAGTCTTTATTAGAAGTGTCCCGTTCTCAACATCGAGGGTGGTGAGATTACCCCGATAAATAGTACGGTCACCTTTGAGCTTAAAGACGAACGGATCCCCCAGATAGAACTCTTCTTTAGTCTTGCCCCACGGATTTTTGACCGCTAAGTGCATCTGACCAAAAGCAGGCAATAAGAAAAAGAAACCAAGGATAGAAAAATAAAATCGCAAGCTTAAAGGATAATCGTGTATTAGCAGCCAGACTCAGTAACCCAATTAGAACGCCGAGACACTAAGTTCATTGCAAAAATCTCTAGTGCGATGTTAAAATTAAGCAAACCGGACTAGGTACGGATAATTCGGTATCGGTAGGAGTAAGCTGACCTGTTTGTTGATCGCGCTCGAGGAACACGATATTATCCGTGTTTTGATTAGCCACTAGCACAAATTCTCCCTGCGGATCAATCATAAAATTACGAGGAGTTTCTCCCTGGGTAGACTGATGTCCTTGAGGCGTGAGTGTTCCGTCTTCTTCGTCTACCGCAAAGATCGCCAAACTGTTGTGACCACGATTAGACACGTAAAGAAACTTTCCATCCGGACTCAGGTGAATGTCGGCCACCGTGGATACGGCTACGGTGTTATTATCGGTAAATGCATCCGGAAGGGTAGAAACTCGCTGAACTTGCTCGGTTTTATTTTGCTCTAGATCCAATGTATGCACACTAACGGTAGAAGTCAGCTCCTCCGCTATGTAAAGAAAACGATTGTCGGTGGATTGGGTAAAATGGCGAGGGCCACTGCCCGGTTCGGCGGTAATAGCAAAGTCTTCTGTGGCTTCTGACCCATCCATTCGGTACACTTTCACCTGATCCAAACCCAGGTCAGCAGTGAGAAAGTAATCAGTTTGGGGTACCGCCTGAATCGAGTGTACGTGAGGTGCTTTCTGCCGATTGGGGTTTACGCTGCTCCCGGTATGTTGCACCGAGTCGGCCAAGTCGCCTACCTTTCCGTCGGCCTCGACCGGGAAGACGGATAGCGAGCCACCGCCGTAGTGTGAAATATACAGCCAGTCTTGTTCGTCGTCTACCGCCACGTGGCAAGGGCTTACCCCGTAGGAAGAGCTTTCGTTAAGTGGGGATAATGTACCACTAGTTTCACTAACCGAGAAGGAAGAAACTGTACCCCAGTCAGGATAATCTTCTGTTCCACCTCGATTGGTAGAGTAAAGGTAATTCCCGTCCGGGCTAATTGCTAGAAAAGATGGACTCTCAGGTGTACTCGCTGTTTGTACCAGTGCAAAAGAGTTGTTATCTCGGTCAAAAGAATAGACATAAATGCCTTCACTGCCCCTCACGGAATAGGTTCCGACGTAGAGGGTTTCCTGGGCAAATACGATTAAAGATTGACTTAGCAGAGTGAGCGTTAGAAAGTAGCGCATGATTGAATAATAGATTGAGTAAATGTAGAATACTAAAATACGATTGAAGAACTACCTATATCGGCTTATTCATAACTAATTTAAATAAGGTTAGTTATTAGCGTTATTCGGCTGTACTACGCACCTACTAACCATGTCATCTTTCTGGAAAAATAAGAAAAAGAATAGAGATTCACGGGAAAAGGAAATAAAAATTCCTCTGAGTGAAAATCGCTACGCCACTGAGCGAGAAAACAACATTCAAGTAGCCATTGCGGATAGCCAAGCCCTAAAGTTGTTATACGACCAAAGTGGTGACAAACTAATCCGTATTTCCCTTAATCTTGTTGATGACATAGAGGTAGCCAAAGGAATTATCCAGAACATTTTTAGTGATCTATGGGAGCGTCGTAATACGCTGAATATCAATACCTCACTAGACGCTTACGTGGTAAGGGCTGTCAAGTACTCTTCTATTGACTACTTAAGAGCCCAAGCCGCTCGGGAACGGCTTCAAGAAGAAGTAAAGATCCAGACCCCCACTGTCCACCACGATCCAGAAGAACAACTAGATGCTACTGAACTGAAAAATGAGATAGAGCATTTGGTTAATTTACTTCCCCCCAAATGCCAAACGGTATTCCGGCTGAGCCGTGAAAACTATATGAGTAACCAAGAAATTGCCCTTACCCTAGAAATTTCTGAAAAGACGGTCGAGCGACACATGACCAAAGCCCTCCGCTTCCTGCGAGTGGGTTTAACCGATACTTAAAAATTTTTTTTCTTCTCGAGTGGGGGTTACCCTACTTGGGAAACGACATAGGGATAAAGGGTCAGACTAACTTCCTGTATCATGAACATTTCTAAAGAACTCATCCTACGCTATTATTCCGGAAAGTGCTCGGCAGAAGAGCGTCAATTTGTTGAAAAATGGCTGGAGTCTTCGGAGGATGAACCATCAAAATACTCCGATGAACTTATTTCCCAAATCAAGGAAGAGACCTGGGGCCGGATTCTGAGTGAGAAGCTAAATAGGGAACGAATCAGGTCTGGGGTATCACCGGAGTTGTCAACTTTAGACGACCAAAAGTCTACGACCAGGAAGGGTAAAAAAGTTATCCTACTGTACCGAAGATTTTCTCGCTACGTCGCTGTCGCTTGCTTAGCTATTGGAATATTCTTCGCGGGGCACCTTTCGGGACGACAAAGTGTGAGTTATGCTGCTGAAATAAAACAGGGGAAACAACTGACGGACGTACTGTACATCTACGGAGGCCACGGTACCTACGGCCAAGTGGATGGTTCTAAGTATCGGTTGAGGTTCGAGGGAACATTAAGGCTACACAATACGGCGCAGGCATCCAAACAGATTGTGTGTGGCGAGCAAGAGTTTACAGTAGAACCTCATAGAACGTACTTTCTCAGTGGCTCCGACCAAGACGCTCAATTTACTGAGGAGATGAATCTACCGGATGCTTACGATGTATTTGAGCGATTAGATGGTACTTTTTCTATCAAAGGGATATATGATTAGTGGTTCGATGCCCAGGGGTTTGACTTCTTTGGGGTGCAAAGACCCGGACGGGCTTTTTTCTTGAAAGCCACTGTACAGTTTTAACACTAAATCTAAATGCCTATGTAGAAAAAACAGAAATATAGAAAAACAGTAAGTCGGATGACTTAACCTATCCCGAATAGGTCTGTCAACAAAGGTAGATTTATTTCGGGAAAACCTGCCAGGAAATATGTCGGATCAGGACACATTCCCAAATAAGGCAGGTAATAATTAAAAACAATTATTAAATGCAAAGTACTAAGAAATGAAAATGTTTAATGCTAAAGACACCAAAAAAACAAGTAAAAATTGGGCCTGGCTGACTGTGCTGCTGATAGGAATGCTCGCTGTGGGAACCATTTCCTGTGATGATGACGATAACGATGATAACAATACTGTAACCCCTGAGCCAGAGGAATCGGAGGAAGTAGCATCAGCTTGGCTCACTGGGTATTTTACCGCTACTCCCAATGGCAGGTTGTACTATATGGAAGTAAACGAAAATATACCTGATGAAACAGATGTCTCAAATGCAGTGGAGTTAGGACTTGGCAACAGAATTCTTTCCTTTGGCGAACATCCTTACTCATGGAACGATGCCGCTGGAACACTTACAAAATGGAATGTAGATAAAACTACGTTGGAATTTTCGGTTGATGGAATCATTAGTTTTGCTTCTAATGGTATCTCAGGCAATATAGGTCTTACTATAGTTATTGCCTCGGAAACTGAAGGTTATGTGCAGGACATTTTTGAAGGTCAAATTGTGGAATTTAATCCAACTACTATGGAAATTACACAAGCAATAACTTTCGATCTCCCTCCTGTTCCTAATGCTAACCCTACTAATGGATTTTATTTTGTTAACGATCCTGTTTTTATCCCCGAAACGCAAAAAATACTATATGGCATAAGTTATTTTCCAACAGGGTGTTGCGATTATGATGGACCAAATGGACTAATAGTTGGTGTTTTCGACACCCAATCAAAAACTATGGAGTACAAACAAGACAGCAGGCTGGTAGCAGCTGAAACGTTAATACCCAGTGGAGACGGTTTTGTATATGCCGTTCCTAGCGCAGCCGCCGCGCTTATTAGACGATATATGAATATCGATCCATCTGTAATATCTACCGTACCTAACGTTTTACGGATTGACGTAGATGGAAATATTGATCCCAGTTTTAGTTTTAATTATCTAAGTGTTTTACCAACGGAATGGGCAAGACCTATTGAAATAGCTTCTGGAAATCTCGTTCCTTTCAGTTACGCTGATAGTGCTGTTTGGAAGTTCGGTGAAAATTGGGACAATCGTTTTGATAGCTTTTCTGCTGATGATTTTACTCCAGTGACGATTGATATAGTCACAGGAGGAGTCACTCCTTTCACTGCTTTTGATCAATACCAGTACGCTAGCTTTAACCACACTACAAACGGAGTTGATTTTACAGTGGCAGGCACATTTGCTGTACCTGATGAGAATATAGAAGAAGTCTCATATGTTCTTAGACGAGAAGATGGTTTCAATTACACTCAACTTACCAAGCACGTTGGTGGATCTATGCAGCGTATGGCTCAACTTTGGTAGAGTACATAATAATATTTTATAGCTCGGACAGCGCAGCGGTTCTGCTCGGGCTTTCTTTTACTAACGGGATTACTCAGAGTAATCCCGTTAGTTCAAAACCTCGACCGTTACTACTGGGAGCTTCACCGTTATTTGCGGGATGACCCCGATCACACAAGCACCGTATTTTGCTTAGGGCTATCAAGCAGACCTGCCTATTCCGGCAGGCAGGCCGATGCGTTGCGAAAGAAAATCAGGAGTAAGTTAGTATTTACTGTAGCTACTATTTTTCTATGGAGTCTCTGACTCGGATGACCGTATCCAGAGATACCTCTAGCATTTCGGCAATCTGTTCCAACGTCAAGATTCCCTGTTGGATGGCTTTAGTTATAACTAGGACAGTATTTTGCTCGATTCCTTTTTCTACTCCCTGCTGATACAAGCCATCGGTGGTGGGATCATACGTGATTGGCATCTCTTCAGCTTTTTTTCTAGTTACTACTTCTAATTTACGCAATCTACTCAATCTCAATACTATCGCTGAATGTAGCGTCGAAGTTCCGTTTCGGTCTTTGCTAAGGCTTGAAGCCGGGAAATAATTGAGGAAACGACCTTCTCAACATTTTATCTGCAATAGACATTGTGGGATTTAGGCTATCCACTCAGTAATTAGTCGTCCCTGAAAAAGGGTCAAATCTATATTGATAGCTTTGGTTGCCGGTTCAGACTCTTGCTGAACCAGTAGTAGAATAGCTCAAAAATAAAACGGATTTTACCTTTGAGAGTAGCCCTGATTTGGTTGTATCGTTTCTTAAGATTGAAAGCACTGGCCGCTAGCAGCGCGTTGACTGCATCACCCACCTCTCCCTTCAAGAAGTTTCGGTTCATCCGGTGGTCATGCTTGACATGTCCAATAGTCGGCTCAATGCCCGCTCGTTTCCGAAAGCGTTTTCTGGCCTTACGTTTCTGATAAACCGTAGCGTTCTTGCTTGGGGTGGCTGGAATACAAACTTGCGTATCATGGATTTGCTTTCTTCCTTTACAGCCTCGGTCTACCACCGCTACCCGAGGACGGGTTCCACCAAGAATAACTCGTATTCTTTCACTCTGAGCCAGAGCTGGTTCCAGCGTATGACCGTCGTAGATATTGGTGTTGAAATTCGTGATGGCAGTAATCACCCCACTGTTGGCTCCTCGCACCAACGATACTTTGCTACCAAACTCGTAGGGCTTGTGTTCTTTACCCTTAGCAATACAACATACCTCGGGGGCATGTAGTGAATAGACCTTGTCTTTATCGTGTCGTTTTTGGTCCAAAACTCGTTGAAACAAAGCCAACTGTTCCTGATAGTAGGCTTTAATCGGCCCAACCAACTTCCGGTTAAGTTCTCTTACTAGCCTTCGGGCAATGGTTTTGATCTTGCGACGAGCCGCATTGGCTTTCTTTCTTCGCTTAGGATGCTGGCCGTTACGTTGGGCTAGTATCAAAGCCTTCAGCGTACGTTTGTAGGACTGACGCAATGGAATGCCTTCCCGCTCGGCAATGGCGCGACACTGCTCGATGATCTTCTTCTGTAGTTTGGTATCGGTAGGAAATGTGATAGCCTTTTCCTGCACCGTAGTGTCTATTTGTACTTCCTTTTCTTTCTCAGCCCCCGGATGCAACTTCACGCGCAACGCCAGCACCTTTTCCATTCCTTCTTCCCCGATACGGTGCCGGAACTTAGGAAAGTCTGTACTGTCAAAAGGCGGACGATGTTGGAAGAACTGCTCTCCCGTGAAGTACTGCCAATACGGATTCTCTACCCACCGATCCAACACGGACTCGTCGCTCTCATTGAATAGATGTTTAAGTAACAACATACCAACCATCGTGCGAATCGGTACCGACGGACAACCAGTCTCAGCATAATAACCGGATAGCTGATCCTCTATCCAAACCCAATCTACCTCTTCGGCTAATTGCACTAATTCGTGCTGAATGGAAAGCAGTGTGTCTAACCGAGGACGAAAGACATCTAGTTGATCGGTGTAGGTAGTTTTGCCAAGCATTTTCTTCCAGGTTTTTGCTTAATTTAATACTTCTTTGGTAGATTTATCGCACCTCTGAACCAAAATATTACCTCTAAAGTATTGATCAACAAACACTTGAACGAATCAATAGCTTTGTTCAGGGACGACTAATTAGCTTATTGAGCGTAATAAATTTTTGTACACAATCTATCCGTTTGGCATAAAAATAGAGCCTCTGGTTTAAAAGTAAAACTGAAAGCCATGCTCAAAAAGTGTACTATAATTATTTTTTTGGTACTATTTATAAGTCAAGTATTTTCCCAAACAGTGATTAGTGTCGACGCTGATCGGGTCGTTAAAACATTTGACCACAATCCGATAGGAATCAACGTGAATTATTTAATGGATGATGACGCCTACCTCCAGCCTAATATTCCTTTATCTCAGTCTCTCAGTAATATAAATCCTGGAATACTCCGGTTTCCTGGAGGTGAAAAATCAGACAATTACTTATGGTCAGTGCCGCCCTATGATTCTGCCAATCCCCACTTTGCTACGCCAGGCGATTGCAACTTTCCCAATCAGGACGAGAGGTTCTCCGATGACTTTATCACTCCACTGAGAACTACCCTGGATTTTGATGAGTTCATGAACGTATCCAACGCGGTAGGGGCTCAGCCCATGATCGTGGTCTCGGCGGATGCTCAGTATAATAGACAATGTCCTACCCCCACCAAATTAGGTGATTTAATTACCAACGCTGTTGAGTGGGTTCGTTATGCTAATGTTACGAATCAGCATAACATAAGGTACTGGATGATCGGTAATGAAAGCTGGTTTGCTTCTGCTTACGATTCACCCGCTACCGCTACTCAGTACGCTAATGATCTTATTCAGTTTGCAACAGCCATGACAGCCGTTGATCCTACCATAACCATTGTAGCGAATGGTGACGCGGGTCCGTGGACTGATACCCTGATGCAAATAGCGGGAGAAAGCATTGATGTCATCGCATTGAGCAACTATCCTGCCTTTAATTGGGTAAACGGTTACGATACGTATCGAGACGGTAGCTACATTTTTACCAATGAAATAACATCGGTGATCAGCTCAATAGGCACTGCTAATACGAGGATAATTATCAGTGAATACGGGCCACTTGACTTTACGGGTGCTTGGGAAAATACTAATGATTTAGGACACGCCTTGGTTAGCTTCCAGATGTTTGGTGATCAAATTAAGCAAGAGAGAGTAGATGGGGCCAATTTGTGGAATACCCGATGGATTGATAACCCCACTAACCCGCAAAGCTCTTTTGATGCGTTAGATGCTGACGGTAACCTGAATGCTACGGGAAAAGCGTTGGCTATGTGGGGGAATAACATGTTAGACAAAATCGTTTTCTCAGATAATCAGGGATTCGTCAATTCTTTCGCCACTACTGACCAATCAGGGAGCCAGCTAAATATTTTTCTAATTAACCGGGATTACGCTTCTCAGGAGGTCGTTGTTAACCTTAAAAATTATCTCGATGTATCCTCTCCTAGTTTGACCATTACGCAGTCGAAGCTGACGGGGACTTCGCCGACTGATGAATTTCCCGTGATCTCACAACCTACCAATGGTTTAACGCTGACCAATACTGATATCACCTTAACGCTTGATCCGGTCTCAATACATGTCATCAAAATCTCTAACGGTACGATCACAGCAATTCACAATAGAAGCGAATTAGAGAAAGTTGAGGTTTATCCAAATCCTGCTCATGATTATGTAAATATTAGCCACCTACCCGGTGAGCTTAATTCCGCGAAACTGTTGACTGTTCACGGCAATATTGTAAAAAAATACCATATCCTAGACGATAACGGTAAGCTATCCCTGGAAGGGTACCCTTCAGGATTGTACTTTTTGCAAATAAATACAAAAGGCCAAGTGATAACTAAGCGGATAACTAAGCGGTAGGTTACAAGATCATAGGTAAATGCATAATGCCCCCTCGGAGGTGCCCCGGTTTGAGTAGTAGGCATTTTCATGAGGGGGGCTAGCGCACTATCTTATGAGCTGTAACGTCTTTTAGTTTGCTTCACCCTCCATTATTTCATTGACCACTTCGGGGTTCAGTAGGGTAGAGGTGTCGCCCAAATTGCTGGTATCACCCTGGGCAATCTTTCGGAGAATGCGGCGCATGATTTTACCGGAGCGGGTCTTAGGAAGGCCGGGAACGAGCTGAACCAAGTCTGGCTTGGCAATGGGGCCAATAATCTGACTCACCGTCTGCCGAATTTCATTAGCTAGGTTCTCTTCCGAGCGGTCGGTGAGGTCGCAGATGACGTAGGCATAGATACCTTGACCCTTGATGTCGTGGGGATAGCCCACCACGGCAGATTCTACTACCTTCGGATGCTCGTTAATGGCGTTTTCCACCTCGGCAGTGCCCATACGGTGACCAGATACGTTGATAACATCATCCACCCGACCTAGAATGCGATAGTAACCATCTTCGTCCCGTTTCACTCCATCCCCCGTAAAGTACAGCCCTTTGTAGGTGGAGAAATACGTTTGTCGGCAGCGTTCATGGTCACCGTAGGTAGTGCGAAGCATGGATGGCCAAGGGAATTTAATACAGAGGTTGCCCTGAACGCTGTTACCTTTTAACTCTTTGCCATCGGCATCTACAATAATTGGTTGAACTCCCGGCAGGGGTAGGGTAGCGTAGCCCGGCTTGGTGGGGGTTACTCCCGGAATTGGCGAAATTAACATTCCTCCGGTCTCGGTCTGCCACCAAGTATCTACAATGGGGCACTTTCCTTTCCCCACGTGGTCGCGGTACCAGTTCCAGGCCTCCTCATTAATAGGTTCACCTACTGATCCAATCACTCTGAGCGATTCCAGTGAGCAACCTTCCAAGGGTTCTAGCCCGTAGGCCTGTAAGGCCCGGATAGCAGTGGGTGCCGTATAAAACTGTTTTACTTGGTACTTATCTACCACTTTCCAGAATCGGCTAGCGTCGGGATAGGTGGGAACCCCCTCAAACATTAACGTAGTGGCTCCGGCTAATAACGGGCCGTACACAATATAGGAGTGCCCCGTAATCCAACCAATATCGGCGGTACACCAGTAAACGTCGCCCTGACTGTACTGAAAGACGTTCTCAAAAGTGTAGTGCGTATACACCATGTAGCCCCCGCAGGTGTGGACTACTCCTTTGGGTTTACCGGTAGAGCCCGAGGTATACAGAATAAACAGCATATCTTCCGAATCCATCTCCTCAGCTTTATTCTCGGTAGAAACTCCCTCGGTGGCATCACTCCACCAAATATCCCGTCCATTCTTCATGGTCACCTCAGTGCCCGTGCGTTTCAGAACAATAACTTTTTCAATAGATGAGGTATTTTCTAAAGCTTCATCGACGACTGCTTTCACCGGAATAATTTTCTTGCCCCGGAAGTTACCATCAGAAGTTAGTACCACTTTAGCTTCGCAGTCATTGATGCGGTCGGCTAAGGAATTGGCCGAAAAACCAGCGAACACGACGGAATGTACCGCTCCAACCCGAGCGCAGGCTAACATGGCTACCGCCGATTCGGGTACCATCGGCATGTAGATAATCACCCGGTCACCCTTCTGTACGCCTTGCTCCTTGAGTACATTAGCAAACTGGCAAACCTGATCGTATAGTTCTCGGTAGGTAAGGGTACGGTTTTCTTCGTCAGGGTTATTCGGTTCCCAAATGATGGCGGGGCGGTCGCCTTGGGTAAAGAGATGTCGTTCTAAGATATTTTCGGTAATATTCAGTTTGCCGTTGATAAACCACTTAACGTCAGGTCCTTCAAAATTCCACTGTACTACCTCGTCCCAGCATTTACGCCAGTAAAACGATTCGGCAATGCGGGCCCAGAACTGTTCGGGCTGTTGTACACTCTTTTGATATTCGTGAATGTAGCCGCCCAGGGTTTGTATTTTGTTGCTCATAGTTAGGTGTTAGTGTATTTTTTTATAGTCGGAGAAAGGAGAAGGGAAGGTGGAAAACGGATTAATCTTCCGTCTTCCATTTTCCGTCCTCCGTTTTCCCTCCGGTGAATATGCACGTTTTTAGGAAAGGATGCAACCCAAGGATTAATGAGCTACGGCTTGTCCGGCCCCTCGGGGGTAGCGTATATCCTCTACCAGGTCCTGAACATCTGCTGGGGGAGGAGAGGTTAATTGGCAAACAGTTAGTGATACCGCAAAGTTGACCAGCATCGCGATAAACCCAAATCCTTCGGGGGAAATGCCCAGCCACCAGTCTTCAGCAGTACCGCCCCCGAGCAAGCCAAACTTAAATTTCAGGATGTAAAAAATCATAGTTAATAATCCGACGACCATGCCCGTTATGGCACCTTCTTTATTCATCCGCTTGTAGAAGATACCCATGATAATGGCGGGGAAGAAGGAAGCCGCCGCTAATCCGAAGGCCAGGGCCACTACCGCTGCTACAAAGTCCGGTGGATTAATACCGAAGTATCCGGCGATTAATACGGCAACCGCCGCCGCACCGCGGGCAGCCCATAGCTCACCCGATTCTGAAATATCGGGTTTGATCTGCTTCTTCACCAAATCGTGGGCGATGGAAGTAGAAATAACCAGCAGTAAACCAGCCGCAGTAGATAATGCAGCGGCCAGACCGCCCGCGGCAACCAGCGCAATCACCCAATTGGGCAGGTTGGCAATTTCCGGATTAGCCAGTACCATAATGTCGCGGTCAGCTACAAATTCGTTTTGTTCCGCATCGGCAACGTACTGTACCCGACCATCGTTGTTTTTATCCTCAATGGTGATTAGTCCGGTGGACTGCCAGTTGGTAACCCAAGTGGGCAAATCATTAATAGATACTTCGGAAACCGAATTGATCATGTTGGTGCGGGCAAAAGCAGAGATAGCCGGGGCGGTAGTGTACAGAATAGCGATAAACACCAAGGCGTAGCCCGCTGAGATACGGGCGTCTTTTACCCGAGGTACCGTAAAGAAGCGAACGATTACGTGAGGTAAACCAGCCGTACCTACCATCAAAGCGGCGGTAATACAGAATACATCAAATACGCTCTTACTACCGTCGGTATAAGCCGCAAAACCCAATTCCTGGTTGAGTCCGTCTAGTTTATCCAGCAGAAAGGTATCGGTTCCCGCCAAGGTAGATCCAAATCCTACCTGGGGTAGAATATGCCCGGTTAACTGAATAGAAATGAAGAAAGCCGGCACCATAAAAGCAAAGATCAAAACGCAATACTGAGCTACCTGAGTATAAGTAATGCCCTTCATTCCGCCCAGTACCGCGTAGAAAAACACGATAGCCATTCCAATCACTACCCCCAAATTAATGTCAACCTCCAGAAAACGGGAGAATACCACTCCTACTCCGCGCATCTGTCCGGCTACGTAGGTGAAGGATACAAATAGCGCACAGATTACGGCTACTGTGCGGGCCATGTTAGAGTAGTATCGATCGCCGATAAAATCGGGTACGGTAAACTTTCCAAACTTGCGTAGGTAGGGAGCGAGAAGTAAGGCGAGTAATACGTAGCCTCCGGTCCAACCCATGAGGTAAACCGCACCATCGTAGCCCATAAAAGAAATGAGTCCGGCCATAGAGATGAATGAAGCGGCCGACATCCAATCGGCGGCGGTGGCCATGCCGTTGGCTAGGGGAGAAACCCCACCGCCGGCCACGTAAAAGTCTTTGGTAGAGCCCGCTCGCGACCAGATGGCAATGCCAATGTAGAGAGCGAAGGTGATTCCAACCAATATATAAGTCCAGGTTTGTACATCCATGATTGTAATGATTAATGAGTGATGATTAATGACTGATGAGATTTATTAATCATTATTCATCAATCATTAGTCATTGTATTGTTTATTTCTCGTCCACGTCAAACTCCTTATCTAGCTTGTTCATGAGGCGAACGTAGACAAAGATAAGAATGACAAATACGTAGATGGAGCCTTGTTGGGCAAACCAAAAGCCTAGTTTAAATCCGCCCATTTGGATATTATTTAACGCATCGGCGAATAGTACCCCGAATCCGTAGGATACCAAAAACCAAATACTGAGTAGAATAAGTAAGTACTGCACGTTTTTTTTCCAGTAGCTTTTTAATGATTTTGAAGAATCTTCCATAGTAGGTTTAGTTTGTTGAAAACAAAAAAGTAAGAATAATCTATAAGAATACATGAAGCTGAAGGGTCAGTATATCCGATGCAGCAGTTGCTTCGCCACCCGTAGGGGTTTGAGTATTCTGATACTCCAGGGTGAGCTTGCTGTTGTGGCCGTTCATAAAGTAGTTGAGCCCTAGCTTAAATATCTGGGAATTAGCTTCGTACGCTTCGGCATTTCCATTGGCGTAAGTCACGTAGGGCATTAAGCGATCCTGGTTACCTTCGCCAGGTAGTAGATAGCCCAGTTGGACGTAAACCAAGCTACCGGTGGCAATACTCTGGGCGGGATTAGCCGCTGATTTTACGTAGTTAGGGCCAAAATCGTAGTTGTAGTAAGCTAATAAGGCATTTACTGCCGCCCCTTTACCGCCAACGGGAGCATCGTAGAATGCATCTACCGCAAAATGATTGACATCGTAGAACTCAAAGGTACGAGAGCTATTGCCAGTAACCGTCCCGCCTCGGTGATGAAAGAAGCCAAAGCCCAGATTAAATATTTTTTTAGAACCCAGGTAGGTGCCCACAAAGTAGGGAAGTTTGTACGATTCCTGATCCAGAAAATTGTAGTTGAAGTATCCCTGAAATACCAAGCCATTCTCATCCAGCCCCAGACTATCAACCGCTAATCGTCTTCCGGCGTAGCGGGCGGCACCCTCTACGGGGGTGGGTCGGGTGACATCCAGCGTATTGCTCAACGCATCATTGAGGGAAACCCGGAAGTGTGCCCGGCCGACTGTTCCTTTAGCGTAGGCTCCTAGGTGCCGGGCAAATTGATCAGATAAACCCAACTGGGCCCAGTTGAAGATAGGTGCGTCTAGCGTCATGAAATTCAGGGTAGACTGACTAGTTAGCCGGGAAAGGCCATTCCAGTAGTGTAACCCAACTCCAGCGTACAGGGAGTTAGTAAGTTTGTATTCGCCCCAAACCCCGTGAAAGAACAGCGAAACATTGGTGTTTTCTCCCAACGGATCTAATCCGGCGGCCGATTCTGAATTCATACCAAAGTGAGACAGTACTAGAAACCGGGGAGAGATTTGAGCAAATGCCAGAATACGGGCGCGACGAATGGAAGGGGTTATTCGTAAGTCGGCATCACCGCCCAGATTATTGGTTCTGAGCCACAATTGATTCCATATAATGAAGCGGACGTAGGCTGAGCCATCATCGCTGAGGTTGAGCGTAAGTGGTTTATAACCGTAGTTAATGCGGTTTTTTTTCTTGATGGGCTTTTCCTGGGCATAGGAGGTCGGGGAAAGAAGCCAACAGGCCAGAATAACGATCCAACCATACGGTGAGTACTGATTCTTTTTCATTAGACTGATGTGTTAGTAGTACGAGGGTTGTTAATCCATTACATCAGGGCGCCCGTCATGAAATGACTTGAGAAAGGTTAAAAATTTTTTTTAAAAGAAAAGCTAAGTGGTAGTTTTTTGCTAATACTATATATTTTGCTTACTCTTTAAACCGCTCCCACTTAATAAGCATGTACTTATCGCCTACCTCAGTGACAATCATCCCCGCTCCTTGTAAGTTATCTGATTCAGAAAAATAATTACTTAGCTCATTGTGATTCAGTACTTTATAGGTGGGTCGATAATCTTGTTGTGCGGGGGCTTTGATGCGATACTTACGCACCCAATTCATTACGGAGACATGGCTTATCCCCAGCAGACGCTCAATCTCGCGGTAGCTAATTCCCTCCAGATAGAGTTGGAGAGCCTTGATTACGTAGTAGCTATCTATGCGTTTCCCTAGCTTATTGACAGTAAATGAATAGTTGCAACGTTTGCACTTAAAACGCTGTCTTTCGTTCACGATACCGCTTTTTACAACTTTAGTAAATTGGCAGCGGGGACATTGAGGATAGGTCACAGCATCGAGGTGTTATTAAGTATATCTATTTAGCATATATATAGCAATTTAGCAATATTTTGATCATAGTATTTTGAAAAAAACTAAAAATAGAGTCGTTAGTATTATTGTTTTTAATATTTTAGGAAACTAATGGTTAGTAGTTTACGGAGAGCATAAAAAACCATGGGGCAAATTTATTTTGATAATGTCGGGTAAAAGTGAAATAGCAACATCGCACGTATCATTTGTAGTTAATTTTAATTTCGGCCGATGCTTCTAAGAAGTTAATCACATTATGATCACCTGCTTGAACACATTTAATCAAAATAGTGATATCCTTGGCATCTTTATCAAGACCCATCAATTCTTTAATTCTCGATTTTCTGGAGCTAATCGCTGTTTTTGACGAATTAAGCTTTCTAGCGATCTCTTCAGTAGGCAAACCTTTACAAATTTCAATTAGGGTTTTATACAGCTCATCGGACAATTCATAGTACTTAGATACATTATTGATAGGTTCTCGCTGTTGCTCTTGAAGCCAAAGATTAGCCGAACGTGAAAAAGCTGCACCGCCCTCACCAACAATCTCCAGGGTAGCATTTAACGTCCTACGACTGTTCTTGTGTAACGCCCCGTCTAAAAAAGGGTACCATCGTAAGAAGGTGATCCGATCCTCGTATAAAAAGTTACTGAGAGCAATTATTTTGATACCCTTATCTGTTTGCTTCATGCGTTTAGCAATTCGAATGCCTGCTTGATCATCCGGAGGAATTCTTAAATCCAATAGTAGCAGATCAAACTCTAGCCCTTTCTCTACAGCAATGTAGAGCTGTTGCTCATTAAAAAATTGGGCTATCAGCTCGAAACGCTGCGAATCTAAATCAGCTTGAAGATTATTTTTTTCCAAGCGATCATCATCTACTAAGACAATTTTTCTTTTCATGTCAGTTAACTTTAGTAAACCAAATACTCATCGTAGTACCCCGCTCAAAGTCAGAGGATATTACCTCAAGGCGTATATTGTTTCTTGATGCACATTCGCTCATTAACCAAGTGCCCATACCTGAGTGATGGGTTAAAAAGTTATTCTGCACCATTTCAGACATGCCTTCACCAGTATCCGAGAATAATAATTGTATCTGATTGTGATCGTCTACCGTCTGAATATTGATTTGTCGCTGGGGTTTGGTGGACGTGGAGATGGCTTTGATAGCGTTGCTCATTAGATTCCTAAACAAAGTAACTACTTGAAAGCGATCTCCTTCAATCAGTAGCTTCTGATGGCTAAACTGCTCCTCTACTGAAATGTTAAAGTACGCAATTGAGTGTCGATAATATTCCTTCACCTTTTCTAGAATATCGCGTATATCAAACTGCTCAGAAGTGGACTTTCGGTGTTCAAGATAAAATGTTGCTTTGACACCATCAACGAGATCTATCGTGTTTTCTAGTGAAGAAACGATCTCGCCTACTTCTGTTTTTAGGGTGGCTTCTAGTTTGGGAATCACTGCTTTTTCCAGCACATTTTTAGAAGAGTTTATTTTACCCAACGTATCGTGAAAGATGGCTTTATATGTCAACTCCCTCTGCGCTTCTAAGGCTTCCTTTACCTCCGTTAGTTTTACTTGATCCGTTACGTTCCTATCAATGGCTACAATACATCTACTACCAATAGACGAAATAGTGGTCTCTAAGCTAATATCTTGGCCTAACAAGTACGAGCGATAGGTTTCAGGATCATGGGTACGTAGTACCCGACGAATTCTTTCCAGTAGATTCTTCTTATCATCAGAAGATAATTCATTGAGCGTTTCAATGTTGCTACCAATAATGTCTTCGCTGTACAGGGTTTTCAACATCTTGTTTCCGGCCAGAATGGTTCCCTCTCGGTCAATCAAGGCAATACTATCCGAACTCTTATTGATGGCTTGTTGCCAAACGATGGTTTTAATCTCCAGTAGTACAATCAGGGATATTAACGTAAGTCCAGCTAGTAAAAAACCGCCAATAGCCGAGGAAGCCACAGCTCGGGCTGGTTGAGGAACCTCTACGCTGGCTCCTACTAGCCAATTGTGCTGCTCAGTTTGATAGTGGCCCACATAGGCTATTCTTCCCACCCTGTTGGAAAGGCGAAATAGTGCGTTCAATCCCTGTCCTTCCATAGAGTAGTCGAAAGACGTAGGATTGCTTATTGTGTTAATTGTTTTTTTACAAGCTTCAAATATACGCGCATCGTCGCCAATATGGGGATCCCCGAGTAATTGTTGATTAACGTTAGCAATTCTTTGAGTCGTTTCCCAATCATCTACGAACAGGTAAAGCTGGGGATTGCGTTGATGGACTTGATTCACAAATACCCTTACATCCTGTTCAATATGCCTCGAAGTACTTGAATCAATAAGATGTATCAAGCTATCATAGAATGCCTTGGATGTCTGTCTAGCAGCTACTTGCTTTTCCGCATAATAATCCACAGTCTGCTCCTGAAGGGGCATGATAATGAAAAGAATAGTGAATAAAGTGAACAGTGAGCCAAATACAATCAGGTATAGCGCAAGGCGAGCGAGAAACCGCTTCGGAAATATGGTAATAAACTTTAACAAACCTGCAAATTTAAACTTCTACAAAGTAGATAGAATAGCCAGAATGTCCTCAAGAAAAATTCATTTTTCGTGTGACAAATCTCACCCGGAGACCCGATCAATGTCACTTAAGGATAGTACAAATTGTCAGGCATCATCTCGGGTAGTATGTACCTTGTGCATACAATCACAAAATTAAAATGCTATGGAAAAACTAGTTGCCCTTCGAAAATTCTTGCAGAAAAGCCTGTTGGCTTTTCCAACGGTTGCAGGTACAATCACCACCAGTATCAACGCATCTTACGCAGCCAGTGCTACCTTACTAGCTACTGAATCGGGAGCTGATCAGTTTGAACAATTTCTTAACTACATGAATGGAAATGACTCATATTTGAAAGACACACTTTCGTCTTGACAGCGAGAAAGCTATACCAAAATTAGCAGGGATTGAGGTAGGGAAGAACCAAAACACCATTGCTACAAAAGCACTCCGAAAAATGTTTAAAGACTTATTTTAATAAAAGATTATCTATCGAATAGTATGTTACTAATTTTCCTTGTATGTAAGTCCCTTCAACCCTTTTCGCCACTGGGGACTCATTCAATAGGATGGACGCAACTTGCTAATCCATCAAGTGTCGATGAGGCAATAGACGCAATGTTCACTCCCATTTCACAATTTTTTACTACTATCATTTTTTATCCACTTCTTACGATTCAGGGGGTTGAAGTGCCTTTTATTCTGCTATGGTTGATCGCTGGAGCCGTATTTTTCACCTTTTATCTTAACTTTATTAATATCCGTGGATTTACCACTGCCATTGACATTGTTAGGGGAAAATATACTCAGGAGGAAGATCCAGGAGAAGTAACCCACTTTCAGGCATTAGCCACAGCCCTATCGGGCACAGTAGGGCTAGGAAATATTGCTGGCGTGGCTGTAGCTATTTCTATGGGAGGGCCTGGGGCGACCTTTTGGATGATTATTTTTGGCTTATTCAGCATGTCGTCTAAATTTGTTGAATGTAGCTTAGGGGTGAAGTATCGTGATGTACACGCTGATGGTACCGTTTCGGGAGGTGCCATGTACTACTTACGGAAAGGATTGGTTCAAAAAGGGTTAGGGCGTTTAGGGATCTTTTTAGCTGGATTTTTCGCTATCATGACGATTGGAGCTTCCTTTGCGGGGGGTAATATGTTCCAAATAAATCAGGCAGCCGAACAAGTAATTAGTATTACTGGAGGAAAAGATACATTTTTTGGGCAGCAGACATGGGTATTTGGGTTTATTGTCGCCGTGTTGGTAGGAATAGTCATTATTGGTGGCATTCGAAGTATCGCCAGGGTTACTGAGAGAATCGTCCCTTTTATGTGTGGCATCTATTTAGTTGCAGCCATTGTAGTTATTCTAGTAAATGTTAAACAAGTTCCAGAGGCATTAATCCTTATCGTGGAAAATGCCGTTGGCGGTAACGCCTTAGCAGGAGGTTTAGTCGGTACATTGATCGTAGGATTACAGCGGGCTACTTTTTCCAATGAGGCGGGTGTAGGTTCAGCAGCAATTGCTCACTCAGCTGTGAAAACCCGTGAGCCGGTGACGGAAGGGTTTGTAGCTTCGTTAGAGCCCTTTGTCGACACTGTGGTAGTCTGTACCATGACGGCCTTAGTGATCGTAATATCTGGACTATATACAGGAGAAACCGATGGGGTTACATTAACATCTAATGCTTTTGCTACGGTGATTGGTTGGTTTCCTTATGTATTAGCGATCGCTGTGTTTCTCTTTGCCTTTTCTACGATGATTTCTTGGTCTTACTATGGAGTAAAAGCATGGAGTTATATTTTTGGTGAATCTTCTTTATCCATTATTATCTATAAGGTGATATTCTGCGGCTTTATCGTGGTAGGGGCATCCGTCAACTTAGATCCGTTGATTGGCCTCAGTGATGGAATGTTGTTTGCCATGTCACTGCCTAATCTGATAGGGTGCTATCTATTAGCTTCCGTGGTGAAAAAGGATATGCAATCCTTTCTATCCCGAAACAATTAAGGCGAATAAGGCGGTCTTCATGGATTTGAAGCCCAGTGTAGGTTTGACAGTCGTTTGAGTTTCCCGTGAACTAGGCGGCTCATAAGCCTCGATAACATTATTCGAGTACTTGCGCTTCCGGCGGTGGCCGGGGCGGCCCCGGCGCGCCATGGATAAGTCCTTCGTTACACTTGCCTTCGCCTTTTATTTTTCGGATGGCTACCCCGTAGGAAGGATGCTGGTTCGTATGGGATACCCCGTATGGGATACCTCGTATTGATCTTATTAGGTTGCTGCCAAGCCTTCAGCTCTTTAACAGTTTTCTGTAAAAATCGCCCAGCGGCTTTGGTATTCCGAGTATGTGAGAGGTAGAAATGAATGGCCACCGCCTCTAGAATCTTTCAGTATTATTCTACCAGTTGCTAACTGCTTTGGTATCTACTCCGGGAGAGAGATGAGAATCTCAGTATTAGATAGGCTATGCTTAGATTTAGCAACCACGGGAGCCACGCCGAAAGCCAGTAGATTGGCATAAAGGGGACACTAGTTAAAAGTGGAATAAGGAGCAAGCTTCTCTGGGTGATTGCGGCAAAAGTCAGTGCGTAGCTAAAGTAAGACCATTTTTCATGATTACTAAAATTTCTATTCCATATAGCTGTAATTGATTTTATAATAGTATAAAACCATGCTATGGCTAAGACCGAAAAACCAATAGATGTTATCACGCCTCCCATGGCAAACTGAGCGATGACTATTCCGGATAGACTACTGAGTAGGACGCTTACGATATAGAGATACCCAACGGCTCGATGTAGCCTTGTATTGCTGATCCGAATGCGTTTAATAAACTGAATGGGCCCCGCAGTAATAGCCGCTAATCCAAAAAGTACATGGGTTCTGAAAGTGAGCAGGTACCAAAAGCTACTAGCGACTTCCTTTCCTTTCAGTATGCCCGTAGTATCAGAATGCAAGTAATGGCTAGACATGGCGATCATAGCTCCGGCACCAACGATTAAAAATGAGATAAGTGCTTTTTTCTTCATTTCCCAAACATACAAGCACCACCCATTGAGAGTTAGAGAATGATTTGGATGTCAAAGAAATGATTTGAATGACAAAGGTTCTGTTGTCAATGACAAGGTTTGTGGTGAGTAACAAGCTGCACAGATAAGATTAGGTAGATTCTGAAAAGAATTGTTTGACGATAGGAATGTACTTTCTTGACACCGGAACTTCCCCCTCCTGGTCAGCCAACGTTAGCTTCAATCCTTGGGCGTTACCCGTTACATTGATAACTTTTTTCATATTTACCAAGTAGGATCGGTGGCATCTCTTCAGATGGGCAACATCTAACTGCTTCTCGAAAGAAGCAAGGGTCATTCGGTAGGTTTTGTAATTCAATGGCTTTTCATTAGCCAAATAAATATCAATGTAATTACCCGAGGCTACGGCGTAACTAAAGTTGCGGTCATCAAAGGAGAAAGTTTCATTTTTTAAATCGGTGGAAATTGACCAGACGGTAGGTTTTGGTGATTGATCGAATTTCCTTTTTCTGTCGAGAATGTAATGAGCTACTTCATCATTCGCTAAATTCTTTCTACGATAATCGATGAGTATTAAAAAGGAAAAGGGGATACCACCCAGCACGAACGTCCGGTTGATAATCCACCAATAGTTCGTCCAGCTAAAGGGTAAGGAGTTGATATAGTTGGTGTAAAGCCCATTGAATGTCGCTATTACAAACAGGATAATAAAGCAAAAGATGATTTGATGTTTTACTTTCCAGTGACTATCAGCAAACAATTTCGGAAATATGAGCGGTAAGAAGAAAGTGAAAAAAGCAAGTACCCCAGTAGTGATAAAGCCAAAGAAGAATAGCGAAGCTACACTGTCTTTTCCGGTGGTGATATCAATGTCGAATGGTTCAAAAAACAGTAGGAATAATGCGATGAAAATTCCAAAGAACACCGCAATGAAGAGGTTTCTTACTCCTGGGGCGGGAGCGGGGTATTCATTATTTAGCACCTCGAGGTATTTTACGTTCTGTGTATAGTGCCTAACGAGGGAAGTAATGCACTATACACCTTCTTGGCTGTAGTTTTTCTTTATTAACTTCCCGGTAATTTTTCTCCCTTAGCAGAAAGCCCTGCAAGCTTTTTTATTCTACTGTTTCTTGTTTTTTCAGTTTTAGCAAGCTTAATCCATCTTAGCACAAATCTTTTACTTGAAGGATTAATGGAGTTAAAAAAATCTACCGCCCCATCAAGCTTTGAGAGTTCTTTAGATAGATCTTCTGGAACAATTAAATTATCAACATCGTCCATGAAATTCCAAAGTCCATTTGATTTTGAGACCTTAATAGTCTTTAGACCAGACTCGTGCATTTTTCCCGTATCTATTAGTTGTGTTGCTCTTTCCTTATAGGTTTTCGTCCAATGCTCAACTTTCCGCTGTGATATTAATTGCATGGTTTTTTTATTGTCAAGTTTTCGCCTGATTCCATCAATCCATCCAAAACATATCAATTCATCAAGTACTTCCCATCTCGAAACGTACTTGCTTGGTTCACTTTTCTTGTGGGTTACCAGCCAAACGCTTTCAGGTTGAGTATGATTCTTCATCAGCCATGACCTTAGTTCTTGCTGAGAAGAGATTTCAACTTTATTGAAATTCTCGGTTTTAACCATTTGATTTAATCCTGACTAATGTCCAGCTAGTCGGTGTGCGCCCACAAGTAGTAGAAAGCACTAAACTATTAAATCTGCCGGGGTTCACAAAGTTTGTAGAATGCATTGCGAAAAGTCTTACAAAAGCATCGACGATAAAATCACAATCCGGGCAAGCTCATTTTTCAAAAACTAATGAGTCAGTTTGGGCACCTAATTGCTCGAGTAGTTCATTGATTTCTCGCACCATTTTATCAGGCCCGCAGACGTAAAAGTGTTGGGAAAACCCACTGACATGATCTTTCAAAAAGTTCATATCAATTCGTCCATGCTCATGTCCCTCAATATTTTCTCGTGTGAGCGTAGAAATAAACTCTTTTCCCAGCATCTCTTCAAAGTCTGCCTCCATAATCACATCTTTTCCTGTCTTGTTGGAGAAAAGCAGCCGGGTTCCTTCCAATTGATCTTTAGCTTTCAGATCGCGAAGGATGGCAATAAAGGGCGTAATGCCTGATCCTCCCGCAATGAATGTCCCTTTACCTTTATATTCAATAGCTCCCCATACATCATCGATGATGAGTTCATCGCCTTCTAGTAGTGAATCGATCTTGTGGGTTACGCCATCGTGATCATGGTAGGTCTTTATCGTGAATTCCAAGTGATCATCATCGGGTAATGAAGTAAAAGTAAATGGTCGTTTTTCTTCTCGATATCCTTCTTGGTCGATAGCTACTTCGGTAGCTTGCCCCGGACTAAAAGAGTATCCTTCCGGCTTTTCTGTAGTGATTCGCTTAACGTCATGGGTTAAAGAAAGAGTTTTAAGAATTTTAACTTGATATGTCATGATAACTGTTTTGAATTGGATACACCTCTTATAAACAGAAAGAAGGCCAATTGTTTGGTCTGCTGTATGGAAGCACGAACGGATAGTTGCATCAGCGAAGGAATTTATAGGTTCTTAATCTTATATCTTCTGGCGTTTTACCAGTTATTATATTCCGTAGTACTCTCTATTAGTTTGGAGTAGTGTTCTTCATGAGGAGGATGAATATTAAGTTGCGCATATTGCAAGTAACTGGATAGTGAGGCTTCGTGCCCGGTGGCCTAAAGGCAAGTTACAAAAAAATGCTTTTGAAGGATACGATGCTTAGCTCGTGTTGGGCAAAGTCAGTTTTTAAGGAGGTGGTCTAAAATAAAAAACGCTTAAAATGAGTAACTTAGGGTTTACTACCTCTAGCGTTAAAGACAGTAATATTGAGCTGCCTACCGAGCATGATTTGATAGCTCATTTTTACCACTGAGATAACGCACTTGGGTTTCTTCTTCACTAACCTTCCACAAATGTTCGGCGATCTCTCGGTCATTAGAATAGTCATCAGCTTCCACTTTATGGTTATTACCAAAGCCAATCGGCTCTTTGGGAATGCCCAGAAAGTTTCGATCCAGTTCACCGTTTGCGTTTAGGTCTTGGTAGATCGATACGGCGTATTTTCCGTAAGGTACGTCAAATTCAGCTGTACCAGAATCTTTATCGGTTGCCAGAGTTATTTCCTGGAAAGGCTGTTCTAACCAATTTGCTTCATCTTGGAACAGGGCAACAATCACCTTCCCGCTATTAGTCTCAATATCGGAAACCTTAATTTCCAGGGTCGACTGGCTCCGAGACTCAAGCGTAGTTAGGGGTAAGACTAATGCGCAAAGCAGCTTTGCTTGAATTATATGGTATAGCATATTTTCAGTGATTTGGATTTAAAAATGGTTTATCAATTTTCAATGATTTTTAGTGCATACAGGGAATTAGTCGGTAATTAAAAATCGATGACAATACCCAACGAGGGAAGGGGTGTATCATTGGCTAGTTCACGGACCTCCACTACTGTTGGTGGTTCAACAATTACGCCCTGGGCATTGCGGTTCAGTCCATACACGGGCGGCTCGGGAATTTGCTGGGCCAAAACGTTTTGTACTTCCAAAAAGATATTCAGTGACCACTGGCTGAAATTCCACTTCTTGTCAATCCTGATATCAGTCTGGTTGAAGGGAGCCAGTCGTTGCCCTCCGAAAGTAGCATAATCAAATAGTAGGGTGGGGTAGGTGCCTTGTTGGTTGGTAGCTACTAAATCTACCGGGGCAAAAGGAGTTTTACCAATATAACGCACTCGCCCACTCAGCTCCCAATTCGTACCAAACTGATATCCCCCAGTAAAGGTGAGCAATTGACCACTATCCCAGGCACTAGGCAGATAATTTGTAGGATCAAATGCGGTAAATTCACTTCTAAACAGGGTGTAGGCCAGTATGGCGTACGATCGCTTGGTTAATTTCTTTTGGTAGAGAAATTCCAGCCCGTAAGTACGGCCTAACCCGATGCTGGCTACGGGTTCATTGCCTAGCACTTCAAAACCTGACCCCAGATTGGCTAGTGATACACTGTCGGTTAGTGAAACCGGGTAATCGGTGTATTCTTTGTAAAACCCCTCAATGGATACACGGGAAGCAGGCGTAACGAGATACTCTAACCCAACTACATAATGATCGCTCTGGATGTAATCAGTATTCTGATTGACAAAAACTCCTGCATTACTTTGGAACCCTAAGATCGTGTAGGGGGGTATCTTATAGTATCGGCCCACGGAGGCATTGAGGGTCCACTTTTGCAGTTGATCCAATTTATAGGAAACTGAAAACCGGGGACTAATGGCCGATAAGATATCAGAACCATTTTCGGTAAAACTATTCCCATCGGCCCGTACTCCTAAAGAGATTCCCAGTCGGTCGTTAAACATCTTTTTTGAGGCTTGACCATGAAATCCGTAGCGGAAAAACGAGAGATCGGTTTCAAAACGAACATCGTTAATAACATTCGTGGTATTATTGGTATAGTTGGCCCGTTGCACTACAAAACCACTACTTAAGGTCCAAGTATTAAAAAAGCGGGTGAGGTTATACCGCAGCTTGGTTTCCTGTTCCTCGGACTCATTACTAAATAATATTCCTGCTTGATTCACATTATCGGAGTACCGAATGAAGTCATTTTGCAGCGAGTTGGTACTGATAGTGGTCGTCATGAAACCGGGCTGATTTTTAAATCTTTTTTTCCAGGTAACTCCCACGGTATTTGTCCTTTGTTTAATGACCGGCACTTGGTCTAAAGATGCTTGCTGTTCAGGATCGATTTCATCTGGTATATTGACGGAAAAATCATCGATAGACCCCAGCCCCGTAATGGTTATATCATTATAGTCGTTTAGTTTGTGCGTGCCTTTATACTGATAATCCCAATAGTCGGGTAAGAAAGGGAGACCAAGCAGCTGAAACAGAAACTGCAGGTAGGATCTCCGTACTGAGGCAATAAAGGAAGTGTTGCTCGCTTCTTGTTGTTTTTTAAACAAGGGGCCTTCCACCGTAAGAGCTGTTTCGCTGCTACTTACCCGAATGTTAGTACGAAACTTCCGATTATTTCCAGTTCTTTGGTCAAATTGTAATGCCCCCGATAGCACATTATCGTACTGGGCGTTAAAGGCACTGGTAGATAAGGTCACCCCTTCAAAAAAGCTAACGTTTAATAAACCAACGGGGCCTCCCGCACTTCCCTGGGTGGCGAAGTGATTAATATTGGGAATCTCTACCCCGTCTAAGTAGTACACGTTTTCATTGGGGGCACCCCCTCGGATGATAACATCATTTCTAAATCCACCTACCGAACTGGCTACGCCCGGCAGGGACTGTACCACTTTCGCAATATCGTTATTGCCCCCCGGATACGTAGCGATTTCTTCGGCAGACAGCCGCTGTATAGACAATGGGGTTTCTTCAAGCTTTTCAAAGGGGTTAGCCGTTACAACGATATCTTGTAACTGCGTTTGGCTCTCCGTTAAAGCAAAGTTTACATCTGGGGTACCACCTGAACGAACTACAATGTTAAACTTCGTATCCGTTTGGTAGCCAACGTAAGAGGCCTGAATACTATAAGCTTTTGGCGGTACATCACTAAGGGTATAGTAGCCCTCAATATCGGTAATTGTACCAAGGTCTGTTTCTACAATTTGGATAGTCACGCCAATTAAAGGTTCCCCCGATTGAGCATCGGTGACATACCCGGAGATTGATCCGTTATTCTGAGCAACAAGCAGGGTGCTATGGAAAAATACGATAGAGCAAATTGAAAATAGTTTCATCCTAAATCCTTCTTCTGTACTGCTGCAAAGATGCACAGGGAAATACGGTATTTACCAAGAAGAATCTTGCGCCTACTCGGACAAATCTTGCATAAACGAGTTCCGGTACTCAGTAGGAGTTTGTTTGCTGAGTTGTTTAAACAGTCGACCAAAGTAGGATGGATCAGAGAAGTTAAGATCGAAAGCAATCTGAGCAATATCTTTATAAGGGTCTTGTAGTAGGATTTTGCTGTAATTAATAGTCACTTCGTTAATATGTAGCTTCGGGGGTTTGTTCGTAACTTGGCGCACACATCGGTGTAGGTAGTTTTCTGAAACGGCTAATGCGTCCGAATAAAACTGTACTTCCCGTTGCTGAAGAAAATGCTCATAAACTAACTCCTTGAATAGCATCGTAATCTCAGACGAACGATCCGGTTTGGACAATGATGCCGGCGAGGCCTCGGACAATCGCAGCACAATAGATTTTAGTAAAGAAATTTGAATTTCCCGGGAATACGGGTTGGCTTTGGGTTGCCTCGAGAGTAACTCGCAACACTGTTTTAACCACGCCATATCATCGGGGGAAACGGTATGCTTAGGATAAAAGGTGAGCTGATTAAGCAATGTTCTATTAACAAAGATTTGGGGGAGTAACGAACTGTCCAGGTAGATAAAATATCCGTCAGTGGCAGGGTTGATGAACTTAATAGCGTTGAGATGGCCTTCCCGAATAAAGAGGATGTCATTAGGGTGAAGCTCAATCACTTCATTATCCACCTGTTGAGTGCCGCCACCCGCTGAAAATAATAGCAGAAAGTTATACTTGGCCCTGAACAAGGGGGTGGGTGACTTAATCAGCGAAGAAGCAATTGACAACGGATAAATCTGAATTTCACTAGGTTGAAATGCGAACGATGACGCATCTGCCCCCATGTACTGATCTATAAATTTACCAAAATCGATCGGATTGAAATCTAGATAGCTCATGCTTATTGACATTACCAACTTTCTAGCGAATAGGTATTAAGAACCAGGTTACAATGAAACATAGGTGCTGAAACTACATATGATTTTCAAAAAACAGTAGTGTATCCTCGAGGTGCTTCTGCCAGTAAAGCCATTCGTGCCCACCTTCAAATTCTTCGTAGGTGTGCGGAATATTGGCTTCTAGTAGTTGGTTATGTAACGCGCGATTGTAGTTAATGAGTAAATCTTGTTGTCCACAGTCGAGGCGAATAGGGGGTAGACTTTCTTTGTGGGATTGCATAGTCAGAAAGACACTACTGGCTTCAGTTGCTGTCGGATGGTAGTGGGATAATGGTTCTTCTACGAATAGCTTCATTTGCTCAACAGCAGTGATTGCGCTGTGCGCTGAGATTGCTGCAAATTTTTTTGGGTACGTGGCCCCTAATCGTAGTGCCCCAAATCCACCCATAGAAAGCCCCGCGATAAAGACTGGGGAATTATTAGTAACACCAGCTATATTCTCCTTTACTGCTTGAGGCACATCGTCCACGATCCACTTTTCGTAATTACCAGTAGAAAGTGATTGATACGCAGTTCCATCGCCCCAGAGCCCGTCAGAGGGCATTGCCAGCACCATCGGGCTTATTTTTTTTTCTTTAATAAGTCGCTGAGCTGTAAGGTGGGCTTTTCCCTTCAGGGCCCATATCCAAGCACTTCCGTATACTCCGTGGAGCAACAGTACCAATGGAAGGTCTTTTGCCGCCTTGGCTTCATCAGGTACAAACACACAAATATCACCTCGCCCTTTCAAGTAACCAGATTTTACCGTGATAAAGCGCAGACCATCGTGCTCAGTATCAGCATCAGAAATTTCAGTAGTTCTAAAGCTTGACATATTAGTTAAAAGTAATTACTCCTTTGGCATTTTTTCCGGCGAGCATATCGTCTAAGGCTTGCTGAAGTTGGTCTAGCGAATACTCGCGAGTAACCAATTCATCTAGTAGTAATTCACCCTTGGCGTACAGCGCGATGATTTTGGGAAAATCAATGCTCGGATTACACTTACCATACAGTGGGTTGATGTAAATTTTGTCCCATTCAAACAGATTCATATCAATGGTGATTTCCTGCTCAATTCCACTCACTTGCACGGCTGTTCCGGCGTTTCGCACCATCGCCAGGGGAGCAGCTCCCAGAGCCGGAATGGCAGTACACTCAAAGGCATAATCTGCTCCGCGACCTCCGGTTAATGCTTTTACTCGTTCAGCCGCTTGCAGCAGTCCGGTATCATCTTTCTTAGCCAGTAAGGTATGAGTCGCCCCGAACTGTCCGGCCATCTCAAGCTTAGCTGGATTAATATCAATTGTAATGATTGCGGCTGCCCCGGCTATCTTTGCTGCTTGGATGACATTTAATCCAACTCCGCCCGCTCCTAACACCACCACACTGCTACCCGGTTTTACCTCAGCTGCATTCACTACTGAACCGTAGCCCGTCATGACCCCGCAGCTAACGATACTAGCCGAAGGAAAGGGAATAGATTGATCTTCTACTTTTACCAATGCCGATTTTTTTACTAAAGCATATTCGGACAAAGTACCTAAATTAAACGAGCGTTCAATAGGCTTGCCTTGCCAAAGCGTGCCTTCCAGATGGGCATGACCAGGGGTGTAGCCGTTGGCTCCGGCTACTACCGGAGAGTTTTGTTCGCAAATATGCGGATTACCAATTTGGCACTGAAAGCAGCTTCCGCAGGGGGTAGCCCAATTGAGAATAACGGCATCACCCGACTTGAAATCTTTTACTTGTTTACCTACCTCGGCTACTACCCCGGCCCCTTCGTGCCCCATCACAATGGGTTTTCCCCAGGATAATGAGTCGTAGTCGGTGTGGCAGAGACCCGCAGCTTTCATTTGTACTAGCACCTCATCGTCGGCCGGGTGGGCTACTTCAATTGACTCTATACGAAAATCCCCGTTTCCGGTGGCTACGGCGGCTTGGCAGTTTACAGGCATAAAATACAGTTAGGTTAAATACTACTGATACTTACTAACTTGAAAGTGTAGTTGCTTGGGTTATTCTAAAGAGACAAACATGGCTAAATTTTTTTAGAATCTCTTCTGCAAAATTGATTAATAATTATTCTATTTTATCTTACCTTATGTCAAAAGAACGAATTCTTTAACAAATTGAAGGAATGATGAAAGCTGTACTGGAGAAAATCAATAATCCGCAGGCTAGTGTTATCACTGCCTTTAACTATGTGGAGGATCATTTTGCCGCGCCCTGGCATTATCATCCTGAGTATGAGCTTACCTGCATTCTGGAAAGCGAGGGCATTCGGTACGTTGGCAATCATATTTCAGAATATCAGCCATTAGACTTGGTGCTTCTCGGAACGAATCTACCGCATCGTTGGAAGAAATCGGAAGAAAGTACTGGAAAAGCTAGCTCATTGGTGATTCAGTGGAAACCAGCAGTGCTACCCGAGGTGGTGGATATCCAGGCAATACAGCAATTGTTAGCCCAAGCTAGCCGAGGACTTTTTTTTAGCAGGAAAGTAGCCGAAGAGATGTTACCACGGTTAAAAGCAATTGTGCTGTCTGAGGGTAATCGTTACCTCCAATTATTGAGCCTGTTACAAAAGTTGAGTGAGATTGATGAGTACGCGTTTCTTTCGGCAGAAAGTTTCTCGCCCGACTTATCCAAAAAAACCAGCGATCGCCTAGACAAAGTTCAGCAATACGTGGAAGATCATTATACTGAGAAAATTACCTTGACTCAAGTGGCAGATTTGGTCAACATGACCGAATCCTCCTTTTCCCGCTTCTTCAGTCGAGTGATGCAGAAGCCGTTCTTTAGCTTCCTCAATGAATACCGAATTAACCGAGCGAGTAAACTACTGATAGAAACTGAGTACAGCATTGCCGAAGTTGGTTTTTCCTGTGGCTACGACAGCTTACCGTTTTTTTATAAACAGTTTAAAAAGATCAAAGGATATTCCCCGCTGGCATTTAGGAAAAGTTATCGGGCGGCCAATACTGCGGTATCTAATCTAGATAGCCGATTTATAGTTTAATAGAATAAAATACTCTTTTTTGTTTATAAAAAACTTTATATCGGTTATAAATAGATAAAATAAATTATTTTTCTATCAAAATAAAGGAAGATTTCATTCGGTAGTATAGCGTTCTTTACATTGAAAATTGTGCAGTAGCTGTTCTATAAGCTAAGACTGACCTACAAGACTACTTTCGTATTTGAGTGAACCTAACGATTAGCAAAATGAAAAAAAGTGCGTTGCCCGACCCATTTGAGCAAGCCCGGGTTGAAAAAGGCTATGGTGAAATAAACGATCAGAATGACCCGGTCACCATGATTTTGCGTCTAAAAGATGTGCGAAAATGCGCCCACAACTGGAAGTCATTTCAATCAGGAGCCAAGCCCGGACGCATTGTGGTTCCTTCGGAGGTAAATATTCGGGATACGCGACAGATACCGTTTGAGGTTGACCCCCCTCAGCACGGTGAATACCGAGCGTTGGTAGAAGCCTGGTTCAAACGTCCGTTGGAAGATGAGTATCAGGAACAGCTGACTCAGCAAATCAGCGAAATTGTCGATGAGGCACTGGCGGCTGATTCAATCGAGATAGTGGAGGAGTTTTCATTAAAGCTACAATCGCGGGCGCTGACATTGCTACTCAATATTCAGTATCAAGAGTCGGAAACCTGGATTGCCTGGGGTACCCACGTATTCCGCAGTGAAGATGATCCGCTGGATGGAGAAAAGGCGTCAATCTTATACGACTATATTGACGAGCAAATTGATCGGGCAATAGAAAATCCTGGCGAAGATCTTTACTCCGTTCTGCTAGCTTCAGAAGTAGACGGGAGAAAGTTGACGCGGGAGGAAGTGAAAGGGGTAATGATTCTCACTTTTGCGGGTGGACGCGATACGGTAATCAACGCAGTTACTAATTCTATTGCATACTTTGCTGAACACCCCGAATCTCTCAATCAGCTTCGCGAAAAGCCGGAGATTGTTGGAAAAGCAGTAGAAGAACTTATTCGATACTTTGCCCCTCTGACCCACATGGGGCGGGTGGTGACGGAAGATGCTGAAGTATGTGAGCATGCGGTAAAAGCTGATTCGCGAATTTCACTCTGTTGGGCCTCGGCCAACCGGGATGCTTCGGTGTTTGAAAATCCGAATGAAGTAGTGCTTGACCGCAAAGTGAATCCGCACGTAGCATTTGGGTTCAGTCATCACAAATGCCTAGGGGCCACGCACGCTCGCCAGATTCTGAAAACGCTACTGGCAGTCCTGGCAGAAAAGGTAAAAGCGATTGATATCCTGGATTATCAGGAAAATATTGAGGAGTGGGGAGAGTTTCAGCGCAAGGTCGGTTACGATAGTATCACCGTGAAATTCAGTGCGCAAGAATAAGTCATTGCCTCCCTCATCACTTTTTCATCAACAGTAGATTTTGATAACAAAAACACTCAATAAAATGGCTAAGATTACATTTATTACTCAAGATGATGAAACTATCACTTTAGAAGCTGACTCCGGCTCGGTCATGGAGCTGGCTACCGAAAACAACATCAAAGGAATTGACGGCGACTGCGGGGGAGTATGTTCTTGTGCTACCTGCCACGTACACGTTGAACCTTCTTTCTTTGACAAAGTAGGGGAGGCCAGTGAGATTGAAAAAGATATGCTCGAGCTAGATGACAATGTTACCGAATACAGCCGTTTAGTTTGCCAGATTGAAATTAGTCAGGAACTGGATGGGGTAGTACTGCACGTGGCTAAGTAAGCATTGCCGGATGGTTGCTACTAAGGCTATATTCAAAAAAATCCATACATGACTGAAGAATCTACAAAAAATCAAGTTTGTGTCATTATTGGTGCTAGTCACGCTGGGGTAAATTGCGCTTTTGCCCTCCGTAAAGAAGGATGGGCTGGCGAAATCACTCTTCTGGATGCTGACCCCGCACTACCGTACCATCGTCCGCCGCTGTCTAAAGCCTATCTATCGGGCGATGATGAAATCGAAAAACATCGGCTCAAGGGTGCTGATAGTTACCAGAAAGAAGAGATTACCCTCCATTTAGGCGTTCGGGCAACGGCTATCAATCGGTCTGATAAGACTGTAATTTTACATGACGGTCGAGTCTTATCTTACCATAAGTTGGTGCTGGCTACCGGGGCAGGCCCTTTGATTCCGTCTATTCCGGGTATTGATACGGCTCCTAATTTATATCCCTTACGAACGCTGGCCGATACCAATGATATACGAGAAGCACTGCAACGTAGCTCTCCAAAACGAGTAGTGATTATTGGGGGCGGCTACATTGGTTTGGAGACAGCCGCTTCCCTGAAAAAATTAGGGGCAACCGTAACGGTACTAGAGATGGAAGAACGGGTACTGGCCCGGGTCACGGCTCCCGAAATGTCGGAGTTCTTTCAGGATCTGCATGCCGAAAGAGGGGTACAGGTATTGACCAACAAGGCAGTCACTGCTATTCAGTCTGAAAAGGGTACAACTACAGTAGTTTGTGCGGATGAATCCCGCTACGAAGCCGATTTGGTAGTAATAGGCTGTGGAATTCGAGTGAACACCGAACTGGCGGAACAAGCTGGTTTGCAAATTGAAAACGGGATTCGGGTAGATGCTACTGCCCGCACTTCCGATGATGACATTTATGCTATTGGTGACTGCACTTTTCACCATAATCCCCACTACGATCGCTTTATCCGGCTGGAGTCGGTGCAAAATGCGGTAGATCAGGCCAAAGTAGCCGCCGCTGCCATTTGTGGTAAAGAAACCACCTACGATTCTATTCCCTGGTTTTGGTCCGACCAGTACGATGTAAAACTTCAGATGGTCGGCTTATCTACCGGATACGATCAAACGGTCGTTAGAAAGGAAGAAAGTGAAAATACCAAGTTCTCGGTTTGGTACTTTAAAGGTGATACCTTATTAGCAGTAGATGCGGTAAATAATGCCAAAGCCTACGTTTTAGGTACCAAGTTTATTAAGGACGACAAAAAAATAGACCGGGCAAAACTGGGCGACCCCTCGGTCGATTTTAAACCGGGAAACCTACTGGCATGATGAGTTCTAACAGTAGCCTGGGCGGAAGAGTTAGGACATTTGCTAAAAAAGTGAACTACTGAGTACCAGGTCAACATCTGTAGACTTCGCCCCGATATTCTAAATTCATTCCCCCCGAAACATACCAGATAATCTAAAAAACATCTGTGGTAAAGCAGCTAATCTAAAATATTTAAATTGCTGAGAGTAAATTTATGACGACACTGTAATACAACCTAAAACTGAATTTCCGAGTGAGAAAACTCATCTGTCTTTGGCTGCTCTGGTTATCATTAGAAGTAGGGAGGGCAAACCTACTCTGCGCCCAGACGACCGAAAAATATAAACCTACCTGGGAGTCGCTGCTTCAGTACCAAACGCCAGAGTGGTTCTCCGATGCGAAATTTGGCATTTTTATCCATTGGGGACCCTACGCGGTGCCCGAATTCAAAAGTGAGTGGTACGGCTACCACATGTACCGTCCGACGCTTACTTCTCATCTGACCGGAATTCCCTCTGACCAGATCAATCCAACTTATGAGTTTCATAAAGAGAATTTCGGCAAGCCTAGCGAGTTTGGGTACAAGGATTTCATCCCGATGTTCAAAGCAGACAGCTTTGATGCTGAAGCTTGGATTGATCTCTTTGATAAAGCCGGAGCCAAGTACGTAGTGCCAGTGGGGGAACACTGCGATGGTTTTGCGATGTATGAGTCCTCCTTAACTCGCTGGAATTCAGTAGAAATGGGGCCAAATTGTGATGTGTTAGGTGAACTAGCTGAAGCCGCCCGGGCGAAAGGCCTAAAAGTAGGTAGCTCCTCCCACTTGGCATTCGGCTGGTATTGGTGGAACTATGCCGAAGGCTACGATACGGTTGACCCCGAATACCGGGACTTATATCATGAACCACATGAGTTTACCGATAAGCCTACCCAAGAATTTAAAGACCTCTGGTACCAACGAGCCATTGAAATGATTGATAAGTACCAGCTCGATCTGATGTGGTTCGACTTCGGCTTCTGTACTCCCGAATATGAGGAGTACCGGAAAAAACTACTGGCCCATTACTATAATCAAGCTGAAAAATGGGATAAAGGAGTAGTATTGAACTACAAGCGCATTCAGTACGATCCCATTCCCGATGGAGCTGCTGTACTAGATTTAGAGCGAGGAAAGCTCGACCGGGTACGGGACATGCCCTGGCAAACCGACACTTCTATCGGTAGAAATTCCTGGTCGTATGCGAAAGGTTGGCAGAATAAACCCGCTGGAGAATTGATCGACGAGCTGGTAGATATCGTCAGTAAGAATGGTAATTTACTGCTTAACGTCGGTCCCAAGGCCGATGGCACTATTCCTGACGATCAACGCGACGCTCTGCTCGACATTGGTAAATGGCTAGAAGTAAACGGCGAGGGTATTTACGAAACCCGACCCTGGCACTTTTACGGTGAAGGACCCTCTCGCTCAAAAATAGGCGATCATACGGAGTACAATCAGGCGGAGATGAGCCAGAATGATATTCGCTTCACCAATCGGGAAAACTATATTTACGTATTTGTGATGGATTGGCCTACTGAAGATATTCTGATTCGTTCTATGTCTCAAGATATTGCTTCTTTGCCCGATGCTATTGTTGATGTTAGCTTGTTAGGTTCAGACGAAAAAATAGCGTGGCAACAAACCGCTGAAGGGTTAGTGATTACTTCCCCCACCCGAAAACCAAAAAGTGATTACGCCTACGGATTTAAAATTGAGTTAGAGCCTGCCCCCGATGGAATTTACAAAGGTGAAGCCAAAGAGTAAAAATACAACTATCCTACTACTATGATGAGAATTATTTTCCAACTGACTATGTATTGTGCTGCTACTATCTACCTAATTAGCTGTACATCTAATTCTCAGCCAACAAACGAGACAAAGGTCGAGACGGAAGGTTTTCCTTTTATTTTACCAAAGGAAAAACCGAATCGACCGCTGAGTAAAGCCATGGAACGTAATTACACGGCTTATCCAGCTCCTCGCCCTGAGCATAATGAATTATATTCCCAGTTTAAATATACCGAACTAAAAGGGTTTGATTACAATAACGGTGATGGTACTATCTCTCGGCGTGACCCTTCCAAGGTCATCTTCGCTAATGGAAAATACTACGTTTGGTATACTCACCGAGAAACACCTACGCCCCCTCAGGGAGCTGATAAAAGCAACGATACCATTCCTTCTTCTGATTGGGATTTAGCGGAAATTTGGTACGCTACCAGTGAAGATGGTTTCACCTGGGAAGAGCAGGGAGTAGCGGTGTCTCGTCCGCCTAAGCCACAGGCAGGCTGGCGTTCGGTTTCTACTACTGATATTCTGGTGTGGGAAGGCAAGTACTATCTCTACTACCAAGGTTTTCTGGAAGCCAGCGGTAAGCGGGGCGACGATTGTCCAGTAGCCGTTTCTTACGCTGATTCGCCCGATGGACCGTGGACACATCATAACGAAATAGTGATTCCTAATGGGCCGGAAGGCACTTGGGATCAATATTCAATTCACGATCCTTACCCGCTGGTGTACAAGGATAAAATCTACCTGTACTACAAATCTGACTTTGACGGCGACCCCCGGTTGGTACGAATGCAAGGGTTAGCTATTGCCGATAACCCACTGGGGCCATTTGAAAAGCATCCGTTTAACCCAGTAATTAATTCGGGTCATGAAACCACGCTTTTTCCTTTTAAAGACGGCATTGCAGCACTTGTTACTAGAGATGGTAATGAGCACTTTACGGTGCAGTACGCTGAAGATGGAGTTAACTTTGAAGTAAAGTCGATTACTTCGCTCATGCCGTTCGCTGCGGGTCCGTTCGTCCCCGATGCCTTTACCAATACAAAGGATGGTCGGGGCATTACTTGGGGTATTTCCCACATTATCAATGCCACTACCTGGGAGCAGAATCACTCAATATTGCTCCGCTTTGATTGCGATCTGAGCCAAGACCTAGACGATCCGGAGATGAAGAAACACAGCCAATATTACAAACCTGACTTCTACTATCAGCACCGCCTAACCCAGGAGCAACGAGCCCGGATTAAGGACGAGAACAAAATGCAAAAAGATGGCTAAACAACTCACTATACTACTGCTTTTCATCTGGATAAACTCCGCGGCCCTAGCTCAGATTAGCCGGATTCCTTACGCTGAAAACCTCTCGGGAGAGCAGTGGCAGGTTATTGATATTATTTTCAAAGCTAATGCTAAAGTAGACAATCCTTTCATCGCTGATTTTGAAGCGAAGTTGAAGGGGCCAGAAGGCGAGGAAATGAATGTCCCCGGGTTCTACAACGGCGGTCGGGAATGGATACTGCGTTTTTCAGCTTCTACCGTAGGCGATTGGCAGTTTACTACTACCTCAGAAGTAAAGCAGTTAAACGGAAAAAGTGGGATAATCACCATTACCGAAAACCAGAACCCCGAAAAACACGGTAGTATTGTTACTCGGGCGAAAAATCCCCAGCATTTTTACTACGAAGACGGAACCCCCTACCTGGCGATGGCTTTTGAGTGTGACTGGTTATTTGCCCTGGATTACCATAATTCAATAGGCACTCCCAAGACTAATTACCTGCTGGATCTACTAGTTGCAAACAATCTTAACCAAATTGTTACCACCGTTTACTCATTCAATCCGGGAGACGTCTGGTACAAAGATCCAAAGTTGGCGCAGCACCCCGAGCATAACTACGGTGGCGACTTAGCTATTTTTCCGTTTCTAGGCACAAACGAAGAGCCGGATTTTAGTCAGTTGAATGTAGACTTCTTTAAGCAGTACGACCGGGTAATGGAACAGGCTGAACTTCGGAATATTGCGATTCATCTGATGATCTATGTCTGGAATAAAGGAGTGAGTTGGCCAGCGGCCGAAACCGAAGCGGATAATATGTATTTTGACTTTATCATTAAACGGTATCAGGCGTTTTCTAATATCATTTGGGACGTATCCAAAGAAGCTCTGAATAACCCCAGGTGTACTGAAGAGTACGGATTGGAGCGCATTCAACGTATCCGAGACCTGGATGCCTACGGTCGATTAGTTTCGGTGCATGACTACGGATTTTGTCGGCGCAACGCTGATGCGGTGGACTTTATCTCTATACAAACCTGGAGTGCTACTCTCTACAGTGATATGCTATCCATTCGCAATCAATTCAAAGATAAACCCATTTTTAATATTGAGCACGGGGGCTACGAAGTCTCTCCCTACGAAGTATTCCCGGGCGATTATATCGATCCTGAAATCTGTGTGCGCCGAAATTACCTCATCAATTTTGCGGGTGCCTACGGAACCTATTACTGGCAGGGTTCATCGTGGAATGTCATCATCCACAATCCTTATGAACAACCCGACGATTTTATTAAACCCAAGTTTGAGTACTATCGCCATTTGGTTGATTTTTTTAAGAAATACCCTCTCTCTTCACTACAGCCAAGCCCCAGAACCAATAGTAGTGGCTACAGTCTAACGAATAACCAGGGGCTGTATCTAATGTTTGTACCCAAATATAATTACCAAATATCGGTTTACTACAAATCGCCAATGTTCTCTGAGGGAGGCACTTACCAGTGGTTTAACGTGCTTACGGGTGAATATGGGGAAGAAATTGAGTTTACGGGAGGCAATTTTGAAAACCCCTGGTTTGAAAAAGCCGATGCTATACTAATCCGCCAGCATTAACCGATTGAGGTAAACACTAGGCAACATTTACAGTACACTGAAAATCTAGTATGAGACTCAGAAACTACATTCTTTCTGGAATCATATTTTATGTCGCTATCGCCATTAACGTTTTTGGTCAGCATGTGCGCCCTAATGTTCTCGTAATCTATACTGACGATCATCGGTATTCAGGGATTCATGCCCTAGGAAACCAAGCAGTATCGACCCCGAATATGGATGCCCTGGCTCACGATGGTATTTCTTTTACTAAAACCTATCTGATGGGCTCATTCTCCGGGGCTACCTGTGTGCCCAGTCGGGCGATGCTGCTCACCGGGCGTAACTTATTTCAACTGGAGGGTGCGGGAAACAAAATTCCGGTAGAACATACCACGATGGGCGAAGCCTTTCAGCAGGCGGGCTATCATACCCACATTGTAGGCAAGTGGCATCAGGATCATCAGTCGCTGGCGCGATCATTTGATTCCGGAGCTAAACTAATGGGATTAGGAACATATCTGGTAGACCACTTCCGAATGCCGCTGTGGGATTGGAACGATGAAGGTACTTACTCCCGGGAGAATAGCTACCTCGAGTTTTACGATAAAGCCGGGCAGGTATCACGTCGCACTCTTCGGGAAGATGACCAGAGGGGGCCAATCGGTACTGAGCAAGATGGCCCTCATACTTCTGAGATTTTTGCGGACGCAGCCATATCTTTTATTAGCAAATACGATAATCCCACCCCATTTTTTATGTACCTAGCTTTTCACGCTCCGCACGATCCGCGTCAGGCTCCTCAGAAATACCAGGATATGTATTCGGCTGAAAATATTGAACTATCTCCGTCTTACCTCCCTCAACACCCTTTCGATAATGGTGACATGGTGCTAAGGGATGAAGCACTAGCACCCTGGCCCCGGACTCCCAAAATAGCCCAACAGCAGTTAGCGGACTATTACGCTATCATCTCCCATCTGGACGCCCAGATTGGACGAGTGATTGCCGCTTTGGAGAAAAATGGGATGTACGAAAAGACCATCATTGTTTTGGCAGGGGACAGTGGCTTGGCAGCGGGGAATCACGGTTTGATGGGAAAGCAGAACATCTACGATGAAGATGGTATCCATGTGCCATTTATCATTGCGGGTGGGGCGATTGAGGGTCCGGGTAGAAAAATTAATGCTTTAAGCTATATCCACGATATTTTTCCAACCATTTGTGATTTGACGGGGGTGCCGATCCCAAGTACAGTGAGTGGAAAAAGCCTATTGCCCGTAATCAATAGCAAAAAAGAACAAGTGCGGGATCATACCTATCACGCTTACCAGCAATTTCAGCGAGCTTACCGAAAGGGTGATTACAAACTCATTGAATACGTGCGGGCGAAAGATTCCAGCCGGGAGTTGGGAGAGATCACGGAAGGTTCAAAAGTAACTCAACTGTTCAACATTGCTGAAGACCCCTGGGAAACCCAAGACTTATCATTTTTTCCAGAGCACTACCAACGGGTAAAATCCTTGTCGGCTGAGATGAAAGAGAAGGCTATCGAGCTTGGTGATTCCAAAGACAATACCGGAATGGAATATGACTTCTGGGATTTTTTCTGACACAATCACCAGCATTTTTTAGTTTAGATAACTTATGATTGAGTGACTCATCCGTTCTTATGTAGAGCTATATTTAGCTGAACAGGCTGGGAAACCATCTCCTACCCCAAAAAGTATAGTAAGTTTATTTAAAAGGGATATAGCCTAATACGTGACATACTAGTCATCTCATCGGAGGCACAATTTGCTATTGCGAGATAATATTATCAATTTATTATTGATAGTTGAGAAATTATTATTTCTTTTGAAAATAGCTCTTCTTTGAATAGCATTTTATGTCAATATTGAAATTACTACCTACTACTACCCTTGTACTAGCCTTTCATTGCCTCGTGGGGCAGCCTACGCCACTGCACTTTGAGCATTTGACCTCTGAGGCAGGTTTATCCCAAAATGATGTGAACTGTATCTTACAGGATCAGCAGGGATTTCTTTGGTTTGGTACGCACGATGGCTTGAACCGCTATGATGGCTACAACTTTGAAGTTTTTCAGTTCGATCCTAATGATCATCAAGGTATTAGCAGCAATCTCATCTTTACCCTCTCCGAAGATCAGCAGGGTAATCTATGGGTAGGCACTACCGGAGGTGGAATTAATCGGTTTGAAGTAAAATCGGGCAGGTTCACCCGCTTTGTTCACAATCCTGATCGCCCGGAAAGCTTGAGTAGCGACTATATTCTATCCTCCTTAGTAGACCATCAAGGGCAGGTCTGGATAGGAACTGTGAACGGAATCAATAGGCATGTAGCCGATACGAGCGGGTTGATTGGGGGTAGGTTTGATCATTTTTTTTCAGATCACTCCCAGTTTCCTGACTCGAGGTCTCACCGGATTAATACTATTTTCCAAAGTCGTTCGGGTGAGTTCTGGGTAGGAACTTCTTTGGGATTGTATAAAGCGAAAGCGACCCAACTCACGGCTGACCATCCTGAGTTTCAGTTAGTGGGGGAACGAACCGATATTCGCACGATTAATGAAGATCAGCTAGGTAATTTAGTTATAGGTACCGTTAGGGGGTTGTACCAGCTCGATCTGAAGCAAAAAACGTTACAGTTTGAGCAAATTATAACCGTCAGGGGCATCAATACTACGGTGGTTGAGCCCAACGGCGAGATCTGGAGCGGGTCTAATCAGGGGGTTTTCCGGTTTAGTAGGGAAGAAGGGGCTACCGTCCCCAAGTTAGTAGCGCATTATACCACCGATGTTACTAATCCGCATAGCCTTAATAAAAACATAGTGAAGCACTTATTCCTCGATAAGTCGGGAATTATCTGGATTGGTACCAATGGGGGCGGGGTCAACAAATTTAACCCCCAAAAGAAAGCATTCCGGCACTATCGGAAAAACCTTCAGGCAGGAAGCATTAGCTACGATAAAATCCGATCTATCTTTGAAGATAGCCAGCGAAACGTTTGGATGGGTACCGAAGGCGGGGGGGTAAACTTGTTGATGGCTGGTAATAGCCCTCAGAGGTATAATTCATTTCAGCATTTCGGTGATCTAGAAAACGTATTTGCTATTGAGGAGACCTTTTGGAACGGGCAAAGAAATATTTGGTTAGGCTCAGAAAGTGCGGGGGTGTATCGGCTGCGTTTTGAGGATGATGGACAGATAGTCATGGAAAGTACTAACAGTGAGTTAGGAGGCAATATTTCAGTATTTAGCCTCTTGGAAGACAGATTGGGTAACTTATGGGTAGGGACTTATAATAAAGGGTTGCTACGCCTATCGCCTGATGAAAAAGGGGGCTTTACCGTAAGTATGTTTTTACATAACCCGGCTGAACCAACCAGCATTTCCAATAATATTGTTCGGAGTCTACTTCAAGATCGGCACGGCGATTTATGGATCGGTACTGGCAACGGACTAAATAAAATAGCTAGTGATGAACTACAGCGGGAGCAACCGAGGTTTGTACACTACAAAAATACTCTCGGTGATACGACTAGTATTAGTTTTAATTACATTTTAGCCTTACACGAAAGTGCAGCTGGTGAGCTATGGGTAGGCACTTTCGGGGGTGGGTTAAATCGGTTAATTACGAATGCTGAGGGCGAAGCCCGCTTTAGTACTTTCAACGAAAAAGATGGACTAGCTAACAACGTGGTAAAGAGTATTTTAGAAGATGATTCGGGTGATCTTTGGATAGCTACTAACCGAGGGTTAAGCCGTTTCAATCCTTCGGAAGGACAGTTTAAAAATTATCATATTAGCGATGGCTTACAAAGCAGTGAATTTAGCGAGCTCGCAGCTTTTAAGCGCCAGAATGGCGAGATGCTGTTCGGGGGTATTAATGGCTTCAATGTCTTCTATCCCAACTGTATTGAAGATAACCTATACCAATCGCAAGCCGCTATTACCGACTTTCAGATTTTTAATCAATCAGTACCTATTGGTGAAACTTTCAACGACCGGGTCCTTCTTGAAGAAGGAATCACCTGGACTAATGCAATCAATTTAAAATACTGGGAAAACAGTTTCTCCTTTGAATTCTCCGCTTTGCACTTCGCTGCTCCAGATAAAAATCAGTACGCTTATAAGCTAGAGGGTTTTGATGATAATTGGGTGTATACCACTGCTGATAAACGCTTTGCTACCTACACCAACCTAAAGCATGGTAACTATACATTTCGGGTGAAAGCGAGCAACAACGATGGGGTGTGGAGTGAAGAGTCAACGGCATTGGCAGTAAGTATTGCCCCCCCATTCTGGTTGAGCTGGTGGGCGTATCTTCTTTACGGTATAGCGTTTATCGCTGCGGTCTGGTTTATCCGAAAATATACTCTGATTGGAATACACGAAAAGCATCAACTAGAGCTCGAGCATCTGGATAAGGAGAAGTCAGAGGAGTTGCACCAGATGAAAATGCGCTTTTTTACTAATATTTCTCACGAATTTAGGACTCCCTTAACTTTGATACTAGGGCCTTTGGAGTACCTGCTTCAGTTCGGTAACCAAGTGAACAGGGAAGATAGGGCAGAGCACTATTTGCTGATGCAAAAAAATGCCCGCTTCTTGTTGCGCTTGGTCAACCAACTAATGGATTTTAGAAAACTGGATCAAGGTAAAATGAAGTTGGTGCTGCATCAAGAACCCATCGGTATTTTTGTTCAGGAGGTATCTGAGCCTTTTCAGTTTGTAGCCAGTAAGAAAAATGTAGACTTCAGGGTGGAAAATCAGGTAGGGGAGACCCGTGCCTGGATTGATAAGGATAAGTTGGAAAAGATTCTATATAACCTACTATCCAATGCCTTTAAGTTTACCCCTGAACACGGTCAGGTATCAGCCGAAGTTTCGGCAGTTCCTGCATCTCAACGATGGCCTAAAGGTGGAGTAAAGATCAGTATTCAAGATAGCGGCAAAGGTATTTCGCGGGAAGAAAAGCGACATATTTTCGAGAGGTTTTATCAATCCAATCAGCGAGGAAAAGGGCAAAATGAGGGAAGCGGAATAGGGCTTTCTTTTACGAAGAGTCTGGTAGACCTTCATCAGGGGGATATTTCTTTTCAGAGTGTTTTAGGCGAGGGTACTTGCTTTACTTTAGTATTACCGTTAGGGAAATCAGCGTATAAGCAAGCTGAGTTTGTGCAAGAACCCGTCATAGATGTCGATTTCAGCTTGCCCGTGGATGCTTGGCTCGACTTAGAAGAAAAGCCGATAAAGGACTCACTTCAGGGTAACTCTAACCTTCCTCAGCTTCTGGTGGTAGACGATCATGCTGATATCCGGGCTTTTGTTCGTCAGGCTTTTATAGAAGAATACCAAGTTTTAGAAGCAGAGAATGGGGTAGAAGGACTCAGGATTGCGGGCGAAGATCAACCTGATATAATTATTGCTGATGTGATGATGCCTGAAATGGATGGCATTGAAATGTGCCGTAGGCTGAAAACCAACTCAGATACCAGTCACATTCCTATCATCATGCTAACTGCTAAGGATACTGAGGCTAGTCAATTAGAAGGGCTAAAAACCCGAGCTGAACAGTATCTGACCAAACCTTTCAACTTAGAGATGCTTCAGGTTTCGGTATCTAACCTAATCAATGCCCGAAACGAACTGAAAAAACGGTTTAACCGAGATATTTACGCACAACCTTCCGAAGTAGCCGTAACTTCTGCCGACGAGATATTTCTCAAAAAAGCGGTTACATTGGTTGAGGAAAATATAGAGGATCCTAATTTCAACGTTGAAGCACTAGTTAAAGATATGGGGATGAGCCGAAGTAAGTTGCATTTGAAAATGAAAGCCATCACGGGGCAATCCTGTAGTGAATTCATCCGTACCATTCGTCTGAAGCGGGCGGTGCAGCTTATGGAAAAAAGTGACTTGTCAGTAAAAGAAATTATGTACCAAACTGGTTTTAATACTGCATCTTATTTTTCTAAGTGTTTTAAGAAGCAATTTGGGGTAATTCCTAGCGAGTACCTGAAGAAAGACCATGCCGAGCAAGCCGAGGTGGAGTAAAATTAGGGCTTCATGCAGAATGATTACTCAACATTCTGAAGACTCGGCAATATCCAGTTGAAATAACGTCGACCTAATTTCTTATTTTTAGATTAGAAAAGGTGTTCTGGAGTGATTTTCTGACTAAAACTAGCTGAAAAAGCCCTTTTCTGAGCGTTCAGGGCTCAATAAACATATGTATTACTTTTTAAAACATATGGTATAGTCACTGAAATTACTGAAATGTATATTTGAGTAACCTGTATGTAAGTCAGGCTCAATCAATCAACAACTAACTACTCTTTCTAATGAAAAAACAAGTACAGAAGAACTGTGCCTTGGGGAGGTACAGGAATTTTCTATCCCTGCTTCTACTGCTTTCCTTCATGGCATCCTCCGGGCTTTTTGCCCAATCGCGCACCGTCACCGGGCAGATTACTGCTGATGAAGATGGTGAAAGCCTACCGGGGGTTAACATCCTTATTAAAGGAACAACCACGGGTACCGTAACCGACATTGATGGCAACTACCGAATTACTGCTCCTTCTCCTGAAACCATACTGGTGTTTAGCTCGGTAGGCTTCGTTTCAGAAGAGATTACGGTGGGTAATCAGTCTACCATCAATATGGTATTGTCATCTGATGTTCAATCCCTCAGCGAGGTGGTCGTCATTGGGTATGGTACCCAAGAGAAAAAAGAAGTAACCGGAGCCGTAGCCCAGGTAGACAACGAAACCCTGAGCCAGACGGCAACCCCTGATATTGGAACTGCGTTGCAAGGACAAATTGCTGGGGTAAACGTACAGGCTAGTTCGGGTGCACCCGGAGCTACCGCCAACATCCTGATTCGGGGGTTGAGCTCAGTCACCGGAGCCAATCAGCCGCTTTATGTAGTGGATGGGATACCGTACAATAGTGACCCTCAACTAAGTATCAACGAGATTGAAACTATCGACGTACTGAAAGATGCTGCCTCGGCAGCGGTTTATGGTACCCGGGGTGCTGGCGGGGTTATCCTGATTACCACCAAGCGCGGTAAAGCCGGACAGATGAAAATTGGTTTGGATAGCTACGTTGGTTTTCAGAACATTACTTCGGATGTACCGCTGATGAATTTTGAAGATGATCTCTACGCCCGCTTCTTGTGGAGTAGTAATATTAATGGTACCAACTTCGATAATACCTGGACACCGCTCGAGACCAGTCCTGAAGGGCTGACCAATCGTACTGACCTAAGGGGAGTATTACAGAACGATAATGCGCTTATTCAGAACCACAGCCTCAGTGTATCGGGAGGTAAGGAAGACCTGACGTATAGCATTGTAGGAACATACTTTAGCCAGGAAGGAGTACTTATTAACTCTGGGTATGATCGTTTTAATGTACGTGCCAACACATCGTATAGTAAAAATAGATTCCAGGTAACTACTAGCTTGGGTATGCGAATAGAAGAGCAAACCTATGAGCCGTGGCAGTTGCTGCTGGAAGCTTATAAATACCACCCATTCCAACAGGCGATTGATCCCAATCAAGGGACTATTCAAAACGTAGGAGGAAGTGGAAGCAACGAGGCGATTAATGTTGGTAATATGTCTACCAAGCTCAAGCAGTCTGATGTACGTAACGGCTCACAATTAAATGGTAATATTCAGGTTGATTACAGCCTGACGGATGCAATTCGGCTGACGTCTCGCATTGGAGGTAACCTCACCGATAACACCCGAGTACGAATTAACCCACTGTTCAAGGTATTTGATAATGAGGGCGAGATTGTTCCGCTTACTCAGCGTTCGGGTGTATATAACTACAGTGACCGAAGCACTGGCATGGCTTGGGAAAACTCAATTAGTTACGATAAAGAATTTGGTAACCACCACCTTCGGGTATTGGGAGTGTTCTCGATGGAACGTTACACCTTTGCTTCCTTCTTCGCCCAAAAGTTTGACCTAATTAGTAATGACGTTACCGTTCTCAACGGGGCTACGCTAGACCCTAACGTAGGCACAGGCACTAATTTTAACCAGGACCGAGTTAATTCACTCATCGGTATGCTAGGCCGTATTCAGTACGATTATAAAGGAAAATACTTACTTAGTGTAAGTGCTCGTCGTGATGGCTCATCCCGCTTCTCTCAGCAGTATCGCTGGGGAACATTCCCATCGGTATCAGCGGGTTGGAATATATCAGATGAAAGTTTCTGGGAACCGCTATCAAACTTTGCTAACGCCTTTAAAGTTCGGGCTAGCTACGGAACTACGGGTAACCAGAACTTCCTAGATTACAGCAATGCTGCTACTATCACCCTGGCGCGTGATTACGTATTTGGTCCTGAATCTGATAATTCGTTGGCATTGGGAGCTATCCAGACTGCGTTTGCCAATGAGAACGTAAAGTGGGAAACTACTGCTCAAACTAACATTGGCTTTGATTTAGCGTTCCTTCAGAACAAGTTGACTTTCACTGGAGATTTCTACAATACTAACAAGCAAGACATGCTGTTCCCGTTATTATTACCTACCTCTACCGGAGCCGGACAAAATGCGACAGTAGTACTTAACGTAGGTGATATGAATAACCGAGGAATGGAGTTTGCCACCAACTACCGTCACCAAGGTAAGTTCTCTTGGTCACTGGGCGGAACCTTTGCGACTAACCAGAATAAGATCACCAAAATGAGTGGTTCTAACAAAGTAGCCTATCTAGCTGGTAGTACCGTAGTTGACGGAGTACCTAACGAAGACCGCGTAACTGTACTAGCCGAAGGCTACGAAGCAGGTTCTTTTTTCGTGATTGAAACCGATGGAATCATTAGTACCGAGGAAGAACTGGCAACCTACCAGGAATTGGTGCCAACTGCCCGACTAGGTGACCTACGCTACGTAGACCAACTGACTGTAGACACTAACGGCGATGGTATTCCTGATGAAGCTGATGGACAAATCAATAACGATGACCGGGTATACGCCGGAAGTGGCATGCCTGACTTTGAAGTGGGGCTAAACTTCTCAGCTCAGTACGCTGGCTTTGATTTCACCATGCAGTGGTACGCTGCCGTAGGTGGCGAAGTAATCAACGGGAGCCGAGCCTTTGCCTATAAATTTGGTACGCACCAGGATTTGGTTCACCAGTGGTCACCCCAGAACCCTACTTCCAATATTCCAGCCAACCGTGGTAGAGATCACGAGAATTACCGGGGGTTTACCGACTACTGGATTGAAGATGGTACCTTCATACGTCTCCGCAACGTCGCGCTGGGCTACTCTATTCCGCGAAGTATTACCGAGCGAGCAGGCATTTCTAAGCTACGGGTTTACATAGCTGCCCAAAACCCGCTAACCTTTACCGAGTACAGTGGCTTTGACCCTGAGGTAGGTAACAATGGCCTGCAAACTCGTGGACTGGATAAAGGGAATTACCCTATCAGTACGCAGTACCGAGCGGGTATACAACTTGATTTTTAGTAAACCAATAACCTGAAAGACTTTATTGATATGAATACGTTTTATAAGAAATCATGGGTGATTGCACTGATGCTGCTGGTGCCCTTTGCTTCGTGTAATAATTTTCTGGAAGAAACAAATCCGAATGAACTCTCTACCGATAGCTTCTGGAAAACAGTAGAAGATTTGGATGCCGGACTAGTCGCAGTGTACAATGCTTTCAAGGGTGGAAATGTACTGGCGATAACTGACGAATATAATCGGAGTGATATGACCTGGCCCGGTTGGGGACGACCTAACACCTCTAACCCTTACTATATTCAGGATTTCAACGAGGCATCAGGGGCACCCAATGGCAAGTGGGAAGCTTTGTATGAAGGTGTTCTCTTCGCCAATCAGGTAATTAGGGCAAGTGACAGGCTGATAGGTACGTTGGGAAGCACGGATGCTGAAGAACGAGCGCGAAACATCATGGCACAAGCGCGCTTCTTTAGGGGGCTATTTTACTTCTATTTATATTCTTCATTTAACGAAGGTAGTGTCATCATTTATGACTTCGTTCCGGCGGTTGAGGAGGATTATTACCAGTCGGTGAGGCCAGCGGAAGAAGTACGAGCGTTTTATCTAGCTGACTTAGAGTTTGCTTACAACAATCTGCCGCCTAAATGGACAGCTACTCGCGATATGGGGCGAGCTACGGCTGGAGCAGCGGCTGCGGTGCTGGGTAAGAGCTATTTGTACGAAGAGAATTTTACCGAGGCAGCCATTTTTTTTCGGGATGTAATTGAGAATTCTGATTACGGTTACGCACTGACTGAAAACATCGGTGATAATTTTACTACCCAGAATGAGTTGAATAGTGAGTCTATTTTAGAAATAAATTACTCAACTAATTACAAGGCTGAAATAAGCCCTTGGTCAGACGAGCAAGTGTCTAATTCACTGAACTTTGTGTTTAGTCCAGTGGGGGGCTGGCGAGCGGCGTATCCCAGTAGCTGGATGATTATGGCGTACAAGAACGACTCAATTGATATTAACGATCCTCGTAATATGGTAACTGAGGAAGACGGCACTACTCGTTTCCGAAAGTATTCACTGCGCACCTCGTACTCAGTTGCATTGGTTGATGATCCTGATTTGGAATATTACGGTAAAACTACCGCGCAAGCCACCGCATTCAATAACTCAGAAACTGCCTATTACCGTAAGTATACCAACTGGGATATTGTTGAAAACGAAAAAGATATTGTTCCTAGTTTACGTTCGGGCGTAAATGTCCGAGTCATTCGTCTGGCGGATGTTTATCTGATGTACGCTGAAAGTGTACTGCGAGGTGAGGGCAACGTAGAGGAAGCTATGAAATTCATCAACCGGGTACGTCATCGTTCGGCACTGCAATTACTTGGACAAGACGGTACCGGGGAGTTCCCGGGGGCTGATCACGACGATAAAAACTATGATGCTCAAAGCCTAATGGATCACTTGATGTACGTAGAACGTCCACTAGAGTTGGCGGTAGAAGGTCACGCTATTCGTCATTTGGATATGCGACGCTGGGGAATCACTAAGCAACGCTTTGAGGAGCTATCCCAGAAAGTGTACCACGGCGATCACTTTAAATTCACTGATGTTAATGGTGAAGAGAAAACCCGTTGGGGGTCAATATTAGTACCGGGACCTAATCCGAATGATCCTAACGGGAAGGTGTTGCGTGACTACGAGCAAGCTGCTCAGAACTATATCGAGAGTCAGCATGCTTACTGGCCTATTCCAAATAGTGAGCGGGTAGCTAATCCCAAGCTGGGACTGTAATTCCCTAGACTACTTATTTAAGTATAAAACGATAACAACCATTCAAAATGAAAAATAGTATAATTCTTTTGGTGCTGGTAACCACCGTCCTCTTCAGCGCGTGCCAGGAGGAATACATTGAACCCAATGAATTCTCTGATGTGGGTTGGTACACCAGCCAGTTTCGCGAAACCGAGCTATTTAAAATTGGAGTGAACGATTACATCTCGTTTGCCAATCTGTCGCAAAATGAAGTAGAACACTTTTGGGCCATTGATCGGAGTAGTTTCTTCCTGGAAGGGCCCATCGGTCGGACGGACTCAGTTTTTTCAAAATACATTGTTAACCCGGGCGATACCATGTCAGTGGAGAAAACGGTTCACGTACTGTTCACCCAGGGTGGTTTGCAGCAAGTGCGTCTGTACAATACCTTCCGCGATTCAGTGGCGTTTCGAGGTCAGGATACGCTGAGTGCCCAGAAAGTGGGAGATCTGTGGGTGATTGATACCACTTTTGTCGTTGACGTGTACGACACTATCGTCACCAATGTACTCGTCCGTCAGGAAGGAGTGGACCTTTCAATAGGTGCTGATACCATCTATGTAGAGGCTGGGGCTACCTTGGAATTTATTGACCTCACTACGGTTGGTCGCCCCGATACCCGTTCCTGGAAAGTAGCGGGAGAAAGCAGTAGTGATTCTACGGCTCAGATTACCTTTAAGAAGCTAGGGGTATTTGAGGCAGTGTTTACCTCCAGTCGAGCGGAGCCAAATATTCCAACGGACTTTGAGCGATTTATTTTGCCCAACCCAATCAAAGTAATTCCTTCTTCTAAGCCCTTTGAGTTAGCAGCGCGAATTACTGAGACTGAAGATGAAACTTTATTAGTGCCGTTCAACGGTGAGTTGAATCCATTTGCTAGTCAGACCACTAATTTCACGGTAACCATCAATGGTCAGCCAGCCAGCATTTCTTCAGTTACGCTATCTGCTGATGATGCTACCATTGTCGAGATCAAAATGGCGGAACCTATTTATCGTCCCGATACTATTGTGGTATCTTACGTTGGTGGTACGCTGGAGTCCACTGATACCCGTCTGGCTCAAGCATTCTCGGATGAGCAGGTGATTATGCACGATGTGAACCTGCTACCCACTAGCTATGGCTTTGAACCAGAAGGAGAAGGCTGGGAACCTATGTGGGACAATGGAGCTGATTTTGAGTATACTACCGAGAAAGCAGCTAGTGGACAGTACAGCTTGAAAATTACCAAGTTGGAAGGGCAGGCTGCCGGAAAATTCCACAGCATCGGCATTCCGTTCAATATGGAAGCCGAAAAAACCTATACTCTGAAGTACAAAATTTGGGTTGATCCGGCGAACACCGCTAATAGCATTAATACCTGGATACTACCTAACTGGAAGCAATTCTGGCAGCCTCTGAGCGATTTGCCAAAGGGTGAATGGGTAACTATTACCAAAGAGCACACTGCTCCAGCAGCAGAAGATGAGCGTCGCTTTATGATTCAAATTCCTGAGAATGGTACATTCTACTTTGACGACTTCTACATGGTTGAAAAAGAAGAACGGCCTTAACCATTACAAAGGAATGACTTGATATGCGTTTGGAAAGAACAGCCTTCACTAAAGAAGGCTGTTTTTTCACCTATCCTCAACTTAGCTTGTAAGGTAAACCCAACCGTTGAGGTCGGTCTGACCATAAAATCAGTCTAAAGCTCAATTCTTGGTATTGACACTTATCGTGAGAAAACTCCCCTATCTTTTTAGCTTTCTTTGTCTACTGATTCAATCTGCTTTAGCTACCGATTATTACGTGTCTCCTGACGGTAACGATCAAAACCTGGGAACACTGCCTAATCCCTTCTTGACGATACAAAAAGCCGCAGAAGTGATGAAAGCAGGGGATATCTGCTACATCCGAGCAGGTACGTATCGGGAAACTATTCGCCCATCAGATTCAGGTACGCCTGGAAATCCCATTGTCTTTCAGGCTTATCAGCAAGAGCAAGTAATCATTACCGGTATGGAAGAACTGAATGGCTGGGAGTCAGACGGAGCGAGTACGTACTCCACAACCGTTGACTGGACGCTGGGCGATGATAATATGGTTATGTATCAGGGGCAACTCTGTGATCTGGCTCGGTGGCCTAATAATATCGATCAAAACCCATTTACACTAGATGCCGCCGTTAACACCGACGGGGGTGACAACTATCTTAGCCACCCTGACCTTCCTGATTGGGACTGGGCAAATGGAGGAAGTCTGTTTTATTTGGGAAACAGTCGCTGGACATCCTGGCGAAGCCATGTAACTGGGGCAAGTAAAGGAACGGTTAACTTCACCTTGCCCGGAAGTTGGGTGGGGGGTGCGCATAATCCGTCTAAGGGAGGAGAGTTTTATCTACAAGGAATCAAAGCGGCGTTAGATGCTCCTTACGAATGGTTTCTAGATACATTAGAAAATAAGCTTTACTTACAAACTCCCGATGGGGCAGAACCTTTGACTGGTTCAGTGCAGATGAAGCAACGAGAGTGGTCGTTTAATCTCGAGAACCGGAATTATATTCAGGTAAATGGAATAAATACCTACGGAGTAGCTATCAATTTAAAAAATTCTAACCATTGCCGAGTATACGATTGTGCCATTTACTATGGTAATCATACCTTAGATATTAACGGAGAATTTCTCACTAACCGAGCCAGTATAATACTATGGGGTAGTAACAACACCGTAGAGCAGTGCGAAATTGCTTACGGTTCCTCTTCTGGTATCTGGGTTTTAGGTAAGAATCATACTGTTAAGAACAACCATATCCACGATTTCGATTATCTGGCCACCTACGACGCACCCCTAAACATTCGTGGTGGGGAAGGCGGGCATCAAATATTGAATAATACGATTTTCAATGGTGGACGAGACTGCATTCAGAGTTTTGGTCAAAATACTGAGATTGCCTACAATGATGTTAGCCGGAGCAACCTCATCAACGACGATTGTGGTCTTTACTATACTTGCTGTAGTGAACATCGGGTGAAGATTCACCATAACTACTTTCATGATGCCCAATCGCGGGGCAGTCACTACAAAGCGGCAGGAATCTATTTAGATAATGATACGCATTACGCTGAGGTTTATCGTAATGTCGTGACTGGGCTGGAGTGGACGGCCGTTCAAATTAACTGGGACGGTTGGTATATTGATATTTTCAATAACACCTTCTGGGATAATAGTGCCGTAATGGGCGCTTGGCACAAAGAAGGTACGTTCTTCAAAGAAGTGAAAATTTACAATAATCTGTCGGACGAAGGAAGTTGGGATGGCACCGATGTACAAGACAATATGGTTATGGCGGGTAACCCGTTTGTCAATGCTGCTCAAGGTGATTTTCAACTAAAGAATCAGACTGATCCCATTGATCAGGGGCGGATTATTGATGGATTTACTGATAATCATCAGGGAGCAGGTCCCGATATTGGGGCATTTGAACATGGCGGGGAAACCTGGCAAGTTGGTATTAACTGGAATCCGACTGAACGGTTATTGATGGACTGCAATGGGGTACTTGCTGGCGATGCAGTGATAGACGCCTGCGGAGAATGCACTGGGGGAAATACCGGACGGGAAGTTGCTGGATCTGTTGATGATTGTAGGGTTACTGGCGTTTTAGGTAATCAGCCGGATAGTGAGCCTTATGTTTACCCTAACCCAGTACATGATTCTGTTCTTAATGTACATTTAGGAAGTATAAAGTCAGCTAACTATCAAGTGCAAAATATACTTGGAGAAGTGGTTAAGCAAGGTAAGCTCACCCAGCAATTACCCTACATTAGTGTGTCTGGGATGCCCTCTGGTAATTATATCGTACTTTTAGAGAATGCTAGCCGAGAGCCAATCATGCAGAGAAAAATAATAGTACGATGAAATTGTACCCTAATCCAAAGCGAAAACCAAGATGGTTAGAGAATACTAAGATTCTCTTACCGGCTTTTCTCTGTTTTTGGGCTAGCTGGGCACTAGCTCAGTCAGATGATCGCCCTAATTTTATTTTTATTCTTACTGATGATCAGTCTTACGGCTATATGGGGTGTACAGGAAATACTATTGTCCAAACCCCCAACCTTGACCAACTGGCTGCCGACGGAGTTCTCTTTACTAACGCGCACATTACTTCAGCTATTTGTACTCCAAGTCGAGCGAGTATTTTGCTGAGTCAGTTTGAGCGTAAGCATGGGATTAATTTTAATTCGGGTACTAGTTTAGCATTGGAAGCTTGGGAAGAAAGCTACCCGATGGTGATGCGGAACAACGGTTACTACACCGGATGGATTGGTAAAAATCATGTGCCAGTAGGAGTAGGGGGCTACCAGAGTGGCGTGATGGAAGAAAGCTTTGACTTTTGGTACGCGGGGCATGGTCATCTTTCCTTTTACCCCAAAGACCGTCATGACATTTTCAAGAACGCCCAAGCCAGTACTCAAGTAGAAGTGCTTGCTGAAGGCATTGATGCTTTTTTGAGCAATGAAGAAAAGCTAGAGGGAGCTATTACTTTCGTAGAAAATCGCTCAGTTACTCAGCCTTTCGTGTTATCAGTCTGCTTTAATTTACCTCACTCAGCTAGTACGTCTACCATGCAAATGCGGGACTCTGACGATGAAATTTATAAGTCTCTGTATCGCGATCAAGAAATTCCGCTACCGAAAAACTATGTCGCCAAAACCAACATTACTACGCCCAAACTTCCCGCTACTATTCATCATGCCGAGGATCGACAAACCAGCTACAATTTCGTAGACACCCCTGAAGCGTTGAAAGAGCGTTATATCCGTCAGCTTCAAGCCATGACGGGTATTGACCGACTGATAGGACAACTCAGAGAAACATTGAAGGAGGAGGGGGTAGATAAGAATACCGTCATTGTATTTACCTCTGACCACGGATTATTCATGGGACAGTTTGGCTTGGGAGGAAAAGCCCTGTGTTATGAACAGACTACCCACGTTCCGATGATTATCTACGATCCTCGGGCAAAGAAATATCAGCGAGGTTTTCAGTCTGATGTTCTAGTGCAAAGCATTGATGTAGCCCCAACTGTGCTTGCTATGGCCGACATTTCAATTCCAGCTTCTTATCAGGGAAAAAATTTGGTGCCCCTCTTGGAACAAAAAAGTGAGGCAGTACATGAGTACCTGTTTACTGAAAATCTTTGGTCGACCCATTTTGGTAACCCTCGCTGTGAGGCGGTGCAAAATCAAGAGTGGAAGTATATCCGCTACTATAAAAACGAGAACTTTTCAGCTCGCAAAAAGATAGAAACAGCTAAGAAAATGGGCATTAGCCTAGCAAATATGCTCTACCGGGTACATGATCCTGACATTGCGGTGTACCGCGATTATATTGAATCACCTTTGCAAGGAGAAGAGCCTATTTACGAAGAGCTATTCCACTTAAAAAACGATTCAGCAGAGAGTACTAATCTCACTGATAATCAGGAGTATAGCGATGTACTAACTCAGATGAGAGAAGTTTGGAGAGGGATGATTCAGAAGGCTAGGGGCGAGGGTGAACCTAAAGTGCTACGCTACACTGCCAATAGTGAAGCTGAGCGAGGAGTAAGCATTAAACCAGAGTAAAAGACTACTAGAAATATGAATAAAACTCTCACTACTGCTTTGCTACTAATTACTTGGTTTAGCTACCAATCATATGCCCAAACACCACCTGCTCCCGAAGGCTATGAATGGGTGAAAAACGAAAGTTTTTCGGACGAATTTAACGGGTTATCTTTAGACACCACCAAGTGGTATGATCGCTCACCATACTGGGTACACGGTCGTCCCCCGGCCACCTTTCGTGCCTACTCGGTTTCGGTGAAAGACGGAAACATGCAGATCAAGAATAGTGTGCTGGAAGGAGATGAAAAGTACTCGATCGCGGGAGGAGCAGTAGCTTCGCGGTCAAAAGATGCCTACTTTGGCTACTACGAAGTTCGAATGAAAGCTTCTAGTATCTCCATGTCGTCTACCTTTTGGCTCAAGAATAAACCCGAGAGCGATGATTGTCCCCGGGAACAGCTAGAACTGGATATTGTAGAAGTGGTAGGCATGCAAAAAACTGGACACGATTTCCGAAACGTCTTGCACGTAAACAGCCATATCTTTCATACTGATTGTGAAGGGGAAAAGGTTGTAAAGTCCGAGGGGGGAACCTGTGAAATCTCTCCAGCAGCTAATGAGGCTTTCCATACTTACGGTTGCTGGTGGGTAGATGAAACTACCTTAAAGTTCTACCTGGATGGTGAGTATCAGTTTACCGTAAATCCCAGTACGTACTTTCGGGACAAACCCTTCAATCGTCCCATGTACATGCATATGGTGACGGAGACGTACAACTGGGAGTCGCCACCCACCGAAGAAGAATTGAACAATGATAAAATAAATACCACTTATTACGATTGGGTAAGATCATATACCTTAGAAAAAGTAGTTCCATAAAACCAGAGGTTGGGATAGAACATTCGTGATAACAAAAAAGACATTTGTATTAAACTAGTACATAATTAATCAGGATATTTATCCGGTGATTTTGCATCATTAAACACCTAACAATGAAAAATCTATTTGTTTCAGGAATTATGTTCCTAACACTTTGGGGCTGTAGTGTAGAAGGACAGAATAATAAAGACACCGTTACTGACACTGCCAAATTTGAGCCTAACTGGAAATCATTACAAAAATATGAGACGCCGGAGTGGTTCCGGGATGCTAAACTAGGCATATTCATTCATTGGGGAGCCTACTCAGTTCCAGCCTACGGTTCCGAATGGTATCCCCGTCTAATGTATATGGATACCGCTACTTTTTCGGCTCAACTTAACCCTTTGCAAGAAGGGCCTAACAAAATTTATCTTCATCATAAAGAGAAATTTGGAGATCAAAAAGAATTCGGCTACAAAGATTTTATCCCTATGTTTAAGGCAGAGAACTTTGATGCCAGTGAATGGATGTCGCTCTTTAAAAAATCGGGTGCTAAATACGTGGTACCTGTAGCCGAGCACCACGATAGCTTTGCCATGTACGACTCTAAGTTTACCCGCTGGAACTCAGTCAATATGGGGCCTAAACGCGATGTGCTGGGCGAGCTATTTGAAGCCGGACGGGCAAAAGGCTTGAAAATGGGAGCTTCGTCCCACTTAGCATTTAATTGGGCATTTTACAATAAAAAAGACCATTTTGATACTGTAGATCCCGAATACGCTGACTTGTACAGTAAAAAAGGTACTGCGTTGGATGAGCCGGTTTCTGAAGAATTTAAGGAGCTATGGTGGAACCGAACTACTGATATTATTGACAACTATCAGCCGGACATCCTATGGTTTGATTTCTTTTTTGACATAGATGACTTCAAGGAGTACCGTCCCAAAGTTGCTGCTTATTATTACAACAAAGGGCTAGACTGGAATGCTGAAGTAGTACTTCAGGATAAGAATTTTGATCACGAAGCCTTTCCTCCCGGCACCATGACCCTGGACATTGAGCGAGGTAAAATGTCAGACATTAGCGATGAGCCTTGGCAAACGGATACCTCGGTTGGTAAAAATTCTTGGGGCTACGTGGAAGGATGGATCAGTAAGACTCCTAATAGCCTGGTAGATGACCTAATTGATATTGTCAGTAAAAATGGCTGTTTGCTGCTTAGCGTAGGTCCTAAATCAGACGGTACCATTCCGGAAGATCAGCAACAGGTTCTACTCGAGATTGGTAAGTGGCTAGAAACCAATGGCGATGCTATTTACGGAACCCGTCCTTGGAAGATTTTTGGCGAAGGGCCTACCGACGTAGCTACCGGTCACCATACCGAGGGAAAAAATAAAGACCTAACGGCGGAAGATTTTCGCTTTACTACCAAAGGTGATAAATTATACGCCATTGCTATGGATTGGCCAGAAAGCGGTGAATTATTGATCAAATCACTTGCTACTGGTGCTGAACATACCGAAGAAGTAACCAGTGCGAATTTACTAGGAAGTGACGCTGAAATTTCTTGGGAACAAACTGAAGAAGGGCTTATGGTAAAATTGCCTGCTGAAAAAACCGGGGACTACGCCTATGCGGTCGAGGTAGCTCTAGCCAACTAATGCTGTAAGAATTTTCTGGTCGCGGTAGGGTCCCACAGGGCGCTACCGTGCCTTTACTTGACGATGCTTATGGAATAATCAATAAATTACTACTTACAACAACCTTTCTCAAACCTAATCTACCCTTTGACCTACCAGCTACTTTTTAGATTTCTATGCGTAATTATCTTAGCGGTTGGCGGATGCTCTGAGCCTATTTCTAAGGAAACCACGTCCCCTCCCAATGTAATTATCGTTATCACCGACGATCAGGGCTACGGTGACATGTCCTGCCACGGAAATCCAAATCTGTCTACACCCAATATTGATGCACTTTACGCTCAGAGCACCCGACTCACTGATTTTCACGTGAGTCCTACCTGTGCACCCACCCGGGCCGCTTTACTCACCGGACACTACGCTAATCGCACCGGAGTGTGGCATACTATCGGTGGGCGTTCTTTGCTGCGGGAGGGCGAGGTAACGATCGCCGATGCTATGACTGAAAATGGTTACGCTACCGGAATTTTTGGTAAGTGGCACTTGGGAGATAATGAACCATTTCTTCCTCAAAATCGGGGCTTTCAGGAGGTACTTGTTCACGGGGGTGGGGGAGTAGGCCAACAGCCTGACTTCTGGAATAACGATTACTTTGATGATACCTACTTCCACAACGGTGAGCCTAAAGAGTTTTTGGGGTATTGTACTGATGTGTGGTTCGATAACGCCCTGAGCTTTATCGGTAGTCAGAAGGAAGCGGATCAACCGTTCTTCTGCTACATTGCTACCAATGCACCCCATAGTCCGTACTACGTGGAAGATGAGTACGTAACTCCTTATCAAGGTAACCAAGAAATATACAATCCGGCTTTCAACGGAATGCTAGCTAATCTCGACGAGAATCTAGGAAAGCTACTGAATTATTTAGATGAAAACGATCTATCTAAAAATACCCTACTCATTTTTATGACCGATAATGGTACTAGCGATGGCATTGGCAACCGGGATGATAAAGAAGTAGGATATAATGCCGGAATGCGGGGGAAGAAAGGAAGCATGTACGAAGGCGGGCACCGGGTACCTTTTTTCCTTCGTTGGCCGGGCGGAAATATTCCCGAAAATCATGATGTGACGGAGCTAACCGCTCACGTAGACGTATTTCCTACGCTGATTGATATGCTGGATTTGAAACTCTCATCAGACATAACGTTTGATGGTATCAGCCTTAAAAGCTTGATCCACGATGGCGATACTAGCCAAACTGCTTCCCGAGTACTCATTACTGATTCGCAGCGACTGGAGTATCCCGAAAAATGGCGACAATCTTCTACCATGCAAGGATTGTGGCGGCTCATTAACGGCGAAGAATTGTATAACTTGGAAGGAGATCCTGAGCAGCAAACCAATGTAGCTGACCAGTATCCTGAGAAAAAAGAAGAGCTCCGATCTGCCTACGAAAGCTGGTGGCAAGATATTGAGCCTTCCTTTGACGATACTCCCTACATCACTGTGTGTTCGCCCCAGTCCCCGGTTGCCACTTTATATACCCACGATATGCATATGGCGGAAGGGTACAACAGCGTAGCCTGGAACCAGAAACTAATCCGGGAGGGTATGAAAAGTGAAGGCTGGTGGGCGGTGGAGTTTCCTCAGAGCGGCACTTATCGGTTTACCCTCAATCATTGGCCGGCTCAGCTTGAAACTAAGTATAACGAAAGTGTACCCGCTCGTCCGGCAGTACCCGGCACTACCGTAAGTGAATTGCCAGCGGGCGCCGTACTGAATATCAATCAGGCTTCTTTAACCCTTGGGGATTACGAAGAAAGAATAAGTCTAAGCGACAGTCACGATTCAGTTACTTTTTCTGTGTCGGTAGATGCCGGAGAGTATGAGCTGTGGGCTGCCTTTGAAGATGAATCAGGAGAGTCTTTTTCCGCTTACTATGTGCAAGTAGAAAAAGCGGAGTAAAAGAGAATATTTTTTATTAAAGTAATTACTTACGAGGCATTGGCTAAACTACTGATAAACAAAATTTTACTAATTTTATTTCTTCTGTTTACTCGAGGCAGTTTGCTGGCTCAGTATCCGCCTGGTTATACTGAGACAAATCGCCAAAAGATTAACATTAATCAAGATTGGAAATTTAGTTTAGGCGAACAGAGCAGCGAGGTTAATACGAAGGGTTTTGATGATTCAGGCTGGGCGCAGATTAATGTACCCCACACCTTTGAGTTAGCTTCGTTGGATTTGAACGGTAGCCAGGACGATCCTTATCAAGAAACCTTTCAACGGAATATTGGCTGGTACCGGAAAAAGCTAAATATTTCAGTACAGAAGAGGCAAAAAGTTTTTCTAGAGTTTGAAGGTGCACATCAAGTAACTTCGCTTTGGATCAACAGTGAATATGTAGGTAAACACGATATAGGTGGCTATACTCCCTTTCACTTCGATGTGACATCTTTTGTGAAACCTGGTGAAAATACCATCGCCCTAAAAGTTGATAATACCCTGAACCCTGAAATTCCGCCCGAAGGTGATCAGTACGATTATATAAAGTTCAGTGGGCTGTACCGGAATGTTTATCTAGTTACGACTGACGAATTATACGTTCCCTTTGCCTGGGAGGAAAAAGAGAGTGGAGTATTCATCACCACTCCGACGGTTACCCCCGAAAATGCTACTATCCATATTCGCACTACCGTTCGGAATGCATCAGAAGAAGAAAAGGAGTGCAAGCTACTTACTCGTATTATTGACCAGCAGGGGCAGGTAGTGGCCCGTATGGAATCTTCCCAGGTGATTCTGCCTCAATCTGCCCATACATTCTCCCAGATAACGGGTATTACCGAAAACTTGCAGCTTTGGTCACCCGTCCATCCGTATCTGTACCGGGTCAATACGCTGGTAATGAATGGTGATGAGGCGGTAGATCAGGTAGAAAACCCACTAGGCATTAGAAAGATAGAACTAATTGATGGGGAGGGCTTACGTTTGAACGGCGAACCATTGGAGTTGATCGGGGCTAATCGTCATCAAGCTTATCCGTTCGTTGGGGATGCCGTACCTAATTCTTTGCATTGGAAAGATGCTTATCAGTTTAAGCAAGCGGGCTTCAATGTGGTTCGTTTGGCGCACTATCCACACGATAACAGCTTTCTGGAAGCCTGCGATGAACTGGGTCTTTTAGTTTACGAAGAACCCCCAACCTGGATTGGTATTGGCAACGAAGTCTGGTTTGATCGGCTGGAAGAAGCTACCCGTCGTATGATCCGAAATCACCGCAACCACCCCAGTGTCTTTACCTGGGGGGCGGCAATCAATCATCGGGGACCAGTAGAACGACTACACTACGCCGCCAAAGAAGAAGACCCTACCCGCCCAACTTCTTCCAACGGTAGTCCCTGGACGGGGCCGCGTAGTTCGGGAATTTGTGATATCTACGCTCCTATGGATTATCAGGATATGCCCATCACTGACCGGGAACTATCATTTTTATGCGAACACGGAAGCTCGGCTAATGCCATCCGTAACCAAGTAGAAGTATCCCGTTCTAAAGTATCACCTAACCGAATCGGCGTGGCGGTGTGGACAGCCCATGATTATCAGACTTTTAAGCCACGCGATTTATTTGCCAGTCGGCGAATATTCTCATTTTATCGGGTTCCCAATCCGGTCTTTTACTGGTATCAATCCGAGCTTCTCCCTGAACCGATGGTATACATTGCTGACCTTAGAGCTTCTTCATCACCTAGGGAAGTAATCGTGTTCAGCAATTGTCAGGAGGTAGCTCTTTACAATAACGGAAAATTGGTAGCCCGGCAAGTTCCTGACCGTGACCCCGAACGATTGCACGTAGATCATCCATCGTTTAGTTTCGCTTTACCTTCGGTGAAAGGTAACTTAGAAGCAAAGGGTTTTGTCAACGGACGAGAAGTAGCATCCCATCATCGATCAAAAGTAGGTAGGGCTACTCAGTTGCGGGTGGTTATTGAAGAAGATGAGCGACCTTTTTTTGCCAGTGGGTTCGATATAAAAATGGTACGAGCCTATCTGCAAGATGATCAAGGAAATACTGTACTGACTGATACTTCAGAAGTGGAGTTTTCCGTAGAAGGGCCAGGTACGATTGTAGGTGATGCCTCGGTAGATGCTAACCCTAATCCCGCTTACTACGGAGTATCTTCGGCATTGCTTAAATCTGCAAGTGCCACTGGAAAAATTACGGTCATCGCCCGGGCGAAAGGTTTAAAGAAAGGAAGTGCCAGTATCACTACTGTAGCTTATGAACCTAATCGAACGCTAGCCGAAGCTCAGCCCATTTATGATTTGAAAGAAGTAAAGCTGGATGTAGGTAATGATCAACAGCAACTTCAATTTGGTTGGATCGCCTGGAACGGAAACGACGAAAATAAAGAATCTATCCAATTGAAGGCTTGGCCGGAAGCAACAGTAAAAATTAGTGGCCAAGGTAAACCAATTGAATGGACTGGTGCCTGGGGAATGTCATCAGAAAAGGCATACTTGGCGATGGACGGAGTAAGGATTGAGCAGGGGGGAAGCTTAAAAGTTAGTTTCCAGGACTTTCCCGAAGGCAATTATCAAGGAAGATTATATTTGCATAATATCGGTATTGAGAAAAACACTGAGGAAGCTAGTATTAGAATTAGGGTGGGGGAGGAGGTTTTAACCGAAGGAATAAGGCCAACTACCGGGCAGTACCTCGATCAGAAACCTCCGACTTTTGTCGAAGTCTCCTTTGGTTCCGATGGAAGCAGCCCAGTAGAGATTACGATTGAAGATATATCAAAATCGCAGGAAGTAATGCTTAATGGTTTGATAATAAGAGAGATAAGAAATGATTGATACGCAGTAATAACGAACTAAAGTTGTGCTAGTGAAGGCCCTGAACAATAGTATTTGCCAAATAATGTACGCTATTAGACTGATTTTGAGTCTGAGCGTATTATTGCGGTTGCTAGTAACTCCGATGTATGCCCAGTCTAGTAAGCCGAACATTATCCTGATTGTAACCGACGATCAGGGCTGGGCGGACGTGGGTTTCAACGGTGCTACTGACATACTGACCCCGAACTTGGATCGGCTCGCCCGGCAGGGTATTATTTTTTCGCAAGGCTACGTGTCTCATCCTTATTGTAGCCCCTCGCGTGCCGGATTGCTTACCGGGCGGTATCAGGCTCGCTTTGGGCACGATTGTAATCCACCGTATCAAAAAAATGAATCGACAGTAGGAACCCCTCTTTCGGAAACCATGCTCTCGGAAGTGCTTCAGGATAACGGATACCGCACTGCTGCTATCGGCAAGTGGCACCTGGGGGATCATCCGAGCTTACTGCCGCCGAACCGGGGGTTCGACCACTGGTTTGGGTTTTCGTCGGGTGGGATGAACTATTGGGGACGACCTGATGGAGATCACAAAACTGTGTATCGGAACCAGCAGCCCGTTGACCCGCAGGAGCTTCATTACCTGACCGACGATTTTAGCGAAGAGGCAGTGGGATTTATTCAGGAAAACCGACGAAATCCGTTTTTTCTGTATCTCGCCTACAATGCTCCCCACGCCCCTGATCAGGTTACACCTGCCTATCTGGAAAAGACAAAACATATTGAGTACGGCGGCCGAAGCGTATACGCTGCGATGGTAGCTGGGGTAGATGCCGGAGTCGGAAAAATAGATTCTACGTTACTAGCCAATAACCTGAAAGAAAATACGATCGTTATCTTTCTTAGCGATAATGGGGGGCGGGCAGAACATGCTGATAATCGACCGTTTCGGGGACATAAGGGAATGTTGTTCGAGGGTGGAATCCGGGTTCCTTTCCTGATAACCTGGCCAGCTGCCATCAAACAATCAGCGAAGTACCCAAAGCCCATCATATCGCTGGATATTTTTCCTACTGTACTAGCGGCTACCCAAAGTACTACTTCGAAAAATCTGCAACTGGACGGTACCGATTTATTGCCTTACCTTAGTGGGCAATCGGATGAGGTACCGCATAAGATTCTCTTCTGGCGCTCAGTGGGTGGGTTTGAGTACGCAGTGCGGGAAGGAAATTATAAATTGTACAAAAGTAAGTAATTGAACAGAATTAGTTTTAATTTTGAAAAGGGCTAAAGTTGATCCGTAATTCTTTGCCAACGGCGGCCAATGCCCTGTCTACTGCATAGAACAAATGTTCGTCTGTCTGGTAATCGGATGGTCTGAGCCATCCT